>NZ_JBIPCS010000005.1:0-365305 GCF_044005985.1 Flavobacterium sp. FlaQc-49 | reverse complement strand
TAAAAATTCATTACAGACAAATCTCTTAAATTCTTCACTGTATTTAGATTGCCATTTTGAGGTTGATATTTTTGTATATCGTTCCATTTTGTTACACTTTTGTGTAAACCTATTTCAGGACAAGACACAAATTTATTTCTAGCTTGATTTTGTTTGCTTTCGCGAGTGTGACGTTCGCAATGACACGGGGAAATTAGAATCGAATTTTGATTAGAATTTAATATTTAAAAAAAAAGCCACAAATTACAAGAACAAAATCCTCATAATCCATGACTTTTAAAATTTTATAAGCAGAGCAAATTACCCCAAAAACGCCTTCAATTCCTCATAACTCCCAATCTTCACACTTACTTTCTCTTTATCCATAACACTCTCAATTTGTGTCGGAATAGGAAGTGAAATTCCTAATGCAGGTTCAACCACATCTAAAAACTTAATTGGATGAGCGGTTTCTAAGAAAATTCCAATGGCATTTTCGTGTTTTTGCAGTTCTTTTTTCAAGCCTAAGTACCCAACAGCACCATGTGGTTCTGCGATGTAACCGTCGGTATTGTAAATGTTTTTCAGAGCAACTAATGTCTCTTCATCCGTATAACTGTAAGAAGAGAAATCTTTCTCGAATGCTTTTAAATCATTGTTGTACAATTCCTGAATTCGGATAAAGTTACTTGGATTTCCAACATCCATAGCATTAGAAATGGTTGCTTTAGAAGGCTTCGGATCGTATTTTCCGTTTTCCAAAAATCTTGGCACTGTATCGTTTACGTTTGTTGAAGCTACAAAATGTTCAATTGGTAAACCTAATTTTTTTGCCATAATTCCGGCACATATATTTCCGAAATTCCCACTTGGACAAGAGAAAATCAACGGTTTGTTTTGATTTTTCAAGGCTTTGTAGGCAAAGAAAAAATAGAACATCTGCGGTAACCAACGTGCAATATTAATAGAATTTGCCGAGGTCAAATTTTTATGTGCCAAGGTTTCATCTAAAAATGCTTTTTTAACCATATCTTGACAATCATCAAAAACACCATCGACTTCAAGAGCTTTTATGTTTTGTCCTAAAGTAGTCAGTTGTTTTTCCTGAATGTCGCTCACTTTTCCTGACGGATATAAAATGACCACATCAACGCCATCAACGCCAAGGAATCCGCTGGCGACAGCACCGCCCGTATCTCCCGAGGTTGCTACCAAAACAGTATTTTTAGCATCTTTTTTATCTTTATTAAAGTAAGCCAGGCAACGCGACATAAATCGGGCTCCGACGTCTTTAAAAGCCATTGTTGGGCCGTGGAATAATTCTAACGAGTAAATTCCGTTTTCGACTTGCACCACCGGAAAATCAAAACACAAAGTCTCGGCAATAATTTCTTTTAAAGTTGAAGCCGGAATTTCGTCTCCAACAAATTGTTTAATCGCTTCAAAAGCTATTTCTTCGTGACTTAAACTTTCGATTTTATCAAAAAAAGAAGGATCTAGAGCCGTGATTTCTTCCGGGAAATATAATCCTTTATCACTCGCTAATCCTTGTATTACAGCTTCCTGAAAAGAAACTTTTGGGGCATTGTGGTTTAAACTATAGTATTTCATTTCTAATTTTAGATTTTAGATTTTAGATTTTAGAATTGTTGTTGTGAATAATTCTGATTTCTAAATCTTAATTATTAGCGGTTCTTTTTGTCATTTTTCGACGTAAGGAGAAATCCCACTCGGAACTCGACAACAGTATGTCCTCACTTGTGTGATTTCTCGTTTGAAATGACAAACGGTACCCAAAATTTTTAATTCTGAATTTTTAATTTTTAATTCTTTTCAAATTACAAAATCCTAACCCCATCAGGATTAATTTTCGAAACGTGAATTTCATAAGGCAGATTCATCTTTTCGTAAACGTCGCTCATGGCCTTTGCAATTCGGTTTGCGGTTTCTTTTCCGCGGCTTAAGGCAAAAATGGAAGGACCGGAGCCTGAAATCCCCGAACCTAAAGCGCCATTTTCTATAGCTGTTTGTTTAATTAAATCAAAGCCCGGAATCAAAACGCTTCTTAAAGGCTCTACGATTTCATCATGAAGCGAACGTCCGATCAGGTCATAATCTTTGGTGTATAATCCGGCTACCAATCCGCCGACATTTCCCCATTGCATGATGGCGCTTTTAAGGGAAACATTTTGTTTTAATACAGAACGGGCATCAGAAGTTTTCAACTCGATTTGAGGATGAACCACCGTAGCAAACAATTCTTCGGGACTGTCAATTCTAATAATATCAAGCGGACTGTAACTTCTTACCAAAGTAAAACCGCCTAAAAGGGCAGGGGCAACATTGTCTGCATGTGCGTTTCCACTGGCTAGTTTTTCGCCCTGCATAGCAAATTGCACCAAGTCTTTTCTGGAAAAAGGTCTTCCCAACAATTCGTTGATTCCGAAAACAGCTCCCGCAGAACTGGCTGCACTGCTTCCGATACCGCTTCCGGCTTTGATATTTTTGTAGATTTCAATTTCAAAACCAAAATCCAATTCCTCTAAGGTTTCCAACATCGCTAAAGCAGCCACCCCCGAAACATTTTTTTCTGTTTCTAATGGCAAATCGGCGCCAATAATTTTAGTAATTCGTACCCCTTTTTGATCCGATTTCCGAACAATCATTTCGTCACCCGCGTTGTCTAAGCAAAGTCCAAGCACGTCAAATCCACACGAAAGATTCGCGATTGTTGCCGGGCAAAATAGTTTTATTTCTGTCATTTTTTTTTGTTTCAGGTTTCAGGTTTCATGTTTCAAGTTTTTGCAGAACGTGCTACAAAAACTTGAAACATGAAACTTGAAACAAAAATTTATATGTTTCCAATTCTAATCACATCTGCAAAAATCCCTGAAGCGGTAACCGCTGCACCTGCTCCGGCACCTTTTATAAGCAAGGGCTGATCGACGTAGCGATCGGTGTAGAACAAAACAATGTTGTCTTTTCCTTCTAAATTATAAAAAGGATGCTCTTTTGGGATAAACTGTAAACCAACGCTCGCTTTTCCATTTTCGAATTGTGCTACATATTTTAGCCTTGAATCTTTGTTTAAAGCTTCTTCGTAAATGTTTTCGAAATGGGGTGCATGTTTGATTAAGGTTGCGAAAAAGTCATCGTTGTTTGTTGTCGATAAACATTCGGCAGGCAAAAACGATTCATTGGCGATGGCGTCGATATCCATTTCGTAACCGCTTTCGCGAATTAAAATCAGTATTTTACGAGCAACGTCAATTCCGCTTAAGTCAATTTTAGGATCAGGTTCGGTAAATCCTTGTACTCCGGCTTCTTTTACCACATCGTGAAAAGAATTGTTTTTATCGAAATTATTAAAGATAAAATTCAGACTTCCCGATAAAACGGCTTGAATTTTATGCACTTTATCACCCGAAGCGATTAAGTTTTTTACGGTATCAATAATAGGTAATCCCGCACCAACATTTGTTTCAAACAAAAACGGAGCATTGTACTGACGCGATAGGTTTTTTAGTTTTTTATAGTTGGCATACGCAGACGAACAAGCAATTTTGTTACAAGTTACGACTGCCATACTTTGTTTTAAAAACTGTTCATAGGTATCGGAAACACTTGCATTTGCTGTGATATCGACAAAAATACTGTTACGTAAATTCATTTCTTTAGCACGTTCGATAAAGGCTTCTTTGTTAGCTGGTTCTCCTTTGTCTAAATCATTTTGCCATTCTTTAAGCGAAATGCCGTCTTCGTCAAAAAGCATTTTTCTGGAATTGGACAAAGCAATCACACGAACATTAATCTTCAGATTGTCTTTTAAGAATTTCTTCTGATTGTGAATTTGCTCGATGAACTTTTCTCCCACATTTCCAACACCCATTACAAACAAATTGAGCTGTTTGGTGTTTTCTTCAAAGAAATTCTCATGTAAGGTATTCAGTGCTTTTTTAACATCTCTTTCGTTGATTACAGTTGAGATATTACGTTCAGAAGCACCTTGTGCAATGGCACGGATGTTTACGTTATTTTTCCCCAGAGTGCTAAACATTCTACCGCTTAGACCTTGGTGATTTTTCATGTTTTCGCCAACCAAAGCAATGATGCAAAGGTCTTTTTCTACGATACAAGGATCTATTTTGTTTTGAAGGATTTCAATTTCAAAAGCTCTGTTGATTGCGGCCTCGGCATTTTCGGCGTCAGAATTCAGAATTCCGATACAAATAGAGTGTTCAGAAGAGGCCTGAGTGATAAAAATAACATTTATTTTTTCCTGAGACAATACTTCAAACAAACGTTTTGATGAACCCGATACTCCAATCATTCCAGGGCCTTCCAACGTTAGCAAAGAAATATGATCAATATGGCTGATTCCTTTTACAACAGTATCTTTTGATGAAACCTGATCAGAAATTAAAGTTCCTTCGGCTTCGGGTTCAAAAGTATTTTTGATTAAAATTGGAATATTTTTCCTTAAAACGGGTTGAATTGTAGGTGGATAAAGCACTTTTGCCCCAAAATGAGACAACTCCATAGCTTCTTGGTATGAAATAGTAGCGATTGGTCTTGCTTGTTTTACAATTTTAGGATTTGCGGTAAACATTCCGTTTACATCAGTCCAGATTTCCAGTTGTGTTGCATTTAAAGCGCCGGCAATAATAGCAGCAGTATAATCAGAACCACCGCGACCTAAAGTGGTAGTAATTCCATCAAGAGTGGAGGCAATAAATCCCGGCAAAATAGTGATTTGTGATTCGTTTTTAGTAAAATAGTCGTGAGTTAATTGATTGGATACTTCAAAGTTAACAGCTGCTTTACCAAAGTTATTATTGGTTTTAATGAGTTCACGGCTGTCTTTGTAAACGGCATTTTTATCGATTTGCAGGTAAGCTTGTGCAATGATAAAAGAAGATAACAATTCACCGAAACTTAAGATAGTATCTGCTGTTCTAGGGGATAATTCTCCCAGCAAGAAACAACCGTCCAATAAAGTTTCTAAATGATTTATAATTCTTTTGATATGACTTAACAAGCTACTTTGTTCGCTTACCGGAATCAGTTCTTTTAAAGTGTCAAGATGTTTTTTCTCGATTTCGGCAATAATTTCCCTGAAACTTTCGTCGTTGGCTGCGGCTTTTGCAGCTGCCAATTGAAGAAGGTCCGTTACTTTGCTTAATGCGGAAACCACTACAACTACTTTTTCCTGTTTGGAATTTTGATTTATTATTTCGAGAGCGAGCTTTATATTTTGTGCATTGGCAACCGAAGTTCCGCCAAATTTTAATACTTTCATTTTGATGATTTTTTTTCTTTGATGCAAATATTTTTATCTATCCAATAGCTTTCTTCTTTTTAGAAAAAAGTATAGACAATCAGGATTATATGTAAAAGTGTATACCCCTAAGGGGTAGTTGTTGTTGTAGAAATTGTGATAACAGCAATTACAGCTCCGATTGGAGTTACTGTAGAAGATTGATATGTAGTGCTGTTACTTTTCATTTTGATTTTTCAAAAGTACAGTTTTTTATAAAAGTTAAAAATCTTTATTTTCTTTTTGCGAATATTTCATTATTTCAAAAATATAAAATTCAATATTGAGTATTTTATAAAATTCAATATATAAAATAAGCTTATTCGTATATTTATTTACTTTTTATTGAGGTCGTTAAGTCAAAAGTTGTTTGAATTTAATGACAAATTCAGTTGAAAAAGCGGTTTAGTCTATAAATTTAATAGACTTTTTAGTTTTTTGATTTTCTGAAGACTATTAAAAAATCGGTTTATTCGGGTTATACGTTATTATAAGATTTATATGGTTAATAATATGAAATGATTAGAATTGGCAATATTAGATTGTGGCAATTTTAATTATTATGAACAAATGTTGCTTTTTAATATTGATTTGTTGAATTTTGACATCTTAAAATATTTAAACAACATGAGAGAGATTCATTATATAAGTACGGAGACCATAACTTTAGAAGATTTACAAGAAATAATCGTAAATCAAAAAACACTTGAATTATCAGAAGAAGCAAAAGTAAACGTTCAGAAATGTCGCGATTATTTAGATAAAAAAATGGCGTCACATTCTGAGCCTATTTACGGAATCAATACTGGTTTTGGATCACTTTGTAATGTGAAAATTTCAAATGAAAACCTGTCAAAATTACAAGAAAATCTTGTAAAATCGCATGCTTGCGGAACAGGAGAGGAAGTACCGTCTGAAATTGTAAAAATGATGTTGTTGCTTAAAATTCAATCTTTAAGTTACGGACATTCGGGAGTTCAATTGCAAACGTTAGATCGTCTGGTTGCTTTTTACAACAACGATATTTTACCTATTATTTATACACAAGGTTCATTAGGAGCTTCCGGAGATTTAGCCCCTTTGGCACATTTGTCTTTGCCTTTGTTGGGAGAAGGAGAAGTGCTTTTTGAAGGAAAAAAAGTAGCTTCAGCAGAAGTTATGAAACATTTTAACTGGGAGCCAATTGTCTTGAAATCCAAAGAAGGTTTGGCATTGCTGAACGGAACTCAGTTTATGAGTGCTTACGGAGCTCATATTTTAATTAAAGCTTATAAATATTCGTATTTGGCAGATTTGATCGGAGCTATTTCATTGGAAGGTTTTGACGGAAGAATAGAGCCTTTTAATGAATTGATCCATTTTATACGTCCTCACAAAGGGCAAATTGTGACGGCACAACGCATCAATGAGTTCTTAGAAGGAAGTGAGATTATTGCTCAGGAAAAGAAACATGTTCAGGATCCCTACTCATTCCGTTGTATACCACAGGTTCACGGAGCTTCAAAAGATGCGATTGATTATGTTAGAAAAGTATTCAAAACAGAAATTAATTCTGTTACAGACAATCCAAATATTTTTGTTGAGTCAGATCAGATTATTTCTGGAGGTAACTTTCACGGACAACCTTTGGCTTTGGCATTAGATTTTATGGCAATTGCTTTGGCTGAATTGGGAAGTATTTCAGAAAGAAGAACCTATCAGTTGATTTCAGGATTGCGTAATCTTCCGGCGTTTTTGGTTGATAATCCGGGGTTAAATTCCGGTTTTATGATTCCACAATATACAGCGGCAAGTATTGCGAGTCAAAATAAACAACTGGCTACTCCGTCAAGTGTTGATAGTATTGTTTCGAGTAACGGACAGGAAGATCACGTAAGTATGGGAGCAAACGGTGCTACCAAAGCATTACGTGTTATGGATAATATTGAACGTATTTTGGCAATTGAGTTGTTAAATGCTTCACAGGCTATTGCGTACAGAGAACCTTTAAAATCAAGTGATTTCATCGAAATGTTCTTAACGAGCTACAGAGAAGTGGTGCCTTTGGTAAAAGAAGACCGAATTTTGCATTATGACATCGAAAAAACAGTATCGTTCCTGAACAGTTTTCAAATTGAAAACGATTTGTTAACAATGGCTTAACATTACAAAGTATTAATGAAGTAATTTTGCGCTATCAAAAATAAAAAAATGTCAATAAACAGTATTTTCCAATTTTTAGTGCCGAAAGACAAAAAATTCTTTCCACTTTTTGAAGAAGCTTCAAGTAATTTAATTGAATTAGCTTCTAATTTACACGAAGCTGTAAACCTTCCATTGAAAGAAAGAGAAGTTCTTTTTCAAAAAATTGATGAGTTAGAGCAAAGAGGAGAAGACATTACGCGTCAGACCAATCTTGAATTGAGTAGAAATTTCATTACTCCGTTTGACAGAGAGGATATTCATACCTTAATTACGTCTATTGATAACGTAGCAGATTACCTTCACGGAGCAGCAAGCAGAATGAGATTGTATCAGGTTGATAAGATTACAAAATCAATCAGAAAGATGACAGAAATTAACCTTGAAGCTTGTCAGAATATTGATAGTGCTGTAAAAGAGTTAAGAAATTTAAAGAATTTCAAAGTCATAAAAGATGCTTGTGCCAGAATTAATAAACTGGAAAACAAGTCAGATAACGTTTATAATAAAGCAGTTTTTGAAATTTTTGAAAACGAAACAGATGCTAAAAATATTATTAAATATAAAGAGGTATTATCTGTTTTGGAATCAGCAACAGATAAATGTAAGAGTGTTGCGAACATACTGGAATCTATTTCTGTAAAACATTCTTAAATTCAATTTATTTCATTCTGAAGTTATAATTTATGACGCTACTTATAATTATTATAGTATTAGCCTTAATTTTTGATTACATCAATGGTTTTCATGATGCGGCAAATGCTATTGCTACAGTTGTTGCGACAAAGGTATTAACGCCTTTTCAGGCCGTTCTTTGGGCAGCATTTTTTAACTTTCTGGCTTACTGGGTTTTCGGATTTGGTGTTGCGGATACTGTTGCAAAAACAGCAAACACCATGGAAATTAACCTGGTTGTTATTCTGGCAGGGGTTATTGCGGCAATTTGTTGGAATTTATTGACCTGGTGGCTTGGAATTCCTTCGAGTTCATCGCATACTTTAATTGGTGGTTTTGCAGGAGCAGCAATAGCGCATGCGATCGCTGTACACGGTCTTTCAGGTTATGTTGGTGAAGATGGAACTACGCATTATTGGTATCAAATTGTCAGTTGGTATAAGGCAGGAAAAGATGGTGGAATGCCTTCCGGTGTTCTTATTATTATTGCTTTTATTGTTTTAGCGCCGTTGTTAGGAGCTTTGGCTTCGTATTTAATTTCGATTTGGTTGTTAAATGCTTCTCGTAAAAGTATTTATCCTAAGATATTCACGGCAGTATTAATGATTGTTACGGTTTGGTTTGTTTACACCCAAATGATTCCTTACGAGGAAATCATAAAAGGAGGTAAGGCACCCCGTTTTACATCATCTGTTTTTTGGAGTGTTGCTTTTGAACCTCACAATATTAAATGGTTTTTAGTTGCTTTTATCGTATTAACTGTAAGTGCTTTTTGTTTGATATTTAGTAGTTTAAATCTACATCAGGCTGACGGAGCATTAAAGAAAATGCAATTGTTATCTTCTGCTGCTTTTAGTTTAGGACACGGAGGAAACGATTCGCAAAAAGTAATGGGTATCATTGCAGCAGCAGTTGCGGTTTATATTAATGCTAATCCTGGTGTGCACATGAATGAATGGTTAGATGTAGTTCTGCCATCAGATGATGGAGCATTCAAAATGCCGCCTTGGATTCCATTAGCGTGTTATTCTGCAATTGCAGCCGGAACTTTAAGTGGTGGTTGGAAAATTGTAAAAACAATGGGTTCAAAAATCACAAAAGTAACTTCTTTTGAAGGTGTTGCTGCTGAAACTGCTGGGGCTTTAACGCTTTATTTTACAGAGCATTTAAAAATTCCGGTAAGTACAACACATACAATTACAGGTTCTATCATTGGTGTTGGATTGACAAAACGTGTATCTGCCGTTCGTTGGGGGGTAACCGTAAGTTTGATCTGGGCTTGGGTGTTAACGATTCCTATTTCGGCTATTTTAGCAGGTTTAGTGTATTTTGTATTGAGTATTTTTATTTAAATAAAATGATTTTTGTAAAATGTGAGATTTAAATTTTACATTTTTAAACATAGGAAAAAGGATAATTTCGAAAGATTTTATCCTTTTTTTTTATTTTTTAAAATTGAACATTCCATATATTTACCATTTAAACAGTTAATGATGTTTGTAGAACAGGTACAAAGAATAAAAAATAAGCTTATTAAAGCTAAAAATGCTGATGTAAAGTTAAAAGTATTTGGTTCGGAAGAGCATAAGTATGCTTTAGGGTATACTTTGAATGAGAAAGATATTTTAAAATTTGAAAAGGAATATGATTTAGAATTGCCTGAGTGTTATAGAGCTTTTTTGATTAATGTTGGCAATGGAGGGATAGGTTTTAATGCTTCAGGAGCTGGTCCGTTTTATGGTATTTACCCATTTGGAAAAATGATCGAGGAATTGATCGATAAAAATACAAAAGAGTATTTAAGTCAGGATTGTGTTTGGTATCCAAATATGACGGATGAATATTGGGATGAAATAACAAAAAATATTGATGAAGAAGGTATTTCAGATGAGGATTTTGAAATCGAATTAGGGAAAATATTTTCAGGAATTTTGCCTCTTGGATCACAAGGATGCAGTTATATTCATGGGCTTGTATTAAATGGTGAATTTAAAGGCAGAGTTGTTAATCTTGACCTTGATAGGCAAAAACCGAAATTTACTTTCGAAAATAATTTTTTGGATTGGTATGAAAGATGGCTTGATGAAGTAATTTCAGGAGATCTGATTGTAGATACTGCAACTTGGTTTGGATATTCAATGGGAGGTAAAGCAGAGGATCTTTTGGAAACATATTTTTCTGTGAGCGAATTCAATATTAAAAAAGACTGCTTAAATGCGCTTTTAAAAAAGGCTAAACTGGATACGGAAACTTTAGATGTTATAGAGGCAGAGTGTAAATTAAGATCCGGAGAAATTCAGGAAGTTTTACTTCAAATACTGACAAAGTTTGATTACAACAAAGCACACGTTCATTTAATTGAATATGCAAACGAAAATTTACTGCAGGTCTTTCAGTTTGTTTTTTGGTATGCAAAGGAGAAAAGCAGCGACTGGCTTGAAAGTATTGAGACAAATGTTGGAAAGATAAATGATGAAGAAACGTTTCGATTTTGTACTTATTTATTAAAAGAAATGAGTATAGATTATGGTGAAATAATTGCGCCTTTTGCATCTAATGAGAATGAAGATATTAGGATTAGTGCTTACTATTCACTTGGTCAGTTAAAAAATAAAAGTAAATATCTTGAAACTTTTATTCAGGGTTTAAATGACAAAACAAACTCTGTTGTTCGTACAGCCTTACAAGCTTTGGATGGACTTGAAGATAAAAAGTTATTAAGGCATTACAAAAGTGTTTCCGAAAGATTTCCGAAAGAACAAAATTATATTTTGGTGAATTTAAATCT
This sequence comes from Flavobacterium sp. FlaQc-49, assembly GCF_044005985.1. Classification (NCBI taxonomy): domain Bacteria; kingdom Pseudomonadati; phylum Bacteroidota; class Flavobacteriia; order Flavobacteriales; family Flavobacteriaceae; genus Flavobacterium; species Flavobacterium sp. FlaQc-49. The sequence goes on along the minus strand of NZ_JBIPCS010000005.1, from coordinate 354,365 downwards.
TAGACTAAAGCCTTTTGGTTTAACAAATTCGACAATTAAAAATATAGATGTGGAAACGTATGAGTTCTTCACGAGCAAGAATAAATGGTATCAGTTTTGGAAATAATACTAATTAATTAAAATAGCAAAAAAGCTGCTTTCTTATTTAAAGTAGCTTTTTTTTTGTGTTATTAAACATTAACATTTGTAATATTATTTTATAAACATAGGCACATTTCATTTTTTATACCAAATGTTATTTCCTAAAATTCTTGTGATTGTGCTTACGCTTGTAGTGGGTCTCTTTTAAGTTTGTTTTGTCTTGAGAAATAACACTGATTGTACCGTCAATTTCCAACATACAAAGCTTTACATCGGTGAAATGCTCTAATCCATGTTCACGCATGGCTTCTTTTAATTCGTCGTGGGAAATGTCTAATTTGCTTAGGGATTTAAAATCTAATTTTCCGTTGTGAATAAGAATCTCGGGTTTGTCTAATAACAGATCGTTAAGGACTTTGTATTTGTGTGTTAGTTTTTTAATAATGAAATTAATTACAAACAACACTAAAGCTGCAACCAGTCCACCCCAAAGACTTGTATCCGGGCCAACCATCGCATTTTGAACTGAATTACTAATTAAAAGAATCAGAATAATATCGGCAGTATTTAATTGTGAAAGTTCTTTTTTGCCAAAGATTCGGAGTGCAATGGTCATGAAAAAATAGACAGCAACACTTCGGAAAATAATATCAAGATAAGGGTACAACATTGCTTTTTTTAATAAAGTTAAATAAAAAAGCTTTGTCAAAGTTTTAAACCTTGACAAAGCTGCTAAAATAATTATGCTGTAGTTAAGTTTTAATGAACTTACTTAAGATAGTTTGAAATTTTTCTCAATCGCTCGGATCATTTCTCCGGCAATATCTTTGTTTGTTGCGCCTTCAATTCCTTCAAGGCCCGGCGAAGAGTTTACCTCAAGCAATAATGGTCCTTTTGAAGAACGAATGATATCTACCCCAGCCACTTTTAAATCCATTGCTTTTGCGGCTTTTATGGCGATTTTTTTCTCTTCGGCTGTTACTTTTATAACAGAAGCGGTTCCGCCAAGATGGATATTGGCTCTAAATTCGCCCGGCATAGCTTCACGCTGAATGGCAGCCACTACTTTTCCGTCAATAACAAAACAACGAATGTCTTTTCCGTTGGCTTCCTTAATGAATTCCTGAACAAGGATATTGGCATTTAAGCTTTTGAAGGCATTAATAACGCTTTCTGCTGCTTTTTTGGTTTCTGCCAAAACAACTCCTTTTCCTTGTGTTCCTTCCAATAATTTTACAATTAACGGAGAGCCACCAACCATTTTAATTAAGTTGTCGGTGTCTAATGGAGAATTAGCAAAACCAGTCGTCGGAATGTCAATACCACTATTTAATAACAGTTGTAAGGAGTATAATTTATCGCGGGATTGTGTGATGGCTGTAGCCGAATTTAAACAGAAAACTTTCAATGCTTCAAACTGACGTGTCAAAGCGCAACCATAGAATGTAATACTTGGTCTGATACGTGGAATGATAGCGTCAAATTGATTAAGAATTTTTCCGCCTCTGTAATGAATTTCGGGAGTTTTTGCATCCAGTTTCATGTAGCATTCTTTGATGTTCAAAAAGTGCATTTCGTGACCACGCATTTCACCGGCCTCCATGATTCTTTTATTGCTGTATAATTCAGGATTGCTGGCCAGAAGTCCGATTCTTAAACCGGAAGTTGCTTTTTCTGAATTTTGATATAATTCTTTTAAGGATTCCGGAGTTGGTTGTCCTAATAAGTACTTTTCTTCCGGATCAACCAATACACGTCCGCTCATGGCCTCGCGACCTAAAAGCATTCTGAAACCCATTGAATCTCTATTGGTTAGCGTCATTTCGATAGGCCACTTCGCATCACCAATTTTAAGATGCGTCTGGATTACGTAACGGTGTTCTCTGAAACCACTGGAGCTTTTTACAATTCTTTTGTCAACCAACGGTGCTTCACAATGTATGATGGTTTTGATGTTATTCTGAATCGGGTTAATGTCGAATTTTACCCAGTTGGTATCATTTTTAATAAAAGGAGCTATGTTTATAGCATGCAATGCCGATGTCTTTGCACCGGAATCCACACGAGCCTTGATTGTTGGGATTCCTAGTTCTGGAAATGAGCACCATTCTTCGCTACCTAAAATGACTTTGTTTTGAAGCATACGTTGTTTTTTATTATAGAATTTAATAGTCAAAAATAACTATTTGCTTTTAATAAATCGAGGATTTGGACTAAAGAATAAACCCGTTATGTTATAAAAACGTAACGGGTTTGTTATTTCTGTTATAAAAATAAGTATTTATTGATTTGTTGGCTCTTCGGCTTTGTGTATTTCTACAGAAAGTTCTTGAGAGTCGTCTTTAAGGTCCATTAAAATTTCATCACCGGAATGTATTTTTGAGGTAATGATCTCTTCTGCTAATAAATCTTCAACATATTTCTGAATCGCTCTTTTTAGTGGTCTCGCACCAAATTGTCTGTCAAAGCCTTTTTCTGCGATAAATGCTTTGGCTTTATCGGTTAGATTTAGGCTGTATCCTAATTCAGCAACACGAGAGTACAGTTTTTTAAGTTCTATTTCGATGATTAAATCAATATCTGCTTTTTCTAATGCATTGAAAACGATAACATCATCAATTCTGTTTAAGAATTCCGGAGCAAATGTTTTTTTCAATGCATTTTCGATAATGCTTTTTGAATTATCATCGGCCTGAGCTATTTTCGCAGCAGTTCCAAATCCAACACCTTGTCCGAAGTCTTTTAACTGACGGGCTCCAACGTTAGAAGTCATGATGATGATCGTGTTTTTGAAATCAATTTTACGACCTAAACTATCTGTTAAATAACCGTCATCTAACACTTGAAGCATCATGTTGAACACGTCCGGATGTGCTTTTTCGATCTCGTCTAAAAGAACAACACAGTACGGTTTTCTACGTACTTTTTCAGTTAATTGACCGCCTTCTTCGTAACCTACGTATCCCGGAGGCGCTCCCACTAAGCGGGAAATAGCGAATTTCTCCATGTATTCACTCATGTCAATACGTATTAACGCATCTTCAGAATCGAATAATTCTTTTGCTAAAACTTTAGCCAATTGTGTTTTACCAACTCCGGTCTGACCTAAGAAAATAAACGAACCAATTGGTTTGTTCGGATCTTTAAGTCCGGCTCTGTTACGTTGAATAGAACGGGCAATTTTCAGAACAGCTTCGTTTTGACCAATTACTTTGTTTTGAATTAGTTCCGGTAATTGTGCTAATTTATTGCTCTCTGTTTGTGCAATTCTGTTTACAGGGATTCCGGTCATCATAGAAACAACATCGGCTACATTATCTTCTGTAACTTCAATACGGTTGTTTTTAGAGTCTTCTTCCCATTGTTCCTGAGCTACAGCTAGGTCTTTTTCGATGCGTTTTTCATCATCGCGAAGTTTGGCTGCTTCTTCATATTTTTGTTTTTTAACAACCATATTTTTAAGCTCACGCACTTCTTCCAGCTGACGTTCTAAATCTAAAATTTGTTTCGGAACATCAATGTTGGTAATGTGTACACGAGATCCTGCTTCGTCAAGAGCATCGATAGCCTTGTCCGGTAAAAAACGCTCAGACATATATCTGTTGGTTAATTTTACACAAGCCTCGATTGCTTCTTTGGTGTACGTAACATTATGGTGGTCTTCGTATTTGTCTTTTACGTTATTTAAAATCGCGATTGTTTCCTCAACAGAAGTTGGTTCTACAATAACTTTTTGGAAACGTCTTTCTAAAGCTCCGTCTTTCTCGATGTATTGTCTGTATTCATCAAGAGTAGTTGCTCCAATACATTGGATCTCTCCTCTTGCTAAAGCAGGTTTGAACATGTTGGAAGCATCCAGAGAACCTGTTGCTCCACCGGCACCTACAATAGTGTGAATTTCATCAATAAAAAGAATGATATCGTCGTTTTTCTCCAGCTCGTTCATAACGGCTTTCATTCTTTCTTCAAACTGACCGCGGTATTTTGTTCCGGCTACTAAACTGGCCAGATCAAGGGTAACGACACGTTTGTTGAAAAGAATACGAGATACTTTTTTCTGAATAATGCGTAAAGCCAGACCTTCTGCAATAGCAGATTTACCAACTCCCGGCTCTCCAATAAGTAGCGGATTGTTCTTTTTTCTACGGCTTAGGATTTGAGAAACGCGTTCAATTTCTTTTTCGCGTCCTACAACCGGATCCAGTTTTCCTTCCTCAGCCATTTCTGTTAAATCTCTCCCAAAATTATCTAAAACCGGAGTTTTTGACTTTTTGTTTGACTTATTGGCGGGATTGTTAAAACTACTTTCTTTAAGACTGTCATCTTGTCCTGAATCGTCGTTGTATGATTCGTTTCTTGGCAAGTTTTCTAAGAATTCTTCTTCGTTTGGAGTCATATTTAAATATTGTTCTTTAGCTATATCATAATCTATTTTTAGTTTATTCAATAGCTTGGTTGTGGGATCGTTTTCGTTTCGTAAGATGCATAACAGCAGGTGTGCCGTGCTGATCGATGAACTTTGAAATACTTTTGCTTCAAGAAAGGTGGTCTTCAGAGCTCTTTCAGCTTGTCGGGTAAGATGAAGATTTTTCTTTTCGGCATTGACTTCAACGCTTTGATTGGCTGGACTGAGTATTTCTACTTTTCTGCGTAAATGATCTAAATCAACAGCCAGGTTATTGAGAATATGAATGGCTTTACCGTTTCCATCTCTCAAAATGCCCAGCATTAGATGCTCAGTACCAATAAAGTCGTGGCCCAAACGCAAGGCTTCCTCTTTACTGTAGGTAATAACATCTTTTACTCTTGGTGAAAAATTATCATCCATAATATATAATTGTAATGTATTGTAAATTTAGTGAATTACTGTGTGAAAAACAAAAACCGTACCCTTCGGAATCTCATGACAGCTAATAGACAAAAAAAATAGCAATTATAGCGTTAAAAAACGCTTAATTTATTAACTGAAATTGAAAATAAAGTTGTTAATAAATCATTGAAATAAGTGTATGAAGATAGTTATAAAAATTTCAAAAAACCGTATCTTGGCACGCTTTGAAATTAATATAATTATTTAATATAACAACTTATGTCTGAAGGAGAAAAGTTAATTCCTATTAACATAGAGGATGAAATGAAATCAGCTTACATCGATTATTCGATGTCAGTAATTGTATCAAGAGCACTTCCGGATGTTAGAGATGGCTTGAAACCGGTACATCGAAGAGTTCTTTATGGAATGTATGATTTAGGAGTAACTTCAAGATCTGCACACAAAAAATCAGCGAGAATCGTAGGAGAGGTTTTGGGTAAGTATCACCCACATGGTGACACCTCTGTTTATGACGCTATGGTGCGTATGGCTCAAGAGTGGAGTATGCGTTATTTATTAGTAGATGGCCAAGGTAACTTTGGTTCTGTCGATGGTGACAGTCCGGCAGCAATGCGTTATACTGAGGCAAGAATGCGTAAAATTTCGGAAGATATTATGGCAGATATCGAAAAAGAAACAGTTGATTTTCAACTCAACTTTGACGATACTTTATATGAGCCAAAAGTAATGCCAACCAGAGTTCCTACTTTGTTAGTAAACGGAGCAACAGGTATTGCAGTTGGTATGGCAACTAATATGCCACCACACAATTTAACAGAAGTTATCAACGGTACATTAGCGTATCTGGATAATAATGATATTGAAATAGACGAATTAATGACACATATTAAAGCTCCTGATTTTCCAACAGGAGGTGTGATATATGGTTATGAAGGGGTTCGTGAAGCTTTTAAAACCGGTAGAGGACGTATTGTAATGCGTGCTAAAGTTGGTTTCGAAGAAGTAGACGGAAGAGAATGTATTATCGTTACAGAGATTCCATACCAGGTTAACAAAGCCGAAATGATCAAACGTACAGCTGATTTAGTTAACGATAAAAAAATCGAAGGGATTGCCAATATCCGTGACGAATCAGATAGAAACGGTATGCGTATCGTGTATATCCTGAAACGCGATGCTACACCAAACGTAGTTTTAAATACCTTATATAAATACACTTCATTACAATCTTCTTTTAGTGTAAATAATATTGCATTAGTAAAAGGTCGCCCACAAATGTTGAATCTGAAAGATATGATTCACTATTTTATTGAGCACCGTCACGATGTAGTAGTGCGTAGAACTCGTTTTGAATTGCGTAAAGCGGAAGAAAGAGCACATATTTTAGAAGGATTAATTATTGCTTCTGATAATATCGATGAAGTGATCGCGATCATCAGAGGTTCGAAAAATACAGAAGAAGCACGTGATAAATTAATTGAAAGATTCAATTTGTCAGACATTCAGGCTCGTGCCATCGTAGAAATGCGTTTGCGTCAGTTAACAGGTCTGGAGCAAGATAAGTTAAGAGCTGAGTTTGAAGAGTTAATGAAATTAATAGAGCATTTGAAGGCTTTATTAGCAGATGTAGTTCTTAGAACGAACTTAATTAAAGAAGAACTGGAAGAAATTCGTGAGAAATATGGCGATGCCCGTCGTTCTCTAATCGAATATTCAGGTGGTGATGTAAGTATTGAAGATTTAATTGCCGATGAGAATGTGGTTATTACCATTTCGCACGCCGGTTATATCAAACGTACGAACCTTACAGAATACAAAACACAAAACAGAGGTGGCGTTGGACAAAAAAGCGCAGGAACAAGAGATCAGGATTTCCTTGAGCATATGTTCGTGGCAACCAACCACCAGTATATGATGTTCTTTACACAAAAAGGAAAATGTTTCTGGATGCGTGTTTACGAAATTCCGGAAGGAAGCAAAACCGCAAAAGGTAGAGCAATTCAGAACTTGGTGAACATTGAAAGCGATGATAAAGTAAAAGCTTTCATTTGTACACAAGATTTAAAAGACAAAGAGTATATCAACAGTCATAACCTTGTCATGGTAACCAAACAAGGACAGGTTAAGAAAACATCTTTAGAGAAATATTCTAAGCCTAGAGTAAATGGAGTTGCTGCAATTACAATTAAAGAAGGGGATGAATTACTGGAAGCGAAATTAACAAATGGAGAAAGCCAAATTATCCTGGCTGTGAAATCCGGTAAATTAGTTCGTTTTGAAGAAACTAAAACCCGTCCGATGGGAAGAACAGCTTCCGGAGTTCGTGGAATTACGCTAAAAGACGATACCGATGAAGTAATTGGTATGGTTACTGTTGATAAAGACAACGTTAACGATTCACAAATCTTAGTAGTAACCGAGAACGGATACGGTAAACGTACCAAACTGGTTGATGATGATGGTGAAGATGTGTACAGAATTACGAACCGTGGAGGAAAAGGAGTTAAGACACTTAACATCACGGAGAAAACAGGGAAATTAATTTCGATTAATGCGGTAACCGATGCGGATGATTTGATGATTATCAACAAATCTGGATTAACAATCAGAATGGCAATTGAAGATTTACGTGTAATGGGTCGTGCAACGCAAGGAGTTCGATTGATTAACTTAAAAGGAAAAGATTCAATCGCTGCTGTTACAAAAGTAATGAAAGACGATGTAGCAGAAGTTGTGGTTGACGAAGATGGTAATGTTATCGAATCAGCGATAGAAAGAGTGAAGCCGGATTTAGAAGTTCTTGAAGACGACGGTACGGCAGAAGAAGAGGACGATGAAGACGATGCTGAAGAAGAAACAGAAGACGAAGAGGATTCTGAAGAAGAATCAGAAGAATAAGTAAACCACAAAAATAAATTAAATATACAAATTGACTATTATGAAAAGTAAATATGTAATACTTGCGTCAGCATTATTGATTTCAGTAGCTACTTTTGCTCAAAAAGATCAGATTAAAAGTGCTGAGAAAGCATTAAAAAACGGAGACGCACAAGGGGCTATCACAATACTAAAAGATGCCGAAAATTTAGTTGTTAATGCTAAAGATGTAGAACAAGCACAATACTATTTTGTAAAAGGGAACGCTTACTTGGATTTGGCTAACAAAAAAGTTGAAGAAAGTAAAAACTTATCTCTTGCAGCAGAGAGCTACAAAAAATTAATTGATATTGAAAAAGAGTCAGGAAAGTTAAAATACTCTACTCAGGCTGCTACTTCAATTACTCAAATTAAAGGAAACTTGATTAACTCGGCTATTGCTGATACACAAGCAAGCAAACATGCTGACGGTGCAAAGAAATTATACGAAGCTTATTTGTTAGATAAAAAAGATACAATTAACTTGTACTACGCAGCTTCAACAGCGGTAAATGCTCAAGACTATGATGCAGCTTTACCAATGTACGAAGAATTGAAAAAAGTAAATTATTCCGGAAAAGGAACTAGTTATTTGGCATTAAACAAAGCAACTAAAAACGAAGACGGTTTTAATAATGCTAATGAAAGAGATTTAGCTGTAAAATTAGGAACTCACGAAAAACCAAGAACAGAAGCAATTCCTTCTAAAAGAGGTGAGATCAACAAAAATCTTGCTTTAATCCTGGTTCAAAAAGGACGTATTGAAGATGCTAAAAAAGCCGTTGCAGATGCTAGAAAAGCAAACCCGGAAGATTCTACTTTGTTGCTTACAGAAGCCAATCTATATTTAGAAACTAAAGATTTTGAAACGTACAAAAAATTAGTTAACGAGGCTTTACAAAAAGACCCGAACAATGCTGATCTATTGTTTAACTTAGGGGTAATTAGCAACAATGCTAAAAATCCTGCTGACGCTGAAAAATACTATTTGAAAGCGATCGAAATCAAACCGGATTATACAAACGCTTATCTTAACCTTGCAGCTTTAAAATTAGAAGCAGAGAAACCAATCATTGAAGAAATGAACAAATTGGGTACTTCTGCAAAAGATATGAAACGTTATGACGTTTTAAAAGCGCAAAGAGAGTCTGTTTTTAAAGGAGTTATTCCTTACCTTAAAAAAGCAAACGAATTAGATCCTAAAAACGAAGATGTTTCTAAAACATTATTAGGTGTTTACAAAGCATTAGAAATGACTGCTGAAGCAAAAGCTTTGAAAGCTACAATGTAAGCAGAAATGAATTAGTATAAAAAAAACCAAGGCTTGACCTTGGTTTTTTTATGCTTTAAAGTTTCGTCTAACTTACCAAAGTAGCAGTTAACGTAATTGTAGTATTTAAAAGCTTTGATATTGGACAAATTTCTTTCGCTTTAGCAGCCGTTTTTTCGAATTCTTCTGCTGAAATAGAAGGGACTTTTCCTTTTAAATCCAAATGAATCAAAGTTATAGTGCCGTCTTCAAAGGTTACTGTCGCTTCTGTAGTTAAATCATCTGCGGTAAAACCTCCTTCGTTAAGTAAAAAACTTAATTGCATCGTAAAACAGCCCGAATGCGCTGCTGCAATAAGTTCTTCCGGATTCGTTCCGACTCCGTCTGCAAATCTTGTTTTAAAGGACAATTGCGCATTGTCTAATGTAGTACTTTGTGTACTGATAGTTCCTTTTCCTTCCATGCCCGTACCTTTCCAGTTGGCATTTGCTTTTCTTGTAAATTTCATATTGATACTATTTAAAGGTTTACAATCTTCTGATTCTCAAATATAATCAATATTTTAAAGAATAGTTTTATGAAATTTAATTAGAACGTTAAGTTTCTGGGAGAAATGCTTGAAAACATAATTGTGCGCAAAGTTTGTATCAAGTCAAAAAAAATGTGGAGTAATTTGTGTAAATCTTCTTCTGTTTATTTTGTTGGTGATTTTAGGCTTTATTTCTCGCAAAGATGCAGAGCCGCCAAGTTTTTATACTGATTTTTTAACTTCGCGACTCTGCGACTTCGCGAGATTTTTGTTTCTCTGCATCTTCTGAACTTGATTCCAAAGTTTTCCAAGCAAAAATGCCAAACAGTTTTTCTCTTCTTTCCTCCATTTGTCAGGCTGAGCGAAGTCGAAGCCCTTTTTACCAAACCAGCCTTCGACTACGCTCAGGGTGACAATAATTCATAAAAGAACGTTATAGAGCGTTTTTAACGAGACAAACATAGGAGTCCGAAAAACTTTATGTTGATCTTGCTTTGCGAACCCTGCGCTTAAAAAAAAGTGCATAAAAAAAAGGTGCAATGAGAATTTCATTACACCTTTTATATTTTTAAATCAAAAGTCTTATTCCTGACCTAGATTACGTAATTGTTTTAATTTGTCTTTCCAAACATCAAGGCTTTCTTTGTGAACAGCAATGTTTTTACGAACTTCAAGAACAATTGAATTCTCTTTCTTAGCATTTTTTGTATTGGTAAAAAACTGAATGTTGTTCTCTAATTGGAAGATTTCATTTTGAACCTCTTCAATTTTGCGCATTAAGAAGATTTTTTCGTTGTCCAGTTTTCTGGTGTCGTTACTTTCCGATAAAGAATCTATACGGTTAGAGAAACGCATCATTTCGGTTTCTTTTTTACTCAAACTTAATTTTTCAAAAAGAGCATCCAGGATTTTATTGAATTTCCCTTCAATATGACGTCTTGAGAAAGGTACTTTACCAAAGTCTTTCCAAGTTTCAATATGTAATTTTATAGCGTCCAAATCAGTTTTGTGGTCTCCGGTAAGCTGGTAAGCTCTTAAGATGTCCAAGTACGCTTTTTTGTTGTCAAAAGCCGCTACTTCATCACCGTTTTCCTCTGATTTGTGCTCTTTTAATTTATCAAAATAGTGATTGCAAGCGTCTTTGAAATCCTTCCAGATTTTATCAGAATATTTTTTAGGAACATGACCAATTTGTTTCCACTCTTCCTGAATTTGTTTCATGATTGGAGTAGTGGCACCAAAATCAGTACTTTCTTGTAATTCTTTGGCTTTGGCAACAAGAGCCATTTTTTTATTTAAGTTGTCGTTTTGATCTTTTTTAATGTCCTTATAAAAAGAATTTTTAAAAGAGTTGAAATTTCTAACGGCAGTTTTAAAAGAAGCCCAGGTTTCTTCGTTTACCTCAGACGGCACTTTTCCCGCTGCAAAGAACTCATTTCTTAACGCTTCTACTTTTTGAATTTGTAGCAACCATTGCGAATGGGAGTTTACTTTTTCAGTTCCCAGAACTTCTAATTTACCAATAATCTCTTTTTTAATTTCAAGATTTTGTTGCTCATTAGCTCTTTGGCTTTCAAATAAAACCTCTCTTTTATCATGGATTTTTTTAGTCAGTTCACTGAACTTGTTCCAGATGGTATCACGGTGTTCTTTAGAAACAGGTCCGATATCTTCTTTCCAGATTCGGTGTAGGTCTTGTAATTCTCTGAAAGATTTACTGATATCCGTTTCGTTTACCAATTCTTCAACACGAGCTATAATTTTTTGTTTTTGCTCTAAGTTGTATTTAAAATCTAAATCTCTGGCTTCACGATCTAAGTGCAGATAATCATAGAAATTTTCTACATGAAAGTGATAGTTGTTCCAAACGTGATTGTATTTGTCTTTTGGAATTGGTCCTGCATTTTTCCATCTCTCTCTTAAATCATTAAAATGTTTAAGCGTGTCTTTGATGTTTTCCTGCGGGTTTATAAGTTCTTTTAGCTCCTCAACAATTGCAAGTCGATTGTCTAAATTAGATTTTAAATTGGTTTGTAAATGTTTGAAATGCGCATTTCTCTTTTCTCTGAAAATAGAATAATATTCATCAAACTTAGATTTTAATGGAGAATGGTATTCAAATTCTTCATTAGGATCTTGTTTAGAAGCGTTGAATTCTTCTTTTTTCTCCTCTATAAGATGATTGTATTGTAATAAGAATGATTTCTTGATTTCTTCGATATGCTCTTTTACAGACATTACTTTGTCTGTATTTACAAGTTTTTTCAGTTCGTCAACAAGAGTATCTAGCGTAAAAGTATCATAATCCTGCATAGGGATTTCATGACGTTCTTTTAACGTTTCATCTTCACTTTCCTCAGCGTTCGAATTGGTGATCGCATCTAATGCCTCTTGATGATCTGCTTCCGGAGTTTCAGCTACAGTTTCTAATTCAATTTCAGTAGTTGAAACTAAATTTTCCGCTGCAGTTTCAGAATCAGATTCTTCAATCACATTGTCTTGTATAGAATCGCTAATCTCGATTTCTAGTTTTCCGTCTGCATCTTGCAGGTTATCATTCTTTTCTTCTAACATTTTAAATGTATAAGGTTTATTGGTTTAAGTAGAGCGAAAGATAGTAAAGGTGTTTCTAAATACAAAATAAATCGTTTGTTTATGCACTATTTTTCGATGAAATCCTTATTTATTGTTCTGTTTTAGGGATGTGATATTCTTTTTTTTGTTTCGTTTTCTGAAATAAATTCAAAATTTGACCCTATACCATTTTTAGAAAAATGCTATTAATTGATTATTTCGTTTTCTATTAAGGATTTTATTTTAAGAAATCTGAAATTTTGTAGTCAAAGATCTTTGTCAGAATAAGATTAGAAGACCAACCTCCAAACCATAGTTGTATGTTTTGTTTCCTCCAAAAGCCACACTCGGATGGATGTAGGCGAGGTTAGTAGGGGTAATTTTTCGGCCAAATTCTAAAAAAGCATTATTTTGAAAGCCTTCTAAAATACTATTGTACCGAAAAGCAACATCGGCAGCAATCCAGTTTTTGCCAAAAAAATGAAATAGTACATTTTCATAAGCAATGACATTAATATCACTTCGTTCACTGGAACCGGCAAAACTCGCCTGATATTCTAAGGAAGTGATCCAAAGGAATTTTTTATCGCTCATATATTTCCCATAAAAAACGGCCGGCATGACAACCCATTTGCCCGATCCGAAGTTGGGATCTGCGGCAGAATTGGCATATACTCTTGCTCTGAGGGCAATACCGTTTTGTCTCTCCATAAAAGGAATGTAACTAACCCCCATGCCAACATCTCCAATCCCGCTTTTATTTATCGAATTGGTATTGGCTGATATTAAAGGAAGGTCAAACCGTAAATTCCAGGCTTTGTCTCCAATCGGAACTAAAGCACGTACTTGTGTAGTATTAAAAGAACCATTGTCGGTATCTAAATACTCATTAAAAAGTAATATGGTTTTAAGAAAATAATGATAACGGGGCTCTGAAAAAGGGCTTTTGGACTCAACTGTTCCTTGAGCATTTGTAGCCGTGGCAATTAAAAAAAATAGAATAAGTAACGATTTATTCATAACTACCTATTAACGAGTAGTCTAATGTACGAAAATTACTTTAACATTTTATGGACGGCCGGTTTTTTATTTATTCCAGATTTTCCAGGCTTTTTCGGCTTGAAAAATAAGCATGTCGTAGCCATTTTTTATAACAGCACCACGTTCTTTTGCATTTTTTAGAAATTGAGTTTCTTCCGGATTGTAAATTAAATCATAAGCGATATGCTTATTGGTGAAATATTCATACGGCAGGTCAGGACAGGCTTCAATATTAGGGCTTGTGCCTACCGGAGTACAATTGATTATAATTTGATAATTGTCAAAAGTAGTAGCGTTGATTAAATCGTAATCAATGATGTTGTCTTTGGCTTCTCTCGAAACAAAAGTATAAAGAATATCAAGCTCATCAAGAGCAAAAGCAACCCCTTTTGAGGCACCACCGGTACCTAAAATGAGTGCTTTTTTGTGATGGGGTTCTAATAGTGGCTTTAATGATTTTTTAAAACCATAGTAGTCTGTATTGTATCCTTTTAATTTACCGCTCTTGGTAAATTTTATGGTATTAACAGCGCCTATTAAAGCCGCTTTTTTTGAAAGTTTATCTAAAAAGGGAATGACTTGCTCTTTGTACGGAATCGTAACATTTAATCCTTTTAAATCCGGATTGTTTTTTACTAATCCGGTGAAGTGATTGATTTCTGAAATGTCAAAATTTTCGTAGCTGTTGCCGGTAAAAACTTCATTGCTAAATTTTTCAGTAAAATATCCTTTCGAAAAAGAGTAGCTAATGTTACGGCCCAGTAAGCCAAAACGTCTTTTTAAAGTGTCAATCATTATTGCTTTCTGTGTTTTTCAATATAATTTTTAACCATTTTTTTGGTCCAGACTACCGGAAACAAATCTTCGATTAAGATGTAATTGTCAAAGTTTAAACGTAATCCGTTGCTTAAATGAAATTTAGCTTTTGTATTGTCCTGAATCATAAAATACAATCCCGCAAGACGATATTCAACTTCATTTTCTTCAGGGAAGTATTCCGACGCCTGCAATAAGGTTTGGATGGCGCTTTCAAATTCACCTAAAAACTGAAGAATATCAACCCAGAATAACCAGGTTTCTAAGGCGTAATCGCCAAATTCGACTGCTTTTCTATACCCAAACTCAGCCTCTTCAAAGAAGTTCATTTGTTTGTTTATCGTTGCGTAACGTTTCCAATACAAACGATTTTGATTGTCGATAGCCAATGCTTTGTTGACAAAGAATAAGGCTTTCTGGAAGTTTTTTTGACGAACATAAAAATCAGTAATCGCGATCCATCCTTTGTCTAAAAGCGGATCTTCATGTACGGTCTGATTGTAATATTGTAATGCTTTGGCTGAATTGCCCAGTTTTTCATGACATTTTCCGATACGCAACAAAGCATACGAGGTAGCATCGTCTAATTCGATGGTACGGTTGTAGCTTTCGATGGCTTTGCTGTAGTCTTTCAGGCGTTCGTAAGCTTTTGCTTTTTCCATAAAGGCACCTAAGAACTCATCGTCTATGATGGTTGCATAATCAAAGGCACGAATGGCATTTTCATATTCTTTAACACCATAGTGCAAGCGACCCAACTGATGCCAGGCAATCTCGCTGTACGGGTTTTTGTTGATATAATCGTTCAGATATACAATGGCATCCTGATTTTGATCTAAAAATTCAAAACAATACACCACATTGTATAAAGCAGATTGATCTTCTAAATCTTCTTCAAGACATTTGATAAAACTGTCTTTTGCCATCTCAAGGTTATCCATAAACAGATATTCCATTCCGATTAAGTTGTACACGTCAGCGTAATCGTCTGTATATTGCAGCGCAATTTTAAGTAATTCTACCGCTTTTTCGTGTTGGTCTCTCTTAGAACAAATATTGGCTTTCTGGATGTAAATTTCCTCGTTGTTAGGTTCAATTGCATACAACTCATTCAAAAGCTTTTCAGCGATGTCGAGTTTGTCATCGTAAACCAGCATTTCTACTTGTACTAGTTTTAAGCCCGTAGATTTTGGGTGCTGATCCAATGCGAGTTTTAAGGCTTTTTTTGCTAAATTAGCCTTACCTATGTCTAAATAATGAAGAATAATTTCTTCAAATTCTTCAGAATCAAAAAAGAGTACTTTGTTAGTTTTTAACATCGACTCAAATTTGGATAGGGATAGGTTATAATCTTCTTCTTCGTTGCTTAATTGCATACTTTGTTTATTTGAAATTAGCCTGTTATAAAATTAGGCAACCATATTTTGTTGTGAGGAAAGGGGATTAATTGTTTTGAACAATTTAATTAACAATATGGACAGAATTCGTGTTCTGTTTTTTTAGGTGGTATTCGTTTTTCTTGTAAAAGAATACAGCATTATTATTCTAAAATTTAATACTAATCCGGAGTATTTACCCCTGATTAATTTTCTTGTTCCTTTTTCATTATTTCATCCATAACATTCAAGATAATGGCACAACCTTCTTTTATTTCCTCTTCAGAAATCGTTAACGGCGGTGTTATTCGTATCGCGCATCCTTCAAACAGCAACCAGAATAAAATGAGCCCTTTGTCCTGACAATTCAAAATAACTTCGTTGGTTATTTCGGCAGTTTCAGTCATGGCGGCAAGCATCAATCCTTTTCCTCTAACTTCCTTTATCAAAGGATGTACCAAAAGCGATCTGAAGAGTTTTTCTTTCTCTAACGCCTCTTGCATGAGGTTTGTTTCAGTTAATTCCTGCAAAGTTGCCAGACAGGCTGACGCAATGACAGGATGACCTCCAAAGGTGGTGATGTGTCCTAATTTCGGATTTTCCGTTAAAAGATCCATTTTTTCTGCCGATGCCGTGAAAGCACCAACAGGCATTCCGCCACCCATTCCTTTTCCCATAACGACAATATCCGGAACGACATCATAGTTTTGAAAACCAAACAGTTTTCCGGTTCTTCCAAATCCGGGTTGGATTTCATCCACAATCATCATGGCTCCAACTTCATCACAGCGCTTGCGTACTTTTTGAAGGAAATTATCATGGGGTTGGATGAATCCTGCACCTCCTTGAATGGTTTCTAAAAGAATAGCAGCCGTTCGCGTGGTTATTTTTTGTAAATCTTCTTCGTTGTTGAATGTAATAAAATCTACATCAGGTAGTAATGGACGAAATGGTTGTTTGCGTTCCTCAAAGCCCATAACACTCATCGAACCCATCGTGTTACCATGGTACGCATTATGACACGATATAAGCTGACTGCGACCTGTTGTTCGTTTAGCCAATTTAAGCGCTCCTTCAATCGCTTCTGTGCCTGAATTGACCAAATAAGTTTTGTTCAGGGATTCTGGAAGGAGTGAAGCTAATAATTTGCAATATTCTACCGCCGGGCTTTGCGAATATTCACCATAAACCATAACATGCGAATATTTGTCTAACTGGTCTTTTATAGCCTGATTGACTCTCGGATGTTGATGACCAAGCGTGCAGGCAGAAACTCCGGCCACAAAGTCTAAATATTTTTTATTGTTGGTATCGTATATGTAGGAACCAATGGCATGCGAAACCTCCATTCCTAAAGGATAAGGGGATGTTTGTGCCTGGTATTTTATAAAATCGGGATTCATTTCTTTTTTAGGTGCTAAGTTGCTGAGATTCTGAGTTTTTTGTTTCAGGTTTCAAGTTTCAGGTTGCTGGAAACTGCGACTGTGACTGAAAGCTACTTCTTGAGTTTCAAGTTTCAGGTTGCTGAAAACTGCTACTGCGACTGAAAACTACTTCTTGAGTTTCAAGTTTCAGGTTGTTGGAAACTGCGACTGCGACTGAAAACTACTTCTTGAGTTTCAAGTTTCAAGTTGCTGAAAACTGCGACTGAGACTGAAAGCTACTTCTTAAGTTTCAAGTTTCAGGTTGCCGAAAACTGCGACTGAGACTGAAAACTGCGACTGAAAACTATTTTTTCTCCTTGGTCTTCTCCTTACTCTTTTGTTTAACAGTTGGCTTCTTTTTATCGTAATCTAATGTCTCTTTCATGATTTTCATGGGAACATTTTCTTTTGCATCATCTTCTTTTCCTTCTTTGACTAATTTATCGTTGAGTTCATTCTCTTCGGGGGTAAAAATATCGTCTTTAGATTTTATTCGTTCATCACCTCGCCAGACTAGACCTCGCAGTTTTCGGGCATTTTCGGGCAGATCAGCTTCGGGGTAGATATCGCCATCTACTTTGTTGAAAAAAGTGATGGTTTCGAGTGCATTGTTTTCTAAAATCATATTGATTTTACTACTCACATTTTTATTGATACCGATAAGTTCATGGGCATCATTCCGCATATAGTAAATAACTTCCGTGTTTTTTACGACATCGACATCATGTAGTTTTCCATCCCGGAATTTACCAAATAAATTGATACCCTTAACCTGATTATAACCGGTTCCGAGGGTGTCCCGCGAGACCATGAAGGTATTGTTGAGCACTTTTAAAGAATCGATTTTTCGAGTTGTATTATTTCCGATAAGGTGCATGATATCTCCTGTAATCTGACTTTCACCATTCCAAAGAATCGGATTTCCGATTAGTTTTGTTAACGCACTTTTAGAGTTGGAATGAATCGAATCGCATTTTCCGCTCATATCGGTTTTGTAAAAACGTGCATTGTTATAAGCTCTAAGGATTCGCTCGCCTTCTTTACCGGTAACCATCAGTTTTTTTCCGTGAATATAAACGGAATCATTATCTACAAAGTTAACCGCAACGGCTCTTTTAGTAACAAACATCGAATCTTTAAGTTTGAAGACTTCTGCATAATGTCCTTTTACAATTCCGCGATTGATAGAATCCGTAATTTTTACATTCCGCGTTGCAGAAGCAAATTCAGTATTCCGATTGTAGAATAAACTATCACCTTCTATGCGCCGATCATCGTATTTTATATAGGATTTTCGCAGTAAATGCGCCAGATTTTTCTTGGTGTCATAAAAACCATTTTCTGTATAGATATAATTGGTTTTACTGGTAATCGTCGACGGGCCAAATAAGTAACTGTGTCCTGAGTTACTGTAATAATCCAGGTGATTTGATTTGATTATGTATTTCGGGTTGGTAAGCGTAACGGCCGTTAAAAACTTAAACTTTTTCTCCGTCACATAATACCTGCCTGATTTACTAACCAAGGTATTGTCTTTGTTGATGATAGTTCCTTTTGTGTTGTAAAAAACTTCCTGAACATTTCGGTCAAAATTGATCGTATCCGTCTGCAAAGTAGCATCCGGTGAAGTCATAACAGCATTTCCGGTTGCAAAAGCCTTTTTCATATTACCATTGTACTCGGCATATTTACTGTTTAGAAACAAGGTGTCACCCTGTACTAATTGTACATTTCCGAAAGCTTTCAGATAGTTTTCTTTTTGAAAAAAGTACGCCTTGTTGCAAGTTAGTACTACACCATCATGATTGACCTTCACATTTCCGGTTAACAAAAGTGCGTCCGGCATTAATACCTGATCGACATCAGAAAAATCAGCATTCTCGACAATGATTTTTTTGGGTGTTTGTGCAAAGATGCTTTGAACACTTAAAAGAAGCAAACAATAAGATATGAAAAGGAGTGATTTCTTCAATGGTTTAAATTTTTGTCAAATTTATGAAAAAGGTTACAACCTTTAAGGATATTAGGATTAATTTATAATTCATAAATTTCATTACAGGTTAAGCGAATTTTAAAAGTTTAAATTATGAACAAAAACCGCTACTCTCTCGTTGTAGTTTGTCTTTTTGAATTGGAAACAGTATAAATTGATTTAAGTTTTCTTCGGGTTTTAAAAATTAGTTTAAATTTAATAAATGGTTTCTAAATTATCGATTTAATCTCTCGGTTTAGAAAAGAATCAGTTTATAAAATCAATATGATAAGTAAAAGAATTTTTGTTGCAGGAATGGCTGTAACGATGCTGTTTTCGGCATGTAAAACAAAAGATTTGAAAATGAACAGAGACAAAGAGGAAGTTGCTGGAGATAAGAAAATTGTCGTGTATCAGGTTTTTACACGTTTATTCGGAAATAAAAACACCACCAATAAGCCATGGGGCACCATTGAAGAAAATGGGGTTGGAAAGTTTGATGATTTTACAGATAAAGCATTGCATGAAATTAAAGATTTAGGGGTGACTTATGTTTGGTATACCGGAGTTCCACATCATGCTTTGGTTCGTGATTATACAGCCTATGGAATTTCAAACGATGATCCGGAAGTGGTAAAAGGAAGAGCAGGTTCTCCTTATGCAGTAAAAGATTATTACAATGTGAATCCTGATTTAGTGGTAAATCCTGCCAATCGTTTACAGGAATTTGAAGCTTTGATTGCGCGAACCCATAAAGCAGGATTGAAAGTCATTATTGATATAGTACCCAATCATATTGCCAGAAAGTATGAAGGAAAAAGCAATCCGGAAGGCGTTCGGGATTTTGGCGCTGATGATAACGTAACGGTTGAATACAGTAAAAACAATAACTTCTATTATATTCCGAATCAACATTTTCAGATTCCTGACGGCGATATTCCGCTTAATGGAGAAAAAAGCCTTCTTATTGATGGTGTTTTTGATGAAAACCCGGCAAAATGGACGGGTAATGGTTCACGTAAAATAAAACCGGATCAAAACGATTGGTACGAAACCGTAAAAGTAAATTATGGTATTCGCCCGGATGGTTCAAAGGATTTTCCGGAACTTCCGACTGGTTTTGATCAAAAAACCTATCAGGAGCATTTTACCTTTTGGCAGGATAAAGACGTGCCGGATTCCTGGAAGAAATTTAAATCGATTGCCTTGTATTGGACAGCCAAAGGGGTTGATGGTTTTCGTTATGATATGGCCGAAATGGTTCCGTATGAATTTTGGAGTTATATGAATTCGGCAATCAAAATGAAAAACCCAAAAGCGTTTTTATTGGCCGAAGTTTATAATCCGAATGAATACCGCAATTATATTCGCTTGGGAAAAATGGACTATTTGTATGATAAAGTAGAAACATACGATAAACTAAAAGATATTATTCGTGGAAAATCTTCAACAGATGGTTTGTCTGAAATTCAAACCAGAATGTCGGATATCGAACATCATATGTTACATTTTTTAGACAATCATGATGAACAGCGCTTGGCAAGCCCTGAATTTGCAGGAACTCCGGAAAAAGGTAAACCGTTGATGGTTGTTTCTACTACAATCAGCACATCGCCAACCATGGTGTATTTTGGACAGGAAGTAGGAGAGGCCGGAAATGAAAACGCCGGTTTCGGCACCCGTTCGCGAACTTCAATTTTTGATTATATCGGCGTTCCAAATCATCAGCGTTGGATGAATGAGGGGAAATTTGATGGCGGGCAACTTTCAGAGTCAGAGAAGAGTCTTCGTGATTTTTATAAACGTTTATTGAATTTTTCGATTAACAGTCCGGCTTTGATGGGAAGTTTTCAGGAAATTCATTCTGTAAATCATCAGAATACAGGTTATACCGATTTGATTTATTCTTATGTGCGTTGGTCCGAAAACCAGAAGTTGATTGTTGTGGCTAATTTTTCTTCGGAAAAGACAAGTGAATTCGAATTAAAAGTTCCTTCTGATGTTATTTCTAAATGGAAATTAAAGGAGGGCTCTTACGTGCTTTTGGATCAGTTGTATTTGCAGAATAAAATCTATTTTACAGTAAAGAATGGTGAAGGGGTGGCACGAGTTAAAATTGGGCCTTCTGAGTCGTTTATTTATGAAGTGAAGTAACTTTTTTTAACCGCAAGGGACGCAAAGGGTTTACGCTAGGTTCGCTATGGTGTTTTTCACGCAGATTTGGCAGATTTTTTTTGTTGCCGCGCAAAGTTAAAATAGCTACTGTTGTTTTGTTAGCAGTAAATAAATCAGCCTAATCTGCAAAATCTGCGTGCTAAAAAAAAAATACAAAGCTATAAGTAAAACTTGCGTCCTTTGCGCAAACCCTTTGCGACCCTTGCGGTTAAACTTCCTAACCTTAAAAGTTTATAAGGATAAAAAAAAAACAGGCTGTCTCTTAATGTAGAAACAGCCTGTTTTTTTATGTTTTATACTTTTCTGACTTTCTTTAAAGCCTCAATATAATTTTCGTTTACTTTTTCCCAATTGATGTGCTGGTAAAAAGCATCAATATAGGTTCCTTTTCGGTTTTGATAATCGAGGTAATAAGCATGTTCCCAAAGATCAATTCCCATAATGGGTGTTCCGGGGATCAGAGCATTTTTCATTAGCGGATTGTCCTGATTATCGGTCGTTGTGACCTGTAATTTCCCTAATTTGTCCACTACCAACCAAACCCAGCCTGAACCAAATTGTTTTGTTGCCTGACTTTTAAATTGGTGTGTAAGATTATTAAACGAACCAAATTCTTTATTAATTGAGCCAGCAAGCGTATCCTTTGGAGTTTGCTCTTTTGGTGTCAGAATATTAAAATAAAGTGTGTGATTGTAATATCCACCAGCATTTTGACGAAGTTTGGCATTGTTGAGATCTAATTTTTTCAGTATATCTTCAATCGTCATATTCTCATATTCGGTAGAAACAATTTCTTTATTTAAAGTATTTGTATACGATAAATAGTGTTTTGAATAATGTGTTTCTAAGGTAAGTGATCGTATGGCGGGGGCTAAACCGTCATAAGGAAAAGAAAGTTTGGTTAAAGCAAAAGAACCTGCTTCAGCTTTTACATCATCAGGTGTTCCTATGAGTATTTTCTCTTCTTTTGTTGGTAAAGGAACTTCTACAACTTCGGTTAGCTTATTGTCCTGACAAGAAAATAATGCTAAGAATGAAGTTAAAATACTGAAACGAACAATGTTTTTCTTCATAATAAAAATTATTTTGCTGTTAGTGAATTAATGATTTCGATATAATTTTCTTTAGCCTCATCTCTTGATAAATGGCTTATTTGCATCCATGCATTTGTTTTGAAAGCGTCTCTTAAATCAAAATTTTCAGATTGATTGTAAACGGCAGTTCCAAAAGTGGCTTGTTTGTAATAGGCATATAGCCTTAGTTGCACATCTTGCGGCAACGCGGCTTGTGTCATTTTTAATGCATTTTCTACAGCCTCAGAGAAACGTGTATCTAAATCTTTTATCGTCATTTAAGCTTTTGTAGCAATAATGGTTTTTCCTCCAATTGCTTTTTGGTTTAATTCCACATTAATTGGAGTACCTAAAGGTAAAAATAAATCTACTCTCGAACCAAATTTAATAAAACCTGCATCAGTTCCCTGAATAACCTGCATTCCTTCTTCGGCATAATTCACAATTCGACGTGCCAAAGCACCTGCAATTTGTCTATATAATACCTGTCCGAAAGTATCATTTTCGATAACAACAGTTGTTCTTTCGTTTTCTTCGCTTGCTTTTGGATGCCATGCAACTAAAAACTTTCCAGGGTGGTATTTACTGAATTTGATAATACCGTTCATTGCGTAGCGCGTAACGTGCACGTTTATTGGTGACATAAAAATAGAAACCTGAAGACGTTTGTCTTTAAAGAATTCACCTTCGTAAACTTCTTCAATTACCACAACTTTTCCATCAACTGGAGCAAGAATGTGATCACTGTTTAAAACGGCGATTCTTTTTGGGTTTCTAAAAAATTGCAGAATAATAATCAAAATTAACAAAGCTGCTATTTGAACAAGCATTCTTAGCCAATTGATATCGATAAATTTTTCAGCAATTAAAAGTACGGCAACAGTAAAAACTGTACCTAATAAGATTGATGGGGCTCCTTCTTTATGAAACATAATATAAAATTTGGTAAAATAAAAATATAAATGGTGCAACAAATATAACACTATCCAGGCGATCTAAGATGCCTCCGTGTCCCGGCATTATCGAACCGCTGTCTTTTACACCGGCGATTCTCTTAAATTTAGACTCGATCAAATCGCCGATCGTTCCAAAAACACTTACTATTAAAGCAATAATCGTCCATATTAAAATGGATTTATTACTAAAAGCCGGACTAGGCTGAATGTAAAGTTTTGAAATTAAAAAACCGGCAAAAGCAGCAAATACAACACCTCCCAAGAATCCTTCTATGGTTTTTTTTGGAGAAACACGCTCAAAAAGTTTGTGTTTTCCCATCGATTTTCCAACCAGATAAGCAAAAGTATCATTGGTCCAGATCAGGACGAACAATCCAATAATAATTTTCGGATTGTAATCGTTGGTTCCAAAAGAAATTTTGACAATAAAAAGAAAGGGTAGTGTAATATATCCCAGTAGGTAGAGATATTTTGAGGAAATGCTTACTTTTTGAACAGAGTCATAAAATAAGAATATAATACATTTAACTGATATCACTACTGTAACGGCAAGAAGTATCAGATTTAATTGTTGAATGTTGGTTTCTAAATCGAGGTTTGTTTGAAACAATTCATCCAGATAAGCAGTTGTCTGTTTGTTGTAATGACTTAAGAGTACAATAACAGCATATAACAAAACTCCGAATAGAATGGCGAAGATTTTATTAAGGCTTACCAAGTTGCAAAACTCGTAAATTGTAATGATCAGGAAAATACCAAAAAGGATAATAAAGCTTTCAGTAGAAAACAAGATCGAACTTAATAGTAAAGCAATATAAACAGCACCGGAAATGGCTCGCTTGAGTGTTTCGTTCATCTTAAAGATCCTCTAAGAGCAATAAATATAGATTTTTCGCAACACTTCCGTATTGTGTAAAATCTTCTTCTTTTGCTTTTTCGAAATATTTTATTGTGGTAATATTAGTTGGATAATCCCTTTCGTATTTGTGTTTAA
Source organism: Flavobacterium sp. FlaQc-49 (assembly GCF_044005985.1). NCBI lineage: Bacteria > Pseudomonadati > Bacteroidota > Flavobacteriia > Flavobacteriales > Flavobacteriaceae > Flavobacterium > Flavobacterium sp. FlaQc-49. The sequence continues at coordinate 330,334 of NZ_JBIPCS010000005.1, read as the reverse complement.
TAGCACTTAGACCATCGCTTTTTATAGCCAGGATCTGACTTGTGGTTGCTATTATGACAATGTTAGCAGGTAATTCGTTTGGTTTGTCTTGTCTGATTTGCTTGGATGAAAATAAGATTGAACCTTCATCGGCAATCAGGTTTTCGCAAGAGGCAAGTAAAAATTTAGGATTTCTAGGAGAGATATAAAGTAATTTATTCTCTTCTAACAGGCTAAATAAACCCGGTTCATAACATAAAACTTCGTTTTCGAACCAGTCGTTTTCTTCGAGGATATTTTCAAACTGTTCGGCAACTTCTTGTTTGTTTTCACAATACAAAAATTTACCGCCATTCTTCTTAAAATTAAAAATGAACCTCTCGTCAATTGACAAATGACTATCAGGACTTGCCGCACTTCCTCCATATTCGCTTTCATGTTCTTCATCAGAAGCGGAGTCACCGGAACCAAATATTTTTTTGAAAAAATTCATTTTATATGAAATACTTTACATGTTAATTGAAAACGTTCAAAGATAAAAAAATCTTAATTCAAAAGGCTATTTTGAATTAAGATTTTAAAAAATATTAAATATTTCTGTATAATTTACGAAACTACTTCTTCAAGATTTTTGTCAAAAGTACGTTTTCCGAAAATTGTTTCTAAGTCATCTTTGAAAATAACTTCTTTTTCAATTAAGATATCAGCAAGCTGATTTAATTTGTCTTTGTTTTCTTCCAGAATTTGAATGGCTCTTTTGTATTGACCTTCAATTAATTCTGAAATTTCAGCATCGATAATTTTTGCTGTCTCGTCAGAATAAGGTTTCGAAAAGTTGTATTCGCTTTGTCCGCTTGAGTCGTAATACGTAACATTTCCGATTTTATCATTCAAACCGTAAATCGTTACCATAGCACGAGCTTGACGTGTTACTTTTTCTAAGTCACTTAATGCTCCGGTTGAAATTCTGTCAAAAGTTACTTTTTCAGCAGCTCTTCCACCCATAGTAGCACACATTTCGTCTAACATTTGATCTGTTCTAACGATTTGTCTTTCTTCCGGAAGGTACCAAGCAGCTCCTAAACTTTGTCCACGTGGCACAATAGTTACTTTAATAAGTGGTGCAGCATGTTCTAACATCCAGCTTACAGTTGCGTGACCCGCTTCGTGAATCGCAATTGCTCTTTTCTCTTCTGGAGTAATGATTTTGTTTTTCTTTTCAAGACCTCCGATGATTCTGTCAACAGCATCAAGGAAATCTTGTTTGTCTACTGCAGTTTTGTTATTACGCGCCGCAATCAAAGCAGCTTCGTTACAAACATTTGCAATATCTGCACCTGAGAAACCAGGAGTTTGTTTGGCTAAGAAATCTAAATCAAGACCTTCTACTTTTTTGATAGGAGCTAAGTGTACTGCAAAGATTTCAGCTCTTTCGCGAATGTCCGGTAAGTCAACAAAAATTTGTCTGTCAAAACGACCAGCACGCATTAAAGCTTTATCAAGAACATCAGCTCTGTTGGTTGCAGCTAAAACGATTACGTTAGAGTTGGTACCAAAACCATCCATTTCTGTTAGTAATTGGTTCAAAGTGTTTTCTCTTTCGTCATTTCCGCCTGACATATTGCTTTTTCCTCTTGCTCTACCAACTGCATCAATTTCATCGATGAAGATAATAGCAGGAGATTTTTCTTTTGCTTGTTTAAACAAATCACGTACACGTGAAGCACCAACACCAACAAACATTTCTACAAAATCAGAACCTGATAAAGAGAAGAAAGGTACTTGAGCTTCACCCGCAACTGCTTTTGCAAGTAAGGTTTTACCAGTTCCCGGAGGACCTACCAATAAGGCTCCTTTTGGAATTTTACCTCCAAGGTTGGTGTATTTTTCTGGGTTTTTCAGGAATTCTACAATTTCTTGTATTTCTTCTTTTGCACCTTCTAAACCGGCAACATCTTTAAATGTTGTTTTGATATCTGTTTTTTCATCAAACAGTTTTGCTTTCGATTTTCCAATGTTGAAAATTTGTCCTCCACCGCCACCGGCACCGCCTGACATTTTACGCATAATGAAAATCCAAACACCAATAATAATGATGATAGGAAGTAAGCTGATCAGGATATCGCTCCAGTTGTTTTTTTGCAAGAAATTAAAATCTTTCAGTTTGCCTTCGCCAACTGCTTTTTCTAATTTCGTTTGAAAAATCTGGTCGTTACCAATTTCTAAAGTATAATGAGGACCTTTGTTAGGTCTTTCAAAAATATCTTTTGCTACTTTTTTATTCGCTGCATCTTTTAGTGCTGCTGTTGTAAGGTATACTTCAGCTTCCGCTTTGTTGTATACATTTACTTTCTCAATTTGTCCTTTTTCTAATAAAGAGTTGAATTTAGAAGAGGTCAATTGAGCGGGTTCGCTTAAGCTAGATCCTCCGGTTGCAAAACTTATAAATAAAAAAACCAAAAGTATTGCAGTATATATTAACCAGGGACTTATTTTAAATTTACTCGGATTTGGATTATTATCTTTAGCCATTAGAAAAAATTTTCTTTAGTATTTGTTTTCGATTGTAGTTATTTTGGCATCACCCCAAAGGCTCTCGATATTATAGTATTCACGGATGTGTTTTTGGAAAACATGTACCACGATATGAACATAGTCCATCAGAACCCATTCTGCGTTATCGGTTCCTTCTACGTGCCAAGGTTTATCTTTTAAATCTTTGGATACTGTTTTCTGAATTGAGTTTACAATGGCGTTAACTTGAGTGTTAGAGCTTCCGTTGCAAATTACAAAATAGTCACAAACAGCCGTGTCTATTTCTCTTAAGTCAAGAATATCGATATCATTCCCTTTTACTTCTTCAATTCCTTTGATTATGTTCGCTAATAGAACGTCATTATTAATAGTCTTTTTCGCCATGAATTATTTTATATGATTTTGTAAAGTTACCAATTTTTGTCATTAATTTTGAACCTTAACAAAATATTAAATTAAGTATAAATAAATTATTTAAATGAAACTAATCAAACTCGATGCCATAGATTCTACAAACGATTTTCTTAAGGCATTGGCGAGCCAGGATGAGCTTGATAATTTTACAGTGGTAACGGCTGAAAATCAGATAAAAGGCAAGGGGCAAATGGGCTCCAAATGGCAGTCTGAATCTGGTAAAAACTTAATTATGAGTGCCTTGGTGAAGGATTTTTTGTTTGATAATGAACAGGTTTTTAATTTAAGTATAGTAGTTTCATTAGCCGTAATTGAAACTTTAAAATCGTTGGATATTTCTGATTTAAGTATAAAATGGCCAAACGACATTATGTCATACAACAAGAAGATTGGTGGCATACTAATAGAAAATACTCTCAAAAGTGATGGCAGAATCGTGTCAGTTGTTGGATTAGGACTGAATGTTAATCAAACAAATTTCGCCGAATTGCCTAATGCTTCCTCCTTATCGCTAATTTCCGGAAGAACTTTTGATAAGGATGTTTTGCCTTTTTTAATCACAGAAAAAATAGAACAGAAAATTGAGGCATGGAAAACCAATTCTGAAGTTTTTTGGGACGAATACTTTAATTCTTTGTTTAGAAAGGGTGTTCCAATGCCTTTTAAAAATCTCCAGAATCAAAATTTCATGGGAATTATTCAAGGGGTTTCTCCCGTTGGGAAAATACAAATAATGCTTGAGGATGATTCAGTGGAAGAGTTTGAAATTAAGGAGATTCAGATGCTTTATTAGGGAGGTGCTAAGGTTCTGAGGTTCTGAGTTGCTGAGTTTTTGGTTGCGAAAGGTTCAGAGGGACATTGGCTCAGAGGGAAGAACTTAAATTGAAAGATTTTAATTGTTTGATAGAAATAAATCCGCTAAATCTGCGTTCTTAAAAAAACTCATGACTTTTATACAAGATTTAAAAGAAATATTTAAATCTGCTCAATCTGCGTGCTGACATTCTTTTTTGGTTCAATTTTTCTATTCCAGTAAATAATATAGATTGTTCCTAAGATTGACGGTGTGATCCAGGCTATTAAATTACCAATACCTAATCCGGCGACGATGTAGGCCGTAATAGAGGCGATTAAAGCTCCAATCATCTTTCCGATATGTTTTGAAAGCCAGTTTCTATTGGTTTCCGAAAATTTTTTATAGAAAATAAAATCTTTTACGGTCATGTAAAATCCAAATCCACCAAAAAAAGTAAACAGGATTCCGTTTGCAATGTTATTCAATTGACAATAAACGCCTAACGAAATCATTAGTGCTGAAAAGAATAACATCGTTCCTGAGATTATTTTGTCTAATCTATCTGCTTTGGGTTTATGTTTAAAAGTCAAAGCTCTGTTTCCTGAAATAACAAGATAGATGGTAAACAATCCAATTAGAAATAAAAATATATTTTGATGTTTTGGCATCCAGCAAATCGGTAACGAAATAAGGGAGCTGGTGATCATGCCAATTGAGAATAATTTCCCCATTCTTTTATGCAGTTTTCCACCTTTTCTGACTATAATGCTCCCAATTCCGGTAATTAGTCCAAGTCCTCCAAAAAAAGCATGAATGTAAATTAAAATTTTAATAGCTGGTTCCATTTTGATGTGTTTTAGTTTGATGAACCAAACTTCGATCAATAATGCGGAGCTGAATAATTTATAGTTCTGAGTTGTGGTTTTTTGAGGATGAATTGGTTTTTTTTTAAGGTTCTTAGGTGCTGAGATGCTGAGATGCTAAGTTTTTAGGGAGAGGGGAGGTTGGGAGGTTCAAAGACTCAAGGGAACAAAGGTTCAGATGGGAAGAGCTCAAATTGGGGATTTTAATTTTGTTATAGATGTAAATCCGCTAAATCTGCCAAATCTGCGAGCGAAAAGAAGACAATAAAAAAGTCCGATCGTAAAATCGGACTTTTAAATTATGTGGGCTAATTTACAATTAAAGCTTTGTCATATTAGTAGCCAAAGTTTCAATGAATTTGCTAATTGGTCCTTTGATCATCATGGCCATCATGGCATTAAATTCACCTTCGAATTGCAATTGTACAGCACTTTCTGAGTCAGAAATACTATCAATGTTAGAAACCAATGTAAACGGAAGTTTATCACTAGCAGCGCCCAAGACAATCTTGTTTGGAGCTGTTTTTTCTTTCATTTTTAGTTTTATTTCCGGCATACCTTTTAATCCAAAAATAAAAGCATCTTCGCCAATTACTTCAAATTTAGCAATGTTATCCGGCATTAATTTTTCAAAATTCCTAACATCAGTCAATAAATCAAATAGATCTTGCGCTGATTTCTGAACAGTAACTTTTGGACTTTCTAAGTTCATATTTTATTTTTTATTTAAGCTAAGTTGGTTGTTTAACCGCAAAGTTCGCAAGTTTTGTTCTATTGTAAAACGTTATAAACGCAAAGTTCGCAAAGGTTTTATGTTTAAGTTGTAGAATCAAGACCAAGAATCTAAAATCTACAATCTAAAATCTACAATCTAACCCTGTTTCCAAGTTGACGGACTCACATTCCATTCTTTTAATGCAGCCATATCATCCTCAGAGATGTATTGTTTTTGTACCGCTAAATCCAATAAGTTCTCGTAATTACTTAGTGTGTACAAATCGATATTAGCGTTTTTAAAGTTTTCTTCGGCAACATTAAAGCCATAAGTAAAGGCTGCTGCCATTCCTTTAATAATAGCACCTTCATTGCGTAAAGCTTCAACAGCCATAAGACTACTGTTTCCGGTACTAATTAAATCTTCTACGACAACTACACTCTGACCTTTTTGCAGGAAGCCCTCTACTTGATTCTGTCTTCCGTGTTTTTTTGCTTCTGGGCGGACATATACGAAAGGTAATCCAAGGCTTTCGGCCACTAAAATACCAATTCCTATTGCCCCGGTTGCAACACCGGCAATGACATCTGGTTTCCCAAATTGTTTTTCTATATTTTTCGCAAACTCATCACGAATGAAATTTCGGATGGCTGGAAATGAAAGAATTAACCTATTATCGCAGTAAATAGGTGACTTCCATCCAGAAGCCCATGTAAAAGGATTTTCTGGATTCAATTTAATTGCATTTATTTGCAAAAGCAATTCGGCTGTTTTTTCGGCTGTATCTTTATTAAAAATCATAGTACAAATGTATAAAGTTTTTGTGAACGACAAACCACTTTTTTTGACAAATGAAATCTCAAGAGAGACCAATTTTCAATTATTTCTGTTAGAGAGCATTGATATTGAACAGCTTATTGTCAAAATTTTTCAGAATAAAATTCAAAAAGCGTATTTGTACCATCCTGATGAAAAGGAGATATTGAAGACGTTGAAGGCTAAAATTCCTGTAAACAAAGCCGGCGGAGGACTAGTTTACAATAAAAAAGGGGAAGTTTTATTTATTTTCAGAAACGGAAAGTGGGATCTGCCAAAAGGTGGAATCGAAAAAGGAGAGGAAATAGAGAACACTGCCATGCGCGAAGTCGAAGAAGAGACTGGCGTAGGAAAATTAAGAATCACGAACAAGCTTCAGAAAACCTATCACGTTTTTAAACGTAACGGAAAATACAAACTCAAAATCACACACTGGTTCGAAATGCATTCCGATTTCGAAGGAACACCACACGGACAACAGGAAGAAGGTATCGAAAAAGTAGCCTGGTTAAATCCCGAACAAATTAAAGAAGCCTTGAAGAATTCGTACGAAAACATCAAACTGTTATTTGAAGAAGAAATTCAGTTCCAATAACTGCTGGTGTAAATTCCAATCTTTTAAAATTCCAAATTCCAATTTTACGTTGAACTTTTAAATTCAATTGGAATTTTGAATTTTTTTAGGTTGTTTCAAGTTTCAGGTTTCAGGTTTTGTGAAAACTGTAACTGGGACTGAAAATTATTTCTTAGATTTTTAAGTCTTTTTATCGTCGCTAGCGCGAGCGTCCCGCTCGTGAGCGCAAAGAGAATCAAACTACGGTAAGAAATGGCAACGGGCGCGAGCGGGACGCTCGCGCTAGCTAAAAAAAAGAACTAACTATTTTCGTTTCTCAAATGTCTAATATAATTATCAAGTAAACTCTGAATTTGCTGACTAGCAACAGGATTGGCAGAATGTACATTAAATTTTAGGTTTATTAAATCAAGACCGGATTCATAAACCAGCCATTTTGCGGCAGCATAACCATCTTCTGCAATTATATCATTTTCGTCTAATCCCAAATCATTATCAAAACTGATTAGTTCAGGAAGACCGTTTTCGAGTATGGTTTTTTTGAAGTCATTAAAATTTCTTACGATTACAAAATCATCGTCAGTCAAGTTTTTGTAAACCATTTTTACGGTTCTAATATCGTCAAGAAAAAGCTTATATGTCATTATTTAGGATTTGGTTTTGTTGTAATTATGATTGCGCCCCTGCCTCCTTGAGAGCCGTATATCACTGTAGCGCTTCTTTTGTTTAAAAATAAAATTTGATATAAGTCCTTTTTTTGGAGCGGTAAGAAAACGGTATCTTTTTCTATATCATATTTAATTGGTATGCCATCAATTATAATAATTGGAGACAAACTAATTTGATTATTTTGTGCTATTTTACGAATGGAATCAGATAAATAATATTTTTGATTGTCAGTGTCTTTAAGTACAAATATTGTGTCTTTTGAACAACCAATAATCACCAGTAAAGTAAAAAGTATTAAAATTTGCTTCATTAATTTTTGTTTTTTATTTACCTCAGTAAAACGCTTTGAGTTCATGGTAGTTAAATCTTTAAATATTTTACAAATCACATTTTACAAAACCCGATAAACCGGATACTGCAAATGCGCCTTCTCATAATATGCAGAATGTTTGTAAATCCATTCTAATTGTGCTTCAGGATTTTTAGCAAATGTTGTGTCGTTTTGTTTTTTCGTTTCCAGTTCTGCTTTTAATGTGGGATTCTCTTTCAACAATTTTGCAGCAGTATCTTCAAAAACGTATTCAGAATAATGTTCTTTTTGCTGTAAAATAGCGTCAAAGAAATTCCAATTAAAGAACGAATCCACACCTTCCGGTTCAAAAGCTTCCAATAAATATTTGGCGCCTTTTTGATTTGTAGGCACCAGGTAATCGCCTTTCGCGAAAGCAAGTTTTACGATTTTAGAAGTTATACTTGTATTTCGATGTATATAATGCCCTTCATAAGCGGATGGAGTCGTTTTGAAATCAGCGATTTTATAACTTTCAACCTCAACAATTGTGTCGTTTTTTAGCTGAGAATAGGCAATTCCGTTATTTTTCAAAAGATCGATTATGTTCCAGTAGCCACGTGGAATGATATAAGCGGTTGGAATCACAACTTCTTTAACCGATTTGAATTCTTTGATGTACGGAACGTCTTTTTTGTACGGTTTACTTCGATCATAGTACAAACGGTCTCCGGTTGTAGCATCACTTTTTTTGTACCCCGCTTCATAGCCTAAAAAGGAGAATTTAGTGGTTTTGGTACTGTCCATTTCCCACTTCAAAGTATAGGACTTTTTCGGTAGATATTGCGCTTCGTTTTTTGCTCTAAGCTGTTTGATTTTTGAATAATTCGCCTCCATAAAGTCGATTGTCGATTTCATGTATTCGTAGGTTACTTTTACACGATCGGCATACTTTTTAAGCATGTGCGTTTCAACCACAAAACCTATTGTATTAAATAGTGAAGTATAACCCGTAGTATACCTTGGACTGTCTGTAAACTGGCCAAAACCTTTGTCCGGTGTGTCTTTAAAAGAATCTACATAAGGGGTTGTTTCAATTTTTTTATTTTGTAAATCTTTCACTAAAGCCGGCATCATTTCGGTATTCATAAAATCACCCAAAACGGTTCCCAGTTTATTGTGTTGCGTCATAATATATGTTAGCTTGTATTGATAATCTGATCCGTTACTTACGTGATTGTCAATAAAAACATCAGGATTTGTTTTCTGGAAAATTTCGACAAAACTTTTGGTATTTCGGGTGTCGGACTTTATTAAATCCCGATTTAAGTCATAGTTTCGGGCATTTCCGCGGAAACCATAAATTTCCGGACCATCCTGATTGGCTCTTGTTGTTGAGTTTCTGTTTAAAGCACCTCCAATATTATACACCGGAATCGTTACAATAACCGTATTTTTTGGCGCTTTGATTTTTCCTAAAGCCAAATCTCTGAACAATTGCATAGTGGCGTCAATTCCGTCTGGTTCTCCGGCGTGGATTCCGTTGTTGACAAGAAGAACAGCTTTGTTTTTTTGAATGGCATTAAAATCAAATGCCGCATCCGGATTGAAAGTAATCATGTGTAAAGGATATCCTGAATCTGTCAACCCCATTTCCTGCATTTGAACCGTTGGAAAATCTTGGGACAAAAGAGTGTAGTACTTTATAGTTTCGTGATAATCGGCCGCTTGATTTCCATTACCTTTTTCGAAAAAAGTGTCGTATTTTTTGGTGTTCTGCGCGAAAATTGTAAGGGTGAAAAGTAAAATGGGAATTGTGAAAAGTCTCATGATTTGGGTTTTTAATAGGAGTCAAATATAATTATTTGTTGTAAATGTTTTAATGCTTTTGTAGTTATCAGGAATGTTTCTTTAAAATTTAATTTTCCGAAATTGAACCTGGACTAGTAGTTTGTTTTAAAACTGCACCACTTGTGTAGTCCAAACTTAAAGTAGTTTTGAAAACGCAATACTGCAGTAAACAAAATTTCAAAAATTATGGAAACTAAAGAACAATTTTCATCAAAAGATTTTCACCAAACTTTTGCCCGACCAACATTTGTGAAACCGGAAAAATTAATTCACAGAAATGTAGAAGATGCCGGAGTACACAATCAATTTTCTACCGAAAGAAAACACCCGGTTTTTTTCGTTGATCTTCCCAGTAAAAATGTAAGCATGACTATTGGAGGCCTGTTACCGGATCAGATGACAAACAGACACAGACATACTTATGAAACCGTATTGTATGTCATAGAAGGGCATGGTTACACAGAAGTTGAGGACGAAAGGGTAGAATGGAAGGCCGGAGATGCCGTTTATATTCCGAGTTGGGCATGGCACAGGCATAAGAACTTGAGTAGTGAAGCGTCTGCAAAATATATTGCTTGTGAGAACGCGCCACAACTTCAAAATTTGGGTGTTGCCTTGAGAGAGGAAGAGGGAAGAGATCTTTAACAAACTAAAAAAACAAATGAAAAATAACTTATTTAAAGGCATTATAGCCTATCCGATTACTCCATTTGACAAAGAAGAAAAAGTAGATATTTCGTTGTATAAAAAACTATTGGAGCGATTGCTTGTTTCAGGTTCACACGGAGTTGCGCCATTAGGCAGCACGGGTGTAATGCCATATTTGACAGACGAAGAAAAAGAAGCCGTTACGGAGGCAACCATAGAACAAGTCAAAGGCAGGGTTCCGGTTTTGGTTGGAGTATCAAACTTAACGACCGAAAGAACGATTTATCATGCGAAATTTGCAGAGAAAGCAGGCGCCGATGCGGTCATGATTATTCCGATGAGTTACTGGAAATTATCGGATGATGAAATTGTAAAACATTTTGATGCTGTGGCAAAACAAATAACAGTACCAATCATGGCGTACAATAATCCGGCGACAGGAGGAGTAGACATGTCACCGGCCTTGCTTAAAAGGATTCTTGAAATTCCCAATGTTACCATGATAAAAGAAAGTACGGGAGATGTTCAGAGAATGCATTATTTGAAAAGAGAACTGGGAGATGATGTGGCATTTTATAACGGTTCAAATCCGTTGGCATTGGCTGCGTTTGCTGCCGGGGCTACGGGATGGTGTACGGCAGCACCCAATTTGATTCCGAATTTAAATACGGATTTGTATAACGCGATTCAGAATAATGACTTGAATGAAGCTCAGCAGGTGTTTTACAAGCAATTAAATCTTTTGAAGTTTATAGTGAATAAAGGTTTGCCAAGAGCCATAAAAGCCGGCTTGGAGATTCAGGGAATAGATGGAGGTTTTTTGAGGAGTCCCTTGAAGCCATTGACTGAAAGTGAAGTTAAGGAGTTGGGATTGATTTTGGAGGAGGTTTAAAAAGATTCAGGTTTAAAAGATTCAGGTTTCAGGTTTAAAAGTTTCAGGTTTCAAGTTTCAAGTTTCAGGTTTGAAATGGGGGTGGATTTGGATGGCGTGTTTAAACGCAAGGTTCGCAAAGGTTTTTCGCAAAGGCGCAATGCTGTGCTTAAGATGTTTTTTGACTTCGTTTGGGTGATCTTTGATTTGACTCAGAGAGAGCTTTGGCTTTGGTCAGGACGCCCTTCGACTTCGTTCAGGACTACATACCGTATGTCAAGCTGAGCGGAGTCGAAGCCTTTTACGGAAAACCTGAAACTTGAAACTTGAAACTTGAAACATGAAACTTGAACCTTCAAACCTGAAAAAAAACTTTACCCCCATAAACAACACTATTTTGTTTACTTTTGCAAAATGAATAAAAAACACCATTCCAATAATATACTTTCGAATTTAGGTATTGAGAGCCTGAACGAAATGCAGGAAGTTGCACAAGATGCAATTCTTAACGATAATAATGTTTTACTGCTTTCTCCAACGGGATCGGGAAAAACACTGGCTTTTTTATTGCCGGTTTTAGAATTATTGCAGCCTGAAGTGCTTTCGGTTCAATGTTTGATTTTGGTTCCTTCACGTGAATTAGGATTACAGATCGAACAGGTTTGGAAGAAAATGGGGACTGATTATAAGGTAAATATCTGTTATGGAGGTCACTCGATTGACACTGAAATTAAAAATTTAAGTAATCCACCGGCTGTTTTAATCGGAACTCCAGGGAGAATTGCAGACCATATAGAAAGAGGAACTTTCCGAATGGACAAAATTCAGACTTTAATTTTGGATGAATTTGATAAGTCATTGCAATTGGGTTTTCATGAGCAAATGTCTTTTATCATTGGCAAGCTTACGAAATTAAACAAACGTGTTTTGGTATCGGCTACTTCAGATATTGAGATTCCGAGATATACCCGAGTGGTTAATCCGACCGTTTTAGATTTTATTCCGGAGGAAGAAGAAAAAGCCAATCTTTCGATGAAAATGGTGGTTTCTCCTGCGAAAGATAAATTAGGGAGTTTATTCAATCTGATTTGTTCTTTAAAATCGCAATCGGCTATCGTTTTTTGTAATCATCGTGATGCCGCTGAACGTATTAGTGATACATTAAACGAAAAAGGAATTTACTCAGTGTATTATCATGGCGGAATGGATCAGGATGAGCGTGAACGTGCTTTGATTCAGTTCAGAAACGGAAGTGTAAGTTATCTGATTACAACAGATTTGGCTGCCCGTGGTTTGGATATTCCGGAAATGAAACACGTTATACATTATCATTTACCTTTAAAAGAAGACGAATTTACGCATAGAAACGGTCGTACGGCACGTATGCAGGCTTCGGGTACGGCTTATATACTCATTCACGAAAGTGAAAAAAAATTAGATTACATCGACTACGGTATGGATGCTTTGAATGTTGAAAATACAACAACACTACCAAAACCACCTGAATTTCAAACAATCTACATTAGTGGAGGAAAGAAAACAAAACTGAATAAAATTGATATTGTGGGGTTCTTTTCGCAAAAAGGAAAACTGGAGAAAGGCGATTTAGGATTGATTGAAGTAAAAGATTTTATTTCTTTCGCAGCAGTAAAATATAACAAAGTAACAGAGCTCCTTAAGAATATTAAAGAGGAGAAAATGAAAGGGAAGAAATTTAAAATTGAAGTGGCCAGAAAGGTAGTTAAGAAAGAAGAAGAGCGATAGTTTTTTTGAATTTGAAGAACTTTTTGTAAAGGTTTATATCTTAAATAAGTGTGGTTTTTGAATTTAAATTATTGATTATTAATCTGTTGTGGTTCGTTTATTGAGGAATGAAATGCTTTTGAACAAAATCAACAATTTAATGTTAATAAAATAGCAGTTTTAGAGGTAATTTTTCCTAATTTCGGCGTTTAATAATATAAGTAAAAATTAACCCCAAATTCATTATGAAAAACATTATTACCCTTGCCCTTATGCTCTTTAGTTTTGTTTCGTTTGCACAAATTAAAGTCCTTGAAACTGTACCAGTTGAAAAATTGGGAAAAGTAAATAACAACTATATTCAAAAAATTGGAGATGAGTATACGGTTTATTACACTAGTATTCAAAATGAGGACGAATCGTCAAGTTTAAGAAAGTTTACTTTCAAAAACGTAAATAACGATTACACCAATTTGTACAATATTATTTTAAACGGTTTTACAGCAAGCCCTTTATATGATATCAAATTAGAGTTGCCAAACAATTACATTTGGTTGCACTACACAGGAAGTGTTCTTCCGGAAAAAGCTACTGTTCAGTTTATGGTTTCTACTAAAGATGCTTCTTCTGCAACAAGCAGTGTTTCTGAGCCATTCGTTAAAGATCAGATTAATAAATTGTTTCAAAAATAATTTGTTAGCAGACACTATATTAAAAAGGCCGTTCAGTTTTCTGAACGGCCTTTTTTAGTTTTCAGTCGCAGTCGCAGTTTACAGAAATGTACTGAGACCGAAGACTGCGACTGAAAACTTATATCTTCTTAACGTACTGTGTGATAATTACAATCTGTTGCCCGTCTACTTTTCCTTCAATGTATTCGGCATTTTCATGATCTAAACGAATGTTACGTACAGCAGTTCCTTGTTTGGCAACCATGCTTGATCCTTTTACTTTTAGGTCTTTAATTAAAACCACAGAATCTCCGTGCTCTAAAATTACGCCATTACTGTCACGGTGAATTAGTTTATTTTCGTCCTCTTCACCTTCTCCTGTTGCTTGTGCCCATGCCAAAGTATCTTCGTCTAAGTACATCATGTCAAGCAATTCTTGCGGCCATCCTGCAGCACGCATACGGCTTAACATTCTCCAGGCTACGACTTGTACGGCAACATTCTCGTTCCACATACTGTCGTTTAAGCATCTCCAGTGATTTAAATCGACATTATCCGGATTTTCGATTTGATCTATACAAGTAGTGCAAGCGAATATACTTTCATCAATTCCGCCTTTTTGTGTAGGTAAAACGGTATATACTTTTAGGTTTTCGGTTGCGCCACAAAGTTCACATTTCGATCCGCTTCGTTTGTTTAATTCTCTTTCTATGCTCATTTTTTTGTAATTTATTTGTAGTGACAAAATTATCTTTTAATAGCTTTGCTTACAAATTTATGTTTTTAGGTTTTTTACTTTAGATTATTTCTGCACCCTCACAGCATCCGGAACCAACATCTCATACTCGCCACCATTTCGGAATACGTCACGAACAATACTGGAACTGATATAGGATGTTTTGGCTGCTGTCAGCAAGAATACGGTTTCTATTTTTGAAAGACGTCTGTTGGTATGCGCAATCGCTTTTTCGAATTCGAAATCGGCTGGGTTGCGCAACCCTCTTAAAATAAAGTTCGCTTTTAGTTTATGACATAAGTCGATGGTAAGACCTTCATAGGTAATAACCGTTATTTTTGGTTCGTCTTTGAACGTTTCTTCAATAAATCGTTTTCTTTCTTCCAATGAAAACATGTATTTTTTTTCGGCATTAACACCAATCGCAATGACAATTTCATCAAAAAGAGAAATTCCTCTTTTGATAATGTCTTCGTGACCTAGTGTAATGGGATCAAATGATCCGGGGAATATGGCTTTTCTCATTTTTTTTTGAGGTTCTGAGTTTCTAAGATTCTAAGGTTCTGAGTTTTTGAGGTTCAAAAGCTCAAAGTGGCAAAGGCTCGGAGGTTTTGTTTTGAATTCTTCTTTGTCGAAATTGATAAAGAAAGCTATTTTTAAGAATTAAAAAAGGTTCCGAAATCTTAGTAACTTAGAATCTCAGAACCTCAGTAACTTTTTTAAACTAACGCCAGCTCAATCGCATTAGTAAATAAATCTTCCAGAGAGATTCCCGCTGCTCTGGCTTGCTGTGGAATCAAACTTTCTGTTGTTAGTCCCGGAATGGTGTTCATTTCGAGCATATAAGGTTCGTTGTCTACGATAATGAATTCGCTTCTGGAGAAACCTTTCATTTTTAAAACTTCGTAAGCACGTTTGGCTGTTTCAGCTACTTTTTGAGTTAATTCTTCTGAGATTCTTGCCGGTGTTATTTCTTGTGATTTTCCTTCGTATTTGGCCTCATAATCAAAGAAATCATTGTCGGATACAATTTCTGTAATTGGTAAAACTTTAATTTCACCTTTATAATTGATTACACCAACCGAAACTTCTGTTCCGTCAAGGAAACTTTCGATGATGATTTCGTTATCTTCTTTATAAGCCACCTCAATAGCAATTGGCAATTCGGCAGCGGTTTTTACTTTTGAAATTCCGAAACTTGATCCTGCTTTGTTTGGTTTTACGAAACAAGGTAAACCTACTTTTTTTACAATTTCTTCGGTATTGATAACATCACCTTTGTTTAGGTAATAAGAAATGGCTGTTTTGATTCCGTATGGTTTTAAAACCGAAAGTAAATCACGTTTGTTGAAAGTAAGTGCAGATTGGTAATAATCGCAGGAAGATTGTGGAATGTTTAACAATTCGAAATAAGCCTGCATTAATCCATCCTCACCCGGAGTTCCGTGAATGGCATTGAAAACACAGTCAAAAGTAATTTTTTGTCCGTTTACGATTACAGAGAAATCATTTTTATCAATTGGAAATTCAGCTTCATTTTCGTCTACATATACCCATTTTTCTTTGAAAATATGAATACGAAAACCAACGTATTTTGTTTTGTCAAGATATTGGTGCACAACATTTCCGCTGATAAGAGAAATTTTATATTCGCTTGAATATCCGCCCATGATGATGGCTATGTTTTTCATTTTTTTATGTTTAGTATGTTTTGTTCGTTTTTTTGTTTCAAGTTTCAGGCTTCAAGTTCGACAATTTTGTGAACTTTGCGTGAAATCTTTGCGGCCTTTGCGGTTAAATTTTAACGTAGCGTTTTTTTGCCACTTTCTTGTTTTAAACAAAATTATCATTTTTTTTGAAACGAAATAGGTTTATCTTTGCCACAACTAAAAATAATTTTATGAGTTTACGTAAGTATTTAACAAGCCGTGTGTTCTTTTTGCAAGTATTAGGTGCGGCTGCTATTATTGCAGTTTTGGGTTATTTGTTTATGCATTGGTTGACTTTTACAACTGATCACGGGCATGAAATCGCTGTTCCGAATTTATCTAAACTAACCGAAGAGCAAGTAGAAGCAAAATTAGACGAGCTGGACTTAGATTATGTGCTTTTGGATAGTGTTGATTACCGAAGTGAATTTCCAAAATACAGTGTAGTGGAGCAGGATCCATTGCCTGGAACAAAGGTAAAAGTTGGTAGAAAAATATATATAAAAATTAATGCTTCCGGATTTTCGTCTGTTCGAATTCCGGATTTAATAGAAAAAACGTATCGTGAAGCAGTTCCAACGCTAAAGGCTTTAGGACTTGAAGCAGGAACAATTACCTATATTCCGAATCTTGGAAAAGATATGGTTTTGGAAATGCGTTACAAAGGAAGAAATTTAAAAGTAGGTGACCGTGTATTGAAAGCTTCTAAAATTGATTTGGTTTTAGGAGACGGAAAAGCGACGTATGCAGATGACAGTCAGGCGACAGATAGTTTAGCTGTGCCACCAACTGAAACCCCAAAAGATGAACAATAATATTGAAAATTTAGATTTGGAAGACGAATTATTCGAACATTTCAGATTTGAAGTCCCTAAAGGTCAAGCGCTCTTGCGTATTGACAAATATTTAATGAATTTGATTCAGAATGCGACCCGAAATAAAATTCAGAACGCAGCTACTGAAGGAAACATTTTTGTAAATGATATTCCGGTAAAATCAAATTATAAAGTAAAACCACTAGATGTGGTAACCGTGATGTTATCGCACCCACCCTTTGAAAATCATATTCTTCCGGAAGATCTTCCGTTGAATATTGTTTATGAAGATGATGCTTTGTTGTTAATCAACAAGGAACCGGGAATGGTAGTACATCCGGGTCATGGAAATTACACCGGAACCTTAGTGAATGCTTTGGCACATCATTTTGATAATTTGCCAATGAATAGCAGCGAACGTCCTGGTTTGGTTCACAGAATCGACAAGGATACTTCGGGACTTTTGGTTGTAGCCAAAACCGAAGCTGCCATGACACATTTGGCAAAGCAATTTGAAGCTAAAACTTCTGAACGCGAGTATATCGCACTTGTTTGGGGTAATGTAGCGGAAGAAGCGGGAACTATCGAAGGAAATCTGGCCCGACATTTAAAAGACCGCATGCAAATGGCTGTTTTTGCTGATCCTGAAATCGGGAAACCTGCAATTACACATTATAAAGTGTTGGAACGTTTTGGTTATGTAACGCTTATTTCCTGTAAATTGGAAACAGGTAGAACACACCAAATCCGTGCGCACCTGAAACATATCGGACATCCGTTGTTTAATGACGAACGTTACGGAGGGCATTTGATTCTGAAAGGAACCACTTTTACAAAATACAAACAATTTATAGACAATTGTTTCAAAGCATTACCACGTCAGGCGTTGCATGCTAAAACACTTGGTTTTGTGCATCCGACTACGGGAGAAATGATGCGTTTTGATACCGAATTACCGCAAGATTTTCAAGATTGTATTGAGAAATGGCGCAATTATGGAAAGACGCATAATATGGAAGACGAAGAGAACTAATTAGATAATTTGTTAATTAGAAAATTAGATAATTTTGGTATATAAAAAGCTCCTATTGGAGCTTTTTTATTTAGATACTTTTTACAATAAAGTCGGTTATTTTTACTTCTCCATTTGTTAAGAGACCCAACTTCCCATGTTGGCTTAAATTGCTTTTTTCTAAGGAACATTCCAGTTTAGTGACATTATCTACAGAAAAGAATAATTGATTGTTTAAAACCCGAATTTTGACCGAATACCAATGATTATTTTTTAAGCTGATTGATTTGGTAAATAAACTTGGTCCGCCACGTTTGTCGTATTCGTTACTTCCTTTGTTGTAGGTGCCTCTGCCAATGACGATATTCTGATCAATCTGATAAAGGTAAGTTCTGATGTATTTATCCTGATCGATATGGAGCATTATTTCAAATAAAGATTCTTTTGTCATATTGACTTTCAAATCAATTTCGAAATTTTTCGGAAGTTGTTTTTTAGATTCCATTACACCCCACACCATAGGACCTCCCGTACCCATTAAGGTATCTTTTTGTAAAGACCAACTTTTTGAATTTTGCTTCCAGTCAGATTTGATTTGTGCTGTTTTGGTTAATTGATATTCTTTTTTTTGTGTTGAAATTACGCTGGAGCAGGAAATTAGTAATAAGGACAACAGGAAAAATGTAAGGTGTTTAAATGTCATAAGTTTGGTTTTTAATTTAATTTCAGCATGGTATTTTCAATCCATCAAGCCTTTTTTTGTAGCTATGTCAATTTCGACGAAGGAGAAATCACACTCGCAAATCAACAAAGATTGGCGATTTTCTATGCGGAATTCCTTTTGTGATTTCTCGACTTCGCTCGAAAGGACAAACGACTTTTTTTTTAAATAAACCAAATTTTCAGACCCAATTTTTCACACCTGATCGCTTTTTTAGGCAAGTAACGCAAAGTAAATTTAAAATGAACTTACATCACTTATATGGTTTAAATATACTTTTACTTGATTACCAACTTTTGCACCGGATGGTATTTTACTTTTCCAATCGAACCTGTTGGTGTGGGTACTAATTCAAATACGGAGGTAGGAGCGAGGCCTGATTCGATGCGGTGCGAAACGTAGATGATCGCTACGCTGGTTTCTTGTTTTATGGTATTGATAAGCTGAATTACCAAATCTACATTTTCGTCGTCTAAACCTTCTACAGGTTCGTCCAGAATTAATAATGGTGGATGTTTTAAAACGGCACGAACAATCAACGCCACTCTTTGCTGGCCGATTGACAGTTCTGTAAAACGTTTGTTTTTTAAATGACTCATTTCGATTACTTCAAGCCATTGTGCTACGTTTTGTTTTTGAAAAGTTGTGGGTTCTGTATATAATCCGATAGAATCGAAAAATCCGGACAGTATCATTTGTTCTAAAGTGTGGCTTTTTTGAAACAAATCGGTCATCGAAGTGGTGAAGATTCCGATTTGTTTTTTAATGTCCCAGACACTTTCTCCCGTTCCTTTTTTTCTTCCAAATAAAAATAAATCCTGACCAAATCCTTTTGGATTGTCTCCCGTAATTAAAGAAAGGATCGTGCTTTTTCCGGAACCATTTGGACCGATAAGTTGCCAGAACTCACCCGGTTTTATGGTCCACGATATTTGATCTACAATTTTTCTTTCTTCGTAACTTACCGAAACGTTTTCCATTTTTATTAATACACTTTCGTGAAAGGAATGCGGTTCTATGGCTTTTGGAATTGAAGTAGTCTGTAATGTTTTAAAATGGTTTTCGACTTTTGATAATGGATGCAAAGCAAACGAATTGTCCTTAATTTGGACTTTATTCGGAACAAAATCAAGAACGTCAACATATCGATTAACCAATTGAATAATAGCAATACTATCGGTCAGTTTTTTTAGTGATTCTGCCAAAACAACACGGGAGGCTTGATCTAAATGATCAAAAGGATTGTCGAAAATGATGAAATCAGGTTTTTGATTGATACAGTATCGAAGAAACTCTTTTTTACGCTCGCCTGAAGAAAAGGTTCGCAATTGTCGGTGCGAATCCGGAGAAGCTTCTACAATGTCATATTGGTATTCTTTTTCAATAAATTTCTCTATCGCCATGTCGGAGAAAAGAATGCCTTTCTGATCTTTAAAAATGCCCAGTTCTCCTTCAATAGTGCCGGAAAGTAACGTGTCGATAAAAGCTTTTTTGTTTACTTTATTTGATAAAAGGATATCCCAATGCTGCATTATTATTTCTTAAAAGATTAATTGTTTTCTTTGGTTGCCATCGGACGATCGTTACGTGACCACTCGCTCCAGGAACCTACGTATAATTTTGGAATCGGAATTCCGGCATAATCCATTGCTAATAAGGTATGACAAGCCGTAACGCCCGAACCACAATGGACTATTGTATTTTCGGGTTTTACAGGACCTAAAACTTCAGTATATTTTTTCACTAATATTTCAGCAGCATGATAAAAGCCATTTTCGTCTAAGTTTTCACTAAAAGGAACATTAGTCGCTCCTGGTATATGTCCTGCGATTAAATCCAGGGGCTCTGTGAGACCATCAAAACGATTTTTATCTCTAACATCAATAACGATAAATTCGTCATTATTTCGAGCCGTTTCAACTTGGTTTATGTCCGCTAAACCCAATTGCCATTCTTTAATCGGGTAGTTTTCTACGGTGTCAAAATGTTCAATTTCTGAACTTATTGGAAAGCCACTTATGATGGCAGCCTGTAAACCACCGTTTAAAACCTGTACTTTTTCGTGTCCGACAGCTCTGAGCATCCACCAGAATCTGGCAGCGGCGTTGGATCCGTTTTTATCATCATAAATTACAACATGGCTTGAAGGTTGAATTCCAAGTTTTGATAGTGTTTTTGAAAATTTATCAAGAGAAGGTAAAGGATGTCTTCCACCTTTTGCAGGTTCGGTTGTGATCGTGGCTAAATCGTGGTTCAAGTCAGCATATCGGGCACCTTTTAAATGCTCTTTTTTATAATTTTCTTCCGCACCGATTCCAGCTCTCGCATCTATTAGGATAATTTTTTGAGAAGCATGTAATTCCAGTAGTTCATTGGGATTTATAAGAGACGAAATTTTATTTGACATGGCTTTGGCGTTTTTTGGTTTTATAAAGGATTGAAAATTGGCGATTTGTGTTTGATGCTTCCTTTTTTTGCCACGAATTACATGAATTGGCGCGAATTGAATTTGTTGGTTTGTTTTGTGATTGAAATTAACTTGGGATTTTTTCGATCAGGATTTCATTATCTGATTGATCAAAATAAGTACAGGTCATTTCGACTATATCAACACGCCATTTTGCAATACCACATTGCGCACAATGGCCGCAGAATGTTATATAATCGGTTTCACCATACTGATGTTTTACCAAAAACTCAATAAAAAGTTCTTTGTTCGGAAAAGGGGCTACTTTAATTTCTGCATATTTTTCATCAGCAGTAACGTTGTAATTATTTACGCCGTAATATTCTACGTGACCGTCGTGCACAAAAGTATCGTATCCTTTAACACCTAGAATAATTAAGTCTTGTATATAGTTTGGAAAATCGGCACCCGATTTTACTTTAGAATGTGCTTCTTTTATTTGTTCGATTGTAAACATATTGTCAGTTTTTTAAGATTGCTATTATATTTCAAAAATACGATTAATGGATCAAAAAACGGATTCCGCTTTTATTATCTGATCGAATCTGAATTGATACTTATAAAAGTAAAGAGAACCATTTTTAAAACAAAGAGTAAAATGCTAAAGTTATCTGAAAAAGCAAAGGACTGGGAATTACCGTCACTTCTAATTTTTGTAGGTTTCTTTTTAGTTTCGTTTAATTTAATGTTAACTACTTGATTTTTAAAATGTTGTATTTTGGCGATGAATAATGCACTTAAAAGGATATTTTTTTTAAATAGCAAGGTTTTTCGTAAATTTAATAGTAGAATGTTGTAAGCTAAAATTGATATTATGAAAAGAACAATACTTCTATTCCTGTTGACAGCCCCTACATTTGCCCAGGAAATCAATACATTTGATTTTGCCGTTATAAACTCAACCTTAATTTCACCCAATATCGATCTTGATAAAGGACGTAGTGTTGTTGCGGGCAATGAAAATCAATATTCGACTTACTTTCAGTACGCCTTTACGATGTGCGAGGACGATGTTATTTTGGGAGCTGGCATCGATAAGTCTGATATTGATCGGTCTTATGTTGGTTATATCGGTAAGATATGTGAAAAGTTCAGAGCTACAATCGCTATAGGTTACTTAGAGTCGAGGAGTGGTTATGACGGAACATTTACGGGATTTAGTGTGTCGTGGCATTTTAAGGAGAACACTTTTATTGGTGGTAGTCTCGAGAATCTGCATTCTACAAGCATTAGTTATGATACCGATGAAAGTTCCGATTATTACAGAAAACTGGTTCCAAAAGTTTTTGCGAGTTACGAAATTATTCCACATGTGATTGCTTTTGGTCAGTTAAGCAGCAGAGTTAATGATATTGCTTTAAAATATCAGAACGATCGTTTCGCGGCAGGTGGATTTTATTCCGGTCAGGGAGAAGAAGGAATTTTTGGAACGGTAAACTTTGGTCGTTTTGCAGTTTCCTGCAGTACAACTTTTGATAGAGTAAATTTTGGATTGAAGTTTCAATAAACTAACACGTCTTACTCTAGAAAATTTATTTCTTTAACGTGACAACCTGTTGCGGATAAGGGATATCAATATTGGCTTCGTCAAAACGTTTTTTGATGCTTTGTAATAAATCACAATACATAATAAAACCGTCCGTAGAGTTTTTTGCCCATACCCAGGTTTTTATATTGACACTTGATGCACCGAGTTCAACTACTCTTGCATTAACTAAAGGCGTGTTTTTCTTTTTTTCTTCGGCAGTTCGATTATCAATAGAAAGGGGATGTTTGCTGACTTCTTCTTTCATGATTTCCAGCGCTTTTTCGATATCCGATTCGTAACCGATACCAATTTGGATTATTTTGCAACACTTGGTATCGTGCATATTGGTGTTTACAATAATTTGATTGCTAATAATCGAATTTGGAATAATGATTCGGTTGTTTTCCGCATCTTTCAGAACGACCTGTCTTAGATTGATATCTTCAACGGTACCTACAAAATTGTTGATGGTAATTTTGTCATTGATGCGAAAAGGCTTAAAAATCACAAGAAAAATACCGCTTACAATGTTACTTAACGCTTGTTGCGAAGCCAAACCGGCCACGATCGAAATAACGCCGGCACCTGCCAAAAAGGAATGTCCGATAATTTTAAATTCCGGAATTTGTATTAAGGCAAATGCAAATCCTAAAATATAAATAACCGTAATGATTAAGTGTTTTAAAAACTTAAAACCTGTCGCATCGTATTCTTTATCGCTGAGTTTGCGATAGAGAAACATTTTTAAGGCTCTATCTGTAATGGCACCCAAAACGATGGTTACAATCACTATAATAGCGACAAAAATGCCTATCCTAAAATCTGTTATATAATCAATCATTCGTTGTAAAAAGGAGCTTATTATTCGTCGAAATTGTCGTAATAGGTAAAGTCTTTTGTGATCAAACCGTTTTCAATCGTAAAAATGGTACAAATCGGAAGTTCAAAAGTTGAATCGTCTTCGGCAGTTCCGGAAGACACAAATTCAACGATAACATTATTTTCGCCTGAAGGATAGATCTGAATGACTTTATCAGTCAAATCCGGAAACATCTGATTTAATTCGCTGTATTTTTTTAGGGTTTCGGCACGAGTTTGTTTTACAATCCCTGTTCCTAGTGACGGGTCTTTAAAATCGGCAGTCGGGGTATACATTTCTGCCATTTCTTTCCATTTGTGGTTGTTGAAATGCTCGAAATATTGTTTGACTAAGGCTGTATTTTTTGACTCCATATTTTGCGGTTTTTGGTTGTTACAAGAGATTAAAATTAATAGTGTAAAAAAACTTAAGATTGCTTTTTTCATAGTTATCGTTTTAATTATGGTTGAAACATTCGTTTAACTGTAAGCACAAAATGGAGTCAATTTATTACATAGGAGCTGTTTTAAAGCGCTATAAAATCTTCACTTTTCGGGAAAATACTCAAAGCATCAACTGCAATTTGTGGAGTTGGAGTAGCTAATTTACGCAATTTAGTATCCATCCAGGCGCCATCAACAGTAATAACGGCACAAAGCGTATCATCTTCCTTTCTAAATTCGTGAATGATAGACCAGCGCGAAGCATCCGCTTTCATTTTGGAGGTTTTGGTATGAATGAATATTTTATCTGAAAGTTTTAGCTCTTTTCTAAAAACGCACTCTTCTCTAAATAAAATGGGTCCAAAGCCCTCTGTCTGCATTATTCTTAAAGTCAACCCCAATTGTTCTAAAACTTCGATACGATGTTGTGCGCCAAAATCGTAATAAGCACTATGACGAACGTGAAAATTTGGGTCAAGATCTGACCAGCGAAAAGATAATTCTTTAGTAAATGAAACCATTTGTTTTTTTTAATTTTAATGTTAATCGGAACTGTTTTTTGAGATTTGTTTCTCAGAAAAACGGTTATTGTCAGAAATCGAAATTACAAATAAAAACCGGAAAAGTTCTTTATGAAAACTTAAAGTATCAGCAACAGCTTAATAAAATTCTGTTTGAAAAGAGACGAAATCCTGTAATTTAGGTAATGGTTTGATAAGGACTTTCTTCTGGGAATGAGTTGGCTTTTCACTTTCGTCGTCATAACGTTCTGTATCCTTAATTCGGATTCCGGTAGATAAATTAAAATCTATTGTGGTCATTGTACCTATGCCGTCAGAATAGGCTTCGGAGAAACCGATAAGTTCGAAATTACCATTTTGAAATCGGAATTTATGTTCGTAATGCCCTCTTGTAAGTTCAATATTAATACTGAGAATTCCTTTTTTGATCGTAATTTCTGAAAAAGCATTCCCTGAGTAATAACCTTTTTTGCCCTCAGGAAATGCTGGATCTATTGCTTTTGTTGAAGAAAGAATCGGTTTGAATTTTCCATTTGTTTCGGCAAAATAGATTTCGAGTTTATAAGGTCCTTCATCATTTAAGGTGTCTTGTGATACTAAAACATAATCGATTAAACCGTCTTTGTTTAAATCGCCTTTTACTTTGGTAATCTCTTTATTGAAATTATCTTTTTGAGCAAAGAGCAACGTGGAGAAAAGGATAAAGTATAGTGAAATCAATTTTGCCATTGGGTAATGCAGTAATTTATTTTTAATTCAATTGAGATTCTTTTATAGCTGATATTTCGATGTCATCTTCATCTAAAGCTTGTAAAAAATCTGCTGCATCATAAACTTCTCCCATTGTTGTTACACCGGTCTTTTTTACTCTGCCTGACAAAATTCTATTTATTCCTTCAACTACCAACGGAGCGGTAACGGCATAAATATCCTGTCCCTGAGCGGTAATGATTCTTATTTGGTTGTCTTTTGTTGCAACAACATCAACACAGAATTGTTGTGAGGATCTGTTTTTGCTGTCTACAGCTTTTGGTTCCGGAGTATCATCATTTCTAAGATCATTTAAAGAGTTTTGACTAAGATAGGTATTAACACTGCTAACATTTAAATGACGCGAAATAGTAATGATTTCAGAAAGCGGCAAAGCAACAACTTCCTTAATCCCAATTGGACTTTTAAAATCCCATTCTTGCGAAGGACTTGCTTCAAGTTCTTGTAAACGATTGTCTTTGAACGTTAATCTTTTATAGTGATTTCGGTCTCCTGTTAGCCTTGTTCCTTTTGTTGGATGCCACGAGTCCAATCCAATATAAACATTTATTTCATCGATCTGGTTCCAATCGTGGGTTAGGGCAGTACTCAGTAAATCGGCTAAACCGCCATAGAAAGCAGAGGCCGGAATTATGAGGATTTTATCGTTTTTTGCCTGTTCAGAAAACTGTTCGAAGATGTCTAAAACAGGTTTTTGTTCCGCCGTCAAATCAATGTAATGACTACCCAGTCGCAAAGCAGATTTTATGATCGGTTCTGCGGTGTCTAAGTAAGGGCCGGCACAGTTTATAATAATTTCTGCACCTGAAAATGCATCATCTAATGTTTTCGGTTCGTGAATAGATGCTGCTTGTATTTTTAAATCTGGATATTCTTGATTTAAAAGCACTAATTTTTCCTGATCTCTTCCCGAAAGGATAAGATTTGTATAACCTTGTCTGTAGAGTTCGGAGACAATAAACTTTCCGGTGTGTCCGTAGGCACCATAAATTGCAATTCTATTTTTCATAAGGATTAGTTGGTTTAGTAATGTATAAAAAATATATTTTAAGAACGATTCGTTTCTTTTGGTGTTAATTTTTTTACAATCCAGGGCAAAGTAAGTCCTTGTCCGATAAGGGTTAATAATACAACCGCAACTGAAATAAAAATAATAGCATTTCTTTGAGGGAATGGCGTTCCGTTTTCCAGAAATTTGGGTAACCCGATCGCGATTGCCAACGAAACAATGCCGCGCATACCGGACCAACCCAAAATGATACTATTGTTGAAGTCTAAAAGAGCATGTTCGCTTACTTTTCTTTTTCCTTTTGTATTTAGAAAAGCTTTTTGAAGGTTTATTTTTTGCAGAAAAACCCTTCCCATTCTAATTAGCAGTGCTGTGATGGTAATAATCGCAGCATAACCAATATAAGGCAAAATCATGGTATTGTCTATGTCTTTGAGGATGTAGCGGAAATTAAGACCAATTAAAATAAAGATTAATCCGTTAAGGAGAAAAATAATAATATCCCAAAGCGTTCTGGAGTTGTTTTTTAGACTTTCGGGGAAGATTTTATTACTGAATCGGGCAATAGACAATCCTAAAACGACTACTGCAATAACGCCTGAGACGTGTAGATGTTCAGCAACAAGATAGGCTACAAAGGGCATTAAGAGCATAAAACTAATCGTAACGTTTACATTTTTATGCACTTTGGTTAGGATGTAAGCGAGAATTTTGGCCATGATAAAACCAACCAAAAAACCACCTCCAAGCAATAACATAAACTGTAAGGTCGCTTTCCAAATTACAAAAGCAGATCCCATTACAGCCGCCACAGCAAAGCGGTAAGCAACAAATGCCGATGCATCGTTAATAAGACTTTCTCCCTCAAGGATTGTGATGGTTTTGTGTGAAATTTTTAGCCCTTTTGTGATACTTATAGCCGCTACAGCATCGGTGGCAGAAAGGATTGCGCCAAGTACAAACGAAAGCGGCCAGGTCATTCCGGGAATCAAGTAATGGGCAACAATGGCAATTCCTAAAGTGGTAACAAAAACTAATGTAATGGCCAATGTACCAATTGTATTGATATTGGTTTTAAAATCATTAGGCGAAATATTAAAAGAAGCATCGTATAAAAGCGGAGGCAGAAAAATCAAAAAAATAATCTCGGGATTAATCTCAATTTCGCCCATGCTTGGAAAAAAGCCGATTATGATTCCAACAATAACCAATAAAATAGGGTAGGGTAACTTAATTTTATCTGCAAAAGCAGAAAGTCCAATTACGATGGCCAGGATAAAAATGATGATGCTGTAATTTTCCATTATTTGGCTTTTACTGAATGAGGTATTTTTTGAGATTACTAATTTAGTTATTTCTTAAAATAAAAAATTCACAAAGTTTCTTAAAATTATCCTGTTTCAGTTTTATTGGTTTTAAATTTTGATGTTATGCGTTAGATGATGGTTTTATTTTTCTGAAAGTACACTCCGATTTAATACATCTTCCAGATTTCCAATTTCTAGTAAATCTGCAATAGTTTTTTCAATACACTCCCTTGTAAGTTCCTTTACAAATAAATCTGGTGTACATTGATATAAACCATTTAAATTGTCGCCGCTTTTTTCATTCAGCTTTTTTACAGTTTCTAAAAACTTATACGTCCAAATGTTTATTCCGTAATGTTTTCCATTTGGCAAATCAACATGAATATTACAAGATTCATTTTCCATATCAGAATTGCTAAAATCGACATGTTCAAATTCAAGCCAAAGTTTAAAGTTGGTCATTGGAGATTTATATGTTTTATGTTTAGTTAGTTCGGTTACTTAAAATTATCTGTAAATGCCTGTTAGCAAATGATTCTATTTTAACTCTAATTCAATTTTTTCTTTGGATACTTTTTTTAGTAAACTTTTTTCAGCTAAACTCGAAATAATTAAAATGTTATCTTTTACAAAAAAATCTTCCGGATGCTCCTTTGTAGATTTTTTTCCGCCCCAAAGTAGACCTTCGAGGAAACCTTGCATTTCAAAATTATTTTCAAATTCAAAATACATAATGCTTCCACTGTCAGTTTTGTTTTCAAAATTTTGAACTTCTTTATGTTTTACTTTTCCAATCAAAGCAGAATATAGATCAGGATTATTGTAGAATGTGCAAGCTTGTATTGAGATACATTTTGGTTTATTTGTCAAATGATAATCTACAGGAATTTCATTTTCATTAAGTTTTAACTTTTCAAAATTCTGCGCAAATACATTTGTACTTAAAAATAAGCAAGAAAGAAATAAAATTGTTTTTTTCATTAAATAGGTTTTATATTTAGTTTTTTCGTAATTCAACCATACTTAAATTCGTTAGGAGCTCATTCAAGTCGCAGAATTCTATTTGGTTACAGTTAACTTGTTGTTATCTGATGTTTTTTCTTTTCAATTGTGAATAGGATTCCACAGTAATTATTGAGAGATTAAAAAGTAATAAGTAGTATCCACTCTTTATTTGTTCAACATCTTCAAAAATTTTCCCGAAATATAACATTATCAGTGGGATTATTAGCAAGAATATGTTTAGAAAGCCTAAAATAAAAGTTGTTTTTGGCTTGTCTTTAAACGAATAAATTATTATAAGTAGATTTATTAAAATAGAAAACGAAAACGGCATTAATGGCCATTGAGGAGTTTCAATATCGTCAATGAATAGTTTCCCGATTTGATAACCGTTTAGTGTTAATTTTTTTTTAAGTTTAACAAAGTCTGTAATTGCTTTTTGTTTTTTTACAGTTAGTTCTGCGAAAGTTAAATTATATTCTTTTTCATTAAGTTCTATTTTAGAGACGCTTTTTACCTGTTCCCATAATGGACTATTTTTTAAGTTTCTATTTTCAGAAATATTTTTGTCTGAACAAGTTTGAAAAAAGGGGAGGAATAGAATCAATAAACTAATTATGGAGAGTTTCTTTAACATATTTTGTTGTTTTATGGTTGTTCATTGGTTATTTTCGGTACTCTGTGTGAAAATGCCAGGAACGGTTAGCGGTAGTATTTTTTATAATCCTTTTTGGCTTCAATTATTGTGATTCCAAGTAAAATAAATCCGCCAATGAGAGCAAAATACGCACCTACTCTTTGTTTTTCAATATATTCTGCGGCACTATATACAACTTCATTTTTTTTCTCAATTTGAAAGATATCCAAATTTAAGTTTGTTGAATTATTATCATTAAAATAAACTAGTACTTCATCGTTTAAAGTCAACTTTTTAGCAAGCAAATCATAATTCTGTTCTTTGTTATAAACTCCAAAAACTTTTTCATTTCCCTCAATTTTGAAAGTAAATACTTTTGAGGCAAGTTTATACTTTCCGGCTACTGATGAATTGTTTTCAGTTATTTTTGTTTCAATAATTTTTCCATTTAAACTATCGTAACTAGTAACATTTCTGCTTATGTTTGTTGTTGTTTCAAACTCCAAATAAGCACAAATAAAGCAAACAGAAGTTAATATTAACGAGGCTAAATTTTTAATTATAATTTTTATCGGTTTCATGTTTTTAATTGTGCCGCCAACATTTTTTGGGCTTTACGAGATTGGAAACTAAAACCGCTGTCGACTGTAATTTTTATTTCCACATTGATTTATACTGTTCCATTTTATTCATTTCTTCACTCATAAATGAATTGTCTTTATTTTGTATTCTTAATTGATTTATAGCGTCAATGTTTGCCAATACACCAGATTCATACCAAGGAAATTCATTTGCTAAGGAGTCAAGTTTAGCTAATGCTCTTAGACTTTCTCCATTTTGTGACAGAAAAACCGAATGTTCGTATCTAAATGTTGGACACCAATAATATTCTTCGGCTAATTTTTCCCAAGTTTCTTCATCACAATTTCCTGCTTTAAGAAAATTAATTGCAAAAATAGATGAATCGATATAATTAACAGAAAAAGCAAAATAATTTAATAATGGAATTTCTTTCTCGTTAGCATCGTTTTTAATTCTATTTTCGATTACTTCGTTAATTAATTTATGGGATAGTTCTTTATCTTCATATGAATCGGATAAATGTAATAAATTAGCGTATTCGGTTTTGACAATATCTAAATCCGGTCTCAATTCGTAAGCGCCTTTTGAATAATGTAAAGCTTGAGGAATGGAGTTTAAAACACGATAAAGTTTTGATAGTGCAACAATCAATCTTATATCTTGAAAATCATCTTGTTTTATATTGGTTTCTTGAAAATTTAAAGCTTTTAGAGCGTATCTGTCTTTTACAAATCGTTCAATTATTTGCCATTTTTGTAATTTGTTAAGTTCAGTTTCATCCCATTGTTCAAATAAAATTGCTCTTCGGTCCCAAATTGATCTGACTTTTTTCCATTTATTGAAAGTGAAATTAAAAGCTTCGTGTTCTTCAAACAAATTCCCTTGTTCGTCTTCTAAACTAAGCTCAATTCTAAATTCAGGAGATGAATAGTATCGATTTATTGAATCATACAATTCCGTTTTAAAAAGATCAGGTGTATTTGTACTAATTTCATTAGAACCGGATAATTTATTCATCATTTCTAAAAATAAATCTTGGTCTTTTTGTGGCGAAGATTTAAGTTCATCCATTGCTTTTTTTTCATGCTCCTCAGCATTCTTTTCAATTATTGATGAATTTCTTTCTTGTTCTTTGTTTTCGGTTTTTCCGAATAATCGTTTAAATAGGCTCATAGTTGTTGTTTTTCTAAAATTACAGCTTACGGCTGTTAGCGTTTATTGTTTGTTTTTATAGCGTATTGGTCAAATTTATACTTAATTTTTTTGTTATAAAGTTTGAAATAAATAGCGAGCCTGCCCCTAAAAAAAACAAAAGATGTTCCCATTTTTAATGGAGAAATATCCATTTTTCACTCCACCAAAAATTATATGTAAGTGAATAGATGTTTTTCATTTGTTTTTTTAAGCCGTTACGATGTTTAATTCTATTTAATATTAAATTTCATGTGTAATTGGGATTTCTAAAATATAAAAAGGATATTATCATTTTTTACATATTTTTTGTAAACTTCAGGTTTCCACTTCAGGATTTAATGTGTAAACAGAGATGTGTAAAAAGATGCTTTTATTTTTGCTGTTAATAGTAGTCAAATTATTCAGATCAATATGTATGGTTAATAATTTATTTCTCAATTTTTTCAAAGTAAATACTTTCCCCACTATCCGGGTCACCAATTATAAATTCAATTCTATAATTCCCTAAACCTCTATCAATATGAGCAGAAGTAAAAAGATTTGGGCATTCTAAAGACAATTCATTATATTCAAATTCGTAGTCAACTTCATATTTTCCATTTTGACATATGTCAATAGATGGAGTTGTGGTCAATTTAAAAGTGCCGTTTTCATACAATTGAAGTTTATATTTATCGTAAGTATTTTTGTCAATATTAAGACGAGTGACCTTTACGATATGATATTTTCCAACTAAATCTTTAGTTTTTGGTTTACTTGTGAATAGTCCACTAAACAAACCAAACAGTAGAAAAGCTATAACAATGATTGAAGAAGTTTTTATAAGTATTAATCCTTTTCTTCGTGTATTCTTTTTCAGCAGAAAAAAAAGCCCAGGAAAAAAGCCCAAACCTATGATGAAAAGAATTAAAGACAGAAGTATGTTAAATGTCATTTTTGGATTTGTATTTCAGTTGAAGTTTCTTCTGAGAATTGGGTTTCAGTTTGCATTTTTGGAGTTTGAAGAGGTTAGGTATTAAAAAGATGATTTTTTTCCATTTGACGCACATTTTTCTAGTACAAAACTATTTTTAAATTCTGGGCAATGCTCAAATCTCGTATAAGAGCTCTTAGCGGCTGCTTATTTTAATGCAGCTATTTTTCCGTCAGTAATAGTTACCATTATATTGGTTTTATTTTCGGAACTATTATCATGAAATTTTACATGAAATTTATTTTTTTGTCCCACTACATTTTCTATAGATAATGATTCTATCATTTTTTCAGAGACATCCTGAGCATTTATAAATGGGTCATAATCCAATTCATTATTTTCAAATTCATTCGAAATACTGTCTAATAAAGTCTTTTTACAATATTTGTTTTTCAAAGAATCTAATTTTCTCTCGGATTCTTTGAGATTTGAATTAGTAAATTCATGTAAATAAGCTACATAAAATGCATTTAATATTTCTTTCGAATTAGATTCATCTGCAATTTTTGTGTCCGTACTTGATAATTCGGTTTTGTTTTTTTCGTCGCTTTTTTTACAACTTACTATAAGTAGTACTATTACTATGAAAAATAGATGTCTTCTTTTCATTTTGACTTTCTGTTTTTGTTATTATTACAACCGAGTAATAGGAATAAAATTAATAGAATATTTTTCTCCTTTACGAACTAATTTATCTGTTTGTGTATTATATGATTGTAGTTTACCTTTTGAGATTTTGTATTTCAAATGATATTCTATCTCATTTTCCTTTTTTAACTCATAAGAATGAGTTTTTCCAAAATTTCCAAAATTTACAATGGTATCTTTTCCGTTAATTTTGACAATTTCACTTTCAGTTTCGTCTTTCAGTTTGTTAAATCGTAAATATAATTTCTTTTTTTTGATTATGTATTTTCCATCAAGTTCTTGGTGTGATAAATCGCCTGAAAATTCATAGTGAAAAGTACTATCAGATTTCAACTCAATTTCTGTTATGAAGAAACCTAAATCCGCAAAGTTTGATCGATATTTTCCATTAATTTTTTCGCTAACATTACACGACATTAAAAATATGGAAAAGCAAATAAGTAAAATAATTTTCGTTTTCATTTTCGTTTTTTTTGAGATATAGCTATTAACGGTTTGGCATTTGTAGCAGCTAGGGAATATAAGGTGCGCTTTTATTGTATTATGTATAAGTTTTACAAGTACAAAACCAGCTGCAAATTAAATTAAATACCCGAATCTCATGTAAAAGTTGTTAACTGCTGGCTTGTTTCAATAAACTTCTGGACTTTTCAATAATCTCTAACTCATATTTTAGATTGTATTCTTTACTTGAAAACGTTGGAGAAATCAAAATGTCATTTTCATAGTAAAATCTTTTTTTGATAAACTTTTTTTTCTTTCTACGACTAATTATTGATTCTATGTAAATAAGTTTCGAATTGGAATAGTAAAAACTCATGTCTTCGTCTGTTTCTTGATTCCTTCGTGTATAACAAATCCTGATAACCTGACCATTAGTTTTTAATAACCGCGTATTGTTATACATTCTTCTTGTAGGTTTTCCATCAATTCGACCATGTGTAAATACAAATTCTTCATTAGACACTTCTTCTGTAAGGAAACTAGAAATACTGTCCGTATATTTTACATGTGATTCTATAGTTTTTATTTTGCTCGCATCTGTTTCGCCTGTTTGTCCAAACATTAGGATTGGAGATAATAATAGTAGAATTTTAAATTTCATGTTTTATGTTTGAAATGTACTGAAGCTTACAACTAACGTTCTGGCGCTACACGAGGTTTGGGATTAAAGAGGTGAGTTTTTTCTATTAAACACAAATTTTCCCAGTACAAAAACCAGCTGTAAATTAAGCCAAGTACCCAAATCTCTTTTAACGACTGTTGACAGTTGTATTTTTAGACCCAATTAATATCAGTTGAACTAACTAATTGGCGACTACCGTTTTCATAAACAAAGTTAAAGGTAAATGTTTGCGGTAAATTATCATTAGGTTTTTCCATTAGAATTAACTTTAAAAAATACGGATTACCGCCTATAAAAAATGAACTTTGATTTAAAGCAATTACTAATGAATCTATTGTTTTTTGTTGACCATCCCATTGAACATCATGCCATTTAAATAAATCTTTAATGTCTGTACCTGCTGGTTTACCATTAAAATTATTATTACTGAATATTTCAATTGTTTTCAATTTATCTTTCAGTCCGTCAATACCTGGGGTGCCTTTTGAAAAAGCATAAGCTGAAGTTGTAAAGTTGAACCACTGTCTTGATTTTTCAATATTTGCAACGTAGGTATAAGACATGTTAATTTTAAAGTATACTTTATTTTCTGAAATTATATCTATAGGCTTAACAACATTTGTTAATGCTTCGTCTTTAAAAGCCTGACAAGTCAAATTGTCAATTTTATAATATGGGTCTACACTTTCACATGAGATTGGTATAATCCCTAAGAAAAACACTAATATTAATATATTACGTTTCATAAATTACTCATTGTTTAAAAATTTAATTTTCTGATTCTATGCTATGGATTACAATTATGTCTAATTTTTCGGTAATAGTACTACCAACGTCTTGGCACTATACGAGTATGGGGATTTAGAAGGCCGAATATTAGGAATAAAACGATAATTCAAGAAAGGCTCAATCACGACAAACGGCTGTTGTGCGATCGGTTATTTTATTTACTATTACTCTCCAATATATTTTGTTCGTATAAATTTTGAACAATCATTTTCAAACTCATTGCACGAATCAAATAAGATTGTAGCTCCATTTTTATTTTTGTTACTTTTCAAGATTTGATAAATTTCAACTCCTCCAATTGGGTCGACTCCAACTAAATCAATAATAATATTCTTTGTAAAAGTTAACGTTTTGTATAAGCTTAGTATTCTTCTAGGACTTCCTGCTAATGTGTTCACTTTTATTTTTGGTTTCATCCAATTAAGTTCATATATTTTATTTCTGTAAAATATAATTGAGCCAGAATTCTTAAGATACTTTTCAACTGTTAGAGGAAAGATAAAACTTAAAAGTGAATCTGTTTGTATGTGTTCAACATATTTGAAACTTGAGTTTTGATTTGTAAAAATACTATTTAATTTAAGAGTTAAGTTCCTAAATTTAGCACCTCCAAGAATTTCAATTATAATAATTTCTCCTTCATTTATAGTAAAAGCAGGAATTATAAAATCGTCAATAATTTGTTCAGGGAAATTTAATAACATTATAAATTTGTTATTTGTAAATATTCATAAATTTTGTTTTTTTTTTTACTTCTGCGGTTAACTGTGGCGCAACGTTCTGGTGCTACAAGAGGTTGGGGAATAAAGATGCGGGATTTTCTCCATTAAGCACAAATTTTTCAAGTACAAAACTAGCTGCAAATTCATACTAATGTCCAAATCTCGTGTAACGGTTATTAGTTAGCCGGGCTTTGTTCTTATTATTTTGTAGTTATTATTATTATAGCTCCGTAAACTTCATCTTTTCCATATATAGCATTACTACTGTTTTTATTTAAAATGGTAACATCTGATATAATTTCTTTTTTTATAGGTAGAACTATTGTGTTAAGAGTTTTATTATACTTAAAAGGCTCTCCATCTATGACTATTAATGGAGGATTAGCAATTTCATCTTTTTGGAAAGCGGTTTTGATTTTGTCAACCAAATAATATTGTGATTCATCTTTATTTTCCAGTAAAAATATTTTCGTTTTTGAGGTTGTAATTATTAAAACTCCTGCTTCGCCGAAATTACCATAAATACTAATGCCTTTCTGTTTATCAATTGCTACAATCTTTTCAATAGCAACTTTTGACAATGGTAATTTTCCTTTTTCTAAATCTTGGTAACGAAATGGTATTCCATTAACAACAACAATAGGGCGATTTGTTATTAATCCACTTTCAGCCATTTTTGAAATTGAATCTGAAAGAAATAATTTCTCTTTTCCGTTTTCAAGAAGCTCATATCTGTTTTGTGAATACATTGAAAATGATATGATAGAGATAATTCCGAGAAAAATTTTTTTCATAGTGATTTTTTTATATTTCATAACGCCTTGTTACTAAAATTTCGGCGCTTGTCATGGTTAGGGGTTTAGAAGCTGAGTATTTTCGGCTCGACGAATATAGGAATAAAAACGATAATTCAACTAAAGCGCTACTGGAAGTGGGGAGGCTTCGCATAGCGAGGGATATAGATTTTGGTTGTTTTACTATTGTTGTGTACTAAGAACGATTGGGTATATCTTAAACCTGTTCAGCCTTAAAGCAAATGAATAGCATAATGATAACGTAGCCAATGCAGAGGTGCAGGTTTTATGAATTTTATTTTTTACTCTGCTTAAATTTTCACCATTACAGTCCCACTAAAAATATCATGAAGGGCTCGTTTCTTTGAGCTCGAAAAAATAGTGATAAAAGAAAGCCAGCCGAACAGTAATTTGATGAAATATCGAATCAGCGCCTGGAAAATATTGATTCGTTTTGTGTTGTCGGAATTTTTTCTGACTCTTATGC
Source organism: Flavobacterium sp. FlaQc-49 (assembly GCF_044005985.1). Lineage (NCBI taxonomy): Bacteria > Pseudomonadati > Bacteroidota > Flavobacteriia > Flavobacteriales > Flavobacteriaceae > Flavobacterium > Flavobacterium sp. FlaQc-49. The sequence continues at coordinate 294,048 of NZ_JBIPCS010000005.1, read as the reverse complement.
TTTTTATGTTATTGCCTATTGTGCCACCAAAAGTAGTGGCTATCGGCTCGTATAAAAATAGAGCTATCAGCAAAACAGCCCTTAGCCAATCGGGTACATTTTTGAAATTAGATAGAATATCAGAGAAAATGATCATGCAAGCTACTATTAAAACCGAGTCAATTAGAATAGATTGTATTCTCTCGAGTAAAAAAGGGTATTTTTCGTTCATCGTTTTTTTTTTTTTTGACGAATGTACTTATTTTAATGGTATTCACAGAACTTTTTTTAACACAACCAAGTGCCCTAGCCCTGATGGGAGCGGCATCCTTTTTCTTGCTTCTTTAGCAAGGAAAAGATAGAGCAGACAGCAGGAATCAGCTCCTGATAATGACACTTAAAGTACTGATATGCCATGAATGTCAGGTTTTAAAAATGTCATGTTGTCATATTTTTTTGGTGTGTCAATAGTAAACTGACAATTTACTTTGGTTTTTTATATTGGCATAAAGATTGACTTATGCCACATGAGTTTAAAAATTAGTATATCAAAAATAAATTATATAAAAAATGGGTAAAATAATCGGAATTGACTTAGGTACGACGAACTCTTGTGTTTCTGTAATGGAAGGTAATGAAGCAGTTGTTATTCCTAACGCAGAAGGAAAAAGAACTACACCATCTATCATCGCTTTTGTTGAAGGTGGAGAAATTAAAGTGGGTGATCCTGCAAAAAGACAAGCGGTAACTAATCCAACTAAGACTATTGCTTCTATCAAACGTTTTATGGGACAAGGTTTTGGTGAGGTTTCGGCTGAAGCAAAAAGAGTTTCTTATTCAATTGTAAAAGGAGATAACAATACACCACGTGTTGACATTGATGGTCGTTTGTACTCTGCACAAGAATTGTCAGCTATGACACTTCAAAAAATGAAAAAAACTGCTGAAGACTATTTAGGTCAAACAGTTACTGAAGCGGTTATTACTGTTCCTGCTTACTTTAATGATGCACAACGTCAAGCTACAAAAGAAGCTGGAGAGATTGCTGGTCTTAAAGTTATGCGTATCATCAATGAGCCTACTGCTGCTGCATTAGCTTACGGATTAGATAAAAAAGGAACAGATCAAAAAATTGCTGTTTACGATTTAGGTGGAGGTACTTTTGATATCTCTGTTCTTGAATTAGGAGACGGTGTATTCGAAGTATTGTCTACAAATGGTGATACTCACCTTGGAGGAGATGATTTTGACCACGAAATTATTGACTGGTTAGCTGACGAATTTAAAGCTGAAGAAGGTATTGATTTACGTTTAGATCCAATGTCTTTGCAACGTTTGAAAGAAGCTGCTGAGAAAGCTAAAATTGAATTGTCATCTTCTGCTGAAACTGAAATCAACTTACCTTACGTAACTGCTACAGCTTCAGGACCAAAACACTTAGTTAAAAAATTAACTAGAGCTCAATTCGAAAAATTAACTGATTCTTTAGTAAAACGTTCTATGGAACCAGTTGCTAAAGCATTAAAAGATGCAGGTTTATCTGTTTCTGATATTGACGAAGTTATCTTGGTAGGTGGTTCTACTCGTATGCCAAGAATTGCTGACGAAGTTGAAAAATTCTTCGGTAAAAAAGCGTCTAAAGGAGTTAACCCTGATGAGGTTGTTGCAATTGGAGCAGCTATTCAAGGTGGAGTTCTTTCTGGAGATGTAAAAGATGTATTGTTATTAGACGTTACTCCTTTATCTTTAGGTATCGAAACTATGGGTGGAATTATGACTATCTTAATTGAGTCTAACACAACTATCCCAACTAAAAAATCTCAAGTTTTCTCTACTGCTGCAGATTCTCAACCAACTGTTGAATTGCACGTATTACAAGGAGCTAGAGCAATGGCTGCTGATAACAAAACTATCGGTCGTTTTAACTTAGACGGTATTCCACCAGCACCAAGAGGAGTTCCTCAAATCGAGGTTTCTTTTGATATTGATGCTAATGGTATCATCAAAGTTTCTGCAACTGACAAAGGAACTGGAAAATCTCACGATATCCGTATCGAAGCTTCTTCTGGTTTAACAGCTGAAGAAATCGAAAAAATGAAAAAAGACGCTGAAGCTAACGCTGAGTCTGATAAAGTAGCTAGAGAAAGAGCTGAAAAATTGAACGAAGCTGATGGAATGATCTTCCAAACTGAGTCTCAATTAAAAGAGCTTGGATCTAAATTAGCTGATGATCACAAAGTTGCTGTAGAGTACGCTTTAACTGAATTGAGAATGGCTCACCAATCTCAAGACATTCCAGCTATTCAAACAGCTCTTGACAACATCAATGCAGCTTGGAAAACAGCTACAGAAGCGATGTACGCTCAAGGTGAACAAGGTCAACAAGCGGCTCCTCAACAAGAGCAGTCTCAAGGTGACAATGTTGAAGACGTTGAATTCGAAGAAGTAAAATAATTTACTCCGTAGAGATGCACTGCTGTGCGTCTCTTACATAAGAATTGAAAACCGAGTCAGAAATGACTCGGTTTTTTTATGGCTTTTTTTTTAGATAGGTTTTGAGGTCGGGTATTCTGTTTATTTGAATTAACCCCAGCAGGTTACAGAAACTGGTTTGATTTGGTTGTGAAATATTTTTCTATGAATGTGGTTTCCCTCAATCTTATTAAGTTTTTTAGTGTTTTATTTGCGCAAAAATTAAATTATGAAAAAAAGATTAGGCCTGGTAGTACTGTTAGTAGCTGCTTTATTTACAGGATGTAGTGGTGATGCTGATGACAAAAAAGAAGACCACGCTGGAATTACCTCAGTTACAGCTACCATCAATGGTGTAGCGTGGAAAGCTACAAAAATCAACAGTGTTACTTTGATGAAAGTTCCGGGAGAAAATGGAGGACAGCGTTTTGATATCAATGCTGAAGATGGTTCGCAAAGACTTTTTTTAACGTGCGGAGGCGAGTTAACAGCCAATGATGCTATGCCACTAAAAGAATATGTTTTTGAAGATTCAGGTTCTGAAGGGGAACTGATTAATATTAATGCACTGTTTTTGAACTATTATCTAATTGGAGGAGATTCTTTTGCGGAACATACACCTAAATCCGGAAAAATGACAATTACAGCTATGAATCCGGAGAAAAAGACAGTTTCGGGAATCTTCAGTTTTACAAATGAAAAAGGAGGTATCTTACAAACTAAAATCGTAACTCCAGATGTCTTTGAGGTTACTAATGGTGTGTTTACTGATTTACCTTATACAGTTATTAAAGGAGAATAAATTTTGTGTTATACAAAACGGTTAAAACCCGACAGGTTTTTGAAACCTGTCGGGTTTAGTTTTTTTATAAATTTAAAAACTGTTCTAAAGAATCGAAATTTTCTTTCTGATTGTGAAGGATTTTTAAGTTTTCAGTATTTTCAAACAATACTATTACTTTCTCACGTTTCAGTTTTGTTGGCCTTTCTGAAATACAGGTCTCATAAGAGCTCCAGGGATATTCTATCGGATGTTGACAAAATCCATGATTTACGGGATTAAAATGGATGTATTTTATAACAGCTCTTAAGTAGAAGTCGTTATCAATTAATTTTCTTTTAAAAGGCCTTTCAAATAAAGCACCGTGTCTATTGTAGCCTTTGTTAATTGCTTTTGTATACGCATTAAATAAATTTCCAAAAGATTGATGAGGTGCGATAATCTTTTTTAATTCATATTCTCCATGGCTTTGTAAAATTTCTTCAAAGCTTTTTATTCTTACCAATAAATGAAAATGATTTTTAAGCAGACACCAGGCAAAAGTTTCTGCAATAGGTTCTATATGTTTGTTGTAAAGGTTTAAGAAATGCTCATGATTTCTATTTTCCTTAAAAAGATTTTCACTATTTATCCCCCTGTTATAAATATGATAGTATTTTCCAAATTCTAATGGTTCTACAAGTTGCATAACGTTATAAATTTTATTTTTTGTTTTTCAAACCCGACAGGTTTTTAAAACCTGTCGGGTTTAAAAAATCGATGCGGTTAAATTAAAAGTACAACAAGTAGCATAAATTAATAAAATGATTTATACAAACCACTTCATCAAAATGACAATTGTCATTTCTCCTTCGAATTCTTTTTCGTAATATTACTGTATAAAACATTTTTGAATGCGAAAGATAAAATACAAGAAAGGACGCAAGCTGCAACACATTACGCTAGAGTACACGGGCTCTCACAAAGAGCATCAATCAGAGATGCAACTTTTTGTCTATGATGATGCGGATGTTATTGAATACGAGAAATTTAGTATTTTGGCATTAAATACCTGTATTGATTATACCAAAAATAACTGGTTGAACATCCATGGATTGAATGATATCAATTTGATAAAAACCATTGGAGCGCATTTTAAAGTTGATGATTTTCTTTTGGCAGATATCTTAAATACCACCAAAAGAACAAAACTACAGGAGCAACAAGATATTTTATTCTTCAATATAAAATCGATTTTACCTTCCGAATATTCAGATAACATTAGTGTTGAACAGATTAGTTTTATTTTGAAAGACAACGTTTTAATTTCATTTCAGGAAAAGCGAAGTGATTTTTTTACCCACATACGCGAGCGCCTTCGTACCCATTCCGGGATTGTGCGAACAAAAAAAGTAGATTATTTGTTGTATTTATTATTGGATGCTGTAATGGAGAATTTCTACATTACGTTGGAAGATGAGGAAGATAAAGTAGAGGAATTAATCAATGAAACTAAAAAAGAAGCCAGACCTATTATTCTGGAAAAGATTGAAAACCATCGTGATAATTTAAACTTTTTGAAAAGATCAATTATTCCGCTTAGAGATTCATTATACTATTTGAAATCAATAAAAGATGACAATACTGATAACGGAATCGAAAAAGAAACCTTCAATTTTTTTATAAGACTGCATCAGAAAAGTTTAGAGCTTTTAGAGCAAATTGAATCCGATATGAGTTCATTGGAAAGTGCATCGAATTTTTATTTTTCGGAGCAAAGTCGAAAAATGAATGAAATCATGAAAACCCTCACCATTATTTCGGCCATCTTTATTCCGCTGACTTTTATTGTTGGAGTGTACGGAATGAATTTTGACAATATGCCCGAACTTCGATACAAATACGGCTATCATTATGTCATGATTGCGATGTTTTTTCTTGTTATAGGTTTAATCGTTTATTTCAAAAAAAGACGTTGGTTTTAACGTTTATTTCGAAGTTAAAAATTTCGGGATAGACTACATTTGTTAAGTTTAAAAATATAAAATATGAGTAAAGCGATATACATAGCTACAAGCGACCAAAATAGCGGAAAATCGATTATGACACTCGGTTTGATGAGTATTCTGATTGGTAAAACGGCAAAGGTGGGTTATTTTAGGCCCATCATAGAAGATTTTGTCGATGGCGAATCAGACAATCATATAGAAACAGTTCTTTCCTATTTTAATCTTGACATTAAGTTTGAAGAAGCCTATGCGATTACAAAAAGCAAATTAATTAAGAAGAAAAATAAAGGAAAAATAGGAGAGGTTTTAGATCTAATTATCGAAAAATACAAACGCCTTGAAGAACGTTTTGATTTTGTTTTGGTCGAAGGAACAAGCTTTACAGGAGAAGGAACTGCAATTGAACTGGACACCAATGTGCTAATCGCGAAAAACCTCGGAATCCCAACAATAATCATAGGATCCGGAATTGGAAAAACCTTGGACGAATTAGTAGACAGTCTTAATTTGGTTTACAATTCGTTTAAAGTGAAAGAAGTTGAAGTTTTATCGGTTATTGCCAATAAAGTGCAATTCGAAAATATTGAATTGGTGACACAAGGATTGCAAAAAAGCTTGCCGAGTACGGTTTTGATAAATACAATTCCGCTAATTTCAAGTCTGAACAATCCGACAATGCAGGAGATCGTCAATCAATTGGGTGCCAAAGTATTGTTTGGAAGTACTTATTTAAACAATCAGATTGGGCATTATAGTGTAGGAGCCATGCAATTGCATAACTATCTGGTTCACTTACATGATAACGCTCTGGTAATTACACCCGGTGATCGTTCCGATATTATTTTAGGAGCATTACAGGCAAATGAATCGGCGAACTATCCTTCGATTTCCGGAATCATCCTGACCGGAAATATAATTCCCGAAGAAAGTATATTAAAACTTATAGAAGGACTTTCGGCAGTAGTACCTATAATTGCGGTTGCTGAGGGAACATACTATATCACGAATAAAATAGGTAGTATCAGATCGGAAATTTATGCCAACAACACCCATAAAATTGAAACCTCGATTAGTACTTTTGAAAAATACGTTCAAATTGAAGCACTGTCTGAAAAATTAATCACTTTTGAAGCAGAAGGTATTACACCGAAAATGTTTCAATACAACATGGTTAAAAGAGCCAGACAGCACCGCAAACACATCGTACTTCCGGAAGGAAATGACGAACGAATTATTGTGGCAGCGTCGAGATTATTAGACATGGATGTGGTTGATATTTCAATAATTGGAGATAAAAAACAAATCGAAAATAAAGTCACAGAACTCGGAATTACTTTTGATTTTTCAAAGGTTACCATTATCAATCCGATAGAATCGCCACTTTATGAAGATTATGCCAATACCTACTACGAGCTTAGAAAAGCCAAAAACGTAAGTATTACAATGGCAAGGGATTTAATGGAAGATGTTTCTTATTTTGGCACTATGATGGTCTATAAAGGCCATGCTGACGGAATGGTATCAGGAGCAGCGCATACAACACAGCACACTATTTTACCCGCATTACAATTCATTAAAACAAAACCAAATTCTTCTGTAGTTTCCTCCGTATTTTTTATGTGTTTAGAAGATCGTGTTTCCGTTTTCGGAGATTGTGCGATTAATCCAAATCCAACGGCAGAACAATTGGCAGAGATTGCTATTTCATCAGCAGAGTCAAGTTTAGCGTTCGGAATTGAACCTAAAATAGCAATGCTTTCCTATTCATCAGGATCTTCAGGAAAAGGGGACGAGGTTGATAAAGTAAGAACTGCCACAGCAATTGTAAAACAAAAACGACCTGATTTAAAAATTGAAGGACCAATTCAATACGATGCTGCAGTTGATCTGACAGTCGGAAAAAGTAAAATGCCCGATTCAGAAGTCGCTGGACAAGCAAGTGTACTTATTTTTCCGGATTTAAATACAGGAAATAATACCTACAAGGCTGTTCAGAGAGAAACCGGAGCTTTGGCTATCGGACCAATGTTACAAGGTTTAAATAAGCCAGTAAACGATTTAAGTCGCGGTTGTACCGTAGATGATATTATAAACACAGTAGTAATAACAGCCATCCAAGCACAAGGATTGTAGTCAAGAAAAAAAATGTTTCAGGTTTCAAGTTTCAGGTTCTATAACATGAAACTTGAAACCTGAAACAAAAAAAACTCAGCAAAAAAAAATGAAAATATTAATCATAAATTCAGGAAGTTCATCAATTAAATACCAATTAATGGTTATGCCGGCTAATGAAGTAATTTGTACTGGTATGATTGACAGAATTGGTCTGGAAAGCTCGAATGTTACGTTTAAAACTTCAACTGCTTCCTATGAAGAAACAGTATCAATTCCAACCCATAAAGTAGGATTACAAAAAGTAGCCAATATGCTTTTAGATGCTGAAAAAGGAGTTATAAAATCAACTTCAGAAATTACTGCCGTTGGACATCGTGTGGTGCATGGCGGAAGTAATTTTACTGATACCGTAAAAATCGATGAAAAAGTAAAAGCTAAAATCAAGCAACTTTTTGATTTGGCACCCCTTCACAATCCAGCCAATTTAGAAGGTATTACCGTGGCCGAAGAAATCTTTCATACAGCAGATCAAATTGCCGTTTTTGATACCGCTTTTCATCAGACGATGCCCGAAGTAGCTTATAAATTTGCAATTCCAAATGAATTGTTGACCGAAAAAAGAATTCGAGTGTACGGTTTTCACGGAACAAGTCATAAATATGTTTCAGAACAAGCAATTAAGTATTTGAAAGGGATTCGACATGCCGCACAAAATATCATCACCATTCATTTAGGAAACGGTTGTAGTATGACTGCAATTAAAAACGGAAAAAGTGTAGATCATTCTTTCGGTTTTGGACCAACAAACGGTTTAATTATGGGGACCAGAGCCGGTGATGTAGATCAATCGGTGATTTTTTATATGGCGAACTCATTGGGATACAGTTTAGACGAAATAAATGAGATTCTTCAGAAAAAAAGCGGAATGTTGGGACTTACGGGTTACAGCGATTTGCGTGATATTGAAGCAAATGCCGAAAAAGGAGATAAGGAATGTCAATTGGCATTGTTCATGAATGCCTATCGCATTAGAAAGTTTATTGGTTCTTACACCGCGGCATTAAATGGTTTGGACGCCATTGTTTTTACGGCCGGAATTGGAGAGAATTCTTCGTACATGCGCAAATTGGTTTGTACGGATATGGAGTTTTTCGGAATTGATATCAACGATGAAGAAAATCAGATTCGTTCCAAAGAAATAAGAGAAATCAACAAAACAACTTCTAAAGTTAAAGTTTTGATTGTCCCAACTGATGAAGAATACGAAATTGCCAATCAGGTATACCACTTGCTTCAAAACTAGGATGCTGTATTTAAAGATGAAATTATGCTTGCCCATGTAGAGTAACGTTTTTTAAGCTGCAGATTATGAGAGTTATGAGAAGGGTATCCAAATCATAGGTCTGATATTCTGAGATTTTAAATGTCTAAACGGGCAAGCATAATGTTTTTTGCATTGAAATTTTAAGGACAATACTATTTGTAAAGACTGTCCAATATAAAAAAATCTTTAAGCCATCTTTGAAATAGGCTTTAGAAGGTTTTTTTTATAAATAAGACAACCTAGTTTTTGTACAGAAAAAAGTCAATCTGTATTTCATCTTTTACTTTTACCAAGCCAGCCATTCTTACCGGAGGTTCAAGTCCGATCTCGGAGAAGCTTAAATTTATAATGCCCTCAATTTTATTTCCCGAAGTGTTAAGTATAATGTCTTTGTATTTGAAAGTTTTATCTGTTATCAAAAAAGAAAGGTTGCATTTATAGTTTTTTCCGTATGTTCTTATATCGTAAATGGTTACAGAACTCGTAGGGTATTTTTTTACTTTTACCGTAGTTTGAAAATCTTTAGTCATTATTCGGTGTCTGCAATCAAAGCGGAGCATCGGAATTTCTGCAACAATGTTGTTTCTTTTGTTTAGATTTAGAAAAATGGTGTCTTTTTTTAAGAGTGAATTATCACAATTATAATCTCCAATCGTTGATTTTCCACTGATTTTTATTTCAATCATTTTGATAATTAAAATAGTGTCATCAGGGTAAAAAGTGGGTCTGGCACTTCCTAAGACTAGAAAAGATACGAGACCCAACATTACAATTATAACTAACTTTCTCATTTTATTTGTTAAAAAGTAATAACGGCTTCAAATAGTACTCCGTTGAACTTTCCGCCAAAGAAATCGTTTGGAGTTCCATTGGCATTAAACTGACTGTAATCTTTATAGGTTTGGTTGATATAGCCAACCTTTGCAAGGATATTTTTGGTCATAAACCAGCCGGCACTGCCTTCAAACCTGTTCACAGAAACTTTTTTGGAGTCTGCATTGCTTAATTTGCCACTCACGGTATTGTATTTTCCTCCTATAAAGAAGTTTTCAGAAGAACCAAATCGGTAAACCAAATCGGCTTCATACTGGTTTGTAGTACGTTTTTCGTCATTACCTTTTTTATCTCCTCCAGATGCAAACTCTAAAGTTGCAAAGAATTCAAGCCCTTTGTATTTTACAAAAGGGTTAATCATATAAGAGGTGGCCCAGTTACCAAATGCAGGATTAAATCTTCCGGTGGTCTGGTTAGAAGCCGGGTCAAAATTATCGGCAATAGAGATAGGAGGAGTGGCCGGATTATTATCTTGATCAAATGACGAAGCAGCATGAGTCATTACACCTGTAAAGCGGCTTCCGGCTCTATCAGAAGAATACAAATTACCGCTGGAGTTGGCCGTGTGATATAAAGAACCCGTAAGTCTGACTCTCAGATCAGCGTCGAGTTGTTTGTCATAACCTATTTTGGCAAGAATGGTAGGGCTAATGGTAGTGTTTTGATCCGGGGCAGCAGGGGTTGTTGGAGCAGGAACAATTTCTTTAACATTTTGATTCATTTTAGAATTGGTTACGCCAATCATACTGACAAAGCCACTTCGGATGTAATAAATTTCAGCACCCATTTCGGTAATAAAAGCATCCATGATATTGTTACCGATAAAAGGATTCATCAGTGCATTTCCATTGTCGGATCTTCTAAAGTGAGCATCACCATAATTGTTTTCCATTTGACCGATTTTGATAGTGGCGTACTGCATAAAATCGGACAGAAAATCTTTTTCGATAAAATCTAATTTGTCAATCTGTAAATAACCCCCTTTTACCCAGGTCTCGTTATGATGCCTTGAAGCCAGATAAATATCTAAATTTACACGAACCCCGTCAAACAATTGAGCTCCAATAGTCATATTTGCGTTCGGTAAATTAAAATTATTTTCAAGATTATTTAGTTTGTATTGGTCAGCAGTATAGTTATGATCATTAAAGGACTTTAACCCCTGAAACTGCAATGCAAAAGCAGCTCCTAAATCAACACTCAATCCTTTAAACTTAACACTGTCTTTTTTAACATCAAATTGATTGATTCCCTCTTTGTTACGCGGAATCAGATTTTGAATTTGACCGAATCTGTCCTGAGCTGTTACAGTAGCAATATGTATTAAAGTTATTACCAGAATATAAATTTTTTTCATTAGTGCTTATTTTAAAAAGAGGTTGAAGTTGATAGTAAGGTCTTTACCGGTTTTAATTGTTCCTAATAATGCTTTTGGGGGAGTCATTCCGAAATCGGCAAAAGTTATTTTTTGCACCCCTTGTAAGTTTATAATTTCATTGACAAAGCTTGTTTTTATCTGGGTTTTATATTCTTTACTAACTCCGGCTATGGTATAGATCCCGGTTAAATTCCAGGTAGATTCATTTACTTTTTCTGCAGATTTTAAAACGTATTTTATGTTTTTATGTGTTTTAGTATTTAGCGTTTCGTAAGCAGCTTTGTTTATACCGTTTTTTTCGTTTTTTATACTTTCTGCCAACAGCATAATAGTAAGACTGTTGATTTCGGTTATTTTATGATTCAAGGCTGTTATGTTTGCTGTACCCGTGCCGGTATCAGATTTCATTTCCCAGTCATGTAAAGTAGAGGTTCCGGTTACTGAAAATAGTGATTTTGTATCTACAGTGTAATTTTTCTGAGCTTTGGCATAGAAGGCAATCCCTAAGCAGATAAAGGTTAAGAGAATAGATTTGATTTTTTTTGTTTTCATTTTTGTTCTTTTTTTTGGTTGTTAATTAAGGGGAATTATCTAATAGTCGACTGATTTTTGAATCAGCAGCCGATTCCTGAGATGCGTTGAAAAAAAACAGACAGCTTCTTTAGAGCTGCTTTGAATAGTATTTAACATTTGGATTCTTTGCGTTCCTGACAGCTGTCAAAATTGAACTTCGTCTCCATTTGTTTTTACTACAATAAAAAGATTTCACTCTTTTTGGTACTTAAAACTGAGAAAAATATAATTTATAATTTTCTTGCATATGTGTTAATTTTTGAATGAATTAACTTATTTTTAGCGAAAATATAAAAAAGATAATAACTGGAGGCTAAAAAAATATACTATTTTTACTCTTATTTGTTTGTTTTTTAACAAGTTTATTTTTTCAAATAAAAGTAAGCGACTGTACTATAGACTAATTGCTTTTTTATGATTCATAAGTTTCAACGAATACCATCCATACCCTATAAAAAAGTCTTTGATTTTATAGAAATAGTTTTATGAAGTGTTTTTTTGATGAAATTTAGATAATGAGCAAAGCGAACCAAGTAATTTTTTTTAGCGAAAAAAGAGTCCAATAAAATCGAAAGGATGGGTAAAGATTTTAGAAAATAGGATTAATATGAATTGTAAAAACAAGTGATGAGATGTGTCAAGTGACAGGGCAAATTGGTGACAAAAGAACAGACTGCTTGGTGTCACATAAAAAATTAAATTTTTGTCAGTATCTTTGAATATAAAACCAAATGTTTTGAAATCGACACTTTTAAAATTATTTTTCTTTTTCCTCTTCACTTCTCAAATTCAGGCACAAGAATTACTTCCTTTTGTTGAAAACTACAGTAAATCCGATTTTCAGGGAGATAATCAGGTTTGGAACGTTGCTCAGGGGAAAGATAACGCCATGTATTTTGCCAACAATCATTATTTGTTACGCTACGACGGTGTAATGTGGGAGAAATACACGTTGCCTAATAAAACAATCATTCGTTCTATTTTAATCGAAGACGACAAAATATATTCCGGTTCCTATAAAGAGTTTGGGTATTGGTATCGCAAGGATGGTAAAATGCATTATGTTTCGATTACCAAAAATCTTCGTCTGTTTGCCGAAAAAGACAATGAAGAGATCTGGAAGATATTCAGATTCAATGGATCGCTTTATTTTCAATCCTTCAATGATGTCTTTATTTATAATGGGAAAACCATTCAAAAGATCAAATTTTCATCGCTTATTTCGTATTGTTTTCCTGTCGATAAGAATCTTTATGTAGCGTCTGTTAAGGACGGTATTTTTAAGATGAATGGAAAAAAAATAGCCAATCCAAAGGGATGGGGGATTCTAAAAAATACGGTGGTTCATGCCATTGAAAAATACAAAGACGAAACGTATATTTTTACACAAAAAAAAGGCGTTTTTGTGGTCCAAAGCAATGGACTTAAACCGTGGGATAACCCGTTGAATGAGACCTTAAAGTCAACTACTATAAATGTGGCCAGATTTATTAAAGGCAATAAATTGGTTATTGGTACAGGGAATAAAGGCGTATTTATTTTAGACTTAAAATCCAATTTGTTTAAAAACATTGACCGAAATAATGTTTTAATGAACAATTCCATTTTGAGTATTGGTTTTGACAAAGAAGATGATTTATGGCTTGGTTTAGATAATGGAATTGCCCATATTGAGGTGAATTCGCCGATATCAATTTTTTATGATAATACGGGAATCCTGGGATCCGTTTACTCTGTGGCAAACACAAAAGACGGTTATTTAATAGCTTCCAATCATGGTATTTTTGAGTTTGGTACCGGTAAGTTTAAGATGATGCCAAATACGCAGGGGCAAGGCTGGAATATTACTAAAATTGGTGATAAATTTATTATCGGTCACAATGACGGAACATTCTCTTACGACAACGGTTCATTGACTAAAATCAGTACCGTGAGCGGGGGGTGGAATTTGTCCAAAAGCACCATTAACAATACCTATTTCCAATCGACTTACAGTGGTATTTTAGTGTATGATGATTTGTCAGATTTGTCTAAGTACAAAACAATAAAAGGTCTTACAAAGCCCATAAAATATGTGGCTCAGAACAAGAAAAATGAAATTTGGGCAGCCGATAATTACCGCGGATTGTATCATGTGCTATTAGACGATAACTACAATACCAAAAAAGTAGAAAACGTTACCCAACAGAGTAAAATAAAGAATGATTTTGGCATCAAGATTTTTGAGTTTAGAAAAGAAATACTTTTTCTAATTAATAATTCATGGTACACCTACAATTCAATTAGCAATAAACTGGAAAAGAATGAATTGTTTAATGCCAATTTCAAAAACGTTTCAGATGTTGTAGCCATAGACGAAGATCATTTTATGGTGCTTCAAAATGGAATTTTATATCACATTTATGCTTCCGGAAACAAATTTGTCTGGAACATTATCCAGGAGAAATACTATAAAGGAAAGTTGATTAATGAGAATTTAAGAATTTTTAAAAATCAGAATCATTATCTGTTAAATTTAGATGATGGTTTTATTTCACTTCAGTTAAAATACATCAACAAGCAGCACAAAACGTTACGAGTAGAAGCTTTTAGCGAGGGAACTCTGGTGACAGACAATTCTAAAATTAAATTCAATAAAGAGCTTAAAGTAAATGTGATCTCTGGAATTTATGGAGCAAGTAAACCTAATTTATTCTACAAGCTAAATAAAAGTAAAGATTTTGTTCCAATTTCTGACGGCGTTATTTTATTGAATAATTTAAGTAGCGGTTATCATTCAGTTGTTATTTACAAACACGACGGTGCCAGTTATGAAAAAGTAGCTGATTTTGATTTTAAAGTAGCACAACCCTGGTATTTTTCTTTATGGATGATTTTACTTTATTTAATAGGTATAGCAGGAATTCTGTTTTTCTATTATAAATGGAATAAGCTGCGTTATACTCAAAAATTAAAATTGCAAGCGGAAGAATTAAAGCACCAAAGAGAAATTCTGGAAATGGAATTAAAAACCGAGAATGAGTTGAACATTCAGGAATATGAAAAGCACATTCTGGAATTGGAACTGCAAACCAAATCATCTGAAGTTGCCGGAAAATCATTGTCAATTGCCAAACAGAGCGAAATGATCGACAACATCCAGAATATTTTAAATACGGAAAAAGATTTTAATAAACTCAAAAGCGAAATTAAAAAAGCAATTAAAATCAATGAAGTAAACAAACACGAGTGGGAAATTTTTGAAACCAATCTGAACCAAATCCACAATGAGTTCATTATTAACCTTACCAAGAAATTCCCAAATCTGACTCCAAAAGATATTAAGCTCTGTGTATATCTTAAAATGAACCTTTCTTCGAAGGAAATTGCCCCTATGATGAACATCTCTTTTAGAGGTGTAGAATTACACAGATATCGTCTAAGAAAGAAGTTAGACCTGACTCAAGACGAAAACCTGTCAAAGTTTTTATTAAGTCTGTAAGATTCTGTTGATTTTTTTAAACATCTTTTACTTTTTTATTTCTTTTTTTAGATTATTCTAATACATCATTACTACATCATAACGTTATGTTAAAGGAAATAATTGAATATTTAAATTATTTACTATCAGTTAATTATGTTTGTTTTTTCGCATAATGATGTAGCTGTGTAGTAGTGTGTTTGATGTACTACAACGTTGTAATTGTTTAATTTGGCTCTACTAACTTAAACGATTACAAACTGTATGAAAAATTTTATTTTTAGCTTTTTAGCACTCTTGCTGCTTCCGGCCTATATGTCCGGACAGGCAATTAAAGGAAAAGTACTAGACAGTAGCGGGATGGGTGTTCCGGGTGCTATTATTACGGCATCGGAATCCAAAACTTCTGCTGATACTGATTTCGACGGAAATTTTACGATTAATGCTAAAGTTGGAGAGACTTTAAAAATTGCTATGTTGGGATTTGATTCTGCTTCTGTACCGGCAAGTGCAGGACAAATGACAATCACGCTAAAAGAATCTGGTGATACCGCTTTAAAAGAAGTCGTTGTAATTGGATACGGTACCAGAAAGAAAGTTGATAATACAACCGCTATCAGCTCCATCAGATCGGAGGAAATTACAAAAACTAAAGTACTAAATGCTTCACAAGCCATACAAGGTAAAGCAGCAGGTGTACAGGTTATCTCTTCAGATTTACCGGGAAGTACACCATCTGTAATTATTAGAGGTCTGGGTACTGCACTTGGAGGAAGAACTCCGCTATACATTGTAGACGGAATGCCGACAGAGAATATCAATAACATTAATACAAATGATATCACTTCTTACGATATTTTAAAAGATGCTTCGGCATTGGCAATTTATGGTACAAGGGCTGCAAACGGTGTTATTATCATAACAACTAAAAGAGGTACAGGAAATAAAGTTTCTGTAGAAATCGAAAGTTTTGGAGGTATTAGAACGCCTCTTAAAAAAGTAAAAATGGCAGGTAGTAATAAGTATGCTCATTATACTAACTCAGCGCTACAATCCACTACTTTTTCTCAAGATCAGCCCGTTAATACAGATTGGTTTGACGAAATTACCAGAACGGGAACCTATACACAAAATAATATTTCTGTTTCGGGAGCTTCAGAAAATATAAAATACTTTTTTAGTTTAGGAAACTATGAAGAAAAAGCAATTATGAACGGTTTGGATTTTGGAAGAACCACTTTTAGAAATAATAATGAATATAAAATTTCTAAAAAGTTGAGTCTTAGTCAGAACTTTAGTTTTTCATCTTCCAAATCAACTCCAAAACCATTATCAGCATTTACAAATGCGTACAAACAATCTCCTTTGGTACCGGTTTATTTTCCTGACGGGAAATATGGTGTGTCCAGAGTTGGTGATAATGGTTTTGCTAACGAGACGGGATCTTCAATTAATAATGTAGGGAATCCTGTGGCACAGTTGGACTTTTTTGATGAAGAACAAAGAAGCATCAACTTGCAAGGTGGTTTGAAATTGGATTATGAGATTCTTAAATCTTTAAAATTTACTTCGCAATTTAATGGTGAATATTACACTTGGAAACAGTACAATTATGCAGATAACAAAAATATTTGGCTGGCTGCAAATCCTGATAAAGTAGCGAGTGATTATGAAAAAACGTTTCCGAATGCTAACGTTAATACACTCACAAAAGGCAGAGAACAATACTACAATTGGAATCTTTCTAATTATTTAACCTATAATAAAGTTTTTGGTGAGATTCATGATGTTGAGGTGACTGCCGGTATTGAAACAAATGTAAAAGGATCCAGAGAAAAATTAACGATTGTTAGAAAAAATGTAAATGCAAATGCTAATTATTGGTCATTAAAAGATGTGGAGTATGCAGCAAATGTTACAAGTTATAAAGATGAGGTTTTTAATGAAACTAAATTAGCATCCTATCTGGGGCGTTTTCAATATAAATTGATGGACAGGTATTTGGTTACCGGTACGGTTAGACGTGATGGATCTTCTAATTTTGGAAAAGATTATCGTTGGGGAACCTTTCCTGCTTTTGGTTTAGGCTGGATCGTTACCAAAGAGAGTTTTATGGCTAATGTTAAAGCAATCAGTTTATTAAAACTAAGAGGAGGCTGGGGTAGATTGGGTAACCAAAACGTACCACTTAACAGAGCAAGTTATACGTCCGGTCAAACGGCTTATTTAGGAGGTTCTATACTTAATGAAGGAACAACTATTAATTCTCAAATTGATCCAAGTTTATCTTGGGAAATAACAGAAGAAACTTCAGCCGGTATTGATTTTGAATTATTTGAAAATAAGTTAAAAGGATCATTCGATTTATATGATAAAAATACTAATAATGTAATACTAAATACAAGACCTTACGCTACTTCCGGAATTACAAATGCATCTCCTGCGCATGTAGGTGAGGTTTCTAACAAAGGTTATGAAATTTCGCTGCGTTGGGATGATAAAATTAATGAGAATTTCAGCTACTGGATTGGGGGTAATTTTTCAAACAATAAAAATGAACTTACCGGTGTAAAAACTGTAATCTTGTCACCGGTAGTTGGTGGTGGTTTGGGTAACGGACAAGACACCAAATTGTTGGATAATACCTCTGTTGGACAACCAATAGGAAGTTTTTACCTTTATGAGTATGCTGGCTTTGATCCTGCAAACGGAAAGATGCTTTATTATAATGCAGCAGGAAACAAAGTAACTCAAGATGCGTTAAGCGCAACTGCAGATAAAAAATATGTAGGTTCTATTTTACCAAAATCTAATTACGGTGTTACGTTAGGATTTAATTACAAAAACTTTGATTTTTCTGTTGATGGTTACGGAACGTCTGGAGCAAAAGTATATAATGGTAAAAAAGCACAACGTTTTTCAGGTGAGAACATTGAGGAATCTCTAGCGAATAACTTCTGGACACCAAATAATACGACCGCTTCTAATCCCGGAGCATTTAATCAAGTACCGGTAGCATCTACTTATTATTTAGAATCAGGTGATTTTTTTAGAATCAATAACATTACTGTAGGTTACAAATTGCCTTTGCAAAGCAACAGTTTTATTAGTTCTTGCAGAATTTATGTAAACGCAATCAATCCATTCATTACGCAAAAATTCTCAGGATTTTCTCCCGAGTTAAATGGCGACGGTGATCCATATAAACTTCAAGGAGTGGAGTTAGATGCTTATCCAACTTTGAGATCGTTTGTAATGGGTGCTAATTTAAAATTTTAAGATCATGAAAAAATTATATATAACAGCGTTCGTAGTATCAGCCTTCTTTTTTTCAGGATGTGCGGACGATTATTTAGATGTAGATCAAACCGAATCTATTTCTACAGATGATACCGAATTGTTTAATAACGATGCGGGAGCTGCTACGTTTGTAACTTCAATTTATAACAAATTTCTAAATTGGGACATGACTTCGTTTGGCTGGATTGGTCTTTCAAGTATTACGTCTGATGATGCAGACAAAGGTTCATCACCAGGAGATACAGGAACCGATAAAGATGTATTGGATGCTTTAACGTATAATGCATCAAATCCATCTGCAGAGAGTACTTTTAGAGCTAATTATGATGGAATTAACCGATGTAATCAAGCTTTAAATATTTTACCAAAATTAGATAAAGTTAATCCTGCCTTAAGGAATAGATTAGCGGGTGAGGCAAAATTCTTAAGAGCTTTTATGTATTTTACTTTGGTAAAATGTTATGGAGGAGTTCCTATCGTAGATCATTTACCTGTTCCGGGTTCTGATTCGGACAGAATTATGCAACTAACTCGTAAGTCCGCTGCTGAGGTATATACTTTTATTGAAAACGATTTAAATGAAGCAATTGCTGCTTTGCCAGAAAAAGGCGCTTATGCTGCGGGAGAACGAGCACGAGCTTCAAAAGGTGCTGCTTATGCGCTATTGGCAAAAGTAAGTTTGTATCAAAAGAAATGGCAACAGGTAGTCGATAATTGTAATAAAGTTACCGGATATTCTATTGTTAATGATTATGCTTCCATGTATAAAGCTGCGGGGAAATTTGATTCTGAATCTATTTTTGAAATTTATGCCCAAGGAGCTGTACCGGCAAAAGGAATTGAAGGTTATTCTAATACACAAGGTGCTCGTGGTACCGGTGGTTGGGGATGGGGGTTCAACACACCTTCTCAAAGTTTAGTAAATGCCTATGAGCCAGGGGATGTTAGAAAAAATGCTACTATTATTTTTAGAGGTACTACTTTATACGATGGTAGAGTGATACCTAACACGGTGGAGAACGAAAGATACAACTACAAGTGTTATTCATCTCTTTATACAGATGCATGGGAAACCGATGTAGACATTAAATATCTAAGATATGCAGAAGTTTTATTGATGAAAGCAGAAGCTTTAAATGAATTAGGACAAACTGGGGAGGCTATTCCTTTATTAAACCAAATCAGACTTAGAGCAAACTTAGGAGAAACACCAGCTGTTTCTCAAGGAGATGTTAGAATAGCGATTTGGAAAGAAAGAAGAGTTGAAATGGCTTTTGAACACGACAGATTTTTCGATTTAGTACGTACAGGACAAGCCAAAGCTGCTTTTGATGTTGATGGGAAAAACTTTATAGTTGGAAGACATGAATTGTTCCCTATACCGGCAGCATTTTTAAGAGAAGCCGGAAATCTATCTTCTCAAAACCCTGGTTACGATAACTTTTAAAGACAATCAAAATGAAAAAAAATAAATATATTTTCTTGCTTTCTTCTGTTGCAATGGCAGTATTTTTTACCAGTTGTGAGGATAGTATAGATAAAGTTAACAGTCCAATTCCGTACGAACAAATTGGTGGATATGATAATTCAGATGCTATTGCTCCAGACCATTTGGTTGCTAAATTTAGTTTTGATGGAACTATTTCAGATTCTAAAAATGCAATTACGGATGGTGTTGGACAAAACGTTAGCTATGAAGCGGGAATCAAGGGAGAGGCTTACAAAGGATCTAAAACATCTTTTATAGCTTACAATAACGTTGCAAGTTCTGTAATAAACCTGAAGAGTATTACAGTTTCAATGTGGATCAAAACGGATCCACATACAGGTGGAGCTCAATCTTTATACATGCTCCCTAAAAAAACAGATTTCTGGGGGAATATTTTTACACTTATTGAAGGAACTGGGCCAGCAACCACAATGTTGATGAAAAACCATACCCAAAGAGATGTAATGCCTAGTATTCCTTGGGCTGGGCAATTTATTGAACATAATGGAGCAAACCTTTTGACTAATATGTTTGGCGCATGGAAACATTTAGTGTGGACCTATAATGGTACAAGTTCTACGTACAGTCTCTATATAGATGGGAAAAAATTAGACTTGCCATTATCTCTTTCAAAAAGATATGCAAGTGATCCTACAATGGGAGGAGGTCCTTATGGAGAACTGGCTAATTCTGAAGCCTCAAAATTTATCATTGGCGGTTTTCAACAGCATTTAGGTCCTCCATTTGGAAATCCTGATAGTTGGATGCTTCATTATACGGGGTTAATGGATGAATTCAGAATTTATGATTCTGCTCTTACGGATAATGAAGTTGCAGCATTATATAAACTTGAAAAAGATAACAGATAAGTAATTTGTAAGACACCTGGAGATTTTTTCTCCGGGTGTATTTTTTAATTCATAATATTTTATAAAGAATGAAAATTTCAATATACCTAATCGCTTTTTTGAGTTTTTTTAACTCGTGTTCCTCTTCTACACCGGAGGAAAAATCAGGAGGAACTCCATTACCCACAACTCCGGTAATACCGACTAAACCTTTGACCGATGCAGAAGCAATGGATCAGGTTCAGAAAGATGCCATAAAGTATTTTTGGGATTATGCCGATCCAAATTCAAAATTGGCGAGAGAAAGATATCTTACGGAGGACCCTAATTTTGAGTCCAATATTATAACAACCGGAGGTTCTGGATTTGGGTTAATGACTATTGTTGTAGGTATAGAAAGAGGTTTTTTGCCAAGGGCTGAAGCCGTTTCCAGACTTACAACGGCCTTGACTTTTCTAGAAAAAGCAGAACGTTTTCACGGAGCATGGCCGCATTGGATGGACAATAAATCAGGAAAAGTGATTCCGTTTGGAACAAAAGATAATGGAGGAGATTTGGTTGAAACATCTTTTGTTTGCCAAGCTTTAATTACCATCAGAGAATATTTTAAAAATGGAAGTACTACGGAAAAAGCATTAGCAGCAAAAGCAGATGAACTTTGGAGAGGCGTAGAGTGGAGCTGGTATACAAAAGGCGAAAATGCTTTATACTGGCATTGGTCTCCCAATTATGGATGGGAAATGAATTTTAAACTCGAAGGTTACAACGAATGTTTAATTACTTATGTCATGGCAGCTGCATCACCAACGTACCCGATTTCTGCAGAAGCCTATCATCAGGCTTGGGCAAGAAATGGAGCTATAGTAAGTGGCAGTGCTCAATATGGGTTGCCGGTTGTTTTAAATTACAATGGAGCTTCGGGGAACGTTGGACCAATGTTCTGGTCGCATTATTCTTATTTAGGTTTAGATCCGAATACTTTAAGCGACAAATATGCAGATTATTGGCAATTGACACAGAATCATGCCAAAATTATGGTGCAATACAGCATTGCTAATCCGAAAAAATGGAAAGATTACTCCGATAAATGCTGGGGACTTACCGCAAGTTATACTCGCAACACAGATGGAACCACAGGTTATACCGCTCACCAACCTAATAATGATACGGGAGTAATCACACCAACAGCAGCTTTGTCTTCTTTTCCTTTTACACCGGTAGAATCAATGAAATTTTTACATTATTTATATGATGAAAACAAAGCAAAATATGTCGGAATTGCAGGCCCTTACGATGCTTTTTCACCACAGTACAATTGGGTAACACCTCGTTATTTGGCCATAGATCAAGGAACCATAGCGCCAATGATTGAGAATTACAGAAGCGGTTTATTATGGAAGTTGTTTATGAACGCAGCAGATACCAAACAAGGTTTAACCAAACTTGGATTTAAATCAGGCAAATACGGAATCTAATTGTCATGAAATATAAAATAACACTATTGGTACTGCTCTTTTCTGTATTGAGTTTTGCACAAAGCGAAACAACCGGAAAACTAAAAACAGTGATTGTAACCCATTACGAATTGGGTTATGCACTGCACAAACCGGCCAATACAAAGGAGAAAAAGCCCTTAATAGTTTTTATTTCAGGTGATGGAGAAAAAGGTACAGACATTGAAAAAGTAAAAATTAACGGCCCTCTAAAATACCTGAAGACCCACGAGTTAGATGCTTATGTTCTTGCTCCGCAATGCAAAGAAGACGAAGATTGGGACATAGAGTCTATCTACCAGTTAATTATGAAAATCAGGAAAGAGAACAATATAGACTCCAACCGTATTTATGTGACCGGTTTGAGTTCAGGAGGCTGGGCAGCGTGGAATTTAGCGCTTTCACACCCCGATATGTTCGCAGCAATTGTGCCTATTTCAGGTTTTGTTGATTTGATTCCGTTAGAAAAAGTATGCAAAATAGCGTCTATTCCAACCCGAATTTATCACGGTTTATTAGATGATGTTGTCAATGTAGATTATGCCGTAACGGTTTACAAAGAACTAAAAAAATGTAAGGCAAAAGACGCCCGATTAATCATTTTTGATGATGCAGGTCACGACAGCTGGACAAGAGTTTATGACAATCCGGAGATTTATGACTGGATGTTTAAACAGATAAAAACAAATACGAACAAATAATATAGAATAGAATGAAAAACAAATTAGTCTTACTTTTTTTAGGATGTGCTGTTTTGGGTTACGCTCAAAAAAAGAACACTAAAAATACAGTAAAAATTAAACCGAAGTCTGAATTTGTGGCAGAGTTAATTTCTAAAATGACGCTGGACGAAAAATTAGGTCAGTTAAATTTGCCAACATCGGGTGATATTACAACAGGGCAAACCAACAGCTCCAATGTTGCAAAAAATATTGCTGATGGTAAAGTAGGGGGTTTGTTCAATATAAAATCAGTTCAAAAAATCAGAGAAGTACAAAAGATTGCGGTTGAAAAAAGCCGTTTAAAAATCCCGTTGTTATTTGGTATGGATGTCATTCACGGTTACGAAACAACATTCCCAATTCCATTAGGACTATCGTGTACTTGGGATATGAACTTAATTGAAAGAAGTGCCCAGATTGCAGCTCAGGAAGCAAGTGCAGATGGGATTAACTGGACATTTTCGCCAATGGTTGATATTTCTCGTGATCCGCGTTGGGGAAGAGTTTCGGAAGGTTCAGGTGAAGATCCGTACTTAGGAAGCCAGATTGCAAAAGCAATGGTAAACGGATACCAACAAAAAGATTTGACAAAAAACAATACCATTTTGGCCTGTGTAAAACATTTTGCATTATACGGTGCACCGGAAGCAGGACGTGATTACAACACAGTTGATATGAGCCATATCAGGATGTTTAACGATTATTTTCCTCCGTACAAAGCGGCTGTTGATGCAGGAGTAGGTTCCGTAATGGCCTCTTTTAATGAAATTGACGGGATTCCCGCAACTGGAAATAAATGGTTAATGACCGATGTTTTAAGAAAACAATGGGGTTTTAAAGGTTTTGTCGTGACAGATTTTACAGGAATCCCGGAAATGATTGAGCACGGAATGGGGAACTTACAAGAGGTGTCTGCTCTGTCTTTAAATGCCGGTGTTGAAATGGATATGGTGGGTGAAGGTTTTCTAACCACACTTAAAAAATCTTTAGACGAAAAACGAGTAACAATCGAGCAAATTGATAATGCGGTTCAGCTTATTTTAAATGCAAAATATGATTTAGGATTATTTGAAGATCCTTATAAATATTGCGATGACAAAAGAGCCAAAACAGAAATTTTTACAACAAGTAGTAGAAAAGAAGCACGTCAGATCGCAGCACAATCTTTGGTGTTGTTAAAAAATCAAAATCAGGCACTGCCTCTTAAAAAATCAGGTACAATTGCACTTATCGGACCTCTGGCAGATGCCAAAGAAAACATGCCGGGAACCTGGAGTGTAGCTACAAAAATGGAAAATGCAGTATCCTTATTGAGAGGTATTAAAGAAGTAGCAGGACCTTCCGTTAAAGTGTTGTATGCAAAAGGAAGTAACTTAGATTATGATGCAGATTTCGAAACGAAGGCAACCATGTTTGGCAAAACATTGCACCGTGATGATCGTTCTAAAGAAGAATTACTGGCAGAAGCATTAAAAATAGCCAACCAATCTGATGTGATTGTGGCAGCGCTTGGAGAATCTGCAGAAATGAGCGGAGAATCCAGCAGTCGTACTAATTTAGAAATTCCGCAAGCACAGAAAGATTTATTACAAGCTTTGCTTAAAACAGGGAAACCGGTTGTTTTGGTTTTATTTGACGGACGTCCGTTAGTATTGAATCAAGAAAATGAAACGGTTCCGGCAATTTTAAATGCTTGGTTCGCAGGAAGCGAAGCGGGATATGCTATTGCAGATGTTTTATTCGGTGATGTTAATCCATCAGGGAAATTAACATCGACTTTTCCAAGAAGCGTAGGGCAAGTGCCCATTTATTATGCGCACAAAAATACAGGAAGACCGCTTGCTAATACAGAAGGGAAATTCGAAAAATTCAGATCCAATTATATCGATGAGAGAAACGAACCCTTATTTCCATTTGGATTTGGTTTAAGTTACACCACTTTTGAGTATTCAAATTTGAAGATTTCATCTGATAAAATGAATTCATCCGGAAATGTAAAAGTAACTGTTGAGGTTGCCAATACAGGAAATTTTGATGGAAAAGAAACGGTGCAATTATACATTAGAGATTTAGTTGGTTCTGTAACAAGACCTGTTAGAGAATTAAAAGGTTTCCAAAAAATAGCTCTTAAAAAAGGAGAAAAACAAACCGTGACTTTTGAGATCACCGTTGAAGATTTAAAATTTTATAATTCTGATTTACAATTCGTAGCAGAACCTGGGCAGTTTGATGTTTTCGTAGGAACAGATTCAAATGCCGATAAGAAAGTTAGTTTTGAGTTAACTAAATAGTTGGTTTGTTCTATTGGTCAGCCCTTCGTGTAGTTAGCGAAGGGCTTTTTTTTAAAAGAAACATTTATTTTTTAAACCATCATAATTTTAATTCTTAGACAATGAATACAATTAAAATAGTTCGAACATTTCTTTTTTTGGTAGTATTGGCCATTTTTTCTTCCTGTAGTAGTAAGAAAAATGGTGTAGTGGCACATCGCGGCGCCTGGAAAACCAATAAACTGCCTGAAAATTCTATCGCAGCGCTTAGACATGCCATCGATTTAAAAGCAGCAGGTTCAGAATTTGATGTTGTAATGACAGCCGATGATTCCCTTGTCATCAACCATGATCCGCATTACAATAAATTGATTATTGAGGAAACTAACTATGCGGACTTAATTAAGTTCAGACTCTCTAATGGAGAAAAACTTCCAACACTTTACGAATATATTGCAGAAGGAAAAAAGAATAATAAACAGACCCTTTTGGTGTGTGAAATAAAACCTTCAGGAATAAGTAAAGAAAGAGGACAAAAAATTGCACGCATGGCAGTTGAAATTGTAAAGAAACTTAAGGCCGAAAAAATAACCGGTTATATCAGTTTTGATTATGATATTTTAAAGCAGATTAGAAAAGTAGATTCAAAAGCTACTTTGCAATATCTGGAAGGTAATAAATCACCGACTGAAGTTAAATCAGATCAGATTACAGGTATTGATTATCATTATTCCGTTTTCAAAAAACATCCTGAATGGATCAAAGAAGCAAAAGAAAACCATATCATTTTAAATGCCTGGACGGTTAATGATCCTGCAGATATGGATTGGATAATTGCGAATAATTTTGACTATATAACTACAAATGAACCCGAACTTTTGAAGGAAAGAGTAAAGGGGAGAAAATAGAATAAAGAACATAGAATAAAGAAATGTTTTTAGATGAAATAATTTCTTTATAAAATTAAAATCATATGAAAAATATATTTGTACTGCTGACAATTTTTCTTTTGTCCCTTTTGATGTTGTATAGTAGTAATATGACAGCTCAAAATACAAACATACCGGGAAAAACAGAATGGTTTGATCCGGAAAAACCAGCAACAACCTATTGTAATCCCATCAATATTGGGTACAATTATACGACTCAAAATCATAATGGAATTCCGGAATCTCGCCGTTCGAGTGCCGATCCGGTGATTATTACTTATAAAGGAGATTATTATTTATTTGCCACCAATCAGGCCGGTTTTTTCTGGAGTAAGGACATGTCTGATTGGAAATTTGTTTACGGTAGTTTTCAAAGAAATCCCGGAGACGATGATCAATGTGCACCCGCAGCCTGGGTGGTAAACGACACCCTATTTTATGTAGGTTCAACTTGGAAAAAAGATCATCCGGTTTGGAAAACTGCTGACCCAAAATCAGGACGATGGACAAGGCATGTCAACACTGCGATGCTGCCAACCTGGGATCCAGCCATTTTTCAGGATGATGATAAAAAAGTGTATATGTATTATGGTTCAAGCGGTAAATTACCATTAGTGGGTGTTGAGGTAGATTATAAAACCTGGCTTCCAAAAGGGAATCAGGCTGATTATGCCAAATTATACGCAGCAACAGAAGTCGAAGACATTCAGAAACCTTACGGGCAGGCAAAAGCTGTTGTTGGATTAGACCCCGCAGCACACGGCTGGGAGCGCTTTGGACCAAATAATGATATGGAGCCCGCTCCTTGGGGAAATTTTATTGAAGGAGCCTGGATGACCAAACACAACGGAAAATATTATATGCAGTACGGAGCACCCGCTACCGAGTTTAAAGGTTATGCAAATGGAGTTCACGTAGGCGATAATCCACTAGGGCCATTTGTCTATCAAAAACACAATCCGATGTCTTATAAACCCGGAGGTTTTGTAATTGGTGCAGGCCATGGAAATACTTTTGCCGACAATTATGGAAATTATTGGAATACAGGTACCTGTAAAATCTCTATAAAAGACCGTTTTGAACGCCGCATCGATATGTTTCCGGCCGGATTTGATCAAGATGGAGTAATGTATTCTATTACAACATACGGTGATTTCCCGATTGTTCTGCCAACCCAACAACGGGATCAGACCAAAGGAGCCTCGTCAGGTTGGATGTTACTTTCCTATAAAAAGCCCGTGACAGTTTCTTCTTCTGAAGCTTGTAACGAGGTGGAGACACACAGGATGGACAACGGTGGTAAAAAAGTATATGAAAAAATCTGTTACGATGCTTCAAACCTGACTGACGAAAATATTCAGACCTACTGGTCCGCAACATCCGATCAACCGGGAGAGTGGTTGCAACTTGATTTAGGAAGAAAGATGGAAATTAAGGCTTTGCAAATCAATTATGCAGATCATAAAGCAACCCAGTACAATAAAGCAATGGATATTTATTATCAGTATAAAATATGGATGTCCGATGATGCCCAAAATTGGACTTTAGTGGTTGATAAATCAGCCAATGATAAAGATGTTCCTCATGATTACGTTGAATTAACAAAACCAATTAAAGCGCGTTATATAAAGATGGTCAACATCCATAATGCTTCAGGAATGTTTGCTGTTTCTGACTTCAGAGTTTTCGGAAACGGATTGGCAGAAAAACCAAAAGCAGTTTCTAATTTTAAAGTGAAAAGAAATGCAACCGATCCCCGTAATGCGATTATTTCATGGACAAATAAAACAGACGCTATAGGTTACAACATCTACTACGGAATTACGCCTGATAAATTGTACAATAGTATCATGGTCTATGGTGATCGTACTTATGATTTCAGAGGCTTAGATAAAGGCACAAAGTATTATTTTGCAATTGAACCTTTTAACGAAAACGGTATTGGCGCCAAAAGTAAAATTATGGAAGTAAAATAGCTGTTGAGCGCAATTAATTTTGACACATAGGAGATTAATAAGCAAAAATGCTGCACAATTTTCCTTATCTCTCCACCATTTGTCTGGCTGAGCGGAGTCGAAGCTCTTTTTCCCTAACCAGCCTTCGACTTCGCTCAGGGTGACAATAATGCATAAAAGAATTTTTAATTGATATCTAGAGGGTGTTTTTAACGAGACAAACATAGGAGAGATATAGTTTGTAAAGTCAGATAAAGTCGTTTCACTTAAAATAAATCACATAACGTTATGTGAAAAAATTGTGATTTTCTAAAAACACCATAAATGTTAGTTTTAAATCTATGTTTCTATGTGTTAAATAAATTTAGCAGTATTACACCCGACAGCTCAGTAAAATTATTTTTTGAGTAGTGAAATCCTGAAAACGCTGATTCCAAACAAAAAAGCTTAGAATCAGCGTTTTTTTATAGAAAAGCACTAAGAAAAAGTAGTCGAGTTGTAAAGAATTTTGTTCCTTTGTAAGGCTCGATAAAAAAGAGCGCTTAACCCAAAATGCTATAAAAACCATGAAAAAAACGATTCTTTTAACTGTTTTAGCTTTAAACGGATTGACATCTTTTGCGCAGTCAAATGATGAAAAAAACATTAAATTATTTTACAAAAAGGCCTTAACCGAGTCAAAATGTTATACTTGGTTAGAATATTTGTCAAACGATATCGGAAGTCGTTTATCAGGATCTCCCACTGCAGCAGCGGCAGTTCAATACACCAAATTACAATTAGAAAGACTAGGACTTGACAAAGTATATTTGCAGGAAGTAATGGTACCACACTGGGTTCGTGGAGAAAAAGAGACTGCCTATATCTTAGACAATAAAGCAAAAACGGTGGTTCCGATTTGTGCTTTGGGTGGATCAGTTGCAACAGCTAAAGGAGGTCTTACAGCTGAGGTAATTGAGGTGAAAGGAATTAAAGAATTAGCAGAATTAGGAGATAAAGTAAAAGGAAAAATTGTGTTTTATAACAGACCAATGAATCCGGAGAACATTGAAACTTTTACTTCTTACGGAGCTTGTGTAGATCAAAGATATGCTGGTGCAAAAGAAGCAGCTAAATTGGGAGCAGTAGGAACTATTGTTCGCTCTATGAATTTGCGTTTAGATGATTTTCCACACACAGGGGCACAAAGTTATGGTGATTTGCCAAAAGAGCAATACATTCCAACAGCGGCAATTAGTACAAACGGTGCCGAATTGTTAAGTGCATCTTTAAAAAGAAATCCGACTTTGAAATTTTATTTCAAACAATCTTGCGAAACCTTACCGGATGTTTTGTCTCATAACGTTATTGGGGAATTGACAGGTAAAGAACACCCTGAAAATATTATGGTTGTGGGCGGTCATTTAGATTCTTGGGATTTAGCAGACGGATCACATGATGATGGAGCAGGAGTAGTACAAAGTATGGAAGTAATTCGTATTCTTAAAAATTTAGATTACAAACCTAAAAATACCATTCGTGTAGTATTGTTTATGAACGAAGAAAATGGTGGAAAAGGTGGAGCGAAGTATGAAGAAATTTCAAAGAAAAACAATGAAAATCATATTTTTGCCTTAGAAAGTGATTCAGGAGGATTTAGTCCAAGAGGATTTTCTATAGAAGCAGATGATACTAATTTGAAAAAAATACAAGGGTACAAAGACCTTTTCGAACCTTATTTAGTGCATAGTTTCACCATTGGACATGCAGGTTCAGATATTAATCATTTAACATCAAAAGCAATTGTAAAAGCAGGTTTAAAACCGGATTCTCAACGTTATTTTGATTATCACCACGCTGCAAATGATAAATTTGATGCGATCAACAAAAGAGAATTAGAACTTGGAGCGGCAACTATGACTGCTTTAATGTATCTAATGGATCAAAACGGAATTGAGACGCCTAAAGTAAACTAAGGTTTCATAAATAAAATGATAAAAGCTGCGAGTTCAATCTTGCAGCTTTTTTTTTTAGATCAAGTTGTGCTGTATAAAGAGTTCTCCTGCTCCTTTTTAATTGTTACCTAAATTTTTAGCACGCAGATTTGGCAGATTGCACAGATTTTTTTGTATTTGGTAAATAAGATCAGCCTAATCTGCTAAATCTGCGTGCAAAAGAAAATCTTTGCTAGTCTTGCGGTTAATTTTTTAATCGTAAAATGAAGACAAGGTTTGTAAAGTTTATTTATAGCATTACGACTCCTTTTTAATTGTATACCTAAATTTTTAGCACACAGATTTGGCAGATTGCACAGATTTTTTTGTATTTGGTAAATAAGATCAGCCTAATCTGCTAAATCTGCGTGCAAAAGAAAATCTTTGCTAGTCCTTGCGGTTAATTTTTTAATCGTAAAATGAAGACAAGGTTTGCAAAGTTTATTTATAGCATTACGACTCCTTTTTAATTCTATACGTAAATTTTTTAGCACGCAGATTTGGCAGATTGCACAGATTTTTTTGTATTTGGTAAATAAGATCAGCCTAATCTGCTAAATTTGCGTGTAAAAGAAAATCTTTGCTAGTCTTGCGGTTAATTTTTTAATCGTAAAATGAAGACAAGGTTCGCAAAGTTTATTTATAGCATTGCGACTCCTTTTTAATTCTATACCTAAATTTTTTAGCACACAGATTTGGCGGATTGCACAGTTTTTTTTGTATTTGGTAAATATGATCAGCATAATCTGCCAAATCTGCGTGCAAAAGAAAATCTTTGCTAGTCTTGCGGTTAATTTTTTGATCGTAAAATGAAGACAAGGTTCGCAAAGTTTATTTATAGCATTGCGACTCCTTTTTAATTCTACACCGAAATTTTTTAGCACGCAGATTTGGCAGATTGCCCAGATTTTTTTGTATTTGGTAAATAAGGTCAGCTTAATCTGCTAAATCTGCGTGTAAAAGAAACCCTTTGTGAACATTACGATTATAAAAAAGCAATCGCAATCGTTACCGATTAAACCCTGATTGCAATACTGTAATACAAAAAGAGAATCGGGATATTCGAGAGCAGGATCAGAATTTTAATTCCGATATCCTTTCTTTGTTCCGATAGCTGAATAAATTTGTCCGTCAAATGAAATAACATTATTGCATTTACGATCAGTGCAGAAAAGGCAAACGGACTGGCAACGACTAACAGAGTTGTACTTCCATTCGAAAGTATATAAAAAACGAAAAATAACGTACTGATTATAAACGAACCAATGGTCAGATCGATTGATTCGGTTTCGGTAAAAGTTCTGTTGTTACTAGTTCTCATGATTTTAAATATTAAATGTTTTTTGAATAGATTGAATTGGCGTGTACAACATTTTTGAAAAATCCAGATAGTAAAACGGAAGCGCTTGTTGGCCTCTTTTGTATTGTTGAATGAAATAATTCATTTGTTTTGGATAAAAAAGCGTACCCGACGAGATTACAAGAAATAAATACAGACTTTTTTTGCCATTCCCCAAAAGATAATATTGCATTCCGATTTCTTCACGAACGGAAATACCTGTATTGGTGAGAACATGAATGATGTCATGATCTTCGAGTTTTGGCTGAATATCAAACTGATTTTTAGTAAGGAAGGTTCCCAGTCCAAAACCTAAACTCTCTGCCGGATAGGTTAATAATGTCGTTTTGTCAATGTCCCAAGGTTTGTTTTTTTTGAAATATTTTTGATACGGTTGTTTAGTATGTTCGTACATTTTTTCAATAAGACGATCTTTCATAAGTTGGTTAGTTTTTAAAAGTTCTTTGAATTTCAAAGTAAAATAGGAAATAAAAAAGCTAATTTTTATTGTAAATCAGCTTTCGTGCTTTTTAGTAATTATCGACTATTGTAATTAACAGTTTAGAATCGGAGAGGTTAGAGGGGGAAACCACTTTTTCTTCCAGCGGAATAGCGTTTCCATATCTTTCTTTTAATACTTTTTGTACCCTTTCATCGGCTAAATTAAAATCTTTCAATTCCTGTAGGTTACACAATTCAATGTCGGCACCATTTTTATATATTTTCCAAACCAGTTCAGAGCAATAAATTTTAGTATCGGTCCATTCAAAATAAGCGTCATATTGTTTACCCATAAATTGATTGCCGTAGTTTTTCATTTTCTCAAGTGTTTTTGAATCCAGAACAGCAGTGGCGTTTTTTAGCCTTTTCACGACGTATTTGCCGTCTTTTCCATGTTCGATCCACTTGTCCAATGGAGTTAGTTTTACGGGCTGTACGGCTTCAAAAACGAATTGTTTTCCATTCACGGTAAAAATGATTCCACAATGAGAAAATTTCGACCTGGTCGCAATTCGGACTGCTTCACACTGACTGGATTCCGAGGTCTGAAAAATAATATCGCCATCTTGTATTTTAGCCAAAACACTATTTTCCTGTTTGGATTTCGAAAAGGAATTCATCGGGAAAAACAGTAATGTCACATAAAGGGCACAAGAAAAACTGATTAAAAAACTTACTATAAGGAAAATATATTTTGTCTTCTTCATTTTAAAAATTTAAAATCACAAATAAAGTACTTTGAAGTACAAAGTAAATAATAAAAAAAATAGCTGCCAAATAAAATGACAGCTATTTTTAAAATATAAAGTGAGCTATTTTTTAGATTCTGAAAATTCCTCCAACAGCAATGATTCGTTGTAAAAAGAAGAAATCCTGTGAAGCACTATCTTCACTACTTCTTGTAGTTCTGATGTCCTGCATGTTAATATAACCACCTTTTAACTCTCCCTGAAGATAGAAATATTTAAAAAAGGTAAAGTTAATCCCCGCTTTTGCAGACAATCCATAACCTGAAATATGAAAATCGTCATGACGTTCTTTTCCTAGCAAAGTTGTATTCGTTTTAGGATATAAAACTCCAGCTCCTAACCCTTCAGTTAAATTGATTTGAACTTTGTCTGTATTTGGTAATCCAAACCATTCTGAGATATCATCATGTCTGGAAACTTCCGTATTTACATAGTTCAGACCATCGGTATGCTCATACATTAAGAATTTACCATCTGTAAAGTCAACGGGAGTATTGTTGTAATCCCTATTGTTTGTTGAGCCAATTTGATCCGAAGGCAAATTAACATAACCCGATACATTTGCTGTTTGATCCTGAGTCATTACATACTTCATATGATCCCAACCGATAGCAACGCTATAATGATCATTAATGAAGTATCCCAATCTAAAATTCGTTTGCGGAATGGTCATATTAGCCGGATTTACATAATCAATATGCCATCCTTTTGGTTTGTCATGAGCAGTCATGTTATCAACTGTAAAGTTGTAATCTTTTCCTCTGAAATTGACATCAGACTTGGTATAACTGTCTCTGTTTCCACCCCATGATACAAAGAATTTTCCTTTGTTATGGGCAGTATATCTTTCTACTGCGATTTCTTCCTGTGCAAAAGTGTTTAATGAAAAACCCAATAAGACAAAAAATAAAAATTTAGTTTTCAATGAACTTAGTATTAAAATTTAAAATGAGTTAACCGTTTTTCTGATCGCAACCAATTTGGTCATTAAACCTTCAAAATAGTCTAAATGTAACATGTTGGCACCATCACTTTTTGCATTAGCAGGATCAAAATGAGTTTCGATAAAAATACCGTCAACCCCAACAGCAATACCTGCTTTGGCCACAGTTTCGATCATATCAGGTCTTCCACCTGTAACACCGGCAGTCTGATTTGGCTGTTGTAAAGAATGCGTAACATCAAGAACTGTAGTAGCATATTGTTGCATAGTAGGAATTCCTCTGTAATCAACAATCATATCCTGGTAACCAAACATAGTACCACGATCGGTAACCATTACATTCTCGTTATGACAATCTAATACCTTCTGAACGGCATGTTTCATGCTTTCAGGGCTCATAAATTGTCCTTTTTTCAAGTTTACCACTTTACCCGTATTTGCAGCAGCTACAACTAAGTCCGTTTGACGCACTAGGAAAGCCGGAATTTGCAAAACATCAACATATTGAGCAGCCAAATCGGCATCCTCATTCGTGTGAATATCTGTTACTGTTGGAACATGAAAAGTTTCAGAAACTTTTCTTAAAATTTTTAAGGCTTTTTCGTCACCAATTCCTGAAAAACTATCAATTCTGGAACGGTTTGCTTTTTTAAATGATCCTTTAAATACATAAGGAATCTGAAGTTTGTCGGTAATACCAACTAATTTTTCGGCAATTCTAAGCGCCATTTCTTCTCCTTCAATAGCACAAGGGCCTGCTAATAAAAAGAAATTTCCGCTATCTGTATGCTTAATTTGTGGAATATGTTGTATGTTCATAGTATGTTTTTTTTTGACAGTGCAAAGGTAGTTATGATTTATGAGTTTGAGATGAAGATTTAAGAATTTTTTAAGAGCTAATAGTGCTGATGCTGTAGGCTTTTTCGTTTAAATTAAATTTTTCAGCCGTCATGATTAAATATGGGTTTGATTTATAAAATTTGAATTCTGTTTTTTAAAATTGATTCCAAAAGAAAGTTTATACATTTTAAATTTTTTGCGCTCACGAGCGGGACGCTCGTGAGCGCAAAGAGAATCAAACATCAATTAATAATAACAATAACTCTAGTCCTGCTTCAAACGCAATCCCATCGGAACCATCAAAATTCCTTTTTCGTAAATGTTCAGATAAAGTTTAAGGGGTTTCTTTTGTCCGTCCCATT
The DNA here is from genome assembly GCF_044005985.1 of Flavobacterium sp. FlaQc-49. Lineage (NCBI taxonomy): Bacteria > Pseudomonadati > Bacteroidota > Flavobacteriia > Flavobacteriales > Flavobacteriaceae > Flavobacterium > Flavobacterium sp. FlaQc-49. The sequence goes on along the minus strand of NZ_JBIPCS010000005.1, from coordinate 259,431 downwards.
TTAGTTCGTAAACATTGAGGAATCCGGCTCCCATATCGCTTCTTTTCGTAGGGAAAGGACAGCAGGTTTCTAATCGTGTATAAGTGATTTTTTCTCCGTTTGGACCAGCCAAAGCATTTAAAAAACGGGTTTCGTTTAAAGCTTCATCTTTTGTGTTTCTGTAAAAAATATTCACAGGATAATCAGGATCAAAACCGTATTTTTTGTCGTTACTGAATAAAGTAATGATAAAGGTATTGTCTTTTTTTAATACTAAATCAGGAGCATTATCGTCTACATTTTTTAAAGTGGACTTTGTACTGATACAAGAGGTTACCGATAGAAGTAAAACGATAAAAAGAACTGTTTTTTTCATGTTGAGTGCGTATTTTGTATTACAAATGTAAGCTGTAAAAATGGTTTTTAAAATAATCTGGATTAAGAAAAATACAGACAGAAATACATTAGATTAAGTCTTAAATTTTCTTAGATTCTGTTGCTACAGTGAGACCGGAATTTAATTTTAAGATACCAATTACAATCAGATATTGTGCCACAAGATAGGTTAGCATTATAAAAAAAGAACTTTTCTCTATTGGGGCGTAAAATTTATTGATTGCCAGAATGCTGTCCGAAATAACAAACATAAGGGCACCAATAAAAACGTATTGATTACCGGGTTTTTTCCAGATTAAGAACCCGTTAAAAGCTAACAGTAACATAAAAGAAATTGCGGATGCATAAACAATCACAGGGATTTTTAATTCTCCTAAAGAAGGTAATAAAACAGTTAACATCCCGATTAAGTAACAGGCGATAACGAGACTTCCAATTAGAAAAAGGGTTCTTTTTTTCTTGTTTTGAGTTTTAGTCTGTTTATTAAAAAGAACGCAATAAACGAGATGTGACAGAAGAAACGAAACCAAACCTAAAATGAAATAGATCTCAGCAATATCTGCAAAAAGTAAAATTACATCTCCAATCCAGGAAAATAATAAGGCAGTTAAAAGGGTATTCTTTGATGGGAATTTTTTATAAAAATAAACGCCAAATCCTAACAAGGGAATCAGAATGGGTTTTAAAAATAAATCAAAACTCTCGTAGCCCGAAAGTAAGAGCAAAAGATAAACAGTACTAAAACCAATATAGATTTTAAGAAGCGGGGGATTTTTCATAGTAAGTTTGGGTTATGAATTGGCGAGTTGATTTTGGTTAGTTTTAAAATCAATAGTAACAAAATACAGGGAAGTTAAAAAGGATAACGTCAAATAACCAATAACGACATAATTTGCAAATGGGAATACAACATTCAAACCAAACCAATCACCATAATAGGTGATAATCGCAATGGCAATTATAAAACGAAAGCCTTCCCACAAAGGGGCATATTGGCTTTTATCCATCAGTTCACTATAGCTGTAGATGGTAATCAAAATAAAAAAGCCATAAACAAAGATATTGGGTAGGCCAATTTTGGCAATATTGTCAAATAAATAAGTGACGAACAAAAGGGTTATGAGAACCTGAGCAACAGACCAATAAATCAGTTTTTGAGAATTATGGATACCGTATTTTTCAAAATTAAAAACATTTTCAATTTTGTTTACGGGGTATAATTCTTCAAAATTTTCAGGTCGCCAGCCCGTTGGTTTAAACCAGATGGTGAGTTTGTCTTTCCATTTTGGAGCACGCCAGGCGTCTTTGATTAATAAAGTCAAATGCTGGAAATTAATCCGAATAGGATTCCACGTACTTGCCGGTCTTGTAATTCCAAAAACCGGAGGAACATCATCCAATTCCTCTTGGAAAGTGCCGAAAAGTTTGTCCCAAAGAATGAATATTTGTGAATGATTTTTGTCTAAATATTCCGGATTTATAGCGTGATGCACCCGATGATGAGAGGGCGTTACCAAAATATGCTCAACAAACCCCATTTTCTTGATATGTTTGGTGTGATACCAAAATTGCAAAAACAAATGAAGCGGCAAAGTTATCGCAATAACAGAGGCAGGAACACCAAGTAAGGCGGCCGGAATCAATAAAAAGGTGAATAAGTTGACTAAGCTGGCAATAGGTTGTCGCAGCGCACAGGCCAAATTAAATTCTTCACTGCTATGATGAATAGCATGTTTGTTCCAAAGAAAATTAATCTGATGCGCCAATCGGTGGCTCCAGTACCCGTAAAAGTCGATTACAAAAAAGGCAATACAATAGGAGAGGACATTGGCTTCTAAATGGTAAAGTGCAATTTTAGAAACCATCCATTCGTACGAAATAAAAGTCAGACTAAGGCCCAAAACATCTTTTACCGAATTGGTAATTCCTGAACTAATACTCGACACACTGTCTATTAAAGGCGCAGTATCGTCCTTTTTATAGAGCCCGTATATTTTTTCGATTATAATTAATACTAAAAAAACAGGCGTAGCGATAATTAATATTTTTCCATATTCTTCCATAAAAAAAACATTCAATTTTAATCAAATATAGAATAAAATTGAATGCTTTTTAAAATATTCCGGACTTAAACAATTTCGGCGCTAAGACCCGCTTCCAAAAGTTGTGTGCATTGTGGTTTTAACTTGTCCATCGGACCCGTTTTTACCGCGCATTTTCCGTTGTAGTGTACAATTAAGGAACATTGTTCCGCTTGTTCTGAAGTGTGGCTGCAAACACGCATTAAAGTATCAATTACGTGATCAAAAGTGTTTACATCGTCATTGTAAACAATGATTTCGTTATTAAAACCTACAGCTTCCTTTTCCCGAACCCTTTCTCTTACTTTTTCTTTAGTACTCATTTTGTTTAGATTTTTGTACTGTTGTAATTACTGACTAATTTACGTATTTTAATGAAACCCAGTTATTTCTTTGGAACTTTTTTACGTAAGTCAATCCCTTTTCTGTGCAGGAAGCATCGATAAATGGAATGTCTTCTTCGTAAAAACCGCTTAAAAGCAAAGTCCCTTTTGGATTTAAACAATCCACATAGGCCTGCATATCGTTTAGTAAAATATTACGGTTGATATTAGCAATGATCAAGTCGTATTTTTTACCTTCCAATAAAGCAGCATCGCCTTCATAAACGGTAATATGTTTACAGTTATTGCGTTCTGCATTTTCAATTGAATTCAGATAACACCAATTATCAATGTCAATCGCATCAATTGGTTCAGCGCCTTTCATTTCAGCTAAAATGGCTAAAATCGCTGTTCCGCAACCCATGTCTAAAGTTTTCAAACCTGTAACATCTGTTTCCAGTAAATGCTGAATCATCATGTGAGTCGTTTCATGGTGACCCGTTCCGAAACTCATTTTTGGTTCAATGATAATGTCAAATTCGGCAGTTGTTTTTTCGTGAAAAGGGGCGCGAACGTGGCATTTTCCATCCACATCAATAGCTTCAAAATTCTTCTCCCATTCTTCGTTCCAGTTCACCTGATCGATTTCTTCAAAAGTATATTCGATTTTGAATTCTTCCGATTGTAAAATATAAATGTCATCCAGAATAGTTTCATCCCATAAATCTTTCTTCACAAAAGCTGAAATTCCATTTTCAGTTTCTGTAAAACTTTCGAATGCTTTTTCTCCCAATTCAGCAATTAATATTTCTGATCCTAGTTCTTTTGGTTCAATAGTAAAATGATACCCTAAATATATATTCGACATAAATAATTTTTTTGCAAAGGTAAGAATACAAAGGAGAAGTTGTTTATAAATATGTTAGAACGTTGTCAATTTTGGGATAATTTTTAGACATAAAAAAAGCGATACTGTTACGTATCGCTTTTAGTTTTATATAAATCTAAAATTAGATTGCTGTTACAATAGCTAAAAAGTCATCTGCTTTTAAAGCTGCTCCTCCGATAAGACCACCATCTACATCCGGTTTAGAGAAAATTTCCTTAGCGTTATCCGGTTTTACAGAACCGCCGTATAAAATTGAAACTTCATCAGCAATGTCAGCTCCGAAAGCTTTACGAACTACCTCTCTGATAAATTCATGCATCTCTTGTGCTTGCTCCGGTGAAGCAGTCTCTCCGGTTCCGATTGCCCAAACGGGTTCGTAAGCCAGGACAATTTTAGACCATGATTCTTTTGCAATGTGGAACAATCCGTCACGCAATTGATTTTCAACAATATTAAAATGATTTTCGGATTGACGGTCTTTTAATTCTTCGCCAAAACAGAAAATAACAGTCATATCATGTTTCAAAGCAGTATCTACTTTATTTGCGATTAAAGCGTCAGTTTCATGAAAAATAGCTCTGCGCTCCGAGTGACCAAGGATTACTGTATTGACACCAATGCTTGTTAACATATCTGCAGAAATTTCTCCTGTAAAAGCACCACCTTCAGCTTGGTGAACGTTTTGTGCAGAAACTCCAATAGTGGTGTTTTTTAATTTAGCCACAGCTCCTGCCAAGTTTACAAATGTTGGTGCAACAATTACCTGAGCGGTAGTTTGAGCTGGTATTTTGGTGATTAATTCGCTTAATAATTCTTCAGTTTGTTCTGCGTTTTTATGCATTTTCCAGTTTCCTGCGACAATCTTTTTTCTCATTTTGGTAGTTTTTAGTATTCTTTTAATTTTTTTGTTTTTTATTGAAGTTGCAACTGATTTTTTATTGCGTTTTATTTTAATCCTTGTAAAGTCGAATTGATCAGATCAAAATCTTTTTCGATTGCACGGTACAATACTATTTTTCCGGTTTTATCAACAATGATGTATCTTGGAATCCAGTCTAAGTCAATTGCTTTTCCGAAAACTCCTTTCATACCGTCAGTCATCATAAAATGATCTCCTTTTATTTCGTGTTTTTCAATTCCGATTTTCCATTTATCTGCGGTTTTATCTGCAGAAAGAAATAAATAAGAAACATCAGGATTATTGGCTTGTAGCTCTTTTACTTTTGGCATTGCTTTTACACAATCACCACACCAGGAAGCCCAAACTTCGATTACCAAAGTTTTTCCCTTGTATTTTTTTAGAATGTTTTTAAAGCTTACCTGACTGTCATCTGTAGCTAATAATTTTTGAGAAAGTGCTTCTTTTGAAAAACTGGTTTTCTGAGCTTGTGAACATGAAAAAGTAATAAAGGCAATGAGGATTAGAGCTATTTGTTTCATAGTAAGAGTTTGGTTTATTATTTGAAATACCGAATTCACAAAGTTAAACAAACAAATCGAATGCCAAATGGAGATTAACAAAATTTGAACACTGCTTTGTTTTATCACAAAACAGGAAATTTCGGTTAAAAAAAGAGGTCTGAAATCGTAATAGTTCGTTGTGAAAATCTAATTTCGGAGTAAAATATTGAGATAGGATTTCTAAAAAACTAAAAAAAATCGTTTTTTCAGTTTTCAAAAGAGTTTTCAAAGCAAAAAAAAACGCCAAAAATTTCTTTTTCGCGTTTTTTTTTAGCAGTATTAATTTAGCTCATAATTTCCGTTAGCCCATTTTTTGCAGGGAACAATCCAACCGTCTGAGGCTTTGAATAAAAAACCGTGTTTTAAACCGGTATTCAATTCGATTTCTTTGAAGTGATTGACTTTCAGTTTTGAAGTTTCTTTTCGTTTGATAGCCGAAACTCCCAGAACATCTGATTTTTCATAAATGGTCAGAATGTTTCCACAGAAATTGATGTCCGGAATTTCTTCAATATCAATATCTCTGAAACTGCCAATAAACACAAAATTAACCTCCGGATTTGCCAGATAAGTAGAAACATACTGTGCAATATAACCGCCCATTGAGGTTCCAATTACGGTTATTTTGTTGGGTTTAACTCCTTCTTTTATTAGTTTGTTGATTTGTTTTACCACTTTTTCCGCATAACGGGCTGCGTTGGTGTTTTTCTTTCTTTTTTCACTAAAAACGATAAAATTATCCGCTTTAAAAGAATTGATTATTTCGTTGTATTCGGCTTTACCGTACTCAGGATGAGCTTCATTCAAATCGTGTTCTTCTATAAATTTATTGTGCAGAAAAAAGATATAAGCTTGGTTTGGATTATTTGATTGGGTTTGACTAAAGCCAAAGAAACAGGAAAGTGTAAGAAGTAAAAAAGGAATAAGACGAAATGGTTTTTTCATTGTGGTTTTTGATTTAGTTTAATTTTTTTGATTTTTTTTAATCTGGCCTCTATAGCTTTTATTTGATATGATTTTCAACGTCCATCATCTCATGCAGAATACGGATGATTTCTAATTGATTCTCTTTTATATTTATTTTATAGAAGATAAGATGTGATTTTACTTTTGAACGAAAATAGTCTTTTCTTATTGCCCCAAAATCAGCACCGGAATTTGGTTTTAAGCATAAATATTCAATTTCTTCAAATAATAAATTTAAATATCGGTCAGCTTGTTCAATCGACCAGTTTTCAGCGGTGTACAGCCATATGTTTTCTAAATCTTTTGTTGCTAAATTACTTATTTCGTAATTCATCATTTTGAATGTTTTTCATGAAGATTATTCAAAAATGATTCGCGGTTAAAATCTTTAGCAAATCCGGATTTTTCCCCTTTTTTAAGTTCACTGATTAATTCACTCTTTTTTGTTTCTTCCTGCTCAAACAGTCGTAATGCTGCACGAACAACTTCACTGGCAGAAGTAAACTTTCCATTTTTTACCTGACTGTTTATGAAATTATCAAAATAATCTCCAAGTAATATAGAGGTGTTTTTCGGCATGATTTCTAAATTTTTAATTCAAAGATACCAATTATTGGTATATGTTGTAGCTTGGTTTAGTTTACTTTATCATTTTTATTAGTATAAAATTTTATAGGTTATAAAAGTAAAATGGCTGCAGGGAGATTAAACTAAATTATGGATGAACTTGTAAAATGACAATGATAAATAAAAAAGCGCCAATACCTCTAAAATATAGAATATTGACGCCATTTAAATTACTTCTTTTTTTTAAAGACTATAAGCAACATTTGATAGTTTTAAATCGTCAACGTCGTTATAATGTACTTTTTGTACTATAGTTCCTTTGTTCAGAACCACAATGCTAGGATTTGCTCTTTCAATTGTTTTTAAAGCGATTGCGTCACAGAAATAAAAATCAACATTTAGGCCGTATTGTTTTTTAGCTTTTGCAATTACGTCCGGTCCTGAAGCTGTCATTGCAATTACTTTGTATCCTTTCGCTTTAGCTTCCTGATTTACTTTTTCCAATTTTTTCATTCCCTCAGGATTAGATAAATTCAAATCGTAGGTAACAAAAATAACTAATTTAGGTTCTTTTAATAATTCGTCTTTGTAATCGGAGTCGTCTTTTACCATAGTAAAATCATGAATCGGTGGTACATATCCTTCTGTAATTACTTTGTCTTTACGGTCTACAAAAGTGGCGCCTTCAGGAATGTTCATCAGATCTTTTTCGGTGAACTCTTTGTTAACTCCGTTTACTTTGTAGATAAAAATCATTTCAACTACAGATTTAGGAGCGCCTTCCGGAATTTCCATTCCTTTTTCGATATTGTTTCCAACTTTGAATGGACGGAAATCTTTTATAGGATTGTGATTTAATACCCAAACGGCCATAAAAACACATAAAATTACACTGATTAAAGTAATAATATTAGTTAGTAGTTTTGAAAATAAAGGTTTAACTAATTTTTTATTGATAAACAAAATCAAAATGAAGAAAAGCAATACAATATCTTTTGTAAACGACTGCCAAGGCGTAAGATGTAAAGCATCTCCAAAGCAACCGCAATCTTTTACTACATCAAAATAAGCGGAGTAGAAGGTAAGGAAAGTAAAGAAAATGATCAATAACAATAGGAACCAAATCGTTGCTTTTGCTTTGTAACCTACTAATAACATTACTCCTAAAACGACTTCTAAAATTACTAAAAAGATAGCTAATCCAAGTGCTAAAGGCTCTAAGAACGGCATATTGAAAACCGGCTCACTAAAATATTCCGCCAGTTTATAAGAGAATCCAACCGGGTCATTAAGTTTGATTAATCCTGAAATAATAAATAATATACCGACAAACAGTCTGGAGAATTGGGTAATAACGTTTTTCATAATTTAGAATTTAGTTTAAAATTCCAAAAAGTAACCTTGGAATTTGGGATTTCATTTTTGAAATTTATTATTTCATTGGGTTCAAAATCAACGCAAAAATGGAATAATTAATCATGTCCTGATAATTGGCATCAATGCCTTCAGAGACTAAGGTTTTTCCTTTGTTGTCTTCGATTTGTTTTACACGGAGCAGTTTTTGCAGAATCAGATCGGTAAGCGAACTCACACGCATATCGCGCCATGCTTCGCCATAGTCATGATTTTTAGCTTCCATTAATTCTTTAGTGAGTTTAATTTTAGCGTCGTATAATTCGGTTGCTTTTTCTACGTCCAGATCAGGTTGGTCAACAACGCCTAATTCCAATTGAATCAAAGCCATAATCGAATAGTTAATGATTCCGATAAATTCGCCACTTTCATCCTCATCAACTTTGCGAATTTCGTTTTCCTGTAAACTTCTGATTCGTTGCGCTTTTATAAAAATCTGATCGGTTAGTGAAGGCAGTCTCAAAATACGCCAAGCACTGCCATAATCTTTCATTTTATTGATAAATAAAGTACGGCAAACCGTTACTACGCTATCATATTCTAAAGAAGTATTCTTCATTTATTGTTGTATATTTGCTTAATTTTTTTCCAAAAATAAGGATAATTTTTTGAAAGCCTGAGAGGTTTCAAGTTTAAAGTTTCATGTTTTACGTTCAAACTCGAAACTTGAAACAAAATGAACTTGAAACAAAATAAACCCAAACAAGATTGTAATGAATTGCAAAGGACAACTTATAGATTTGTCAGTTCCCAGAGTAATGGGAATTTTGAATTTGACGCCAAATTCTTTTTTTGATGGAGGAAAATACAATAATGAAGACGAGATCATCACAAGAGCAACTAATATACTAACCGAAGGGGCCGATTTTATTGATCTTGGAGGGTATTCCAGTAAGCCAAATGCAGAATTTGTATCGGAGCAGGAGGAAATTGACCGCGTTGTACCGGCTATAGAACTTATTTTAAAGCATTTTCCTGACGCTTTGTTGTCTGTTGATACTTTTAGAGCTGGAGTTGCTAAAGCAAGTATAGAAAACGGTGCAGCTATTATAAATGATATTGCAGCAGGTGAGTTAGACGACAAAATGTTTGATGTGATTGCAAAATATAACGTACCCTATATTATGATGCACATGCGTGGCAATCCACAGACGATGCAAAGCATGACGCAGTATGACGATATTTTGAAAGAGATGTTGTTTTATTTTTCTGAAAAAGTACAAAAAGCGAGAAGCCTCGGAATTAATGACTTGATATTGGATCCCGGTTTTGGATTCGCGAAAACGACGGATCAGAATTTTGAAGTGATGCAAAAAATGGAACTTTTTAATCTTTTGGAATTACCTGTTTTAGCGGGTATTTCCAGAAAATCTATGATTTATAAAACGCTCCACATAACGGCAGAGGAAGCTCTAAACGGTACCACAATTCTTAATACCATTGCTTTGTCAAAAGGTGCTAAAATACTGCGCGTTCACGATGTAAAAGAAGCGGTTGAATGCGTGACTTTGTTTACTAAAATGAGTTTTAAACAAAATTAAAGTAACACTCCGGGCTGTCATTTTAAATCTTACCATTATTTTAAATTATGAAATACTTTAGCTTACTCTTTGTAGTTCTGTTTTTCTCATGCGGGAAAAAAGAAGATGTTTTATTGCCAAAGTCAAATGTAACGGTCGTTAAAAATGTAGAAGATCTGTCGCCAATCTACATTTTTTTTAAAACAGACGGCAAGGATACCATCGCCGAAGTAAATCGCAAAAACAGCATCATTTCAACCAATTGGATTTTCAATATTGACAAGCGTTTGCCGCTTAAATTGGTAATTCGCGAAGTAATGAAACTTCAGGAAAAGAAACGAGCCGAGAAAGCACACAAAAACGAAAAAGCAGAGAATTATTATTCGTATGCGGATTCTGTTGGAAAGAATTTAGCCTTTTTGCCTTTCACGAAAGTGCATTATAAAATGGAAATTGCCAATAACAGAAGTCAGTTGTATTTCAAGAAAAATGGAAGGATACAATACAGCGGAAGAAAAATATATGATTTTCCGAAAAGTGATTTAAAGCCGTTTTTGGATAGTTTAGTAATCAATCCTAAGGCTGAGATTAAATTTTCGTATGATAAAAATATGACGTACGGAGATTACATTCAATGTAAAATTCTTGTTGAAAAAATGATACAGGAAAAAATTGATTTTGTATTTATAAATAGCGAAGAGGAATTCGTTTTCTAAATCCCCACCTAAAACAAAGAAAACCTGAAACAAAGAAAACCTGAAACAAAGAAAACCTGAAACAAAAAAACTTGAAACAAATCGTTATTGATGATGATAAGGCTCATTTCTTAAAATCGTAAACCCACGGTACAATTGTTCAATAAAAAACAAACGCACCATTTGGTGTGAAAAGGTCATTAGGGAAAGTGAAATTTTACCTTGCGCTTTGCTGTAAACCGTGTCTGAAAATCCGTAAGGACCTCCGATTACAAAAACAAGTGTTTTGATTCCGGAGTTCATTTTCTTTTGTAATTCTTCAGAAAAACCAACGCTTGAGAAGTTTTTCCCGTTTTCATCGAGTAGAATTAACTGATCGGTTGGGGTTAATTTGGAAAGAATTAGTTCTCCTTCTTTTTCCTTTTGCTGACTCTCAGATAAATTTTTTACGTTTTTGATGTCGGGAATAATCTCTAAATCGAATTTGATGTAAAATGACAAACGTTTGGTGTAATCGTCAATCAAAGTCTGAAGCGATTTATTGTCGGTTTTGCCTATGGCGATGAGTTTGATGTTCATGGTTTTTTAGTTTTTTGCCACAGATTAAAAGGATTCGGAAGGATTTTTTCTTTTTTTTAATCTGTGGGAATCTTTTTAATCTGTGGCAAAATTAATGCTATGGCTTCTTATTTTCAAAAACGGTTTCAAAATGTTCTACGACAGGGAACGGTTCGTAATAATGATGCAAAAGTTTCTTCCATTCTAAGTACGCGTCTGAAGTTCTGAAACCTACAGTATGATCTTCCAATGTATTCCAGTCTACCAATAAAAGATATTTGTTTTCTGTCTCCAGACATTTTTCTAAGCGGTGCCCTAAATAGCCTTCAATAGAAGAAATGTACTGACTTGCTTTTATAAAATCACTTTCAAATTGAGTTGCCAAATTTGGTTTTACGTAAAGATAGGCTGCTTCCAGAATCATATTTTATGTTGTAAAATTTAAACTACACCTAACAGGTTTTTAAAACCTGTTAGGTGTAGTTTAAGTTAGTTTTTAGAAAATTGATTTTCAAAAGTTTTAAATCTGGCATCCAGATCTTTCAATAGTTGTTTTTTTACAGAAGCATCCTGAATAAAGCTGTAATTGATACTGTTGTAAACATATTTTTTGATCGTTTCGTAAGTCACATCAGGATATCTTTTTGCCAGTAGAACATATTGTTCGGTCATGTTGGTTCTTAGAATTCCGGCATCGTCAGTACTGATTACAATTGGGACATTAAACTCTTTATAAAGTGAAAACGGATGTCTGTTCTCTTTTACTTTTAAGATGAATTCGTTACTCGTTAAGTTGATCTCAATCGGAATATTGTTTTTGGCCATATAACGCAACAAGTCGTATGAGTTTGCTTCGTATGCAATATCGACTCCGTGTCCAATTCTATTGGCTCCGGCAGTATAAATAGCGGAGTTAATATGCCAGGTTAAATCTTCGGGTTGCACTAATCCAAGAGTTAATTCTCCTGCGTGGAGCGTGTATTTTACATCGTCAAATTTAGAATGGCAATATTTGAACATGACCATATGAAGCCAGTAATCGTTCATAGAATTTTCACCATGTTCAGGAGAAACAATGTTTACGCCTGCAACCAATTTGCTGTCGTTTGCTGAGATAAAAGCAATAACCAGATTTTTGAATAAATCTACCGGTTCCATAAAACGTAGCACAAAGTTCTGATAACGCATGGTAAAACGATCGTCATCAATTTTTAGTTCCTTATGTAGTTTTGCGACGAAGTTTGTATTGAAATCTTCGGCGTATTTTTTAGCGTCTTTTTGTTGTAGTGATTTATACAGTTCATCTAAATACTTTAGAACTGCTTTCTCGTCTTTTTGTGTCGCAGCCTGACGGAGTTTGGTATTAAAATCGGTTAGATTAGCAACATTCATATCACATGGAATCGTTGATAATTGCGTTTCGATATAACTTACATTTTCAGCAAGGGCTCGTTTTTTTAATTCAAGCATTCCTTCGGCAAAATGCCCGTCGATTGTTGCATAAAACTTATCGAAGGAATCAAAAAACAAGTCGTCAGAAGGAACCGATACCCCGTTGTAATCTTTTGCAGACCAGGTTTGCATCACTTGCTGTTTGTAAAAATCCAGCTTTCCTTTATTTTTAAGTGAAGAAAAGGTTTCCCAGTTTCCATTTGCAGGTTTTGTTTTAGAGACCGCCATGGTTTCTAAATTCAAATAGAAATCTTCAGAAATCGCTCTTTCCAAAAGAGGTTCTGCATAAATTGATCCCGAAAAATGATGGTGTAGATCGCCTCCTTTAGGCATTTGTTGAAAAAAAGCAGTAGAAAGGGCTTCGTTGTTTCTGATTTTTTCCAAATAACGTTCAGCCGATTGAGAAAAGCCGATTTGTGCTATAAAAATACAGAAAAGTGTAATTATCCTTGTCATAGTCTAGGTTTAAATTACATGCAAATGTAGTTATTTTACAGGACTTTTGAAAAGGAAGGGGGAATATTTAAGTAAAGACGCACAGCAGTGCGTCTCTACGAGGACATTTTTATGAAAAAAGAACATCATGTATATCAGCGGTTCTATCGAAAACACTTTTGGCAAAAGGACAAAGCGGAATAATTTTAAGATCATTGGCTCTGGCATATTCAACGGCAGCCATGACCATTTTTTTACCCACTCCTTTCCCGTTGAATTCTTCGTTTACTTCGGTATGATCAATGATGAATTTGGTGTCACCGGCCCAGCTATAGGTCATTTTTCCGGCTTGTTTTCCGTCTTCGACAACTTCAAAATATCCTTTTCTTCCTTCGTTTATTTGTTGTATTTCCATGATAGTTAAAATAATGTGGTTTTGATTTCTATTGAATGTGTTAATGTTTTATGAATTGGGCAGCTGTTGGCAATGGTTTCTAAACGTTGTCGCTGTGTATCGTCTACTTCGCCGATGATTTCAATTTTTCGGGTAAATAAAGAGACATTCTGATTAGAGTCTCTTTCAAAATCGACCTTAATATTGATTTCAGAAACTTGCCATTGTTTGCGGTTGATGTACATTCGCAATGTAATGAGCGTACAGGCTGCCAATGAAGAAGCTAAAAGTTCAGAAGGACTAAAACCTAAGTTTTTGCCTCCAACTTCCTGAGGTTCGTCTGCAATTACCGTATTTCCGCTGGCAGATTTTATTTCGGTGCGATACAAGCGCGTGTCAATTTGTGCTGATATAGTTTCCATATGTTATTTCATTCGGGGTTCAGGTAAAGGAACAAACTCAGTCTCTCCAGGGACTTTTGGGAACGTCTGTTCTGTCCAGTCTCTTTTGGCTTTTTCGATTAACTCTTTATCAGAAGAAACAAAATTCCAGAAGATAAAATGTTCTTCAGGGAAAGGAGCTCCTCCAAAAATATAAACAGTAGAATGAGCAGCAATTTCAAACTCACACAACGTACTGTCGTTTGTAATCAGGATCTGTTTCGGATCGTAAACATGCTCTCCGCTTTTAATACTTCCTTCCAGGATATATAAACCACTTTCTCCATATAAATCTTTTCCAATATTGATTTTCTGAGTCGTTTCACTTTTGATTTCAATAAAATACAACGGACTATACACGGGAACCGGTGATTTTTTGTTGAAAGCTTCTCCGGCAATTAACTTATAAGAAACTCCATTTTCTTCCCATTGTGGAATATCATCTGCCTCAACATGTGTGAAATTAGGTTCCATTTGCTCTAATTCTTTTGGCAAAGCAACCCAAATCTGTAATCCATGAAGGACTTTATCGGAAGTTCTTAAATATTCAGGTGTTCTTTCGGAATGTACGATTCCTTTTCCTGCGGTCATCCAGTTTACAGCGCCCGGTTTTATTTCGAGTTCTGTTCCCAGACTGTCGCGATGCATGATACTTCCTTCAAACATAAAGGTCAGTGTAGAAAGTCCGATATGCGGGTGAGGAGGGACGTCCATATTCTGGTGTTGGTTCAGATGTGCCGGTCCCATATGATCGATAAATACAAATGGTCCGACTGCTCTTTTTTCACGAAAAGGTAATAATCTCCCTACCATAAAATTGCCAATGCTGGCGGCGCGTTCTTCGATAATTAAACTGATGTTTGACATGGTATATTTTTAAAATTGATCTTTTGACGATTGAGATTTATTGTAATTATTACTGGGGTTCTTTATAATTGGTTTGACAAAGCTACTATCATTATTAAAAATGCAACTTAATGTAGATTAAGAACAGAGTTATCATAAAAGTAAGGATAAATATTTAATTACTAAAGGCCATTTTTAAACCTAAACCTAACAGGTTTTTAAAACCTGTTAGGTTTGAAATATTTACGTAAAAAAAAGGGGTATTTATACGATTTTGTACAAATACCCCTTTTTAAATATACTTTAATTTTATTTAAAACTTCATTCTTTGTATTCTTACCGCATTTAGAATCGCTAATAAAGCAACCCCGACGTCAGCAAAAACAGCTTCCCACATGGTAGCGAGGCCGCCGGCACCCAGTACAAGTACAATGGCTTTTACAACAAAGGCTAAACTAATATTCTGCCATACAATTTGTTTGGTTTTTTTACCAATATTTATGGCGGTGTATATTTTTGTTGGCTGGTCGTTTTGAATCACGATATCGGCCGTTTCTATAGTGGCATCACTTCCTAAGCCACCCATTGCAATTCCGGCATGTGCCAGCGCAATCACAGGTGCATCATTTACGCCATCGCCAACAAAGGCAATTTTCAGGTCTTTGTTTTTTAAATCCGTAACTTTTTCAACCTTATTTTCGGGTAATAAGTCACCATAGGCCACATCGATATTTAATTCTTTGGCAACGGATTCTACCACAGCTGTTTTATCCCCCGAAAGCATGACGGTTTTTACATTTATTTGATGTAAGCTTTGAATGGCCTGTTTGGCGTCTTCTTTTATTTCATCAGCAATGAGGAAATAACCGGCATATTTTTGATTGACGGCTACAACGATTATGGTGAAAGGCGTTTGGTCTATTTCGGTATCATAACTAATATTGAACTTTTTCATTAGTTTGGTATTTCCGGCCAAAATAGCATTGCCGTCAACTGTACCTTTTAGGCCATGACCTGCAATTTCTTCAACAGCGGTAACAACACTGTTTTTTTCTGCTCCGTTGGCATAGTCAATAATGGCAGTACCAACAGGATGCGTTGATTTGGTTTCGAGTGCAGCCGTATATTTTATTAAATCAGCATCGGGAATCCCGACCGCTACCACTTTTTGAACTTTAAAAACCCCTTTTGTCAAGGTACCGGTTTTGTCCATTACAACAACCTGAATTGCCGTCATGATGTCTAAAAAGCTCGAGCCCTTAAACAAAATCCCGTTTTTACTTGCTGCTCCAATTCCGCCAAAGTAACCCAGTGGAATTGAAATTACCAAGGCACAAGGACAAGAGATTACCAAAAAGACTAAGGCACGATACAACCAATCTTTAAAAAGATAATTGTCTACAAAAAAGTAAGGCAGTAAACAGATCGCGATTGCTGCATAAACCACAATTGGTGTGTATATTTTAGCAAATTTTCGAATAAACAATTCGGTTGGCGCTTTTTTGGAAGTCGCTTCCTGAACCATTTCCAGAATTTTAGACAATTTACTATCGGTATACAAAGTGGTAACTTTTACCTCGGCTACGGCATTTAGATTGATCATTCCCGCAAGGACACTTTCGCCTTTGTTTTTGGTATCAGGTTTACTTTCTCCTGTTAATGCTGCGGTATTAAAGGAAGCCGTTTCAGAAAGAAGTTCGCCATCTAAGCCTAACTTTTCGCCTGGTTTTAATTGAATGATGTCTCCAATTTGAGCATTTTTTGCTTTAATAATTTTAGGCTGATTGTTCTCAAGAATTGTCACTTCATCCGGACGCTGGTCTAATAGTGTTTTGATATTTGCTTTGGCACGTGTTACTGCCAATGTTTGGAAAGTTTCGCCAACAGCATAAAAAAGCATTACAGCAACTCCTTCGGGATATTCACCAATTGCAAAAGCACCGATGGTAGCAATACTCATTAATAAAAACTCTGAAAAGAAAGCACCATTTCGGGCACTTCCAATTGCTTCTTTTATGACAGGAAAACCTACCGGTAAATAAGCGACTATATACCAAACAATTCTAACCCAACCTGTAAACCAGGTTTGAGGTAAATAATTGTCGAAAACAATGGCAATGATTAGTAAAACAAAACTAGTTATTGCCGGAGAAAAAAGCTGAAAAGTGGTCTGATCTCCTACTGAGTGGTCATGTCCATCGTCGTCACTATGTTTGTTATCATCATGTGAGCAGCAACCTGCTTCTGTATTTTTTTTGGGAGCTGTGTTTTGTTTTGTTTCACAGCAATCAGTATCGTCATTATGTATCATAAAATTTAGATTAGTGAGTGTGTTCTCCACCGCCTTTTTGAGCAGACAATAGATAAAAAGCACCTTGTGTAACAATTTTGCTTGTATTCGGGATTGAAGTTACAAATTTTATTTCAGTATATCCCATATCGGTAGTGCCCGGAATAACTTCAATGGCTTTAAAATGTATTTCTTCAGCTTCCTCTTTAGAATCGTGTTTTCCGCCTTTTTCGGCATGTTCTTCTTCTTGAATAAAGATGAAATATTTATCACCATTTTTTACAATTGACGCTTTTGGCAGTGCCGGAACAGTAGCGCTATTAAGGTTTATATTGGCGGACACGTACATTCCGGAGATAAGTCCTTTAGCATCATCCGGATTTATTTTGGCGTGAACGGCAACCGTTTTACTTTCGTTAGAAAAAGATTTATTGATACCGAATATTTTACCTTTTATGGATTTATTGGATTGGTTGGTCAGTATAAAATCGACTTCCTGGCCTATCGAAATAGAGCCTAAATCTTTTTCATATACATTTAAATCCAAATGCATCTGACTGTTGTCAACTACTTCAAATAACGGAATTCCGGTTTCTGCAAATGCTCCTTTGGCAATGCTAATTTTACCTACATAACCACTTATCGGTGATAGTATAGGGATTAATGCATTGTTGCTGTTTGGGCTAATATTAAGCGCCAGCAATTTGTTTTTTGCCGCTTGTGCTCGTGCTCGTTCTACAGCCAATTTTGCTTTGACCTCCTGAAATGTTTTTCGTGGATTTACATTTTCATCAGCCAATGTTTTCTGACGATTGTATTCTAATTGTAAATACTCGATGTTGGCTGTAGCCGATTTGTATTCTTCTAACATTTCTACCACTTCCAGATTTTGAATGGTAGCGAGGACTTTGCCTTTGTTGACATAAGTACCTTCCAGAACTAAAATATCTTTGACTGTACCCCCAAGTAATGTGGCAATTTTAGCGGAATTCTGAGGAGGAACCGTCGTATAGCCGTTTGCTTTAATGATCGTGTTGAGGTTACGGTTTTCCACCATTCCAAACTGAATGCCAACTGTTTTAAATTGAGCAGCCGTCAACATTACTTCATTTTCTAATTTCTCGTCTTCTTGAACCTCTTCGGTTTTTTTCTCATTACACGATGTTAGGAGTAATATGAGCATTAGAAGAAAGGCGATAGGAACAAACAGGAGGGTAAAACGCTTTGTTGTATTTTTTATATTTTTCATTATGATGAATATTAGTTATTAGAAATAGAAGGGAATTGTAAACGAATGGCACTTTGATTGTACATATTCAAAGTCTCGGCATATTGTTTCTTAATGTCAATGGCCTGATTTAAAAAACTGATATAAGTCCAATAGCTCATATCGCCATTTGAATAGCTTTTTTGGGCTGTTGTAATAATCTGCTCGGCATATTGCAGGCCTTCTTTTTGATAATAAGACAGCCCTTTTTGTTGTTTTTCAAAATCGTTATTCAATTCCTGTATTTGTAATTCCAAAGAGAATTTATTTTTCTCTAACTCCAATTCTGATTGTGTAATGTTTATCGCTGCGGCTTTGGCTCTAGCGGTATTAACGCCACCAAACAGCGGAATTTGTAAACCTGCTGTAAATCCCTGAAACAAAGATTTAGTATCAATAGTTTGTGCAAAGTACCCTAAACCCAGTTTTGGTGTTCGTAGAGCTTTATAGGTATTCGCTTCTTTCTGATACACCGAAATTTGTTGCTGATAGTACTCTGCCATTAGGTTTTCTACTTTAGACTTGTTAGCATCTGAAAGTGCTGTAAATTGTAAAGAAGTTGTAGTATCAGGCACAATATCTTCTTTAGTTTGAACAAAAAACTGCAACTGTTTTTGATAAATAGTCAAATCGTAGGCTAACTGCTCTTTTTGAGTTTCAATTTCTTTGACTTTAGCCTTAGCACTAATTACTTCGATGTTTCCGCTTTCGCCAGTCTTAAAACGCAGCTCTGCATTTTTTAGAAATAAAGCATAAATATTGAACAATTCAGTATTTAGTTTTTGAATAGAAACGCCGTATAAATATTGATAATAAGCTAATGTTACGGCTTTTTCAATTTCATAGGCAGACATGGCTTTTCGTTTTTCGGCCAATTTTACCAATTCTTCCTGCAATTGTCGGTTCGCTTTGGTGATTTTTCCGATTGGGAAATACTGCTGTACAGAAACATTGCTATCATAATCGACACTGTTAAACTGTCCGCCTTGGTACTGTATTTGCAAGGCATCCGGTTGAAAAGCAGTCTTTTTAAGAATTGTTTGTTTTTCTACTTCTTTATCGGCAATTTTTAAATTGATGTTATTAGATTTTGCTATTTCAATTGCTTTTTCCAATGTAACAGGCTGTTGGTTTTGAGCAAAAGAAAAACTGCTGATCAGTAGTAAAAAAACAGTTGCTATTGATTTTGTAATTTTTGCTTTTAGATTAATTTTTTTCTCAGACAATAAATAGAGTATAGGTAAAACAATTAACGTCAGTAAGGTTGCGGAGAATAAACCTCCAATTACAACCGTTGCTAATGGTTTTTGAACTTCGGCACCACCGCTTGTAGATAATGCCATTGGCAAAAATCCTAAAGAGGCAACTGCCGCAGTCATTAAAACGGGACGTAATCTTGTTTTTGTTCCAATTAATACACGTTGCAGCGGATCAGTGATTCCTTCTATTTTTAATTGATTGAAATAAGAAATCAAAACAATTCCGTTAAGAACTGCGATTCCAAACAACGCAATAAAACCAATTCCGGCTGAAATACTAAAAGGCATGCCGCGCATCCATAAGGCAAATACACCACCAATTGCCGAAAGCGGAATCGCGGTAAAAATCAAAGCCGCTTGTTTGGTGCTTTTAAAAGTAAAATAAAGTAGTACTAAAATTAAACTCAGTGCAATTGGTAAAGCAATAGAAAGACGTTTGTTGGCTTCGATAAGATTTTCAAATTGCCCTCCGTAAGTCACATAATATCCGGCAGGCAGTTTGAAGTTTTTATCCAATTTTTGCTGAATTTCTTCTACAACACTTTTCACATCACGTCCACGAACATTCAGTCCAATGGTAATTCTGCGTTTACCGTCTTCGCGAATTACTTGTACAGGACCTTGTTCGTATTCTACAGTCGCCACTTGCGAAAGCGGTACCTGTTGTCCGTTTGGTAAAGGAATAAACAGATTGCTCACATCAGCGATGTCGTTTCGATTGTCTTTATTCATTCGAACTACAATATCAAATCGTCTGTTTTCTTCATAAATTTTACCTGCCGCTTCCCCTGCAAAAGAAGAGCGTAGTATTTTGTTTAAGTCTTCAATATTTAAACCATACAAGGCAATTTTATCGTAATCGTATTTAATGGTAATCTGAGGTAACCCACTTACTTTGTCGGCTTTTAGATCGCCGATACCTTCGATTTTATTGATTTTCTTAATTAACTCATTGGCTTTTCTTTCCAGAACATCAAGGTTGTCACCAAATATTTTGATGGCAATATCACTTCGGCTACCGGTCATTAATTCGTTGAAACGCATTTGTATCGGCTGTGAAACTTCGATGTTGGCTCCGGGAATTTTTTCCATTTCAGCTTTCATCAATTGTGCCAAATCTTGCCAGTTGTCGGCACTTGTCCATTCCTTTTTTTCCTTCAAAACAATAATCAAATCACCACTTTCTATTGGCATAGGGTCGGTTGGAATTTCACCACTACCGATTTTGGTAACGATGGTTTTAATCTCCGGAAATTTGGCCTTCAGCATTTTTTCATATTCCGTTGTTGTTTTGATCATCTGTGATAAAGAACTTCCGGTCATGATCGTAGCATTAATGGCTAAATCTCCCTCTTCGATAGTAGGAATAAATTCTCCTCCCATGTTTTGAAAGATAATCAGAGAAAGAGCAAATAAGGCCACAGCAATACCTAAAACCGCTTTTTTAAAACGTAATGCTTTTTCTAAAAGTGGAGTATATAATTTTTCGAACCAAGCCATCATTCGGTCGCTGAAATTCGGTTTATGTTCTGTGCTTTTTGACAAGAATAAAGCACTCATCATAGGGACATAAGTCAGGGATAGAATAAAAGCTCCTATAACTGCAAAACCTACGGTCATAGCCATTGGCTTAAACATTTTCCCTTCAGTTCCGATTAAAGCTAAAATAGGCAGGTACACAATTAAGATAATAATCTCCCCAAAAGCTGCACTGTTTCTGATTTTTGAAGCCGAAGCATAAACTTCTTCATTCATTTCAGATTGTGTTAGCTCTCTTTTTTTCTTGAGTTTTTGCAAGTGGTGCATGGTGGCTTCGACAATAATCACAGCACCATCCACTATAATCCCAAAGTCGATTGCCCCAAGACTCATAAGGTTTCCGCTGACGCCAAATGCATTCATCAGAATTACGGCAAAAAGCATGGCCAAAGGAATCACAGAAGCGACGATTAATCCCGCACGAAGATTTCCTAAGAATAAAATCAATACAAAAATGACGATTAAAGCTCCTTCAAGTAGGTTTTTAGTAACTGTTCCAATAGCATTATCAACCAGTTTACTTCTGTCAATAAAAGCTTCGGCAACAACACCTTCAGGTAACATTTTGTTGATCTGAATCATTTTTTCTTTGACACGTTCCACAACAGCTTTCGAATTTTCTCCTTTAAGCATAAGGGTTAGTCCACCCACAATTTCACCTTTTCCGTCTTTGGTCGTGGCACCAAAACGAATCGCATTTCCGAGTTGTACGGTTGCGATATCGCGAATTAGAATAGGAGTTGCGTTTCGGTTTTTAACCACAATATTTCCAATATCTTTAATTCCTGACGCCATTCCGACTCCACGAATGAAATAAGCAAATTCATCTTTTTCGATATAAGCACCACCTGTATTCTGATTGTTTTTTTCGAGCGCGTCAAAAATTTCTGTGATGGTAACGCCGGCACTATTCAATCGGTTGGGATCAACGGAAATTTCATATTGTTTTACACTTCCTCCCCAGGTGCTTACTTCGGCAACGCCTTTTACGCCTTGTAGTTGAGGTACAATAATCCAGTCCTGAATCGTTCTTAAACTGGTTGCATTGTATTTGTCCTCGTAGCCTTTTTTGGCATAGACGTCATATTGGTAAATTTCACCAAGACCCGTTGAAACAGGAGCTAATTCGGGTGTTCCGGCATATTTGGGAATGATTTCCTCGGCTTGTTTAAGCCTTTGAAAAACTTGTTCACGTGCCCAATATGTATCGGCACCTTCTTCAAATACAACCGTAACAACTGATAGTCCAAAACGGGAAATACTGCGCAGTTCGATTACTTTTGGTATCGTTTTTACCGACTGTTCAAGAGGGTAGGTGATCAATTGTTCGACTTCCTGGCTTGCCAATGTTGGCGCTGTAGTGATAATCTGTACCTGATTGTTGGTAATATCAGGGAGAGCGTCCAGCGGTAGGTTTTTAAGGGAATAACTTCCCCAGGCTATAAGAATCAGGGTAATTAGAAGTATAATGAATTTATTCTTTATACTAAATTGTATAATGTTATCTAGCATTTTTTTGGATATAATGAATGAGAAATCAGACGAAATCGGCCTGTTTTTTTGTGGTAAGTCCACAACACATCTACCCGAAATTACTCGGGCTACATTATACTATCTGAGGCGGTTGCCAGATACTTCCGTAAAAATTAGAAGTAAGAATGGAATGGTAAGAGGATAAAGGTTTTTTAATAAGTAGTGTAGGCTTATTAAAAGAAAATGAAATAACAGGAGTTGTGCTTAGTATTTGCACAGCGCAACAATTACAGCTGCAAAACGGCGGACAAAGATCCGATCCTTTTTCGTGAGACTGATCATCAATTTGGCTTACTTTTTCTGTTGCAGGTGTAGTTGCATCAGTAGCTAGCGTATCTGCACAAGGCAAAGACGATAGCACGATTAAGTAAACTGATAATATGATATTAATCCATTTCACGGGGTAAAAATAAGGATAAAATTTTGATGGTTTATGAAAAAAATATATTTTTTGGCAGAAAAATAACATTTTTGTAGAATCTGTTTTAACCGCAAAGTGCGCGAGGATTTACGCAAAGGACGCAAGGGCTTATGCAAGGGTCGCAAAGACCTTTTTACTTATGTGTCAGGCTGAGCGAAGTCGAAGCCCCTTTTTGTTCAACCAGCCTTCGACTTCGCTCAGGGTGACAATTGTATGAAATAGTAAATGATTGTTGTTTTGTAAAAGTTGTTTAACCGCAAAGCACGCAAGGGCTTACGCAAGGACCGCAAAGACCTTTTTACCCTTGTGTCAGGCTGAGCGAAGTCGAAGCCCCTTTTTGTTCAACCAGCCTTCGACTTCGCTCAGGGTGACAATTGTATGAAATAGAAATGATTGTTGTTTTGTAAAAGTTGTTTAACCACAAAGCACGTAAGGGCTTACGCAAGGGCTGCAAAGGCCTTTTTTACCCATGTGTCAGGCTGAGCGAAGTCGAAGCCCCTTTTTGTTTAACCAGCCTTCGACTTCGCTCAGTGTGACAATAGTGTTAAATAGAAAATGATTGTTGTTTTGTGAAAAATGTTTTAATCGCAAAACAAGCAAGGGTTAGGCAAGGGCTGCAAAGACCTTTTTACCCATCTGTCAGGCTGAGCGAAGCCGAAGCCCCCTCCTTAAACCAATTCAAAAGACAAAGTCTCGCTTTCCGTCCCATTAATAATAATCGACAGCTCATGAATTCCGATATGAAAAACACGAGTGGTGATTATTTTAAAAGATTGATTTCTCTCTACTTTGATTAATTCTTGCGATGGATAGATTTTCTCGCTTATTTTAAAGACTTTTTTGGCTAAATGACCTTTTGCTTTTTTGTAGTGAACGGCATATTCTAATCGTACCGTTTTTGGGGCTTTATTATTGTTTTTTAAATGAAATTGAAACTGTAAGTAGTCTCCGATTTTTACAACAGGAGTTTTGATTTCAAAACCGGTAAGTTCAATATTAGTGCTTTCTAAGCCATAATGACTCAATATTTCAGGATGGCCTTGTTTGAGCAAAGTTCTGCAACCGTGTTTGATAATTCCGTCGGTTTCTTTGCTGATTCCTTTCCATTTATTGGCAATTTCAAGGACGATCTGCGGATTGTCTTTGACAATATCATTCAGGTTATTGGCTACACTTCTGCGTACATATTCGGAGGAGTCATTTTTAAGATTTTCTAAAATAGGCAGTATAGAAACAGGGTCTTTTTTTAAGAACGGAATTGCCATTGCCCAAGGTAATCTCGAACGGCTTCCTTCGCTGGCCAATCGTCTGACATGATGATTTTCATGTAAAGACCATTTTACCATTTCAGCAATCATTTTTTCTTTGTATTTTAAAATAAAAGGGCGAACGGCAAATTCACAACTAATGAATTGGGTAATGGAAACAAAGGCTATCGTCGAAGTTTCAAAATCCTCCAAACCGTAAACTTCAATATAATCGGCAAAAAAGATAAAGGCCAGATTACCGTCTGTAAATTTGTTTTTCTTTAAGTTTTCAATGATTTTATCAATTAAAGCAACCGCTTCCGCGAAATTTTCAGGCATAAATTGATGAAAAACAACAGTGGTATGTTTCATGCGGTCTTTCCATTCTTTTTGGGTAAAATCACCTTCGTAAATAGTGTCAATGAATTTCTGCTTGTCAAATGCCGGATGTACTTCGGCTACAGTCTGACTGAATTTTTCATAGAAAGCAACCGAATAAATGTCTTTAATTAATCCCATAATTTTGTTTGAATGAATTTCAAAGATATTTAATGTTGAGCGATTTTTTATCGATTTTCGTATTAAGTTTGGTCCGGTATTCAAGGTCTGGAAACCTGGTAAAAAAGTCTTGGGAGTGATTATTGTAATCATAACTAAGATGCATTCGGTGAGACATTCTAAAGCAGAAAAGTAGTAGTAGATCTTTATGAGGTCTTAATTTTTTCTATTGGTTTTATGAAGATTGTTTTCTAAGAAATGCTTTTTTGAACTATTGAAAATTGATTTTCAGAGGTGTTGCAAGTTTTTACTATTTTTCTTTCAGGAATTTGCGTGAATTTTGTTGTTTTAAAATTTTTAGCGTTTGTTTCACTTTCAAATCCCCAAAATATGTCCTACTTTAGCATCTTATAAAATTTTAAAAAATGATTAGCGACGTACAATTTCAAACCGAATTACAACTACTTATTAGTAACGCTATTAGAGAAGATGTAGGTACAGGCGACTATAGTTCGTTGGCTTGTATTCCTGAAGCCGCACATGGCCAGGCTAAGCTTTTGGTGAAAGATCAAGGGATTATTGCCGGTGTTGCATTGGCTAAAATGATTTTTGAATATGTAGATCCGGCATTAAAAATTAAAACTTTTATAGAAGATGGTACACATGTAGAATACGGAGATGTTGTTTTTGAAGTTTCCGGAAGCTCTCAGTCTATTTTAAAATCAGAAAGAGTCGTTTTAAACACCATGCAACGTATGTCTGCAATTGCTACAAAAACGGGGCAATATGTGGCGCTTTTAGAAGGAACAGGGGCTAAGATATTAGATACTCGTAAAACAACTCCAAATTTCAGAGTAGCCGAAAAATGGGCCGTAAAAATCGGAGGAGGTAAGAACCACCGATTTGCACTGTACGACATGGTAATGCTGAAAGACAATCATATCGATTTTGCAGGCGGAATTACACTTGCCATAAAGAAAACCAAAGACTATCTGAAGGCTAATAATTTAGATTTAAAGATCATCGTTGAGGCTAGAAATTTAGATGAAATTCGTGAAATTTTGTTAAGCGAAGGCGTTTACAGAATTTTGATTGATAATTTTAATTATGAAGATACTAAAACCGCAGTGCAATTAATCGGTACCAAATGCCAAACAGAATCTTCGGGAAATATCAACGAAAAAACCATTCGCGAATATGCTTTATGTGGTGTAAATTTCATCTCATCAGGTGCACTAACACACTCTGTTTACAATATGGACCTGAGTCTAAAAGCTTTCTAGCAGCGATCTGAATTGTAAATTATCAATTAAAGACAGAAAACAGGACCCCAATCTAAAATCTAAAATCTAACCTCTACAATCAAAAATCTACAATCAAAAATCTAAAATGATAAAAGTATGTCTCAAGAGATAGAAGATCGGATTGAAAAAATTCCGGTATTGCGTTCTATAGTGCGGATTTTTAAGAGAATAAAATTGCCCTGGCTAGAGGGGTTTTCGTTATATGATTTATTGGAATTATATACTTTAGGGATTCTTGAAGGCGCATTTTCGTATCATGCCAGTGCTGTTTCTTTCAGTTTTTTTATGGCCTTGTTTCCTTTTGCGTTGTTCATTTTGAATTTAATTCCTTTTATTCCGATCGAAGGATTTCAGGCCGATTTTTTGCAATTTGTGCACCAGGGGGTTCCTCCAAATACCTATGATGCTATCAGTAAAATTATTAGTGATATTTTAAATAATAGTCATTCGGGTTTATTGTCTTCGGGATTTTTGCTTTCTATTTTTTTAATGGCAAATGGAATTAACGGGATTCTTAGTGGTTTTGAATCCTCTAAACATGTTTTTGATAAACGCGGTTTTTTTAGGCAATATCTGGTTGCATTAGCTATCTCGCTAATTATGACCATTATTTTGTTTGTGACGGTTGCAACAATTGTGGTCTTCGAGGTTTTTATCCAGAAAACAATTATTCAGGATGTGTTGAGTGATCGTATTCCGCTGATTATTTTAGGTCGTTATGTGTTTGTAATATTGATGATTCTGATAACATCTTCGGTATTATTGCGTTATGGTACTAAGCAATACAACAAAGTGCCATTTATTAGTATAGGGTCTGTTTTTACGACGGTCTTAATTGTTATATCTTCGTTCTTTTTTGGGATTTGGGTTATAAAATTCTCAAAATACAACGAACTTTATGGTTCTATTGGTACATTATTAATTCTAATGTTTTATATTTGGATAAACTGTATGATACTGTTATTGGGGTTTGAATTGAATGCCACGATCAGAAAATTAAAACAAAAAAACAAATAAATTATGAAAAATTGGATGTTAACGATTGGGGTGTTTTTTCTAACATTAGGTACAATTCAAAGCCAGACTGTTATTGGAAAATGGAAAACAATTGACGACGAAACAGGCGAGGCAAAATCAATTGTTGAGGTCTATGAGAAATCCGGAAAAGTATACGGTAAAATTGTAGAAATACTTCGTGCAGACCATAAGAAGGATGTATGTGTAAAGTGTGACGGTGCAGAAAAAAACAAGCCAATTTTAGGCATGATTATTATAAACGGTCTTAAAAAAGACGGTAGTGAATACAATGGCGGAACTATTTTAGATCCTACAACTGGTAAAAAATACAAATGTTATATCACTTTAGAATCTGTAGATAAACTAAAACTACGTGGTTATGTTGGACTTTCGATTATGGGAAGAACACAATATTGGTCACGAGTAAAAAACTAAAAAATCATTTTTTTAAATCGTAAAAATGCGAAAATTAGGATCGATACTATTTTTCTTAACCATGCTGTCAAGCAGTTTTGGACAAACTAAGAATTCGTTATTACCCATAAGTCATCTCACAGGTGACTTTTATGTTTATAAAACTTTTCATGATTATAAAGGAACGCTGATTTCTGCAAACGCCATGTATCTTGTAACAGACAAAGGAGTTGTATTGTTTGATACTCCCTGGGACGTAACGCAATTTCAGCCCTTGCTGGATAGTATAAAAGCAAGACATAACAAAAAAGTGATCATGTCTTTTGCGACACATTCTCACGATGACAGAGCTGGAGGGATAGAGTTTTACAGACAAAAAGGAATTAAAACCTATACCGGAAAAGCGACTGATGCTATTTTAAAGAAAGAGAACAAACCAAGAGCGGAATTTGTACTGCCAACTGATACTACGTTTACGGTTGGGAAATATAAATTTGAGGTATATTATCCCGGAAAAGGCCATGCACCGGACAATATTGTAGTTTGGTTTGCTAATGAAAAAGTGCTTTATGGTGGTTGCTTTGTGAAAAATGCTGATGCAGAAGACTTAGGGTATTTGGGAGATTCTGATGTCAAAGAATGGGAGAAATCAATTAAGAAAGTGCAAGCGAAATTTAAGAACCCGAAATATATTATTCCGGGGCATGAGGATTGGGCAGATATACGCTCTCTGGATCATACGCTGGAGCTGGTCAATAAATATAATGCTGAAAAAGCCTCAGGCAAATCAGATAAGAAATAGTTTGTAAATTCAGATAAGACGAAACACTCTCTGTTTTTTGTTATGGCTGAATTGATACTTGTGTTTAGAATAAAAAAATGTATAGAATAATTGAATCTGTAATTGTTCTGAAATCATATAAAAATCGATGTATTTTATTGAAGTTATTTTACCGCTTTCCTTAGCTAAAACTTTTACATATAGGGTTTCTGAGGCAGAATTTCATTTTATTAAAAAAGGAATGAGGGTAGCGGTGCCTTTTGGTAAAAGCAAAGTTTATACGGCACTGGTTCTCGATGTCCATGAAAATGCCCCGACTTTGTATGAAGCCAAAGAAATCCACCAGATTTTAGATGAAAAACCTATTGCTACCGAAACCCAGATAAAACACTGGCTTTGGGTGGCAGATTATTATATGTGTGGTATTGGTGATGTGTACAGAGGTGCATTTCCGGGTGGATTATTGTTAGAAAGTGAAACAATTATTTCGCATAAAGCAGCTGTTTCAGTCAATCAAAACGAACTTTCTGATGAGGAATTCCTGATCTATGAAGCTTTGCAGCAACAGAGTTCTTTGAAGGTTCAGGATATTATTTCGATTTTAAACAAAAAAAGTATTTTTCCGGTGCTTCAAAAAATGCTGGATAAAGACATCATCGTTTTAGAAGAAGAGATAAAAGAAGGGTACAAACCGAAGCTTGTTCGATATGTAAAATTACACAGTAAATATGAAACAGACGAAGGTTTGGGACAGCTACTGGAAGTGTTGAAGAGTGCAAATAAACAAAAAGAAGTAGTACTGGCTTATTTCCAGTTAACCGCATCAGAAAAGAAGCCGGTTACCGTAAAAAAAATGATTGAAGTTTCACAGTCTACATCGGCGATGGTGAAAACACTCATTGAAAAAGAGATTTTTGAAGAATATTTTCTACAACAAGATCGTGTTACGTATCAGGGAAAAGCTTCAGAGAGTCAATTGCAGTTGAGTGAAGTTCAAAACAAGGCATTTACTGAGATTAAAGAAATTTTTGCCGAGAAAGACGTTTGTCTGCTTCATGGTGTGACATCCAGCGGTAAAACTGAAATTTATATAAAATTAATTGAAGAGTATTTAGAACTCGGGAAACAGGTTTTGTATTTGTTACCTGAAATTGCGCTTACAACACAATTGGTTTCGCGGTTGAGATTTCATTTTGGCGATAAAATTGCTGTTTTTCATTCAAAATACAGTAATAATGAAAGGGTAGAAGTCTGGAAGCAAACATTAGAAAATGCAGCTAAAGCACAGATTGTGATAGGAGCAAGGTCGGCTTTGTTTCTGCCGTTTGTCAATTTAGGTTTTCTAATTGTAGACGAAGAACATGAGCAGACATTCAAACAAACAGACCCTGCGCCACGATATCATGCCAGAGATTCGGCTGTAGTGCTGGCTAATTTTCATAAAGCCAAAGTGTTGTTGGGATCGGCAACACCAAGTATAGAAACCTATTTTAATACACAAGCCCAAAAATACGGTTTGGTATCCCTTACGGAGCGTTACAATAATGTTCGAATGCCGGATATTGTTTTGGTTGACTTGAAAGACAAGCATTTCAGAAAAAGAATGACAGGGCATTTTAGTGATGTGCTGCTCGAAGAAATATCCGAAGCATTAATGTTGGGGGAACAGGTGATTTTGTTTCAGAACAGACGTGGTTATTCACCCGTAATAGAATGTCTTACTTGTGGGCATGTTCCGCATTGCCAGCAGTGCGATGTAAGTCTGACGTATCATAAACATAAAAACCAGTTGCGCTGTCATTATTGTGGTTATGCAATTGCTAAACCTACACATTGTCATAGTTGTTCGAGTATTGATTTGACTACAAAAGGTTTTGGTACCGAACAAATTGAACAAGAATTAGGATCTCTTTTTCCGAAAGCTAAAACCGGAAGAATGGACCAGGATACCACCCGTGGTAAATTTGGTTTTGAAAAAATTATTGACTCTTTCAAGAATCGGGAAATTGATATTTTGGTAGGAACTCAAATGCTGGCCAAAGGTTTGGATTTTGATAATGTGAGTCTGGTTGGGATTATGAATGCGGATAATATGTTGCATCATCCGGATTTCAGAGCTTTCGAGCGCAGTTTTCAAATGATGACGCAGGTTGCCGGAAGAGCCGGAAGAGCCGAAAAACAAGGGAAAGTGGTGATTCAAACCTATAATCCAAATCACAATACCATTCAACAGGTAACGACTAATAATTATATAGGTATGTATAAGGAACAATTATACGATCGTCAGATCTATAAATATCCGCCTTACTTTAGAATTATTAAGCTGACTTTGAAGCATCGCGATTTTGATAAATTAAAGGAAGGTTCAATGTGGTTGTATCAGGTGTTGAGTCAAAACCTCAATATGCCTGTGCTGGGTCCTGAAGAACCTGCAATAAACAGAATAAGGAACGAATACATCAGAACGATCTTAATTAAAATTCCGCAAAATCTGCCTTTGGGAAGTACAAAAAAAACTATTCAGAAAATGCTGAATAGTTTTGAAGCGGTTGGACAATACCGACCTATTAAGGTGGTAATAAACGTCGATTTTTATTAAAATTAAGACGAAGTAGAAAGAGCTTTCACTAAGTCTTCTTTTTTGTTTCTGCTTAAAGGTATTTTTGTGATTCCTATTTCTGCAAATTTGCTGTTAAATCGTTCTACTTTATCGATATTGATGATGTAGGACTTGTGTACACGAATAAACTTGTCTTTTGATAAATCATTTTCAAAAGATTTCATTGTAGAAAGAACCAAATTGCTGTCGTCTTCGGTTACTACTCTTACGTAGTCTCCAAAAGCTTCAATCCATTTGATTTTCGCAGTAAAAATTTTAAGTTTCTTAAGATTACTTTTGATGAAAATATGTTCACCTTCTTCTTCTTTTACTTCTTTTTTAAGCAGATGCATGTCAATGGCTCTTTTTACGGAGGCATTAAAACGGTCTACGGCAATAGGTTTTTGAAGATAATCGGTAGCATCATAATCAAAAGCTTTCAAAGCATATTCAGCTTTGGAAGTAATGAATATAATCTGCGGCTTGGACTTTAGTCCGTCAAGGAAGTCAAAACCGTTAATAACAGGCATTTCAATATCAAGGAATATTAAATCTATATTATTTAAAGAGATACAACTTTTGGCTTCAATCGCATTCGAGAAGTCACCGATTAAATGCAAACCTGGGTGATTATTGACTAGTTTGGCGATAATGGTTCTTTGTATAGAACTATCATCTACAACAACACAGTTTAGTTTCATAACATTCAAATTTAGAATAAATTCAGGATAGCAGTAGTAAATATATTATTATTTTAGTAAAAAAACTAAATTTAGATTTTATTTTTTGCTTTACAACGAATAAACGTAAAAAAGTGTTGGATATATAAATAAAATGTCTACTTTTGCACCCAATTTTAACAAATAAATATTGTATTTATGAATCATTATGAAACTGTTTTCATTTTAAATCCCGTTTTATCTGAGGTTCAGGTGAAGGAAACAGTAACGAAATTTGAAGAATTTCTTACTAGTAGAGGAGCTGAAATGGTATCTAAAGAGGATTGGGGTCTTAAAAAAATGGCTTACGAAATCCAAAACAAAAAAAGTGGTTTTTATCACTTATTTGAGTACAAAGTAGCTGGAGAAGTCCTAATTGCTTTTGAAACTGAATTTAGACGTGATGAGAGAATTATGCGTTTCTTAACTGTAAGTTTAGATAAACATGCGATCTCTTGGGCTGAAAGAAGAAGAACTAAATTAAAATCTACTAAAGCTTAATTATTATGTCTACAATAGAGCAATCTGCAAAAGGAAAAAAAGACGGAGATATCAGATATTTAACGCCTTTAAACATTGAAACTAACAAAACTAAAAAGTACTGTCGTTTCAAAAAATCAGGAATCAAATACATCGATTATAAAGATGCTGATTTCTTATTGAAATTCGTTAACGAACAAGGAAAAATTCTTCCTCGTCGTTTAACTGGAACTTCTTTAAAATACCAAAGAAAAGTGTCTGTAGCTGTGAAAAGAGCACGTCACTTAGCTTTAATGCCATACGTGGCCGATTTATTAAAATAATTTAAAAACTCAGTTGTTGGTTTCCCGTTAAAACGGAACCTAACTTCTAAAATATAAGGACAACAACATGGAACTTATTTTAAAACAAGACGTACAAAACTTAGGTTTTAAAGATGATGTAGTATCAGTAAAACCAGGTTACGGACGTAACTTTTTAATTCCTCAGGGATTCGGTATTTTAGCTACTCCTTCTGCAAAGAAAGTATTAGCTGAAAACCTAAAACAAAGAGCTCACAAAGAAGCTAAAGTTGTTGCTGATGCAAGAGCGTTAGCTGAAACTTTAAAAGCTCTAGAGATTAAACTTACTGCTAAAGCTGGTGGAGAGAAACTTTTTGGTTCTATCACAAACATCGATATTGCTGACGCATTAGCTAAATCTGGTAACGCTATTGATAGAAAATTCATCACTAGTGGTATCGTAAAACGTACAGGAAAATATGCAGCTAGCATCCGTTTACACAGAGATGTTATTGTTGAATTAGCGTACGAAATTATTGCAGAGAAATAACAGACCGTTAACTTTTTGTTAATAAAATATAAGAATCACTCCTCGGAGTGATTTTTTTTTGGTTAATTTTGAGATTATAACTCACACAAAACCAAGAAAATGAAAAAATTATTTGCACTATTGTTATGTGTTTTCAGCCTTACTGTTGGTTTAGGGCAGACTACAACATCGAGTATCAAGGGTATTGTAAAAAGTTCAACCAACGAACTGTTGCCCGGAGCTACGATCCTGGCGATTCATACTCCGACGGGTTCAAAGTACTCTTCTTTGTCTAATGAAGATGGAAGATTTAATATTTTGAACATGAGAATTGGCGGCCCCTATAAGATTATTGTCACTTTTGTTGGTTATCAGAATCAAGAGTACAATGATGTTTATCTTGATTTAGGGAAAGTTTTTAATTTAGATGTTCTTTTGGCCAGCGAAAGCCAAGCTTTGGAAGAAGTTAAAGTAGTGTCTAAAAATAAAGTTTTTCAAAGTGGAAGAACAGGCGCTGAAACCACAATTGGCAGAAGAGAGTTAACCGCCTTGCCTACCATTTCGAGATCAGCAGAAGACTTTACTCGATTGGAACCAACTGCCAGCGGAGGATCCTTTGGAGGTAGAAACGATCAGTATAACAATTACTCTTTAAACGGAGCGATTTTTAATAATCCTTTTGGACTTGACGCCGCAACTCCGGGTGGGCAAACCAATGCTCAGCCTATTTCATTAGATGCAATCGATCAGATTCAGGTGGCGACTGCTCCTTACGATGTTACCTTATCCGGTTTTACAGGGGCTTCTGTAAATGCTGTTACCAAATCCGGAAGTAATGAGTATCATGGTACTGCTTATGTATTTTATAGAAATCAGGATTTAACGGGAAGTAAAATAAAAGGAGAAAAAATATTTGTACCCTCTTTAGAACAAACTCAGGCCGGGTTTAGTTTAGGTGCTCCGATTATTAAGGATAAATTATTCATTTTCGGGAATTTCGAAATTGATAAAAGAAACGATTTAGGCTCTAACTTTATCGCTAACAATAATGATGGAGTTACCGGAATCAATGAATCCAGAGTTTTAGAGTCCGATTTAATTGCAGTATCAAATGCGCTGATGAATTTAAAAGACGCCAATGGTAATAATTTTAATTACAATCCGGGTGCTTATCAGGGATTTATTCATGAATCAAATTCAACAAAAGGAATTATCAAGTTGGATTGGAATATTACGGATAATCATAAACTGGCGCTTATTTACAATTTTCTTGATGCTTCAAAAGATAAACCGGCACACCCAACTGCTTTAGGATTCAGAGGTCCAAATGCTTCTATTCTTCAATTTCAGAATGCAGGTTATCAGATCAACAATAAGCTGAGCTCTTTTTTATTGGAACTAAATTCAAAATTCAGTGAATCTGTTTCTAATAAACTTCAGGCAGGATATACTTATTTTAACGACTTTAGAGATCCGTTTTCATCTCCTGCTCCGGTTATTAATATCCAGGACGGATCGGGATCAAATTATATTATAGCAGGTCATGAACCTTTTTCTATCAACAATACACTTAAACAAAGAGTAATTCAGATTACAGATAACCTGACCTATATTAATGGAAGTCATGTGTTTACTTTTGGGACTTCTTTTGAGAAATTCAACTTCGAGAATTCTTTCAATTTAGCCGGTTATGATAATTTTGGAAATCCAAATGGGTATGCAGGGACTTTCTTTACGCCTTATTTTACAACGCAGGCTTTTTTGGATGATGCAGCTAAACCCTATGCGACAAGTATCATAGCTCAGAACATGCAATATGCAATAGATACGTATAATTCTAAAGGGAATTTTAAAGCCGGTGAAGATCATGGTTGGAAATTAGCAGAATTAAACGTTGGACAATGGGCTTTTTATGCACAGGATGATTGGAGTATCACGGATAATTTTAAATTGTCAATAGGATTAAGAGCTGATAAACCTTTGTATTTTAATACCGCAGATCTGATTCAGAAATATATAGATACGGATAATGGCGGAGCAGGAAGAGATTATAGTATTAAATATTATGACCCGTCAAACGGACAAGTGACGCCGTTAATTTCTACCAATTTGCCTAGTGATAAAATTTTGTGGTCGCCAAGACTTGGTTTTAACTGGGATGTAAGTGGTAATGCAACATCACAGCTTCGTGGAGGATCGGGGATTTTTACAGGTAGAATTCCTTTTGTTTGGCTAGGGAATCAGGTAAGTGGTGCTGATGATAGCTTTTTGCAGATTATGGATCCGGATTATAAATGGCCGCAAGTTTGGAGAACCAGTGTAGGTTATGATCATAAATTTGAAGGGAATTATATTTTAACTCTTGATATGTCTTATAACAAAGATATTAATGGTGTTCACGTACAAAACTGGGGTTTAAAAGATCCGACCGGAACTTTAGGTGGTGTTGACAGCAGACTAATTTATACAGCAGCTGATAAGGGAACAAACAATGCCTACGTAATGGGAAATTCCAATAAAGGATTTGCGTTTAA
Source organism: Flavobacterium sp. FlaQc-49 (assembly GCF_044005985.1). Taxonomy (NCBI): domain Bacteria; kingdom Pseudomonadati; phylum Bacteroidota; class Flavobacteriia; order Flavobacteriales; family Flavobacteriaceae; genus Flavobacterium; species Flavobacterium sp. FlaQc-49. The sequence goes on along the minus strand of NZ_JBIPCS010000005.1, from coordinate 224,304 downwards.
TAGTTCGATTAAACTTCAGAAAACTTTTGAGAATGGATTTTATGCCAGTGTAGCATACAATTATTTAGTATCTAAAGATGTGAACTCTATTGAAGCAGAGATTACGGGAGATGCATTTGCTTTTAATCCTGCATTAGGAAATGTAAATAAGGATGTGCTTTCTAATTCTAAATATGGAGATAACAACCGTTTTATTGGTGTAGCATCAAAAAAATGGAAATACGGACGCGATAAATGGGCTACGACAGTTTCTACTTTCTTTGAATATGCCAGAGGGGGACGTTTTAGTTATACCTATGGAGGAGACATTAATAACGACGGATCGGGAGTGAATGATTTGATTTATATCCCAACGACTGCTGAAATAGGACTAATGACATTTACGGGAGGAGCTGCACAAGGAGCTGCTTTTGATAAATTTATTGAGCAGGATGATTATTTAAGAGACAGGAGAGGAGAATATGCAGAACGTTACGGCGCAATTTCTCCGTGGAGAGGGAAATGGGATATGAAAATTTTACAAGATTTTAATTTCAAAGTCTCATCTGCCTCAGAAAAAAAGAATACCATCCAGTTTAGTATTGATATTTTGAATGTTGGAAATTTGCTTAATTCGGATTGGGGAGTTGTTCAGGTGCCTACAAGTGTTCAGCCTATCGGTGTTTCTGTTGTTGGAAATACGCCAACTTATACCTTTACCAATACACAAACAAAAACATTTAGCTACGATGCCAGTCTGAACTCCAGATGGCAAATGCAATTTGGTGTTAGATATATTTTCTAATCGAATAAAGATATTGTAAATTTGCCCCCTCAATTGAGGGGGCTTTTTTTGTTTAAAAATTTAGACGTTTATAAAGCTATTTAGAGGGGTTTAATTTGAAAAAATAATAATGAAATACGCAAGATTAACAAAAGAGCAATTTGACGAGCTACACGCAGAATTTTCAAACTTTTTGGCCACGCAAACTATTGATAAAGCAGAGTGGGATTCTATTAAAGAAAACAAACCTGAAGTTGCAGAACAGGAGTTGGATGTTTTTTCAGATTTAATCTGGGAAGGTGTTTTATCCAGAGCTGAATTCTTGGAGCATTTTTCCCGAAACCATATCTTTTTGTTTCAATGTTTCGAAACGCATGTGCAATCAATAGTTTTAAAAGCATTGGTTCCTGAAACTGATTTTCTGACCAAAGAGGGTTTACAATGGTTGAGTGACAATATGTTTACGGATAATATTGAAATGAAAGTTGGAAAAAAGGTGTTTACAGAAGACAGAAATGCTTCTATTTTTGAATTGATTCAGCAAGGTGCTTTTTTAAGTGACGGGCAATTATTTAAACAAATCAATACGATTATAGAATCATAACCATTTAGAAAGTACTGAAAGTATAGAGGAGGTAAACGATTGATGTTAAATTGTTTACCTTTTTTTGGTTTTTTAACTTTTGTTTAAACTTTTTTTCTTTTTTTACCCCGTATTTCTACCTGCTTTTTTGTGAAATATGCAATACAACCTGTTTTTAGAGCTAAATTGTAAGTTTTACTTTTCAAATTTGCACTTTAGCTGTTATTCTGATCAATCGTCGAGTTTTATTTGTAATACTTTACTTTCTTTTTGTGTTTTAGTAAAACTATTTTTATTTTTTTTAACGTTAAACGAAGTCGCTTTTGGTATAAAAACTATTGATTTATATGCCATTTAGAGCATTTCTTTGTTCATTAGTATGAATTTAGTATAGTATACTCAAAAAAACATACTTGTTTTATATTTTCCTTTTTTATAATTTTAAGTAGTGAAAGTTAAACAAAATGCTTTTTTGTACTTTTTCAAAAATACCTATTAAATAGTAAGTAATCTGATTACTTCATTAAAGAAGAGACAGGTTACAATTTTATGTTTTTTTTGCAGGATTTTAAATTTGAAGATTTTAGTAATAACTTAAATTAATCTGCTTATGGAATTGACATTTACTTTCTTTATCGAGTTTACATTTGGTGTTTTTATTATTCTAGCTTTACTCTTTATTTACAGAATTAAAAGTAAGACGTCTTCGATTCTTAATTTTGATTGGATTGTAAACTTTTTCCAAAGATTTTCCCGTTACGTCAATTTTGTATTTTCAAACCCCAGTCAGCGGTTTGTTAATTAGCAGTTTTATGCTAATGATATTTCTTTAATTAAGAAATAGTATTTATTAAAATTAATGTATTCAATTTTTTAGAGTCAACTCTAAATAAAGAAGTTTATAGAAGGCCTAATCATCTTTCTATAGTGATTGAAACATACCAAATATTTTAAAGAATTCCCCAATTCTTCACAAGCTTATAATTTTCATCGCTGAAAATTAATACTACAACAAATCACTTCATAGGGAAGATTGATCCAGGTCAGTATTCCAAAAAATTTTGAGTCCGTTTTTTATTCACATTGAATAAGAAATGCTCGGCAGCATATTTAATTTAACCAAATTACAATATTATTTTTTTTAAGAAATAGATTTTAAGTCCTTAATTTTTAAGGCTTTAGGTTTTGTTTTAATCAATTGATTATTAGTGCTTTTTTGAATTGCCTAAGTATACGTACTTATCGCAAGAGGTATTTTATTGTCCATTTTCTAATCTTCCAAATTATGAAAAAAAATTTTACTTTTTATGATCTCCATTTTATGAAGAGATTGTTAGGACTATTATTTTTATTGTTTTTATGCAATAAAACATTTGCGCAAACATTCTGTAGACCAGTATCACAAACGAATGGTATTTCTGGTATATGTGTTGGCTCAAGTATAACTAATCCTACGGCGGCTTTCGACAATGATCCCGGTTTGACCACCTTTACGACTATGAATACGGTCGTCGGGGTTTTGTGTTCGGTCCAGGAAACAATGGTCTTGAACCAAACAGCTAAAGCTGGTGATGAAATTGTCTTTTACATTGGTAACGGCAGTGGCTTACTTAGTTTAGGATTGTTATCTACGGGTACCATTCAGGCTAAGTTAAATGGCACTAATGCAGGACCAAGTGTTGCAATGGATAGTCCTTTGCTTAATTTAAGTTTGCTTCCGGGTAATACAACCGGAATATTAAAGTTTAAGCTGACAAGTGATGCCAATCAGGTTCAAATTCAGCTGGGAGGTGTTTTAAGTGCCTTAGTCAATTTAAGAATTTATGATGTTCGTTTAGAGTTTGCAGACCCAACAGTGACAGGCGGTTTAAGCCAGACTGTTTGTTCTGGAAATTCTATTACATTAACGGCAGCTCCTTCAGTGGGAACTACTTTGGCATGGTACGATTCGGCAACTTCTACAACGGCTTTAATAGGAGGGAACTCTTTTTCAAGTCCAGCTTTAACGGCCAATACAACCTATTATATTGGAGTTACAAGGGCAGCAGGTTGCGAAAGTAATGAGAGGATACCGGTTGTTGTAAATGTCTCGAATCCTGTTGCACCGGTAATTAGTACAACCGGAACTGCAATTTGTTCGAGTGGCAGTACACAGCAAACCACCTTATCGGTCATAAATCCAATTTTAGGAACTACTTATAATTGGTATACTGCAGCAAGTGCTGGAACACTTTTAGCTTCAGGAAGCAGCTATAGCCCAACCGTTTCGGTGGGCACTACTAGTTTTTATGTAGAAGCAGTTATAGGCTCTTGTTTAAGTTCAACCCGAACTCAAGTTGATGTGGTGTCAACAGCAGTCCCTGCGCTTCCTACAGTTTTAACACAAAGTGTAACAATACAATCAGGACAAAACGCAATATTAAGCGCAACAAGTTCAGAACCGGGAGTAACTATAAATTGGTATGATGTAGCCACCGGAGGAACCGTTCTGGCTAGTAATTCTCCAACTTTTACTACTCCGGTACTAACAGCCACTAAAACGTATTACGCAGAGGCACAAAGTGCTACAGGTAGTTGTGTGAGCAGTACCAGAGTACCTGTGCTAGTAACCGTTATAAGTACGCCAGCGGGAAGTTGTCTGCAGGCAAATAGTCAGGTCACTACTTTAAATGGACTTTGTTTATTATGTACTTCAACAAATCCTAACAATTCGGTAGATGGTAGTGCTACAACAGCAGCACAGCTAACGGTTCCTGTTGGTTTAGTAAACGGATGGGTTCAACAAACGCTTCAATTTAATAATCCGGGTAAAACAGGAGATATTGTAGATGTTGATTTAGAATTACCTTCTGGTCTTCTTGATTTGTCTTTATTGAATTATATTAGTTTGGCTACTTATAATGGAGCGACTTTTAATAACGATAGAGTTTCAATTAATAATATAGTAAGTATACAATTATTAGGAGGAAATAAATTTAGAGCCAGTGTAACTGCAGGAGCCAATTTTGACCGTGTCGAAGTTCGATTAGGTGGTTTGGCTACTCTTTTAACCAGTGTGAATATTTATCAGGCTGCTTACCGATATAAAGTACCTACTGTTACCGGAAATACAACAATTTGTAGTGGACAAACCACAACATTAACGGCAGGTCTTGCTGTTGGTGAAACAATTGCTTGGTTTGATGCTTTAACAGGAGGAAATTTATTAGCCAGTACAGCATCCTATACTACTCCGGCTTTGACTTCGGCGGTAACTAATTATATACAGATCACCAGAAATGGTTGTGTAAATAGTGAGCGCTCGCCGGTGCAAGTATTGATTGATAATCCGCTGGCACCAATAGTGGCTGCTGTTCCTGCAAGTATTTGTAGCGGACAGACTTCAACTATAACCATTCAATCTCCAGTGCTTGGTACAATTTATAAATGGTATGATGCGGCGGCGGCTGGAACTTTGTTGTTTACGGGAACTTCTTTCGTAACACCAAATTTAACAGCAAACACCAGTTATTATATAGAAGCGGGAATTAACAGTTGTATAAGCGCTTTAAGAACGCAAGTCGACGTTACTGTTAATCCGTTACCGGCTGCTCCAATTGCGGCATCGTCTAATGTGATCATTCAGTCCGGACAAAGTGTTAGTTTGCAGGTATCAAGTCCTGAACCGAATGTTGAATTTGATTGGTATGACGCAGCTGTTGGCGGGACATTATTAGCTACTGCCACAAGTACTTATGTAACACCAGTGCTAACAGCAAATACAACTTATTATGTTACAGCGAGAGGTCTTCTTTCCAGCTGTATAAGTAGTGTAAGAACACCTATTAATGTTGTAGTAAGTGCTTCAATTAGTTCTTGTCTGCAAGCCAATTCGGAGGTTGTTACTAAAGGAGGAACGACAATATGTTTATTATGTAGCTCAAATAATGATGGAAATGCTGCCGATGGGGATGTAACAACAGCTTCAACACTTAACATTCCTTTGGGATTATTAGGAGATCATATTGAGCAAACATTGACGTTCACTACTTCTGGTCAATCAGGTGATATTATAGATGTTGAATTGGGAATTCCTACCGGACTTCTTGATATCAGTCTTCTTTCCAATATCACTTTACAAAGTTTTAATTCAGGTGTTCCTAATAGTGATCAGATTTCTATTAGTTCACTTGTGGATATCCAACTATTAGGAGGAAATCGTTTTAAAGCTAGTTTTACAGCTGGTGGTGCCTTTACCAGTGTTCGAGTTCAATTAAACGGACTTGCTACTGTTCTGACCAGTCTGAATATTTATGATGCATCATTTAGATATAAAAATGCAACTGTTACAGGAGCTTCTTCACCTATATGCAGTGGACAAACGGCCACTTTGAACGCCAGTACAACTGCAATAGGAGAAACATTTAAATGGTTTGACTCCGCAACCGGAGGTATAGAGCTTTCTGCTTTGGCAAGTTATACTACACCTTCTTTAACAGCGTCAACAACGTATTATCTAGAAGCAACCCGTGGTGGTTGTATCAATACCGTTCGTGAACCAATTACGGTGACCGTATCTCCATTTGCAACAGCTGCAAATATTACAATTGCAAGTCCTGTTGAAGCTTCTTGTGCCGGAGTAGTTACACTTTCTCCGACATCAGCTTTGGTCGGAGCACAATTTAAATATTACGGAGATCAGGCTAAGACTATTCCAATCTTAGACGCGGGTACCGGTGGATCAGGTGAGACTTATGCAATAAATCCAACTACCTATGCTTTGACGGTTAGTGGTTTAACAGCTGGAGCGTCGCCTTACTCTTATTTTATTTCCGTTGTGAATGCAACCAATTGCGAAAATGAAGCAGGAAATTTAAAAGAGGTAACCGTTACCTATCCAACAACGACAGGTTTAACTTTAATAGCAGTTCCACTACAAGGATGTGGAAGCGTTAATTTGAAAGATGCAATAGTTGGTTTCGATACTTCAGGAAATACAACTTATACTTTTTATGATCCGTCAAATGCGATTATAACTGCAGACGCTGCAGCAAGTGTAAGCACAAGCGGTGTTTACTCTATTCAAGCGCAGGGCAATGGAATTACCTGTCCTTCGTCTAAACAAACGGTAACCGTAACGATCAATGCCTTACCAACTTTGGTGGTAACGCCTTCGATATCTGTGAATACTGGAAGCAATGTAGCTTTAAACGCAGTATCTGATGGAACATTGGCATGGTTTGATCCACAAGGGAATGCTTTAGTAGGACCAGCCTTTGAAACTGGTGTATTAAACACGCCTGGAATTTATACTTATACAGTAGTAGCAAGTAATGCGAATTGTACAAGAACCGGAACTGTTTCTATTAATGTTATTGACCTGAATAGTTGTCAATCATTAACAGAACGAGTTTATGCTACTACACAAACCTTTGGGTTTAATATAACGGGAGGAGTTTCAAATCCGGGTAATGCCGTTGACGGAAGTACTCGAACGTACTCTACCATTACAACTGGAATTGGACTTTTAGGAGTTGGGACTACCTGGCAAGATTTGAAATGGCCGGCTAATATTGTAAAAGGAACTCCGGTAACGGTTAAGTTGGGAACTGAATTAAGTCTTTTGGCCTTAGGACAAAACCTATCTGTGATCGGAACTAAAAATGGAGTAAACATAGGAACTTTTCAAACGGTTTCAGGATCATTGTTGAACCTATTGTCAGGAGACAGTGCTTTCGAGTTTACTTTTGTTCCAAGTGATGGTACCGGACCACAAGATTATGATGGAATAAAAATTCAAATGGCATCACTTGTAAGTGTCGCACAAAGCACAAAAGTATATGATGCTTATTATACAAGATCAGTTTCTACTGTAGCATGTACTCCTGGAGATATTCAGGATATTTATTATGGAGCAGTAGATTTAGGAGTAGGAGCTTTGACTGCTACAGTGGGTGTTAGCGATGCATGGAATGTAGCAGATAACGATATCAGTACTTTTGCTACTATGTACAGCGGTGTTGGGGCACTTGCTGCGGCTGATTTAACTGTAGCATTTAAAACTCCCTCAATAGTAAGTGATACTTTAAGAATAGTAATCTCAAAACCGGGAACTATTTTAGCAATTAATTTACTTACCGGATTTACTATTCAACGTTATTTAGGTGATGTTGCGGTTGGAACTCCGATAGACAATACAAGCACCTTGTTAAGTTTGAAATTGTTAGCAGGTGATTCAATGGCTATCGTTTTAGTGAATTCGCAACCTGAACCTTATGACAGAGTTAGAATTCGTTTTGGTGGTGTTGCGGGAGTACTGGATAATTTAAGAGTTCATACCGTTGACCGAGTAGCCAATACGAAAGTAGTAGGGGGTGACATAAATAATAAGGTCACGGTCTGTCCGGGAACGGCGGTCACGCTCCAGATACCCGAAGTAGCTTGTTCAACTTATAAATGGTATGACGCACCAACAGGAGGTAATGTTGTGGCAACCGGTATTTCTTATACTATTCCGACTACCTTGGCGGCAGGAATTTATAAATATTATATACAACCGGTAAGATACAACTGTGAAGCTTTTACAAGAGGAGAAGTAACCGTTGAGGTTAGAGCTTCAAGCCCGGTAAATGCTTTAACAAATATTACTTTAAACGGAGGAGCAGTTACTTCTATTTGTTCTCCATCTGGAACCGTAACTTTAGCAACTGGCTTAAGTGGTACTCCGGTACTAACAAATCCGATATATTATTGGTATAGTTTTGATGGAACAACAAGTCAGTTAATTGCGGGAGAAACAACTGCTCAATTAATTGTAAACGGTTTAACACCGGGAACCTATACTTATTATGTAGGGGTTAGTTCAGATGAATTATGCGAAACCGCAGCGATAGACAGAAAACAGATTACATTTACAATACTGCCTCCTTCTATCAAGACCGATATTCTGGTTGATGGTACATCTATATGTCATAACGTACCGGCATCCTTGACACCAACCGCACCTACTTTAACAAATGCAGTATTTACGTGGTATTTGGATGCGAATAAAACGCAGCCTATAACAAATGGAGCTGTTATTGGAGGAGTTACTTATGCAATAAGCGGCACAGGTGTTTTAACAGCAACTGGCTTAACAAAAGCCTTGAGCCCAATTATATATTATGTGGCCGTTTCCAGTGATGGAACCTGCGAAAATATTGCCGGTACACTTCAGGAAGCGACAATAGTTATAATTGATCCTAATACACCAACTACAACTGATACTACTCAGGATTTCTGTTTGATAAATGCTCCAACTTTTGCGAGTATTCAGGTAAATGAAAGTAATGTAGTTTGGTATAATGTAGCAACGGGAGGAACTGCTTTTGCACCAACAGCGGCATTGACGAGCGGAGTTTATTATGGTGCTGTTTTAGACCTTTTAAACAGTTGTGAGAGTTCTGTTCGTTTGCAGGTAACTATCAGTGTAACCGATCCGGGCACACCAACAACTACAGATACCACACAAGATTTCTGTTTGGTAAATGCACCAACCTTTGCAAGTATTCAAACGAATCAAGCTAATGTCGTTTGGTACAGCGTTGCAACAGGAGGAGTAGCGATTGCACCAACAACAGCTTTAACGAGCGGTACTTATTATGCTGCCTTGTTAGACGCTACAACAGGTTGTCAAAGTAATGTGAGATTATTAGTTACGATCAGTGTAACCGATCCGGGTACGCCAACTACAACGGATACTACACAAGATTTCTGTTTGGTAAATGCGCCAACCTTTGCGAGTATACAAACCAATCAGCCTAATGTGGTTTGGTACAGCGTTGCAACTGGAGGAACTGCTATAGCACCAACAACAGCTTTAACTAGTGGTACCTATTATGCTGCTTTGTTAGACGCTACAACAGGTTGTCAAAGTAATGTGAGATTATTAGTTACGATCAGTGTAACCGATCCGGGTACACCAACTACAACCGATACTACACAAGATTTCTGTTTGGTAAATGCGCCAACGTTCGCCAGTATTCAAACGAATCAGGCTAATGTAGTTTGGTACAGTGTTGTAACAGGAGGAACAGCTATTGCGCCTACAACGGCTTTAACCACTGGTGTTTATTACGCTGCTTTGTTAGACGCTACCACAGGTTGTCAAAGCAACGAAAGATTGCGAGTTACTATTAGCGTAACCGATCCGGGCACACCAACTACAACAGATACTACACAAGATTTTTGTTTAGTTAATGCACCAACGTTTGCGAGCATTCAAACGAATCAGCCTAATATAGTTTGGTATAGTGTAGTAACAGGTGGAACTGCCATAGCACCAACAACAGCTTTAACCAGCGGTGTTTATTATGCTGCCTTGTTAGACGCTACCACAGGTTGCCAAAGCAACGAAAGATTGCGAGTTACTATTAGTGTAACCGATCCTGGTACACCGACTACTACAGATACTACACAAGATTTCTGTTTGGTAAATGCACCGACCTTTGCAAGTATACAAACCAATCAGCCTAATGTCGTTTGGTATAGTGTAGCAACTGGAGGAGTAGCGATTGCACCAACAACAGCTTTAACGAGTGGTACCTATTATGCTGCTTTGCTAGACGCTACAACAGGTTGTCAAAGTAATGTGAGATTATTAGTTACGATCAGTGTAACCGATCCGGGTACACCAACCACTACAGATACTACACAAGATTTTTGTTTAATAAATGCGCCAACGTTTGCAAGTATACAAACGAATCAGGCTAATGTCGTTTGGTACAGTGTTGTAACAGGCGGAACAGCCATTGCACCAACAACAGCTTTAACCAGTGGGGTTTATTATGCTGCTTTGTTGGATGCTACCACAGGTTGTCAAAGCAACGAAAGATTGCGAGTTACTATTAGCGTAACCGATCCGGGTACACCAACTACAACAGATACTACACAAGATTTCTGTTTGGTAAATGCGCCAACCTTTGCGAGTATACAAACGAATCAGCCTAATGTCGTTTGGTATAGTGTAGTAACAGGTGGAACTGCCATAGCACCAACAACAGCTTTAACCAGTGGTGTTTATTATGCCGCTTTGTTAGATGCTACCACAGGTTGCCAAAGTAACGAAAGATTGCGAGTTACTATTAGTGTAACCGATCCGGGCACACCGACTACTACAGATACTACACAAGATTTCTGTTTGGTAAATGCACCAACCTTTGCAAGTATACAAACCAATCAGCCTAATGTAGTTTGGTACAGTGTTGTAACAGGAGGAACCGCTATTGCACCAACAACAGCTTTAACCAGTGGTGTTTATTACGCTGCTTTGTTAGACGCAACAACAGGTTGTCAAAGTAACGAAAGATTGAGAGTTACTATTAGTGTAACCGATCCGGGAACACCAACTACAACCGATACAACACAGGATTTCTGTTTGGTAAACGCACCAACATTTGCGAGCATACAAACCAATCAGGCCAATGTGGTCTGGTACAGTGTGGCAACAGGCGGAACAGCAATAGCTCCGACTACAGCTTTAACCAGCGGTACTTATTATGCTGCTTTGTTAGACGCTACAACAGGATGTCAAAGTGCTGTGAGATTACAAGTTGCCATTAGTGTAACCGATCCGGGCACTCCGACATTAGTAACTGCAGGAACTCAAAACTTCTGTTTAGTTAATGCACCAACGTTTGCAAGCATTCAAACCACTCAGGCTAATGTGGTTTGGTATAGTGTTGCAACGGGTGGTATAGCTATAGCTCCGGCTACAGCCTTAACGAGTGGTACTTATTATGCTGCTTTATTAGATGCTACAACGGGTTGTCAAAGTGCTGTGAGATTACAAGTTACCATTAGCGTAACTGATCCGGGTACACCGACTACTACAGATACAACACAAGATTTCTGTTTGGCAAATGCACCAACGTTTGCGAGTATACAAACGAATCAGGCTAATGTCGTTTGGTATAGTGTTGTAACAGGTGGAACCGCTATTGCACCAACAACAGCTTTAACTAGCGGAGTTTATTATGCTGCTTTGTTAGACGCTACCACAGGTTGTCAAAGTAACGAAAGATTGCGAGTTACTATAGGTGTAACCGATCCGGGCACACCAACTACAACAGATGTCACACAAGATTTCTGTTTGGTAAATGCACCAACATTCGCAAGTATTCAGGTAAACGAGCCAAATGTGGTTTGGTACAATGCGACAAGTGGAGGAACTGCTTTTGCTCCAACAGCGGCATTGACCAGTGGAATTTTCTATGGAGGTATTGTAGATCCGGTTACAGGTTGTCAAAGTGCTGTAAGATTACAGGTTACCATCAGTGTAACTGATCCTGGCACACCGACGACTACAGATACTACACAAGATTTCTGTTTGGTAAATGCACCAACATTCGCAAGTATTCAAACGAATCAGGCTAATGTTATCTGGTATAGCGTTGCAACAGGAGGAACAGCCATTGCGCCAACAACAGCTTTAACAAGCGGCGTTTACTACGCAGCTTTACTAAATGCTACTACAGGATGTCAAAGTGCTGTGAGATTACAAGTTACTATTAGTGTAACCGATCCGGGCACACCAACATTAGTAACTGCAGGAACTCAAAACTTCTGTTTGATAAATGCGCCAACATTTGCAAGCATTCAAACCACTCAGGCTAATGTCGTTTGGTACAGCGTTGCAACAGGCGGAACAGCCATTGCTCCGGCAACAGCTTTAACGAGCGGTACTTATTATGCTGCTTTGTTAGATGCTACAACAGGTTGTCAAAGTGCCGTGAGATTACAAGTAACTATAAGTGTAACCGATCCGGGTACACCGACTACAACAGATACTACACAAGATTTCTGTTTGATAAATGCACCAACTTTTGCCAGTATTCAAACGAATGAGACTAATGTCGTTTGGTACAGTGTTGCAACAGGAGGAACAGCCATTGCACCAACTACAGCTTTAACAAGCGGAGTTTATTATGCAGCTTTGTTAGACGCTACAACAGGTTGTCAAAGTAAAGTAAGGTTGCAGGTTATCATTAGTGTAACAAATCCGGGCACACCAACTACAACAGATACCACACAAGATTTCTGTTTGGTAAATGCACCTACATTTGCGAATATTCAAACGAATCAGGCTAATGTAGTGTGGTACAGTGTTGCAACAGGAGGAACTGCCATTGCACCAACAACAGCTTTAACCAGCGGTACTTATTATGCTGCTCTGCTAAATGCGATAACAGGTTGTCAAAGTACCGTAAGATTACAAGTTGCTATTAGTGTAACTGATCCGGGTACACCAACAACAACAGATGCAACACAAGACTTCTGTTTGGTAAATGCGCCAACTTTTGCCAGCATTCAAACGAATGAAACGAATGTCATTTGGTACAGTGTGGCAACGGGAGGTACAGCTATCGCTCCGGCAACAGCTTTAACAAGCGGTACTTATTACGCTGCTTTGTTAGATGCAACTACAGGTTGTCAAAGCGCCGTGAGATTACAAGTTGCTATTAGTGTAACTGATCCGGGCACACCGACATTAGTAACTGCAGGAACTCAAAACTTCTGTTTGATAAATGCACCAACGTTTGCAAGCATTCAAACCACTCAGACTAATGTCGTTTGGTACAGTGCTGCAACAGGCGGAACAGCAATTGCTCCGACAACAGCTCTAACAAGTGGTGTTTATTATGCTGCTTTATTAGATGCCACAACGGGTTGTCAAAGTGCGGTGAGATTACAAGTTACGATCAGCGTGACCGATCCGGGCACACCGACATTAGTAAATGCGGGCACTCAAAACTTCTGTTTGATAAATGCACCAACATTTGCGAGTATTCAAACCACTCAGGCTAATGTAGTTTGGTACAGTGTTGCAACAGGTGGAACAGCAATAGCTCCTGCAACAGCTTTAACCAGCGGTGTTTATTATGCTGCTTTGGTAAATACTACTACAGGTTGTCAAAGTGCGGTGAGATTGCAAGTTACTATTAGTGTAACCGATCCGGGCACACCGACAACGACAGATACAACACAAGATTTCTGTTTGATAAATGCGCCAACTTTTGCGAGTATTCAAACGAATCAGGCTAATGTAGTTTGGTATAGTACTGCAACTGGAGGAACAGCGATTGCTCCGGCAACAGCTTTAACGAGCGGTACTTATTACGCTGCTTTGTTAGATGCAACTACTGGTTGTCAAAGTGCGGTAAGATTACAAGTTACCATTAGTGTAACCGATCCGGGCACACCGACATTAGTAAATGCGGGCACTCAAAACTTCTGTTTAGTAAATGCACCGACATTTGCGAGTATTCAAACCACTCAGACTAATGTCGTTTGGTACAGTACCGCAACAGGAGGAACAGCAATTGCTCCAACTACAGCTTTAACGAGTGGTGTTTATTACGCTGCTTTGGTAAATACTACTACAGGTTGTCAAAGTGGGGTGAGATTACAAGTTACTATTAGTGTAACTGATCCGGGCACACCGACATTAGTAAATGCAGGAACTCAAAACTTCTGTTTGGTAAATGCACCAACGTTTGCGAGTATTCAGACTACTCAGGCTAATGTGGTTTGGTACAATGCTGCAACAGGAGGTACAGCTATCGCTCCGGCAACAGCTTTAACCAGCGGTGTTTATTATGCTGCTTTGGTAAATACTACTACAGGTTGTCAAAGTGCAGTGAGATTGCAAGTTACCATTAGTGTAACCGATCCGGGCACACCAACAACGACAGACGCAACACAAGACTTCTGTTTGATAAATGCGCCAACTTTTGCGAGTATTCAAACGAATCAGACTAATGTAGTTTGGTATAGTACTGCAACTGGTGGAACAGCGATTGCTCCGGCAACAGCTTTAACCAGCGGTACTTATTATGCTGCTTTATTAGACGCAACAACAGGATGTCAAAGTGCGGTGAGATTGCAAGTTACGATCAGTGTAACCGATCCGGGTACACCATCACTAGTAAATGCAGGAACTCAAAACTTCTGTTTGATAAATGCACCAACGTTTGCAAGTATTCAAACAAATCAGGCTAATGTAGTTTGGTATAGTACTGCAACTGGTGGAACAGCGATTGCTCCGGCAACAGCTTTAACCAGCGGTGTTTATTATGCTGCTTTGGTAAATACTACTACAGGATGTCAAAGTGCTGTGAGATTACAAGTTACTATTAGTGTAACCGATCCGGGTACACCGACACTAGTAACAGCAGGAACTCAAAACTTCTGTCTGATAAATGCACCAACGTTTGCGAGTATTCAAACCACTCAGACTAATGTCGTTTGGTACAGTACTGCAACAGGTGGAACAGCGATTGCTTTGGCAACAGCTTTAACCAGTGGTGTTTATTATGCTACTTTGTTAGATGCAACAACAGGTTGTCAAAGTGCGGTAAGATTACAGGTTACCATCAGCGTAACCGATCCGGGCACGCCAACATTGGTAACTGCAGGAGTTCAGAACTTCTGTTTGTTAAGTTTACCGACATTTGCGAGTATCAAAACCAATCAGGCTAATGTAGTTTGGTATAGTACTGCTGTTGGTGGAACAGTAATTCCGCTAACAACACTCTTGACGACAGGTACTTACTATGGAGCTATTCTGGATCCGGTAACGGGTTGTGCAAGTGCTAACAGATTACAAGTTCAAGTTACTGTTGGAGCTCCGAATAACCCGACCACACCAAACTCTCAACAGGTATTTTGTTCTACAGCTGCCGCTACAGTGGCAAACATAGTAGTCAATGAAACAAATGTTGCTTGGTTCTATACCGCTTCGGGTGGTACACCAATTCCAGCAAATACGCTCTTAACAACACAATCGTATTATGGAGCTATTTATGATGCCACAAACGGCTGCGAAAGCTTAGTGAGATTACAGGTTAGAGTTACAGTAGCACAACCAAGTCCTAAGCCAACTACAAGCTCAGTTACTCAAAATTTCTGTATTGTTGATGCTCCGACTGTTGCCAGTATTCAGGTAAATGAACCGAATGTGGTTTGGTATAGCACTCCTGCTGGTGGAACTATAATTCCATCGACAACAGCTTTGACCAGCGGTTCTTATTACGGTGCTGTTTTAAGTGCTGTTAATTGTGAAAACCCGGATAGATTAGAAGTGATCGTAGATGTAAATTCACAAGGAATTATTACAACTTCAAAACCAGTACAAACGTTCTGTTTATCTGCAAATCCAACGATAGAAGATATCGAGGTTAATGAAACAGGCGCTATCTGGTATACTTCAGCTACTGGAGGAACTGTATTACCGGCAGGAACACTTCTTGTTGCAGGAACTTACTATGCTACAGCACAGGATAATATGACTAATGGCTGTAATAATGCTGTACGATTAGCAGTTGTAGTTAATTTCTCTAATGATGATTTGGTTCTGATCACAGCTAGTGACGATACACCATGTGTTTTTGACGGGGTAACCTACTCAATTGCCAATGGAAAATCAAATTACGTATGGTCTATTACTAATGGAACGATTCTTTCAGGTGGAGGAGCATCAGACGGCTCAGTAACAGTTTCTTGGTCCGATATCGGTCCTGGTAAAGTTGAGGTTGCCTATTTAAATACCTGTAATGATAATACTTATAAATCATTAGATGTAATAGTAGCTACCTGCTCAGACTTAACCATATCGAATGTGGTTAGTAATCCTACAGCAAATTTTGGAGATACTGTAATGTTCACTATTGTAATAGGAAACGTAGGAATGGGGAATTTTATTAATGTAGAGATTAATAATTTTTTACCGGCCGGCTATCGTTTTATCGGAGCATTTGTGACTTCAGGTGTATATACGGCTTCTACCGGAATGTGGAGTATACCGACTTTAAATTCAGGTCAGAACGTAAAACTGGAAATCACAGCTGAGGTATTACCACCTTTAAGTGTTAACACTAATAAAATGGGTAGTTCTCCACAAGGCAAAATGGCAGCAGCAATACCTGCGGATTATTATTTAGATGTCGCAAAAATTGTGGTTTCAATGCCTCTGGATGTTAATTTACTCAATAACACCGCTACAGCAACAATTACTCCGACCTGTTTAACAGTGTACAACGAGTTTACGCCAAATAGCGATGGACTAAATGATTTTTTCAGAATTGATTGTATCCAAACCTATCCGGACAATGAACTAAAAGTCTTCAATAGATATGGTGCATTAGTATACAGTAAAAGAAATTATGAAAATACTTGGGATGGAACTGCGAACGTTTCCGGAGTTGTGAATAGAGGAGATATGTTACCAACAGGTACTTATTTCTATGTGATAGACACTGGAGACGGAACGATTAAAAAAGGCTGGTTATCTATAATGAGATAAGCTTCTATTAATCATCTAATTAATTAACTAAATAAGTATCGTTATGAAACTATATATAAAATTATTAGAAACGTATTTCATTCTAATATGTTCTTTTATTACATTTTGTGCCAGCGCACAACAGGATCCACAGTACACGCAATACATGTACAACACTATGGCGATAAATCCGGCTTATGCCGGATCTACCGGAACTTTAGAAGCAACACTTTTACATCGTTCTCAATGGGTTGGAATTTCCGGTGCTCCGGAAACACAATCGTTTTCTGCTCACACACCACTCCGAAATGAGAAAATTGGTCTGGGACTAAGTGTCGTAAACGACAAAATTGGTCCTTCAAGCGAATTGTATCTGGATGGAAACTTCTCTTATTCATTGCCACTTGGTTATGAAAAAAGATTAGCATTTGGTTTAAAAGCAGGTTTTAGAATGTTGGATATAGATTGGTCTAAAGGGAGATTTTATGATGAGAATGATGTTTTGCTAAATCAAAACATTAGTAACCAGATGAAACTGGCAGTTGGAGCGGGAATTTATTATTACACCGACAAATGGTATGTTGGGTTTTCAGTTCCAAGCTTCATTCAGAATGATTATTATGATGATGTACAAGAATCAATAGATTATGATCGCTTGCATTATTATTTAATGGGAGGATATGTATTTGACTTAAGTCCAAATTTAAAATTTAAACCGGCATTTTTAGTAAAAGCAGTAAATGGAGCTCCACTTACTGCTGATGTGTCGGCGAATTTTATGATTGCGGAAAAATTTGTAATTGGAGGTGCCTACAGAACGGATGATTCCGTTAGTATCTTGGCAGGTTTTCAAATAACAAAAAGTTTTTACCTCGGATATGCTTTCGATTATACGGTCAGCCAGTTAAATAAGTACAACGATGGTACACATGAATTCATTCTGCGTTACCAGTTTACTAAAAATCAAAGTAAAATCAAATCCCCAAGATTCTTCTAAATATGAGGCTTATGAAAAAATTGTATATCCTAGGTTTATTCGTGAGTTTTACGGTTAGTTTTGCTCAAACGAATTTAAAGAAAGCGGACGCATTGTTTAAAAACTTTTCCTATTTAGATGCTTCAAAAGCCTATGAGGAGTGTTTACAAAACATAAAAAGTCCTTCAGCACAAACGTTAAAGAATGCTGCTGATTCGTATTACTTCAATTCCGATTCAAGGAATGCACTCAAATGGTACAGGAAGTTATACGAAGTGCAAGGCAATAATTTAACAGATATCTATTACCTGCGTTACATTCAATCTATGAAAGCAGTTATGGATTATGACGAGGCAGATAGGGTCACAAAAGAATATTTAAATAAAAAAGGAGATCAAAAAGAGATCAATCGCTATGTCGCTCAGAAAACCCAAATGGATAGTTTAGCTAAAACGAAATCTCTTTATCAAATTAGAAATTTAGATATTAACACCAGTAAATCTGATTTTGGAGCTACCTATTTTGTAGATAAAATTGTATTCTCTTCTGCCCGAGACACAACAAAATTCGGAGATAAGTTATACACCTGGAACAATCAGCCTTTCCTGAATTTGTATTTGGCCGACAGAAATCCTGCCGATGGTAGTTTGTTTAACGAAACAGTGTTTCTGGCAAACGTAATGACTAAATACCATGAGGCGACAGCTACCTTTGACAGTAGCGGGAAAACCATTTACTATTCGACAAATATTGTAAAGAAAAACAAACTGGTTGTAGATGAAAACAAAATCAACAATTTTCAAATTGTCGAAGGAAAAATAGTAGATAATAAACTCGAAAATCCGCAAAAAGTGTTTTTTGACAGTGAAGAGTATTCCGTTGGACACCCTTCTTTAAGTGATGACGGACAGTTGCTCTTCTTTGCGTCAGACATGCCGAACGGATTTGGTGAAACAGATTTGTATTATGTGAAAATTGCAGCCGACGGAACCATGAGTTCTCCTGTGAATTTAGGACCAAAAATCAATACAATTGGGAATGAAGTTTTTCCTTTTTTCAGAAACGGAGTCCTTTATTTTTCTTCAGACGGGCATTATGGTTGGGGAGATTTAGATATTTATGAAAGCAAAATGTTGTCTGATGGAAGTTTTACGACACCCCGAAATTTAGGAGCGCCAATAAACAGTAACAAAGATGATTTTTCTTTTATAATTGATAAGGCCGGCGAATTGGGCTATATTTCTTCCAATAGAGACGGCGGTAAAGGAGACGACGATATTTACGCTTTTGAAAAAGGAAAACCAATTTGCAATCAATCGATATCCGGTATGGCAGTCGACAGAAAAACCAAATTGCCACTGGAAGACGTTGTAATTATGGCTTACAATTCCTATAGCGAAGTTCTGGGCGAAACAAAAACCAACTATGAGGGCAAATATGCAATAGAAGTTCCTTGTGGGAAAGTGATTAAAATGATTGCGGCAAAGATGAACTACAGTAGTGATGAAAAAACAGTAGAAACTACCAAGGTAAACGGAGGCGAAATCAAAGATGTCAATTTTGAACTTAGTAATTACGATGACTTAGTGGTAAAGAAAAAAGGAGTTGAAAAAGTGGACGTAAAACCAATTTATTTTGATTATGATAAGTACGATATTACACCTCTGGCTATCGAAGAGCTAACTAAGGTTGTTTTTATCATGCAAAAATTTCCAAACATCCGAATCAAGATAGAATCTCATACCGATTCTCGCGGAAAGGATGCTTATAATATGGTGCTTTCAGATAAAAGAGCCAAATCAACCCGTGATTATATTGTTTCTCAAGGGATTGATGCTTCCAGAATAGAAAGTGCGATAGGGTATGGGGAAAGCAGACTAATTAACAGATGTAAAAATGGGGTAAAATGTTCAGAAGCAGAGCATTTATTAAACAGACGTTCTGACTTTATCATTATCCAGAAATAGTTTTGTATTCCGGCTCTGGTGGTTTGATCAGAAGCTTAAAAGTGCAACACGAAGATACCATTGGAAGTTGGTTTTTATTAATTCTTTTTTTAAGAATGATGGACATGAAGGAAATCAGGTTGTATGAATTTACAACCTGATTTTTGGTTTTTTAAAACTTTCATTTTTTGATGTTTTTCAATAAAAATAATCCTAATTTTGAGGTACAGTTAAACAACATTCCAATCTGTATCATTTTAGTATTTTATGAGTATTCAAGAGACCATTCAAACGTTACGAAACGAACTTAATCAGCACAATTACAATTATTATGTACTTGATAATGCTACAATTTCGGATTATGAATTTGACATCAAATTAAAAGAGCTTCAGGACTTAGAAAATAAGAATCCGGAGTTTTTTGACGAAAATTCACCAACGCAGCGAGTAGGAGGTACGGTTACCAAGAATTTTAAAACAATTGCACATCAATACCGAATGTATTCTCTGGACAATTCCTACTCCAAAGACGATTTGGAAGATTGGCAAAACCGAATCCAGAAAGTACTGGGCAATGTTGATTTGCAATATACCTGCGAACTAAAGTACGATGGTGCTTCGATAAGCATTACGTACGAAAACGGAAAACTGACTCAGGCTTTAACACGTGGTGATGGTTTTCAGGGAGATGATGTAACGAACAATATTAAAACCATAAAATCAATTCCGTTACAGCTAAAAGGAAATTACCCGGATCGATTTGATATCCGCGGAGAAATTATACTTCCTTATGCCGGTTTTGAAAAAATGAACCAGGAATTAATCGAAATAGGTGAAACACCTTATTCCAACCCGAGAAATACAGCTTCGGGAAGCTTAAAATTGCAGGACAGTGCTGAGGTCGCCAAACGTCCGTTAGAATGCCTATTGTATTTTGTAACCGGTAATAATCTGCCTTTTTCCTCTCAGTATGATGGATTGGAATCAGCCCGAAAATGGGGCTTTAAAGTACCAAATGAAGCCAAATTAGTTCATAATCTGCAAGAAGTTTTTGATTTTATTGATTATTGGGACGTTCATCGTCACGAACTGCCTTATGAAACAGATGGTGTAGTAATAAAAGTAAACAGTATTCAGCATCAGGAAGAATTAGGTTATACAGCAAAATCACCACGCTGGGCTATTGCCTATAAATTCAAATCAGAACAAGTTTCAACGAAATTAAATTCAATCTCCTATCAGGTAGGGCGTACAGGAGCAATTACACCCGTGGCAAACTTAGAACCTGTTCAATTGGCAGGAACCGTTGTAAAAAGAGCTTCTTTGCATAATGCAGATCAGATTGAGAAATTAGATATTAGAATTAACGATACCGTTTTTGTTGAAAAAGGGGGTGAAATTATTCCTAAAATCATTGCTGTAGATTTAGAAAAACGTCCTGAAAACTCAGCAATTACACACTATATAACACACTGTCCGGAGTGTCAGACCGAGTTGGTCAGAAACGAAGGAGAAGCCAATCACTATTGCCCTAATTTTTATGGATGTCCGCCGCAGATTATCGGACGTATTCAGCATTATATTTCAAGAAAAGCGATGGATATTGAAGGTCTTGGAGGTGAAACGGTTGCTTTGCTTTTTAATAACGGATTGGTACATAATTATGCCGATTTGTATGAATTGACCGTAGCGCAAATTTTGCCTTTGGAAAGAATGGCACAAAAATCGGCTGAAAATCTGGTAAATGGAGTTCAAAAATCAAAAGAGATTCCGTTCGAGAGTGTCTTGTTTGCTTTAGGAATTCGTTTTGTTGGAGAGACAGTAGCAAAAAAACTAGCCAAACATTACAAGAATATTGATGCATTAGCCCAAGCTTCTTTAATGGATTTGATTTTGGTGGATGAAATTGGCGAAAGAATTGCAAAAAGTGTTATTGAGTTTTTTGAGAATGAGGAAAACCAAAGTATAATTGATCGTTTGAAAAATAAAGGCGTTCAATTTGAAATTGTCGAAAAAGTAAATCCGAATGCTACTGATAAATTCGCAGGAAAAACATTTGTAGTATCAGGTGTTTTTACTCAATTTTCGCGCGATGAATTAAAGAAAGCGATCGAGGATAACGGAGGAAAAGTAGGAAGTTCGATCTCTGCCAAAACAGATTTTGTGGTGGCAGGAGATAATATGGGACCAGCCAAATTAGAAAAAGCGAATAAGTTAAATATTCCAATATTGTCCGAAGAAGATTTTATAAACAAATTAAATGAAAGCGAATAAACCGTCTTTGATTTTGTTTTTTCTTGCCTTACTCTTTACGATCATTTTTGATTGTATGGAACAGGATTTCTTGGTAATCTATACGAAATCAATCGTTCTGCCGGCTATTTTTATTTATTTTCTGATTAGTAGTGATTTTAGAATCGGTAAGATAGAAAGTTTAATTTTTCTATTCTGTTTTATAGGCCAGGTCTTCGAAATCATGGCGATTGAAGCTTCTGAAATTGGCGGCGTACTGAGCTTTTTGATTGTTTATATCTTGCTTTTAATGATTTTTGTACGGGAACACGAAAAATTGAAACTAACCAGAAAAGATGTTTTGCCAATCGGTATAATTGTTATATTTCTGGTTTATCTGTTGGTTTCTATACTAAACCTACAGTTTTATAACATGAAGAAGTTTATTATTCTGTATACTATTTATGGCGTTGTTTTGGGGTTTGTGAGCTATTTTTCGTTTGCAAGTTATATCACAAAAGGAACCCATATCGCCTTGCTAATGTCATTAATGACGATTAGTTTTATGTTCTCCGATGTGTTTTACGTATTCAATCAAAGTTTTTCGCATTCCATTGTTTTAGTGATAATCCGGGATGCCACGCAAATTATGGCGTACTACTTTATGGTAGAATATTTTCTGGAAAAGATTAAAATTCAAAAGAAAATCAGATAAACTTTTTAGGTAGACAAAATTTCGTTTAACTTTAGATCACAGGATTTTCAGATACTTTACCGGTAATTAAATCAATTGTGTTGTGGGTGTAAAGCAACACCTTATTTTCGAAAAAATCACTTGAGAACCCTCCACGAAATTGATACGCTTCAATTTGGTTTACAATTTCTCCATTGGTAGCATCCACCACATATTCTGCTCCCCAACTATTGGATTCAGTAGAAGAAGCGTAAACGGCTAAAAGTTGTCCATTTTCTGTTTGAAATATATCAGAAGAGTTTATTCTTCCTCCATCTTTTCCTAAGTAGTTAAAATCTTTGTACCACTTTATTTTGTAATCGCGATCAAAGCAGTACAAAACGTTTGTTTCGGTGATCAGATAAATAAAAGTGAAATCGACCGAAAATTTTATTCGGCTTATCATTGCTTTGGTACCAAATTTAATCGATTCAGTCTTACCGGTAGCAAAATCGAATAAATAACAAGTATCTTTAGTATTCTCACAAGGCGCAAGAAAAGTATCATTTTCAGGATCTAGATCTCCTTTATAGGTTCTTATTTGTTTGGGTAATTCGGCGGTAATTTGCTGGAGTGACAAATCATAACAAAAGGGTTTCTTTTTGCTTGCGACGATTATAATTTTATTTCCTTTAGCATTAAACTCAACGTCATAAATACAATAATTGTCGGTATTTAGTAATACAGTTTCATTTTCATGATCTGTAATTACTAAATCCGTTCTGTAAGCTCTGGTGTTTGACGAAGTTCTGGTAATGGCAATCCTTTTTCCGTCAATTGAGATGTTTTGGGGCTCCCATTCCGGAAAATCAGCTAAGTATTTTTTTTCCTGAGTATTAAAATCAAATAAAAAAAGTCCTTTTGTATTATTTGGTTTTCTATTTCCAAACAATCCAATTTTAGAATGCCTGTTTACGATCATGTCTTAGTCTTTGTATTTTAGGAATCAAATAAAAGGTAATTACACAATAATAGACCTTCCTTGATTGCTGTGTGCTTTGTCTTTGTCAAAGTAGAAATCAATTCGGCCTAAGTTAATTCCGTAGCAACCAACTTGATTTACCAATACTTCTGTTCCGATTTTGTTTTTTACAACAGTCGGTTTGTCCAGAAAAGTATGCGTATGTCCGCCAATAATTAAATCAATATCCTGAGTTAATTGCGCCAGCTTTAAATCGCAGATTCTTGAGGGATCATTTTTATATTCGTAACCCAAATGAGAAAGGCAGATGACTAAATCACATTTCTCTTCTTTTTTTAATAATTGGGTCATGTCCTGAGCAATTTCAACAGGATTGTTGTAGATGGTCTCTTGGTACATTTGTTTGTCAACTAAGCCGGCAAGCTCAATTCCAACACCAAAAACGCCTACTTTAATTCCGTTTTTGTGAAAAATTTTATACGGTTTTATAAGCCCGTTCATTACGGTGTTTTTAAAATCGTAATTAGAACAAATAAAATCAAAACTGGCATGAGGCATTTGAGCATGTAAACCATCAAGTCCGTTGTCGAAATCATGATTTCCGATCGTTGAAGCATCGTATTTCATCATACTCATGAGCTTAAATTCAAGTTCACCTCCATAATAGTTAAAATACGGGGTTCCTTGAAAAATATCGCCGGCATCCAATAAAAGCACATTTGGATTTTCTTTGCGAATGGTTTCTATAAGAGCCGCTCTGCGAGATACACCACCTTTATTTGCATTACGCGGATCATCAGCCGGAAAAGGGTCGATGTGACTGTGCACATCGTTGGTGTGTAAAACAGTTAAGTGTTTAATATCGTTGGATTCAAAACTGCTTAATGATAAACCTAAGCTTAATAAAGCAGTACTGGCAGCCGTTTTTTCGATAAATTCTCTTCTTTTCATTGGTATATTTTTTAGCTGGACGCTGAGTGTAATTGTAATTTAAATGGAGTTATTCTTCTGTTATTCTAATGTCTTTCGCCACCGGAATCGTGTCTACTTCCTTAAAGTAATCAATCAGTACATTTCGAAGT
The DNA here is from genome assembly GCF_044005985.1 of Flavobacterium sp. FlaQc-49. NCBI lineage: Bacteria > Pseudomonadati > Bacteroidota > Flavobacteriia > Flavobacteriales > Flavobacteriaceae > Flavobacterium > Flavobacterium sp. FlaQc-49. Next base: position 199,769 of record NZ_JBIPCS010000005.1, on the reverse strand, counting down.
TTGTAATTCAAATCAAATTTCTGAGTAGTTTTTAAGAAAAAGTTCATGTTATCTCCGCCATTTGCAAGGTAATCATTGGTAGCAACATAATACGTTTTGTTGGTATCAAGCGGTTTTCCCTGAACAAGTATGTTTTTTGGTGTATTGTCTTTAGAGATTGTAAAAGTCATTCCTGCCAAAGGATGCGGTTTTTTCTCCTTAATAATATAAGAGGTCATTGCTACGAGTTGTTCTCCTTTTAGAGCCAGAACCACCAGATTGTTTTCAAAAGGCATAATTTCAAAAGCTGTTCTTTTGGTAACATTCCCTTTTGGTAATATAGCACGGATTCCACCATGATTTAAAAAACACAAATCGATATCTTTTTTCTCACGAGCATTAAAAACGGTATTCCCTCTTTTTAAGCAGACATCAGCAATTAGATTACCAATGCTGGTTTGCCATTTTCCGGTACTTTTTTCCAGTGTTTCAGGGCAATAAGCTAAAATGCTGTCCAAATCTTTATTGATATTATTGCGATAGGGAGTAATAAAAGTTTCGATTTCCGGAGTTTGTGGAGCTTTCTCGGTTATAGGAAGTTGTTTCCCTTCTATCTTCGTTAAATTGTAGTTCTTGCTACAAGAAGTTATAAAAAAAAGTGTTAAGAATATAACAAAAAGTTTTAAAAACCCGTTATACTTTTTTAGTTTTACCATCTTAAATGCGACTTAAATAATTAATTTTGTAATCTCGTAAATGTACTATGTTTTTAAATTACATAAAGGAATTTTTTATAAAAAAATCGTTAAAAAATAACTTGCGTAGCGTAAAAAATGAAGTCTTTACAAGTGCTATACAAACAATTGGTTTACTGGTTGATGAGACTAAGTTTAAGCATTCAAAAGAGCTGATAAAAGAGCTTGTCTTGAATGGAATCAACCCCGATAACATAAAAATTGTAGTGTATAGAGATAAATTTAAGGAGAAAAAAACGTACTCAAGACCCACATTTGGTAGAAAACACATCAATTGGAAAGGGGAGATTGAAACAGATTTTTTAACTGAATTTATCGAGACAGAATTTGATCTTTTGATTAGTTATTACGACATCGAGAAAACGATTTTGATGTTGATAACGGCGAAGTCAAAAGCAAAATTTAAAGTTGGTTTTACATCCGTCGATAAAGAATTAAACCGATGGATGATAGATACCACCCTGGAAAATTATAAACTTTTCGTTTTCGAATTGTTTAGGTATTTAAAGAACATTAAATAAATTATAAAGTAGAATATGCAATCATTAATAGGAACCGGTGTTGCTCTGGTAACTCCATTTAAAAAAGACTTTTCAATTGATTTTGAAGCATTACAACGAATCGTAAATTTTTCGATCGATGGAGGAGTTGAGTATCTTGTTGTTATGGGGACTACAGCAGAAAATGCTACCTTGACGCAAGCAGAAAAAGAATTGGTTATAGATGCAGTTGTAGAATATAATAAAGGAAGATTGCCTCTTGTACTGGGTGTTGGAGGTAATAATACCATGCAACTGGTTGAGGAATTAAAGACCAGAGATTTTTCTGCATTTGAAGCTATTCTTTCTGTTTCTCCTTATTATAATAAACCGACACAAGAAGGTATTTACCAGCATTTTAAAGCAATAGCCGAAGCTTCTCCTATACCTGTGATATTGTATAATGTACCGGGAAGAACGTCAAGTAATATGTTGCCGGCAACAGTAGTGCGTCTGGCAAATGATTTTGAAAATATAGTAGCCATAAAAGAAGCAGCAGGAGATGTAGTGCAAGCCATGCAGCTGATAAAAAATGCACCGAAAGATTTTCTTGTAATTTCAGGAGATGATATGATTGCTTTGCCAATCGTTTTGGCCGGTGGAGCAGGAGTAATTTCTGTAATTGGGCAAGGTTTTCCAAAAGAATTTTCAGAAATGATCCGTTTAGGATTGAATAAAAAAGTAAATGAAGCTTTTAAGACGCAGTACTTTTTATCCGATTGTATTGATATGATTTTCGAACAGGGAAATCCTGCCGGAATCAAACAAGTATTCAAAGCCCTTGGTATTGCTGAGAACACAGTGCGTTTGCCATTGGTAACGGTAGACGATGAACTGGCAAACAGGTTGAATGAATTTGTTAAAAAAAGCATTAAAGTAGAGCAGGATTAACGGTATTTTATTATACCAAAAAAATATTTTGTAGTAGCTAAATTAATAACTAAATTTGCCACCGGAACTTCGGTGTGATTTTGCTTTGGCACAATTGTCTGAGTAATCATAATAAAAGTAATAAAATGAAAAAAATAGTATCTCTATTAATTGTTGTTGCCCTTTTTTGTTCTTGTAGTGATTACCAAAAAGCATTAAAAAATGAAGATGTTGCAGCAAAGTTTGAAGTAGCAACAAAAATGTATGATGCTGGCAAATATTCAAAGGCAATTCGTCTTTTTGAACAATTGGCACCTACGTATAGAGGTAAACCTCAGGCTGAAAAACTGTTTTACATGTTTTCTCAGTCGTATTATAAGACCAAACAATATTATTTGGCAGGTTACCAGTTTGAAAGTTTTGTTTCGGGTTACCCACGAAGCGAGAAAGTGCAGGAAGCTGCTTTTCTTGGGGCTTACAGTTATTCAAAATTATCACCTGTTTACAGTTTAGATCAGACTGATACAGCAAAAGGATTAGAGAAATTACAAGCTTTTATTGATAATTACCCGAATTCAGAATACATTGGTCAGGCAAATGATGCAGTGAAAGTTTTAAATGGAAAACTAGAGAAAAAAGCATACGAAAATGCCAAAGGATATAATTTGATTTCAGATTATAAATCAGCTTTAATCGCTTTTGATAATTTTATTGCTGATTTTCCGGGAACACCTTTTAAAGAAGATGCATTGTTCTATAAATATGATTCTGCATACAAATTGGCAATAAACAGTATTCCGGCAAAAATGCAGGAACGTTTAAATGTGGCAAAGGTGGCGTATGGTAACTTAATTAAGTTTAAGAGCGATACCAAATACAAAGTGAAGGCTGAAGAAATGAATGCCAGAGTTGAAACAGATTTACAAAAATTTACTAAATAAAATAAAGTCATGGATTTAAAAAAGACGAATGCTCCTGTAAATACAATAACTTACAATAAAACAGTTATTGAAGAGCCAACAGGAAATGTGTATGAGGCAATTACCATTATGGCTAAAAGAGCAAATCAGATTAATTCTGAAATCAAAAAAGAATTAACTGAGAAGTTAGAAGAGTTTGCTACTTACAATGACAGTCTTGAGGAAGTTTTTGAAAATAAAGAGCAAATTGAAGTATCTAAATTTTACGAAAAATTACCTAAACCACACGCTTTAGCTGTTCAAGAATGGTTAGACGGTAAAACATACCACAGAGGTACAAACAAATAATAGTATAATGTCAGTTTTAAACGGAAAGAAAATTTTACTGGGAGTTTCCGGTGGAATTGCAGCGTATAAAACAGCATCATTAGTACGACTTTTTATAAAAGCAGGTGCACATGTCCAAGTGATAATGACACCTGCTTCTAAGGATTTTGTAACACCACTTACGTTATCTACACTATCCAAAAATCCTGTACATTCCAATTTTTTTAATCAGGATGATGAAGATGCTGTTTGGAACAATCATGTCGAATTAGCACTTTGGGCTGATTTAATGCTTATTGCTCCGGCAACCGCCAATACATTATCTAAAATGACAACCGGTAACTGTGACAATCTTTTGATTGCGGCTTATTTATCGGCTAAATGCCCTGTTTACTTTGCTCCGGCAATGGATTTGGACATGTACAAACACCCTTCTACAATTGCGAGTTTTACCGCTTTAAAGCAATTTGGGAATACTATGATTCCTGCAGAAAACGGAGAATTGGCCAGTGGTCTTTCCGGTGAAGGAAGAATGGCTGAACCTGAGAACATAATCGCATTTCTTGAAGCTGATTTAGAGAGCAAATTGCCTTTAAAAGGAAAAAAAATACTAATTACTGCAGGACCAACATACGAAGCAATAGATCCTGTGCGTTTTATAGGAAATCATTCTTCAGGAAAAATGGGGTTTGATATTGCAAATGCAGCGGCAGATTTAGGAGCTAGTGTTGTTTTAGTTTCGGGACCAACCCATTTTAAAGCAAAAAACACTTCGATCAAAGTTGTAAGTGTCGTATCAGCACAAGAAATGTACGATGCTTGTCATCTATATTTTGACGATGTTGATGTGGCTGTTGCAGCAGCAGCAGTTGCCGATTACAAGCCAAAAGTAGTAGCCTCACAGAAAATAAAAAAAGCAGCGGATGAATTTTCGATTGAACTCGAGAAAACAAAAGATATTTTATTATCACTTGGCAATACTAAGAAAAATCAATATTTGATTGGATTTGCATTAGAAACTGAAAATGAAATTGAGAATGCTAAGTTGAAAATTCAGAAAAAAAACTTAGATTTGATTGTTTTAAATTCCTTACAAGACGAAGGTGCCGGTTTTAAGAAAGAAACCAATAAAATTACTTTTATTGATAGAAATTTTAAAATTGAGCCGATGGAATTAAAATCAAAAGAATTAGTGGCTGCTGATATTTTGAATAAAGTGATTTCACATTTTTCATAAACAGCACTATTGATTTTAAATCGAAAACGGAATTAAAAATTAGCGCTAGTCTATTTCGCTAAAAGCAAATATTATGTTCGTATGTGTAAAAAAATAGTTACTATTCTGGTATTTTTGATTTTTGGCTTTTCGCAGGCGCAGCAGTTAAATTGTACTGTAACTATAAATACGGAAAGACTTGCAACTCCAAATCAACAGGTTTTCAAAACGCTTGAGACCGCTTTGTCTGAATTCGTAAATAAAACCGATTGGGCCGGATCTGTTTTGAAACAAAACGAACGCATCAATTGTTCGATGTATATTACGCTGTCATCGTATAATTCCAATCAGTATTCAGGAACAATTCAAATTCAGGCTTCAAGAATGGTCTATAATTCGACTTATTCCTCTCCGATTTTTAATTATAACGATAAAGATTTTAGTTTCAGTTATACTGAATACGAGCCTTTATTATTTAATCCGACTAATTTTGAATCTAATTTAGTTTCTTTAGTTTCCTTTTACAGTTTTATGATTTTAGGAATAGATGCCGATACGTTTCAGATGGGTGCAGGAAGTTCTTATCTGGAAACAGCTCAGAATATAGCAAACGTTGCGCAACAAGGCGGTTATAAAGGATGGAGTCAGTCAGACGGTGTGCAAAACCGTTATTTTTTGATAAATGACATGCTTTCTCCTACTTACAGTGATTTAAGACAAACTTGGGCTTTATACCACTCAGGTCTGGATACTATGAACCAGGATTTAAAAGCAGCAAAAGAGAAGATAAAGTCTTCTATACTGCTTATTGCAAAAGTAAATTCGGTTAAACCGAACGCTTTTTTAACCCGGATATTTTTTGATGCCAAATCAGATGAGATTGTTTCAATCTTTTCGGGCGGTCCCAGTATTCCTATCACCGATTTAACGGATGTTTTAAGCAGGGTTTCGCCATTGAATGCTACGAAATGGTCGCAAATAAAATTTTAATTGCCCGCTGTTATTTTAGTTCCCTCATTACTATTTTTTATACTTATCAATTTTTCCTATGATTACTTCACTGTCAATTAAAAACTATGCTCTGATTGAAAAACTCGCTATTGATTTTTCAAAAGGATTTTCGATAATTACAGGAGAAACGGGTGCCGGAAAATCGATTATTCTGGGAGCAATAGGTTTGGTTCTTGGAAAAAGAGCCGATTTAACTTCACTAAAAAATAAAGAAGAGAAATGTGTTATCGAAGCACAATTTGAAATCTCAAAATACAATCTGAAAGAGTTTTTTGAAGCAAATGATCTCGATTATGAAGAAGAAACAATTATTAGACGTGAAATTCTGCCTTCAGGAAAATCGCGTGCTTTTATTAATGACAGTCCGGTAAATCTTCAGGAATTACAGGATTTGAGTTTGTTTTTGATTGATATTCATTCGCAACAGCAAACTCAGGAGCTTTCTGATGAAAGTGTTCAGTTTAAAATAATTGACGCAATTGCCAATAATACAGAGGTAATAGGTTCCTATCAAAAACTGCTCAAGACTTATAAATCTGATAAGTCAAAACTAAATGCGTTGCTGAAAAAGCAAAGTGATTCAGGGAAAGAGCAGGAGTACAATACTTTTTTATTGAATGAATTGGTTTCGGCTAAATTAAAATCAGGGGAACAGGAAGAACTGGAAGCTGAGTTTGAAAAACTGAATAACGTTGAAATTATAAAAGAATCAATCGATAAATCGTTGTCGATTTCTAATGAAGAACAATTTGGAGTTTTTCATAATCTGAACGAAATCAAAACTTCTTTGCAAAAAATAGCTCTTTTTTCTGCGGAATATCAGAGTTTGTTTGAAAGAATTACTAGTGTTGCAATTGAATTTGACGATGTTTCGAGAGAATTGCAAAATGCTTCTGAAAAATTAATAAATGACCCTGAGAAGTTAGAACTAACCAATCAGAAATTGCAATTGATTTACAATCTTCAAAAGAAACATCAGGTCACTACCGTTGACGAATTACTTCAGATTCAGGCTAATTTGGAAAGTGCGGTTATTGAATTAGGGAATATCGAGGAAGAAATTGCGGTTTTATCACAGTCACTAGAGCAGAAAACATTGGAATTAGATGCTTTCTCAGTGATAATTCACCAAAATAGGGAGAATGCCATTCCGGTTTTATCGAATCAGTTAATTACGATTCTTGAAACTTTAGGAATGCCAAATGTTCGTTTTAATATGGAACTTTTGCCTTCTGAAACCTATTTTCAAAACGGAAAAGACGAATTGCAATTTTTGTTCTCTGCCAATAAAGGTACCGATTTCGGATTGCTTAAAAAAGTAGCTTCGGGAGGGGAAATGTCCCGTATTATGTTAGCTGTTAAAGCGATTTTAGCAAAGTATTCTAAATTACCTACTTTAATTTTTGATGAAATCGACACCGGAGTTTCGGGAGAAATTGCCATCAGAATGGGGGAGATTATGAAAGAAATGAGTGCTACAATGCAGATATTTGCCATTACCCATTTGCCACAGATTGCGGCAAAAGGAGATTCTCATTTCAAAGTCTTCAAATCTACGGTTGATGAAGATACACAGTCAGAATTAAAGTTACTCTCTCAGGAAGAAAGAGTTACGGAAATTGCTCAGATGCTTTCGGGCGCCAACATTTCAGATTCGGCGTTAAATCATGCAAAAGAATTATTAAATTAAATATTTAATTTATATTTGCTCAACAAATTTATATATAATCGATGTTAAAAAAAATAACTTTTTTTTTCTTTTTTATTATCCAACTCAATGCTCAGGATGGTAATCAGAATGTTGTAAGTTCTGAATTAAATACGAGTGGAACTTCTTACTTGGTAAAAGATTATCCGCAAGGTGTTTATCCTACATTCGATGATCTTCTTCAAAAGAAGGGGATAAATATGGGGGACGCTATAGAAAGAAGACCTATTGTTGGTTATCAAAAAAATTCTCTTGCTAAAGATGTTGTTGCTGATCAGGTTTACTTTTATTTTAAAAGAGACAGTGTTAGAGTAAGTAATTATGCTGCAATATCTTATAACGGTAGTTTGTATATTCAACAAAGATTAATTAAAAAGCTTGCCTCTAAAAAAGATAAGAATCAAGAAGGTAATGATTTGAATTCTTATCATAGAGTTATAAGTGATGGTAAGTTCTGGTATTTTGAAGGACCTTATGCAAACATGTGGTCTAAAGCCTTTGCGTATGGAACAGGAGGAGCGGTTGGAATGGTTGTTGGTTCTAATTTGAACAAATTGAAAGGAATTGTATTTAACGTTGAAAAAAAAGAGTTTAATTTCATAAGAGATTGTGAAGGTTTGAATCTTCTTATTGAAGAATATAAAGGATCCAAGATAGAGTGTAGTGATAAAGAGGTGGGTATTTTGGTTGTCCGTGAGAATATCGATAAAATTATTAAGTAATACTGTATTCAATAGTATTTCGGTATAAAAAGAATAAAGCTAAAATTGAAATAAAAAAAATATGATTATAGAGCCTAGAATGAGAGGATTTATTTGTTTGACATCACACCCAAAAGGATGCGAGCAAAATGTTAAGAATCAAATAGAATATATCAAATCAAAAGGACCAATTGCCGGAGCTAAAAAAGTATTGGTTATTGGTGCGTCAACAGGTTTTGGATTAGCTTCCAGAATTACAAGTGCTTTCGGATCTGATGCGGCTACAATTGGAGTGTTTTTTGAAAAACCACCAGTTGAAGGAAAAACAGCTTCTCCGGGCTGGTACAATTCTGCGGCTTTTGAAACTGAAGCACATAAAGCAGGTTTATATGCAAAAAGTATCAACGGTGATGCTTTTTCAAATGAAATTAAAAGACAAACTTTAGATTTGATAAAAGCTGATTTAGGACAAGTAGATCTTGTAATTTACAGTTTGGCTTCGCCAGTACGTTTGCACCCTGTAACAGGAGTTTTGCACCGTTCAGTTTTAAAGCCAATCGGACAAACATTCACAAACAAAACAGTTGATTTTCATACCGGAAATGTAACAGAAGTTTCGATTGCACCGGCTAATGACGATGATATCGAAAATACCGTTGCTGTAATGGGAGGTGAAGACTGGACCATGTGGATGGATGCTTTAAAAGAAGAAAATTTATTAGCTGAAGGAGCTACAACAGTTGCTTATTCATATATCGGGCCATCATTAACAGAGGCGGTTTATCGTAAAGGAACGATAGGTCGTGCAAAAGATCATTTAGAAGCTACAGCATTTTCGATCACTGAAAGTTTGAAATCAGTAGGAGGGAAAGCGTATGTATCTGTAAATAAAGCTTTGGTTACTCAGGCAAGTTCTGCAATTCCGGTTATTCCATTGTATATTTCTTTGTTGTATAAAATCATGAAAGAAGAAGGAATTCACGAAGGTTGTATCGAGCAAATTCAACGTTTGTTTCAGGATAGATTGTATTCCGGATCAGCAGTTCCAACAGATGATAAAGGAAGAATCAGAATCGACGATTGGGAAATGCGTGAAGATGTTCAGGCAAAAGTGGCTAAACTTTGGTTAGAGGCAACTACAGAATCTTTACCTGGAATTGGAGATTTAGCAGGATACAAAAATGACTTCTTAAATTTATTTGGATTTGAATTTGCAGGAGTTGACTACAAAGCAGATGCAAATGAAGTTGTAAATATTGAAAGTATTAAATAAGTACCGCTTATGATATATAAAACCATCAACCAAAAGTTGATGGTTTTTTTGTGAATATACCATATCTTTGTTGAAATTTTTAAGCTTAAAACAGTTACTACTCTAATACCCCCTATTCCATTATGATTTTTTCTTTAATTATACCCGTGTATAATCGACCAGACGAAGTTGATGAACTTTTAGAAAGTTTATCTAAATCTGATTATAATGAAGCTTTTGAAATTGTTCTTGTTGAAGATGGTTCTTCAATACCATGTAAAGAGGTGGTGATGACGTATCAGGGAAAACTTAATATTTCCTATTATTTCAAAGAGAATTCAGGACCGGGAGATTCAAGGAACTTTGGGATGCAAAAGGCGAGAGGAGATTACTTTATCATTTTTGATTCTGATTGTATTATTCCGCCTCACTATCTGACTGAAGTTCGAAAAGAACTTAATGCTAATTATGTAGACTGTTTTGGAGGACCTGATAAGGCCCTGGATAGCTTTTCTGATATTCAGAAGGCGATCAACTTTGCGATGACTTCTTTTCTTACTACAGGAGGTATTCGTGGGGGATCTGAGAAAATCACCAAATTTCAGCCAAGAAGTTTTAATATGGGAATTTCGAAGAAAGCTTTTGAAGTTTCAAACGGTTTTGGAAATATTCATCCCGGAGAAGATCCGGATCTATCGATTCGTTTATGGAATTTAGGTTTTGAAACCAGATTGTTTCCTGATGCATTTGTGTATCACAAACGTAGAATAGACTGGGAAAAGTTCTCGATTCAAGTACATAAGTTTGGAATCGCAAGACCTATTTTGAACAGTTGGTATCCGGAGCACAATAAAATTACTTTTTTCTTTCCGACAGCTTTTATAATCGGCTTGTTAGTAGCTTTTTTATTGTTAATTTTCAATATTGACCTTTTCTTACAAATATATTTTGTATATTTCGTTATTATTTTTCTTACTGCCAGCATTCAGAATAAAAGCATTAAAATAGGGTATTTGTCAGTAATAGCAGTTTGGAAACAGTTCTACGGTTATGGAACCGGGTTCTTGAAATCATTTGTTAAGATTATTCTATTAAAGAAAAAACCGCAAGAGGCGTTTCCTCGTATGTTTTTTAAATTGTAGTATGACAAAAGTTATTGGTTTAACAGGCGGCATTGGAAGTGGTAAAACTACAATCGCGAACTATTTTAAGGAGTTGGGGGTTCCGGTTTATATCGCAGATGACGGAGCCAGAAAAATAATGCAGTCAGAAGTCATTCTAGAACAGATAAAAACGATTTTCGGAAATGCTGTTTTCGAGAATAATGTTTTAAGCAGACCCAAACTGGCTGAGATCGTATTTAAAGATAAGGAGAAGTTAGACCAGTTAAATGCAATTGTACATCCTGCCGTTAAAGCGGATTTCGAGGCATGGTTATTGCAACATGAAAAGTACGAATATATAATTTACGAAGCCGCAATTTTATTTGAAAGCGGTCGTTATAAAGAATGTGATTTTATAATAACAGTTACTGCCCCGGAAGAAATAAGAATTAAACGGGTTTTAGAACGTGACAATACCACAAGAGAGCATGTTTTAAGCCGCATGAAAATGCAATGGAATGATGAAAAACGCATTTCTGGAAGCAATTTTGTAATTAATAACGAGAATCTTAAAAAAGCTAGAGAAGAAGTTGTTAAAATTCTTAAAATTTTAAATATAAAACAAAATCAGTCTTAAATGTTAATATTTGGTTAATGTATTATTTAGTATATTGTTAAAATATTAATTTTGTTTCGATGAATAAATTATTTTTTAGAATACTTGTTTTACTGATGAGCTTGTCCTTAATTGGGATAATTCTGGTTCAAGTATATTGGTTTAACTCTTCGTTTAAGAACAATGACGAACAGTTTAAGTATCATGTTACTCAGGTAATTGGAAATGTTGCAGACAAGCTTGAGCAGCAGGAAGAGTACAGTTTTTATGACAAATACAACAGAATAAAAGACAGTACCGGTAAAACTCCGAAAAAAGAAGATTTGCTTCAGGTTTATTACGTTCAAAGAAATACAAAAACAAATAAGACCATTATTTATTCTAACACGCTGACCTCTGAGGATTATGATATAAATGGTTCGCTTTTTAATAAAAAATTCAGCAGCGAGCGATTTAAAAATTTCAGTGCAAAACGCGTTACAGAAGTTTACAATAATAATGGTATTGACAATAATTCGTTGAATCAAACCGTTATACCGGATCTTAAAATAGAGAAATCAGGTAGTTTAGACATTTTAAATAAAGTACAACAACAAATTCAGTACAAAGATATTGCTTCTTTAACCCCAATAGAAGGAAGAATTACCGGAGATAAGCTTCAAAAACTATTAAAAAAGGAATTGGAAGAATATGGTGTTAAAACCAAATTTGAATATGGTGTTTTAAATAGTGGCCTGGCAACAAAAGTGAAATCGGAAGGTTTTCATTATGACAAAGACGCAAGTTATCATGTACCTATATATACGGACAATGAAGGAAACAGTAAATATGAATTGTTTATCACCTTCCCGCATAAAAAGAAGTTTTTATTATCTGAGTTATTAAGTATTACGATACTATCAATAATTTTTACATTAATTATAATAGTTGCCTATACAAGTGCGTTAAATCAATTAATACGACAAAAGCATATTTCTGAAATCAAAACCGATTTTATAAATAATATGACGCATGAGTTTAAAACTCCGATTGCAACAATAAATTTAGCGCTTGACGCCATTCGGAATCCGAAAATTATTGAAGATAAAGAAAAGGTTTTCCGATATCTTCAGATGATTAGAGATGAAAACAAGAGGATGCACGCACAAGTAGAGAATGTTCTTAGAATCTCTAAATTAGAAAAAAGAGAATTGGATATTTCAAAAGAGCCAACTGCCGTTCACGATATTATTGATGATGCAATTGAGCACGTAAATTTAATTTTAGAAGACAGACAAGGAACTGTTGTGAAGCATTTGAATGCTGCAAGAACAACCTGTCTGATCAATGAAGTTCATTTTACAAACGTTTTGGTAAATATTTTAGAAAACGCAATAAAATATTCGCCAGATATACCTGAAATTGAAATTTTTACAGAAAATGTCAAAGACATGATCCTGATAAAAGTAAAAGATAATGGTTTAGGTATGAGTAAGATAGCTCAGAAAAGAGTTTTTGAGAAATTTTACAGAGAACATACCGGAGACTTACATAATGTAAAAGGACATGGTTTAGGTCTTGCTTATGTAAAAAGAATAGTAGAGGATCACAATGGTCAAGTATATGTTGAAAGCGAAAAAGGAAAAGGTAGCACCTTTATAATAAAAATACCATTAATAAATTAAAATATGGAAAATAATAACAAAAGAATACTTTTAGTAGAAGATGACCTTAATTTTGGGGCAGTTCTTAAAGATTATCTAATGTTAAATGACTTTGAAGTTACTTTAGCTAAAAACGGTATGGAAGGTTTCGAAAAATTCAAGAAAGATGTATATGATTTATGTATTCTTGATGTAATGATGCCGTATAAAGATGGTTATACCTTAGCAAAAGAAATTAGAGAGAAAAACAGCGAAGTGCCAATTATCTTCTTAACAGCAAAATCTATGAAAGAGGATGTGTTAAAAGGATACAAAGCAGGTGCTGATGATTACTTAAATAAACCTTTTGATTCAGAAGTTTTATTGATGAAAATCAAAGCCATTATCCAGAGAAAATCTGCGGATACAAAAGCAGAACAAGTGCAATTTGAGTTTAATATTGGTAAATTCCACTTAAACTCTAAACTTAGATTCTTAACTTTTGAAAATGATGAAGCAATTAAATTATCTCCAAAAGAGAACGAATTGCTTAAGATGCTTATTCTTCATGAAAATGATTTGATGCCAAGAGAATTAGCGTTAACTAAAATCTGGAGAGACGATAACTATTTTACTTCAAGAAGTATGGATGTTTATATCGCTAAACTTAGAAAATATCTAAAAGCAGATGAAGATGTTGAGATCTTAAACATTCACGGAGAAGGTTTCAGATTAGTTGTTAAAAGTAAAATCGCTGAATAAGTAGATTCACCTTATCGAAAATAAATTGAAGCTCTGAGAAATCAGAGCTTTTTTTATGATGTATCGGTAAAACCTTTGGAGAGATCTGGGATTTGGCACAAGTTAGAGAAAGAACTTTTGATCTGTTCGGCGCTGGCGAGGGCGTTCCGCGCGAGGACTTAAGTCAATTAAATCAGCAAACGCTACTACTGTTCCCGTTTTGTGTTCTTTCAACGAAGGTGAGGTCTTCGTTTACTAAGCTCGTATTTATGGAGTTTCTTGCGGAGATTTCTCCTTCGTCGAAAGGACAAATGGGGCGTGTTATTTTAAATTAAGTGGGTTTTCGTAAACCCACTTTCTTGAAATCTGCGGCAAAAAAAACGCACACAGATTAAATAGATTAAAAGAATTTGATTTCAGATTCGTGATTTAGTTGTATTTTATTTCCAGTTAACTTGTAAGGCAAAACAGATTTTATCTTTTTTGGTAATGCTAAAAGTGGAATCGATTTCCGTTTCACTTTCATGAATAACAACAGCATCATTTAGCGATAACTCTTTCATGAAATTCATTTCAAAACTGGCGATTTCCTGCTTTAAAATTTTGTTTGGATCAACGTGGTCTAAACACCATTCCAAGTATTTTACATTGTTGGCGTGATTTACAATATCTAAATCCGATAAGTAAACGGTTTTTTCAAATACGGATTCTTTTTCCGGATTGACATTTATTTTAGAGAAACCTTCTACAGTTGCTCTATTTTCAGGGAACAATTCAAAATGTTGGTAGGGTAAAGCTAAGGCTTCGGGACGACGGGCTTTGGTGTTAAATACCGCCCAGAATGTCTCACTTCCAACAATCTTTTTTCCGTTAACATACATTTCCAGTGCACGAACAGAACGTGAATTCTCAAGACTGTTTATCCATGTTTTTACCGTAACGGTATCCTGCCATTTTGGTAAAGCGGTTACTTCAACACGCATTCGGCTTAATACCCAGGCTTGATCAAATTCCTGCATATCAGCAAAACTAATGCCTCCAACTTCTGAGTGTGCAGCAGCGGTTAGTTGCAGAAGGTTGCACAAATCAGTATATTTTAAATAACCGTTTGGGGTACATTGTGTAAAATTAATTTCCCATTCTTTGCTTAAAACGGAAGTGAAATTTGGAGATATAGGCATTTTTTAATTTTAGATTTATGACTTTAGATTTTAGATTGAATGTACTTGATGATTTCGCTTTTTGGAGTAGCATAATCAAACCATTTCGTACTTTCATTTCGTTTGAACCAGGTCAATTGACGTTTGGAAAAACGACGCGTGTTTTTCTTGATTTCTTCAATCGCAAAGGCAAGCGTGAATTCTTTGTCAAAATAACTAAATAATTCTCTGTAACCGACCGTTTGAAGCGCATTTAACGCTTTATTAGGATAAAGTCTTTCGGCTTCTGTAAGTAAACCTTCCTGTATCATTATATTGACACGTTGATTGATACGATCGTAAATAACAGTTCTGTGGGCTTCTAAACCAATTAAGATCGGAGTGAAGTTTCGGTTGCCTTTTTTCTGATTCAGGAAAGAAGAATAGGGTTTTCCGGTTCCTAGGCAAACCTCTGTAAAACGCATCATTCGCTGTGGGTTTTGTAGTGTTTGCGGGTTTTCGAGGTTTATTTTTTGATAATAATCAGGGTCTAACTTTTTTAGCTGTTCTTGAAGGTAGTTAATTCCGAGTTTTTCATAATTTGAATTTACTTCGGATCTGATTTCGGGATCAATTTCCGGAAATTCATCAAAACCTTTTAAAACGGCATCGACATATAAACCTGAACCACCAATTAAAATGGCGAAATCATTTTCCTGAAACAACTGCTCCAGTTTAATCAATGCTTCTTTTTCGTAATCGCCAACTGTGTAATTTTCGAAAATAGATTTATTTTGAATGAAATGATGTGTTGCAGCTTGTAGTTCTTCTTCGTTCGGTACCGCAGTACCAATAGTCATTTCTTTAAAAAACTGACGACTGTCGCAAGATAGAATCTCACATTTGAAATGTTGCGCCAAAGCAATGCTTAAGGCAGTTTTTCCTATAGCAGTTGGTCCGACGATGGTAATTAAATATTTCATATTTTTTGGCCCGGTGAAGAATCAAAATCCGGAGTTATAATTTATTTAGTATAAAAGAACAGCAGTTGAGATCTTCTTTTTCTTCGGCAAAGATACTAATAGAGTCGTTAACTGTTGTGTTGGGATAGTGGTATTGATTAAGTCTTTTGTAATTCGGTTCCACATTCATGACAATATTTTGCGCTGTCAAAGTGTACTTGTGCATTGCATTTTTTACAAGTGTTTTTTGTACTGACAGCGTTGCCTCTCAGGCTGCTTTTTGCAAATTCAGCAGTAACAATTCCTGTGGGAACAGCAATAATTCCGTAACCCATAATCATAACCAGAGACGCTAAAAACTGTCCTAAAGGTGTTGCCGGTGATATGTCGCCATATCCAACCGTAGTCAAAGTTACTATTGCCCAATAGATGCCAACAGGGATACTTGTAAAGCCGCTTTCACGTCCTTCTACGACATACATTAAAGCACCGATAATTACAGCGCTAATGATGACAAAATAGATAAAAACAAGGATTTTTTCTTTACTCGCCTGCAAAGCTTCTTTTAACTGAAAAGACTGATGTGAAATTTGGGGTATATGCAGAATTTTGAATAATCTGAGAAATCTCAATATTCTTACGATCGTCAGTATATTGGTAGCAGGAAAAAAAATCGACATATACATGGGTAAAATAGCGAGTAAGTCGATTATGCCATAAAAACTAAAAACATATCGCAATGGTTTTTGAATGGCTATGATGCGTAAAATGTATTCAATGGAAAAGAACACGGTAATAATCCATTCGCAGATAAGCAGTTGTGAGTGGTATTTATTATTGATTCCTTCTACGGTATCCAACATAACCAAAATAACACTTAGAAGAATCAAACCGAGCAGTACCAGATCAAACATGCGTCCCCAAAAGGTGTTTGTTCCGTAGAGAATGATTTTTGTTTGCTCTCTAAAAACCTCGTATTTTGATTTAGGTGTTGTCATTTCTACGAAGATACGTAAAGTTTGTAAGTATTAGAAATATAGGATTTTTAACGTCTTGCTTCTACGAATGTCGTTTTGAATTATATTCTTTACATCACGGTTATTTTGCATCGGAATAAGAATATTCTTCAGGATTTCGATGTTTGTAATTTGATAATTCAGATCATAATAGGCATATCCCTTGTAAATTCCGTTTTCGATCAGGACAGCGCTTCGTTCGTTTACGTTTCGGCCTTTGTCAATCAAGATCATGCTTTTGTTTTCGAAGCTGTTTTCAGATATGAACTGTTGCACCCTGGCATTGTATACTTCGGGAGTTACTTCACCAAGACAAGCGCCATCGCATTCTTTTATTTTGTATTGAAAACACTCTTTTTTACTTTGATACAATCCGGTCAGTTTCTGACATAAATGGTATTTTGTCGTAAATCTGAAAAGAGCATTTTTACCTTCTTGCAAAGAGGCAAAGGAGGTGATTTCTTTTTTGCGGCCGTCCGCTTTTTCAAGTCTGAGATTGATATAACCGTTTGCATCTTTTTCGGCATATAAAGCGTACTGAAAAAGCGTTTTTCGTTGTGAGCGGTTGTATCTTGGTCGGTTTATTTTTATTTCTTCGCTTTCTTTTAAAAGTGCGATTAATTCACTTCCGGTCTCGTCGTAAGTTATGGTAAAAGCTTCCGCTTGTATTTTTTTACTTTTGGTCGTAATTCCGGTAAAATGCTGGTTGATTCGTTTTTTTATGTTTTGACTTTTGCCAATATAAATCAGGGTACCACTTTCGTTATGAATGTAATACACACCGGTTTTGCTTGGCATTTGTCTTAGAAGATCCAATAATTTTGGCGCAATTCCTTTTTCGACTTCGAGTTTTATGAAATCTTTGACAATTGTTTTTTCTAAATCTTTTTCCAAGAGCATTTTGAACAACTTTACAGTTGCCATGGCATCTCCGCTGGCACGATGTCTGTCTGCCATTGGTATTCCAAGTGCCCGAACTAACTTTCCTAGACTATAAGAAGTTTGTTCCGGTATTAGTTTTTTGGAAAGCTCAACGGTACAAAGTGTTCTGGCTTCGAAATCATATCCTAAGCGACGGAATTCTGTTCGCAGTATTCGGTAATCAAAAGAAGCGTTGTGGGCTACAATGATGCAGTCCGAAGTGATTTCGATGATTCTTTTGGCAATTTCAAAAAATTTGGGAGCTGAACGCAGCATAGCATTGTTAATTCCGGTTAATTTAACCACAAAAGGCTGAATCGGAATTTCAGGATTAACGAGGCTAATGAATTGGTCAATTACCTCATGGCCATCAAATTTATAAATGGCGATTTCGGTAATTCCTTCTTCGTTAAACTGGCCTCCAGTTGTTTCTATGTCTAGTATTGCGTACAAATTTTAGTTTTCAGTGTCAGTATTCAGTTTTCAAATCGGGTTATTAACGCCCTCCAAAAATGCTGCTGCCAATACGGACCATTGTACTGCCGCATTCGATAGCAAGTTGGTAATCGCCCGACATTCCCATTGAAATGGTTGAAATGGAGGTAGAGATGCACTGCTGTGCATCTCTACTATGTGCACCTCTGCGTAACGAATCAAAAATATATTTTAAATATATAAATTCTTTTCTTATTTGGTTTTGATTTTCTGTAAAAGTTGCCATTCCCATTAATCCAAGAATTCTAATGTGCTGCATCTCTTTGAATTCGGTTGAAGAGAGGAGTGCATTTAATTCGTTTTCATCAAGACCAAATTTGGTTTCTTCTTCGGCAATATGCATTTGTAACAGGCAATCAATGACTCTGTTGTTCTTTGCTGCCTGTTTGTTGATTTCCTGTAATAGTTTTAAGCTGTCAACTCCATGAATTAAACTCACAAACGGCGCCATAAATTTAACTTTATTCGTCTGCACATGTCCGATCATATGCCATTGGATGTCTTTTGGCATTTGTTCCCATTTGTCTGCCATTTCCTGGATTTTGTTTTCTCCAAAAATGCGCTGACCGGCTTCGTAAGCTTCCATTAAGTCTGAAACGGGCTTAGTTTTAGAAACGGCAACCAGTGTTACGTTTTCCGGCAATGTAGCTTTTATCGAATTTAAGTTTGATGCTATTGACATTTATTAGTTTAATTTTTTAGAAAGTTGAATTTTACAAAAATTGCTTCGAAATTTTCTCTGCTTTTTTACTTTCACTATAATCATAAAAACCTTCACCGGATTTCACACCCAATTTTCCGGCACGTACCATATTTACTAATAGCGGACAAGGAGCGTATTTTGGATTTTTGAAACCTTCGTACATTACGTTTAAAATGGCAAGACAAACATCAAGGCCAATAAAATCAGCTAGTTGAAGAGGTCCCATTGGGTGTCCCATTCCTAATTTCATTACCGTGTCAATTTCATAAACTCCTGCAACTTTGTTGTATAAGGTTTCGATGGCTTCGTTTAACATGGGCATTAAAATTCTATTTGCTACAAAACCCGGATAATCGTTTACTTCAACAGGCGTTTTACCTAATTTCTCAGATAAATCCATGATGGTTTTTGTTACTTCATCGCTGGTGTTGTATCCGCGAATGATTTCTACCAACTTCATGATAGGCACCGGATTCATAAAGTGCATTCCGATAACACGTTCCGGGTGCGATACCACAGCTCCGATTTGTGTAATTGAAATAGACGAAGTATTGGTGGCTAAGATGGTGTTGTGTGAACAGACTTCATTTAATTGTTTGAAAATATTCAATTTTAATTCAACATTTTCGGTAGCAGCTTCCACTACTAAATCAACGCCGACAACACCGTCTTTGATGTCTGTATAGGTAATAATATTGGTAATCGTTTTGGCAACCTCTTCAGGAGTAATAGTCCCTTTTGCTTGCATTCTATCAAGATTGGCAGCAATAGTTGCCATTCCTTTGTCTAATGATTTTTCTGAAACATCAATTAGTTTTACAACAAAACCACTTTGTGCAAAAGTATGAGCAATTCCGTTGCCCATTGTTCCTGCACCAATTACAGCTATAGTTTTCATTTAATTTCGTATTTAAATTTTAAAAAGTTAAGGTTTAAAGCGGCCTTTTTTCCAACTTTAAACCTTAAATGATTAGGTTAGTTATATTTTGTACTATTTGTCAAAGCATTCAATAATCTGATAGGCTACACGTAATGCATCGGTAGCTTGTTCCAGTGTTACTACGGGCGTGGTATCTGTACTGATCGCATTGGCGAAAGATTCCAGTTCGTCTAAAATGGCGTTGTTTTGCTCGACATCTGGATTTGTGAAATAAATTTGCTTTTTTACACCTTCGGCATTTTGCAGAATCATATCAAAATCCCCCGGAACTTCTGGAGCGTCTTTCATGCGGACTACTTCACATTTTTTCTCCAAGAAATCAACAGAAATGTAGGCATCTCTTTGAAAAAAACGTGTTTTACGCATGTTTTTCATCGAAATTCGGCTTGCTGTTAAGTTGGCAACACAGCCATTTTCAAATTCAATTCGCGCATTGGCAATATCCGGAGTTTCACTAATTACAGAAACGCCACTTGCATTGATGTTTTTTACTTTTGAATTTACAACGCTTAAAATAGCATCAATATCGTGAATCATCAAATCCAGAACCACCGGAACATCTGTACCACGCGGATTAAATTCGGCTAAACGATGTGTTTCTATAAACATCGGATTTTCGATCATATTTTTGGTTGCAATAAACGCCGGATTAAAGCGCTCCACATGACCTACTTGCCCTTTTACATTGTATTCTTTTGCTAAAGCGATAATTTCTTCCGCTTCTTCAACTGTATTGGCAATAGGTTTTTCTATAAAGATATGTTTTCCTGATTTGATAGCAACTTTGGCACATTTGTAATGCGATAATGTCGGTGTTACAATATCGATTACATCAACAGCATGGATTAATTTTGCAATAGTACTGAAGTTAGTGTAGCCAAATTCTTTTGAAATTCGTTCGGCATTCTCTTGATTTTCGTCGTAAAATCCAACTAATTCGTACTTGTCAGATTGTTGTAATAAACGTAAATGTATTTTACCCAGATGACCAGCACCTAAAACTCCCACTTTTAACATGATAATGTATTTTAAACAAAAATATAATTTATTTCGTTAAAAGTAAAAGTTAATGTATTAAAGATTTAGCGATTTATTCATTAAATGTACATTTTAGTTTTTTCTATACTTTTATAAGTTTTAAACGGTTAACAGTAAGGTCTTTAGTGTTCGCTAAAGAAATAGATTACTAAAACGAGTAAGAAGGCAGTTCCTAAAAATTGTAAGTAACGTTTTTCTACTTTAGGATTTCTTTTTTTATTGAGGACACGGGTGGCTGAATAGGTATCATGCAGATTTTTCCTGACTAAAAAAGAAAGACTTTCAAGGGGAATTAATTGATATAAACTTCGTTTTATAAGCATCGGGAAAGTAGGGGTGTTTCCTTCGTTGTCAGTTACATAACAATCGGTTAAGAATTTTTCCGGTGTAGCTTTGAAGATGGATTCAAAAATAAAGTAGTAAATGAATTTAATACCATAGGCATAGATCAGAAAGCTCGATACATCTCCAAAGGTTGCTCTTAACGTTCTGAGAAAAAATGTTAAGGAGCTGTTTTTTCGGCTTGGTAAAGCGTGCTGTAGGCTATATAAAGGAACCAATTATACCTAATACAGACAAAAACAAAGAAAGAGCGAGTATAATTTTTTTCATAAAATATTAGTATTCATAAGGATTAGGTCTTTAATCAAAAATAGAGATTAATTGGTTGAAAAGTAGTTGATAATTGATGATTTGTTTTCTTATTTTTGCCAAAAATAAACAGACCCATTTTGAAAGACACTGCCAAACATCAAGGACTTCGTAATCAGTTAGTAAGCACTTTAGAACAGAAAGGAATAACCGATAAAGCAGTTTTGGAAGCGATTAAAAAAATTCCAAGACACCTTTTTCTTAATTCCAGTTTTGAAGATTATGCTTATCAGGACAAAGCATTTCCTATAGGGGCAGGGCAAACTATTTCACAGCCCTATACTGTTGCTTTTCAATCACAGTTATTAGAAGTTAAAAAGGAACATAAAATTCTGGAAATCGGTACAGGATCAGGATATCAAACCGCTGTTTTGTGTATGTTGGGAGCCAAAGTTTTTAGTGTAGAAAGACAAAATGAGTTGTTTAAAACGACTTCAAATTTATTTCCAAAATTGAACATTCGCCCTAAACATTTATCTTTTGGAGATGGTTATAAAGGATTGCCAAATTTTGCTCCGTTTGATAGCATTATTGTAACGGCGGGTGCTCCGTTTATTCCACAACCACTTATGGCACAGTTAAAAATAGGAGGAAGACTGGTTATTCCTCTTGGAGAAGATGTTCAGATTATGACTTTATTGATTCGTAAAAATGAAACACAATTTGAAAAACATGAGTTTGGAGAATTTAGATTTGTACCTTTATTAGAAGATAAAAATTAAAAGAGAAGCCCGTTTAAGCGGGCTTTTATTTTGAAACCAATTCAATAGCGCGAACGAGGTTTTCTTTTTCAATTCGGAGGATATAATTAGTGAAAATTGAAGTGTCTTTTGTCTGTTGACTTTGCTCTAAAACGGACACATATTCAGCAATGCTTTCTTCATTACTATCAGTACCGGCATAAACGTAATTGTGCTGCAATAAGATCCAATTAAGTGTTAAACTGGCCATTTGCAGGTTTCCGTGTTCAAAAGGACTGATGCTTGCTATTTTTAAATGCGTTTCGGCAGCCAGAACTAGTGGATGCAGCGTGTTTTTATGAGTATCAAGCCAATTAAAAAGTAAATTTATTTCACGTGCCGTAATTGCATCGTTTTTATATTTTCCGGAATTTTCGGGTTTGATTCCTTTGAAGAGTAGGCTGTGTATTGCAAGAAATTCTTTTTCGTTTAAAGGTGTTTTTTTCTGAATCAAAGCTTTAATGTAGGATATGGTTTCCTGTAAATTAATGGCTTCAAGTTGTTCCTGCATGCTTTTACCCGCAATTGTCAATCCTTCGTTAATGATAGACTTTGTTTCTTCTAATGTTAGTGAGTTTCCGTTAAAACGAATGCTTTTAAAAATAAAATCTAACTCCAGGGCCCTCGAAATTTGTCGTGTTTCGAAAGGATTAAAGGATTGAATTTGATTTTTCAGGATTTCAATTTCATCTAAAGAGACTTGAAGGGAAGATAAAATAAAAGAGTTAATTTCTTTCCTGTTGTTCTGAATTTCCTGCTCGGCAAGTAATAAAGCTTTGAGGGCGAATTCTTCGTTCTCAATTTCGTAAAGTATTTTTTCTTTTAACCACGCCACCATTATGGTTTCGTAATCAATCTCCAGTAGTTGGGATAGTTTAGAAACCTGTTCTTTGGTTGGTCTTCGTGTTCCACTTTCAAATTTGCATATCAAAGCCTGATCAATGCTTAGAATTTGAGCTACTTCACGTGTTTTTAGTCCTTTTTGTTCTCGGGCATTTTTAAGAAGTGTTTTCATTAGCAAGGTTGGTAAGTGTCTTGACAAATTTAGTCATTCGTTTAAAAGCAAAAAAGGCAATATCAGAAATATTGCCTTTTTAAGTATTGTTTTGTGTCTTTTATTTTGGAGGCAGAGAGCCGTCTTTTCTCATTTCTTTTACAGCAGCCTGCATGATTGCGTCTACAGTTTGTCCTAAGTCGGTAACATATTCCGATTTTGTAGTTCCGGTCCAGATCAGTTTGTTGTCTTTTAGGGAGAAAATATTGGTTTCAACCATATAAGAAGTAGTTTCCTGATAGTAACCCGGATCGTAGAAATTTGGAGAGTACATGCCGTACCAATTTCCAAAACCATACCCGTACATGCCGGTGTACATACCGTCAAAACCTCCGTAATACATTCCGGTATAAGTTCCCGGAACATAACTGGTTTCTTTTTCTTTGCTTACTAAACGCATTGTTATAACACCATCAAAATTTTCGTCTTGTAAAATTTTTAGTTGCTGTTCTTTGGTTAAATGTAAGTTGGTACCATTCATGTATTGGTACGAAGTTTTAAAGACGGGATTGCTGGCTGCAATTCTGTTTTCTGTAGTTCTTCTCGAAGCCTCATCTTTTACTAAAGCAACAACCAGAACTTTTTTAAAGTGCTCCTGAGCAACGGTAATTTTTGGGTCTCTCCAGCTGCTCACAATTACAGTATTACTGCTGCAACTTGCAAGAAATAAAATAACTAATAAAGATAAGTATTTTCTCATATTTTATAATTAAAGTTAGTGTTATCGTAAATCTAAGTATAAAATATTAAAAAACAATTCTTTATGAAGAAGTTATTTTTAGTTGTAAGCTTTTTTGATTCGGTCCAGATCGCGTTTCGTGTCTTGTTCTTTAAGAGACTCTCGCTTGTCGTAGTTTTTCTTTCCTTTACAAAGACCGATTTGTAGTTTGGCAAGTCCTTTTTCGTTAGTGAATAATTTTAAAGGAACAATCGTCAGACCTTTTGCCTGTACATTTTTATGAAGTGTTTTTAACTCTTTTTTATTTAAAAGTAATTTTCTCTCGCTTCTTGATTTATGATTGAATTGATTTCCAAACGTATATTCTTCAATGTAAGTATTAATCGCAAAAAGCTCTATACCACTGAATTCGCAAAAACTTTCGGTAATATTGGCCTTTCCTAAACGAATAGATTTGATCTCAGTGCCCGATAAAACAATTCCGGCAGTGTAAGTGTCGATTATTTCGTAATCAAACCGAGCTCTTTTATTAAGTATATTGACTGATTTTAACATAGGTTGCAAATGTAAATAAAAATGAAATACTTTAATAAAATTAAAGATAATTAATGTGTTTTTTTGATTGGTGATTTTGGTGTTTTTTAAAGAGAAATTCTGTTATAAGCTTAAATTCTGGAAAAAAAGCAACATTGTCTGGTATTGTGCTTATTGGTTCGACAATGAAAGCCGATCGGGTGTAAGAGTTGGGGATTAAGTAAAGGTGTATTTAAACCATATAAGTGATGTAAGTTCATTTTAGGGTTGCTTTGCGCTACTTGCCGAAATAAGGATCAAGTTCAAAAAGTTGTGGGGAAATAAAAACTTAGCTAAGTCTCTGTTTAAATTTTTATAGAAAGAATTTTAAATCCGTTTAAATCTGGTCTTCGTGATAACGAATCTGTTTAATCTGTGTATGAAATTAGGTGGTAACATCTTTATATTATGCAGAAATGGACGCGGATTATGCGGATTTGTAATGGCAAAAACGCTGATAAAAACGGATTTTTTATATTGAAAAGCAATATGGATCGATTAAGGGGGAGTGTTTCTATTTTTTGCATTTTTTTCTAATCCCTAACTTTTGCAGCTGATTCATGAAAGCTTATGTATCGAATCTGGTATTAAAAAAATGGCTTGCAGAATCAGAGACAGATTTTCGGGAAACTAAAATAAAAGTAAAAACCGTTACAAAACATATTGTAACGGTTTTTAATTATTTATTTTTGTCGAAATAATCGAATATTGATTATTGAGAAAATTATTCTTTAAAACTACCAAATGCAAAATCAATCTAAAGATCCTTTACACGGAATTACACTTAAAGCAATAGTCGAAAAATTGGTTGACTATTACGGTTTTGATACTTTAGGAGAGTTGATTCCCATTAAAAGTTTTACTTCCAATCCCAGTATAAAATCTAGCCTTAGTTTTTTGAGAAAAACAGATTGGGCTCGAAAAAAGGTAGAAGAGTTGTATGTTAAATCACTCTCTAAATTTCCTGAGAATTAATTTAGTTTATAAGAAAGCATAACACCTCCGCGATACGGAAGCCATTCTCCACTTTTGTTCCAGTTAGGAGCTTTTTCGTATCTGCCAGGTGTTCCGTCGTTGTAATAGCCGCGATAAAATCCTTGGTGCCAGCCAGCTCCGGCAAAGACATCCAGCAAGAATTTGTCGTTTATTTTGATATTGTATCCTACGGTAACCCCCATGCGATAGCCAAATCCTTTTTCGTATTTATTGGTATCCCAATAATTCCATTTTTGAATTTCGTACATATCCGGTCCGATATGGCCACCTACATAGAAACCATTGTATTTTTCTTTAAAATGATAACGAACTTCCGGTGTTAAAGTTACAAATTTCATCGGATGGTTTCCGTTGAAAGATTCCCAAAAAGAAGCCATCACATCGACACTAAAGGTGACTTTTTCGCCTATGCTGGTCTCTATTCCAACATTTGGAACCCCAATAAGTGCTGTTGCACCGTTAAATTTTAGATAAGTCTGACTTTGTAATTGTACAGAAAAGAAAAGAACAAAGAGAATTAAAATGTTTTTCATAAAATAGTTTTTCGCGGTATAAATAAGCTCCAATTACTTATTTTGAATGCAAATATAACGCAACATTACGCCTGGTGTTGTGTGAAAAATACTTTTAACAAGTTTTATTTTGTATTATAAAACGGGATAAAAATTTAATTATCTAGTAGTGAGTAGATTACTTTGTCTAAAAAACGACCATCATAAAACTCGGCTTCTTTTAAATGAGCCTCTTTAACAAAACCACATTTGTGCAATACTTTTTCTGAAGCAAAATTTTCAGGATCAATAATCGCTTCAATAGAATGTAGCTTTAAATCATCAAAACCATATCTAATGAGTCTGTTTACTGCTTCGGGAATAATCCCTTTTCCATGATATTCCGGAGCCAGCATATAACCGATTTCAGCACGGTAATTCTCAGGTTGTAATCTGTAGTAACCAATAATGCCAAGCAATTTTGAACTATCTTTTAAGGTAATCCCCCAGTTTATGCCAACATTTGTTACAATTTTGTCTTCCATCATAGCGATATGTTCAAGCGCATCTTCGGTATCTTTTACCAGTGGTCTTGGAATAAACTTCATTGTTTCGGGATTCGATCGTAGTTCAAAAACTTCGTTCGCATCATCATTATTGATTCTTCTTAAAAGCAAACGTTCCGTTTCTATGACCGGGAACGGTGTAAAATTAAATTCTAACATAGTGTTATTGTTATAATATTTGAATACTAAATTTCGACTGGAATGTTTGGTGGGCATCTAAGATTAAAATGCCTTCTTTTTCGAATAGGTCTCCCGAGTTTTCTATGGTGTCAGAGTAACCAAACCAAGGTTCAATGCAAATAAACGGAGCTTTTTCTTTTGTCCAGATGCCTAAACTGGGGAAATCTTTGAAATTGACTTTGATATAAGGTTTAGAATTTTCAAGAATGGTCAGAGAATTAGATTCGAGGGTTTTAAAAACCAAAGCATCGTTTTCGAATAGTTTGTAACTTAAAGGAGCTAAATTAGAAACAGTTTCCAATGTTTTGGTTGTATTCGAAATCAAATCATTTTCAAGTAAATTGTATTTTAAAGCCTCTTCTTTTTCAAATTCAAAAGAATACGTTTCAAAATCATTCGGTAATGCAATGGCCGGATGTGCGCCTATTGAAAAAGGAATTCGGGTGTCTCCGGTATTAATTACTTTATAGGATAGCGTTAGTTCTTTTTCTTGTAGGGTATAAATAAGTTGTAATTCGAAATTAAAAGGAAACTTTTGCAACGTTTCTGCATTTGAACTTAATGAAAAAGTAGCACTGTCTTCTGTGTGATCAACTAACTGAAATTCCATATCACGAGCAAAACCATGTCTCGGTAAGTGATATTCTTTTCCATCAATCGTGTAAGTGTTGTTCTTTAAAGTTCCTACAATAGGAAAAAGAACCGGTGAGTGCTTGCCCCAAAACGAAGGATTACCTTCCCAGATATATTCTTTATTTTGATGGTCTTGGATAGAGAATAATTCAGCTCCGGCATGTTTGATAGAAGCTTTTAAGTAGGAATTTGAGATTGTTGTAGTCAAAATCTAAGAATTGAAATAAGTTAGTTTTAATAGAATGTAAATATATTTTATAAATTTTATTTTTTCGGATTATAGACTTAAAATATTTTTTTGCTAAAATTTTGCTAAAAATGAATTATAGCCTTATTTTTTCTCTTTAAATAGCTTTTTTTTTCATTAATTTGCTAGATAAACAGCTAAAAAATATGAAAAAGCATTCCTCAAAAGCCTTGTTAACCGCGGCTTTGTTTGTTGGGATTTCTTCTGCTTGGGCGCAAACAACGCCACCTGCAACGGCAGCAAATCCAGTTAATAATTATAACTACCATGATGCGTTTGCACCGCATTTCTACACTAAAAATGGTACACCAACCCGCTCTGCAAGTGGTCAGCCAGGGGTTGAATACTGGCAAAACAGGGCAGATTATCAGTTAACGGTAAAATTAAACGGAACAACAAATGAACTTGTTGGGACAGATGAAATTACATATACGAATAATAGTCCGGATAAATTGTCATTTGTTTGGTTGAACCTGGATCAGAATTTATTCAACGAAAGTTCAAGAGGAAATGCCGTAGTGCCTTTAACAGGAAGCCGTAATGGTGCTCAGGGACAGGTTTTTGATGGTGGAAATAAAATTAAATCAGTAAAAATTATTTCAGGAGGAAAGAATAAAACGGAAACGGTTGCAAAATATATTGTAACAGACACCAGAATGCAAATTTTTCTTCCGGAAGCTTTGGCTTCAAAGGGAGGTTCTATAAAGATTAAAATTGACTTCTCGTTTATTGCTCCTTTTGAAGGATCTGACAGAATGGGGGTTTTAGAAACTAAAAACGGTAAAATTTTTACCATCGCGCAATGGTACCCACGTATGTGCGTATATGATGACGTAAGAGGTTGGAATACGGCGCCTTATTTAGGAGCTTCAGAGTTTTATTTAGAGTATGGTAATTTTGATGTGAAAATTACAGCTCCTGCCAACCATTATGTTGTTGGTTCGGGTGAGTTGTTAAATGGTGCTGAAGTACTTCCTGCAGCACAATTTAAACGTTATAAAGAGGCATCTCAAAGTGATAAAACGGTTATGATTCGTTCAGCAGAAGAAGTGGCTGCAACAGCAAACACAAATGCAACAGGAGAAAAAACGTGGCATTATCAAATCAAAAATTCACGTGATTTTTCATGGGCATCTTCAGCGGCTTTTATCTTAGACGGTGCAAAAATAAACTTGCCAAGTGGTAAAAAATCATTGGCACTATCTGCTTATCCGGTTGAAAGTAACGGTAATGATGCTTGGGGACGTTCTACTGAATACGTAAAAGCATCGATAGAAAATTATTCTAAAAGATGGTTTGAATATCCTTATCCGGCAGCAACAAATGTTGCAGGAAATGAGGGTGGAATGGAATATCCCGGAATTGTTTTCTGCGGATGGAAATCTAAAGGAGATGATTTATGGGGAGTTACAGATCACGAATTCGGACACATTTGGTTTCCTATGATTGTAGGTTCTAATGAGCGTTTATTTGCCTGGATGGATGAAGGTTTTAATACTTTTATAAACTCGGTTAGTTCTTTTGATTTTAATAACGGAGAATACAAGCAAAAAGCGATTGACATGCACGAAGGTGCAGAAGATTTAACCAGTCCTGATTTAGAAACTATTATGAGTTCTCCTGACAATATGAAGGAGGGTAATATTGGTACACTATGTTACTTTAAACCAGCTGCAGGTCTGTCAATTTTGAGAGAGCAAGTTTTAGGTGAAGAGCGTTTTGACAAAGCATTGCGTACTTATGTAGAGCGTTGGGCTTTTAAACACCCGACTCCGGATGACTTTTTCAGAACAATTGAAAATGTTGCGGGTGAAGATTTAAGTTGGTTCTGGAGAAGCTGGTTCGTAAATAACTGGCGTTTTGACCAAGGTATCAACAGTATTAAATATGTGAAAAACGATCCTGCAAAAGGAGTGATTATTTCAGTAGAGAATTTTGATAAAATGCCAATGCCAATTGTTTTAGATGTGAAAACAAAAAGCGGAAAAGTAACAAGAGTTAAATTGCCGGTTGAAATTTGGCAACGTAATAAGGATTGGTCATTCAAGCACAATTCTACTGAAGAAATTGAAAGCATTACATTAGATCCGGATCACGTTTTTCCTGATCATACAGAAAGTAATAATGTTTGGACAGCCGGAAAAGGTGTAATAGAGAAAGACATTGTGTTAGACGGATATTTAGGTACTTATACCACTAAAAATGCTCCGTTAACAATTGATTTTACAGAGAAAAACGGTACTTTAAGCGCTGAAATTACAAACTTTCCTAAGTTTTCTGTTAAAGCTGTAGCCGATGAAAAAGATACATTTGAATCAAAAAGAGCAGGATTAAAATTCAAATTTAACGAAGCTAAAACCGGATTAGATATGACTGTTTTAGGAAATGGACAAGTAATACCGTTTACTAAAAAATAGAATAGAAAACAGTAAAATGTTTATTACCCGATAGTTATTAAATGCTATCGGGTTTTTTTATGTCCAAAAATAACAAAGCATTAAAAAAATGTTAGAATTTAAATTTTTTGTTTTGTGAATAAAAAAATAGTGTACTTTTGCATCGATGAATAAAATAAGTTTAAATACAACTTCTTTGTCACGGACAAACTCACCTAGTACTTCTCCCGAAGTGCGGACACTATCTGTATAGTAGCCACTGAGTTTTTCGTCGCGTATTTATTTCTATTCATTTTTCATTTTGAAATCACATACTTTGTCCATTGGACAAACCTATCCTAAAAGCACCTATTGTTTAAAATTGCCTCATAATCAACTTTTTGATTTAGAAGGGGTTATCTTTATTTTGCTTACTTTTATTGGATTGATTTCTGGATTTCAAACTAAACAATACGTTTTAATTTTTAACTCTAACTTCAATTATTGAAATGAAGATCTCTATTGTTGTAACTCAGGAAGAACATTTTAAGTATGCGCAGGAAATTTGCGATACGATAGAATCATCAGCCTTGCTAAGAGGTACAGGGATTGCTAAAAGAACTCCTGAGTACATTCAGAAAAAAATGTCAAATGCAGATGCAATGATTGCTCTGGCGGATGGAAAGTTTGCAGGTTTTTGTTATATCGAAAGCTGGCAACACGGGAAATTCGTGGCACATTCCGGTTTAATTGTGCACCCCGATTACAGAAGTTTAGGTTTAGCCAAAAAGATAAAATCAAAGGTTTTTGATTACTCACTGGAAAGATACCCGGATGCTAAAATTTTCGGTATTACCACAGGATTGGCTGTAATGAAAATCAACTCAGATTTGGGTTATAAACCGGTTCCTTTCTCGGAACTTACAACAGATCCAAGTTTTTGGGCGGGTTGTAAAACCTGTACGAATTACGAAATTTTACAAAGTAAAGAAAACAAAATGTGTCTTTGTACCGGTATGTTGTACGATCCAAAAGAGAAACAAAAAACACCACCAAGACACCCTTTTAACGAAAAAGTTCTTAATAGACTGAGAACCATTAAACAAGCCTTATTTTTAAAAAAGTAACATTATGAAAAAAGTTGTATTAGCTTATAGCGGAGGATTAGATACCTCGTATTGTTTAAAATATTTAAAAAACGAAAAAGGATACGAAGTTCATACCGTGCTTGTAGATACAGGAGGATTTGATGCAGAAGAATTGTCAGCTATTGAAAAAAGAGCCTACGAATTAGGAAGTGCACAACACGCCAACCTAACCATTGTAGATAAATATTATGATAAAGCTATAAAATATTTGATTTTTGGAAACGTATTAAAAAACAATACCTATCCATTATCAGTGAGTGCAGAGCGTGTTTTTCAGGCTATTGAAGCTATAAAATATGCTAAAAAAGTAGGAGCAAGTGCTATTGCACATGGAAGTACGGGTGCAGGAAATGATCAAATTCGTTTTGATTTGATTTTCCAAACCATTGCTCCGGAAATTGAAATTATAACTCCAATTAGAGATTTAAAACTTTCGAGACAAGAAGAAGTGGATTATTTATCCAAAAATGGCGTTCATTATTCTTGGGAAAAAGCGCAATATTCGATCAATAAAGGACTTTGGGGAACAAGTGTTGGAGGAAAAGAAACACTAACTTCAAGTCAGCCATTGCCTGGTGATGCTTATCCTTCGCAATTGCAAAAAGAAGGCGAAGAAAAAGTAACGTTACATTTTGAACAAGGCGAATTAGTTGCGGTTAATGGTAAGACAGACAAACCGTCAAATAATATTGTTGCGCTGGAAAAACTGGCAAATGCCTATGCCATCGGAAGAGACATTCACGTAGGTGATACCATTATCGGAATTAAAGGAAGAGTTGGTTTTGAAGCAGCAGCACCGTTAATTATTATCAAAGCACATCATTTATTAGAGAAACATACGCTGGGGAAATGGCAGCAATATTGGAAAGAGCAATTAGGAAACTGGTACGGAATGTTGTTTCATGAAGGTCAATTTCTGGATCCTGTGATGAGAAATATCGAAACTTTTTTGCAAGACACCCAAAAGACGGTCAACGGAGTAGTAACCGTTTCTTTAAAACCGTATCATTTTTCGCTTGACGGAATTGAATCTGAAAATGATTTAATGAACACCGGTTTTGGCCAGTATGGCGAAATGAATAATGCTTGGACGTCTGATGATGCAAAAGGATTTATTAAGATTTTAGGAAACGCTCAAAACATATTTTCATCTGTAAACCATTTAGATCATGATTAATGTTGGAATAATTGGTGGTTCGGGCTACACAGCCGGCGAACTCATTAGAATAGCAATGTATCACCCCAATGTAAACTTAGATTTTGTTTACAGTACAACCAATGCTGGGAAACCGCTTTCTGTGGCACACCACGATTTGATGGGCGATATCGAAATGAATTTTACAGATCAAATTAATCCGGATGTAAACGTTGTTTTTTTATGCCTTGGACACGGGAAATCTATTTCGTTTCTAAAAGAAAATAAATTCGCAAGTCACACTAAAATCATTGATTTAGGAAATGATTTTAGATTAACCAAAGAGGCTGATTTTGAAGGAAAACAATTCGTGTACGGATTGCCTGAATTGAATAAAGCAGCCATTAAAAAAGCAAATTATATTGCAAATCCGGGTTGTTTTGCAACTGCTATTCAGTTAGCCTTATTGCCTTTAGCGAAAAATAAACTATTAAAAGAAGACGTTCATATTAATGCCACAACCGGAAGCACTGGTGCCGGAGTTGGATTAGCAGATACTTCGCATTTTAGTTGGAGAAACAATAATATGTCGCATTATAAAGCTTTTGAACACCAGCATTTGGGAGAAATCAATCAAAGTGTGACGCAATTGCAGTCTGATTTTTCAGATGAGTTGATTTTTGTTCCGAACAGAGGGGATTTTACAAGAGGAATTTTTGCTACTCTATATACAAGTTCACAAGAAAGTTTAGAAGATTTGGTTGCTAAATATGAAGATTTCTATAAAAATGAGCCATTTGTAACGGTTACAACAACCAATATCAATATGAAACAGGTAGTACAAACCAATAAATGCATCATTAGTATATTGAAAAAAGGAAATCGGGTTTTAATTACCTCTATTATTGATAACTTAACCAAAGGTGCTTCCGGACAAGCGATTCAAAACATGAATTTGATGTTTGGACTAGAGGAAACCACCGGTTTACATTTGAAACCAAGCGGATTTTAGAAAAAATTTGTTTCAGGTTTTAAGTTTCAAGTTTCACGTCCAGCACGTAACTTGAAACCTGAAACCTGAAACGTTAAACAAAAAAAGAGATGAACTTATTTAACGTTTACCCCCTATATAATATTACTCCTGTAAAAGCAATAGATTGTACCATTACAGATGAAAACGGGATAGAATACTTAGATTTATATAGTGGTCATGGTGTGATTTCTATTGGACACACACAACCTGATTATGTTGCTAAATTGAAAAATCAATTGGATCACTTGGGGTTTTACTCCAATGCCATTCAGAATCCTTTGCAAGTTGAACTGGCTCAAAAACTCGGAAAACTTTCAGGATTAGAAGATTATGAGTTATTTTTATGCAGTTCGGGAGCCGAGGCGAATGAAAATGCTTTGAAATTAGCTTCGTTCCACAATGGAAAATCCAGAGTTGTAGCTTTTCATAATTCATTTCATGGAAGAACCTCTGCAGCCGTTGCGGTTACTGACAATAAAAAAATTGTAGCGCCAATAAATGCGCAGCAGGAAGTTACTTTTCTTCCTTTAAATCAAATTGAATTAGTAGAAGCAGAACTTCAAAAAGGAGATGTTTCGAGTGTAATTATCGAAGGAATTCAAGGGGTTGGAGGTTTAGACGAAGGAACAACAGCCTTTTTTCAAGCCTTAGAAAAAGCGTGTAAAAAACACGATGTTGTTTTGATTTTAGACGAAGTACAATCCGGATATGGAAGAAGTGGAAAGTTTTTTGCTTTTCAACATCACGGAATTAATGCCGATATTATTTCAGTAGCAAAAGGAATGGGGAATGGTTTTCCGGTTGGAGCTATTTTAATTTCGCCAAAATTTGAAGCAAGTTTTGGTCTGTTAGGAACTACTTTCGGGGGAAGTCACTTGTCTTGTGCGGCTGGAATTGCCGTTTTGGATGTAATTGAAAAATTGGATTTACAGAAGAATGTAAACGAAGTTTCGGCTTATTTTTCAGAACAAATCAAACAAGTTCCGGGTATCAAACAAATAAAAGGAAAAGGATTAATGCTTGGAATTGAATTTGATTTTGACGTTGCCGCCTTAAGAAAGAAATTAATTATCGAAAAACATATTTTTACCGGAAGTGCAAACAATAAGAATTTGTTGAGAATTCTTCCTCCGTTAACCGTTAAAAGAGCAGATATAGATACTTTTATTGTAGCTTTAAAAGAAAGTTTAGAAGAACTTAAAAATTAATTTTTTTAAATATATAAAACAAATCTGACGGGTTTCCAAAACCCGTCAGGTTAAAATAAGTCCCTATTAACGAACGAACCAACTATAAAATTATGAACCATCAATTAGCAATCGAAAAGCGGAATTTGGTTTTACTGTCAATGGCAAAGCTTGTTGAACAGGAAAGAAACCGGCTTATTCTAACCAATCAGGCTGATTTACTGGCGTATGACGGATCCGATCTTGCCATGGAAGAGCGTCTGAAAGTAGATGATAAAAAGATTGATGAAATGATTTTATCGTTGAACCAATTAGCCGCACAAGAGGATCCGGTTGGAGTAGAACGATTTCATTTTGAGCATGAAAACGGAATCAAGGTGATTAATAAAACGGCAGCTTTTGGTACGATATTAATTATTTACGAATCTCGTCCGGACGTAACTATTGAAGCGGGTGGAATCGCTTTCAAATCCGGAAATAAAATTTTATTAAAAGGCGGAAAAGAAGCATTGCAGTCTAATTTGAAAATTGTGAGCTTATGGCATCAGGCTTTAGAGGAAAATCAAGTTTCGAAAGATTGGGTAGAATATTTGAATTTTAATAGAACTGAAACACAAGCTTTTTTAGAAAAACCGACACAGAAAGTAGATTTAATTGTCCCTCGTGGTGGAGAAAAGTTAATTGAGTTTGTAAAAGCACATGCGACTTGCCCTGTAATTGTAAGCGGACGTGGTAACAACTTCGTTTACGTTCACAAAGAAGCGGATACCGATATGGCGCTGAAGGTAATTATGAATGCGAAAACGTCTAAAATTTCGGCTTGTAATGCGCTCGATAAGGTACTGATAGATTCCAGATTGCCGAATTTTGAAGGTTTTGTTGCTTTGTTAATCGAGGATTTGATAGAATCTAATGTGGAAATTATTGCAGATAAAACGTTAGCTACGTTTAAAAATACAACCCTTCTAAAAGAGGAGAATATTTGGCACGAAGAGTTTTTAGATTATAAAATTGTACTCGGAACGATCGATTCAGAAGACCATGCCATCGAAAAAATAAATAAATATTGTGGAGGACATTCCGCTTCAATTATCACGAGAAATGCTGCTGTCGCTCAGGAATTCATGGAGAATGTAGATGCAGCAGCCGTTTATCAAAATGCCTCAACTCGTTTTACAGACGGTGGACAGCTTGGTTTAGGTGGGGAATTAGCCATAAGCACAGATAAATTGCACCAAAGAGGACCAATTGGCTTACAGCATCTTGTGACCAATAAATGGTATATTTATGGTGAAGGACAGGTTAGGTAATTTTAGATTTTAGATTGTTGATTTTGAATTGCCGACGTTAGAATTGGAATTTGGAATTTAAAAATTTGGAATTTTATTTTAAAATTTTGTGCCCTTTATGATTAAAAGATTTTTGATTTTTCAAAACTCAGCATCTTAGCAACTCAGCATCTTAGAGACTTTAAAAAAATGAAGAAAAAAAGAATTTTATTGAAAATTGGAAGCAATACGCTGACAAAAGAAACCAATCATATTTCGAGAGGAAAAATTGAAGATATCGGAATGCAGATTGCGGCTTTAAACAAAGAGTATGAGTTTGTAATTGTAAGCTCCGGAGCTATTGCAGCAGCGAAACAGTTTGTAAAACTCGAAAGTAAAGGCAAAGAAATTATTGTAAAACAAGCTTTGGCTTCGATTGGACAGCCTCATTTGATGCGGATTTTTCATGAGAATTTCAGCGATTTGGGTTTGTTGACTTCGCAATGTCTGCTTTCGTATTCTGATTTTGAGAAGGAACAGTCCAAAGTCAATATTGTCAATACAATAAATGTGTTAGTCGAGAACAATTATATTCCGATTATCAATGAGAATGATACTGTTGCGACAGACGAGATTCAGTTTGGAGATAATGATAAACTGGCTGCTTTGACAGCAGTACTTCTAAATGTTGATATTCTGATTATTGCAACCAATACAAGCGGAATTTACACGAAGGATTCTATTCATAATGAAATTCCGGAAACAATAAAATTAGTAGAAGATTTAAAGCTTTTAGAAAAAGAAATTGGAGAATCAAAGTCCTCACATGGAACGGGAGGGATGCAATCTAAAATTGAAGCAGCCGGAATTGCAAAGGCGGCCAATATCGAAACCTGGATCATTAACGGATTAGAAGATAATTTTATTTTGAAAGCCTTAAAAAATGAAATTCCGTTTACTAAGATAGTGTAGAATTTGGGACGCTGATGAAACGGATTCGCTATTGCGAAGACGCGGAATGAAAGCGGATTTTTTTGTCTCTATGTTTTTTAGAAAGTTTATAAGATTTAAATTTTTCGAAATGAATAATATGTAGTATATTTCATTCAAATAATTGGATTATGAAATTATTGCATCACGCATTAACAGATTGCATTATTAAAACTTTTTATGAGGTTTATAATGAATTTGGTTATGGTTTTTTAGAGAAGGTTTATCAAAATTCTTTGTATTTAGAATTGAAAAGTAAAGGTTTTAAAGTTGAAGCTCAAAAGAAGATTAATGTCTATTATAAAGGAATTAAAGTAGGTGAATATTATGCAGATTTAATAGTGGAAGATTTAATAATATTAGAATTAAAAACGGCCGATTGTATAGTAAAAGATTTTGAAAATCAAATTCTAAACTATTTACGGGGTACAGATTGTGAAATAGGTTTACTTTTAAATTTTGGACGGAAACCAGAATTTAAACGGAAGATTTTCGAAAATAGTAGAAAAGTAAAAATTTGAAAAATCAGTTTTTATCCGCGTTTTCACGATAGTGAATCCGTAAAATCAGCGTCAAAAATTCAGGTATCATAAAAAAACAAAAATTATGAATTATATTTCAATTCAAGATAGTAGCTCATTATCAAAATGGGTAAGAAGTGCTTTAAAAATTAAAAAAAGCCCGCTTAAAAATCAAAGCTTAGGGAAGAATAAAACGTTAGGAATGTTATTCTTTAATCCGAGTTTAAGAACGCGTTTGAGCACCCAAAAAGCAGCTTTAAATTTGGGAATGAATGTGATGGTAATGAACTTTACCAACGAAGGCTGGACTTTAGAATTTGAAGATGGAGCCGTAATGAATTCAGGTGCTTCAGAACATATCAAAGAAGCAGCAGAAGTTGTTTCTCAATATTGTGATATTATTGCGATTCGTGCTTTTGCTGGATTAGAGAGCAAAGAAAAAGACTATTCGGAAACCGTTATTTCAGGTTTTATAAAACATGCAACGGTGCCAATAGTAAATATGGAAAGTGCCGTTCGTCATCCCTTGCAATCTTTGGCAGATGCGATTACGATGGAAGAGTACAAAACCGAGCATAAACCTAAAGTAGTACTATCCTGGGCACCACACCCTAAAGCTTTACCACAAGCAGTTGCCAATTCATTTGTAGAAATGATGCAATTGCAAAAGGAAATGGATTTTGTAATTACACATCCGGAAGGTTATGAATTAAGCCCCGAAATTACAAAAGACTGCAAAATAGAATACGACCAAAATAAGGCTTTAGAGAATGCTGATTTTGTCTACGTAAAAAACTGGAGTAATTTTAACGACTACGGAAAAGTGACCAACATAGATCCATCCTGGACTGTTACAACTGAAAAAATGGCATTGACCAACAACGGAAAATTCATGCATTGTCTTCCGGTACGTCGTAATGTAATTGTAAGCGATGAAGTTATAGATAGTGAAAATTCAATCGTAATTCAACAAGCTAATAACAGAACGTACGCAGCACAGTTGGTGTTACAGAAGATTTTGAAGAAATTGTAATTTTAAAGTTGCTAAGGTTCTAAGTGTCTAAGATACTAAGAGCTTAGTGACTCAGAACCTTAGCTCCTTAGAAACTAAAAATGAAAAAAGTTACCGTAATAAAAATAGGTGGAAACATAATTGATAACCCAACCGAGTTAGAACAATTTTTGACTGATTTTTCTAAAATTGAAGGATACAAGGTAGTTGTTCACGGAGGTGGAAAATCAGCTACAAAAATGGCACAAAGTATCGGTTTAGTCCCTCAAATGATTGAAGGGCGTCGCATCACTGATGCTCCGATGCTCGATGTTGCAGTGATGATTTATGCCGGACAGATTAATAAATATATTGTAGCACAATTACAGGCAAAAGACAACAATGCAATCGGTTTTTCAGGCGCTGACGGAAATTTAATTCAGTCCGAAAAACGAAATCATCCAACAATTGATTATGGTTTTGTGGGCGATGTGAAACAGGTAAATACAACATTGTTGGCTA
This sequence comes from Flavobacterium sp. FlaQc-49, assembly GCF_044005985.1. NCBI lineage: Bacteria > Pseudomonadati > Bacteroidota > Flavobacteriia > Flavobacteriales > Flavobacteriaceae > Flavobacterium > Flavobacterium sp. FlaQc-49. The sequence continues at coordinate 161,215 of NZ_JBIPCS010000005.1, read as the reverse complement.
CACTATTGCAAAGTGGAATCGTACCGGTTTTTTGTGCTATTACGCACGATAAAAAGGGTCAATTACTAAATACAAATGCCGATACAATTGCAAGTGAATTAGCTATTGCCTTAGCTGAAGTTTTCGATGTAACACTTACGTATTGTTTCGAAAAACAAGGAGTATTGTCAGATTCTGAAGATGATACGTCTGTAATTACAGAAATAAATGAAGCTTTATATGCAAAGCTAAAAGCAGAAGAAGTAATCCATTCGGGAATGATTCCTAAATTGGATAATTGTTTTAATAGTTTATCAAGAGGTGTTCAAAAAATTAAAATTGGACATCACAGTATGTTGCAGAGCCCGGATGTTCTGCACACCATGATTATATTGTAAAGAAAAAGTTGCGAAGTTTCTTAGAAACTAAGATTTTTGCATCTTATAACTTCAGAACCATAGTACCTCAGTACCTAAACAAAAATGAAAAATATAGAAACGCTGACCCAAGAAGCCATTGTTTTATTGAAAAACCTGATTGAAACCCCTTCCTTTTCAAGTGAAGAAGATCAAACCGCTCTTTTAATTGAAAATTGGTTCAATCAAAATGAAATCCCTTTTAAGAGAGAAAACAACAATGTGTGGGCTTTCAATAAAAATTTTGATAAAAATAAACCGACACTTTTATTAAACTCTCATCACGATACCGTAAAACCAAATCAAGCGTATACCAACGATCCGTTTAAAGCGATTGAAAAAGACGGTAAATTATTCGGATTAGGAAGCAATGATGCCGGAGGTTGTCTGGTTTCTTTACTGGCGACTTTTGTGCATTTTTATGCTGTCGAAAATTTATCACACAATATTGTAATTGTCGCTTCTGCAGAAGAAGAGAGTAGCGGTAAAAATGGCTTAAACAGTGTTTTAAAACATTTGCCGGAATTGGACTGTGCGATTGTTGGTGAACCTACTTTAATGCAGTTGGCCGTTGCTGAAAAAGGCTTATTGGTTCTGGATGTTAAAGTAAAAGGTACCGCAAGTCACGCTGCACATCAGAATGATGATAATGCGATCTATAAATCAATTCCGGTAATGGAGTGGTTTAAAAACTATAAATTCGACAAGATATCTGAGGTTTTAGGTCCTGTAAAGATGACTGTAACTCAGATTAGTGCCGGAAAACAGCATAATGTGGTGCCATCAGAATGTGATTTGGTGGTAGATATTCGTGTAACCGACTGTTATTCGAATACCGAAATCCTTGATGTTGTTAAAGCAAATGTAAACGCTGAAGTTACACCAAGATCCATGCATTTAAACGCTTCGTCTATTCCGGTAACACATGGTTTAGTTCAGGCAGGAATTGCTTTAGGAAGAACGACCTACGGTTCGCCAACCCTTTCAGACCAGTCGGTTTTAAGTTGTCAATCTTTAAAATTAGGTCCTGGCGAAACCCTGCGGTCACATTCAGCCGATGAATTTATTTTTATCAATGAAATTGTAGAAGGAGTCGATTTGTATATTAAAATACTAAGTGATTTTTTTAGATTGTAAAAATACTAAGTAAGACAAGAGACTATCCTGAACAAAATCGGAAGATAATTTTGATCTAGTTTAGAAAAATAACGTGGAGACATTGAGTGTTTTATCATCAAGGAACTTTTAGTAAATAAAGAATAATTATGCAAAAGCCTATTTTATTATATCAAACAGCAGACACCAATATAAATGTTGAAGTGACTTATATTGATGAAAGTTTTTGGTTGACGCAAAAAGCTATTGCTGAATTGTTTGATGTGGAAAAAGCCGCCATTAGTAAGCATTTAAAAAATCTTTTTGAATCAAATGAAATTGATAAAAATTCAACTGTTTCCATTTTGGAAACAGTTCAAAAGGAAGGTAATCGAAATGTAAAAAGAAACTTGGAATTCTACAATCTAGACGCTATAATTGCTGTCGGTTACCGTGTCAATTCAAAACAAGCAACTCAGTTCCGAATTTGGGCAACCAAAACTTTAAAAGAGTTTATTATAAAAGGTTTTGTATTGAATGATGAAATGTTGAAAAACGGTTCATCATTTGGTAAAGACTATTTTGAAGAGTTACTTGGGAAAATAAGAGAAATAAGATCTTCCGAAAGAAGATTTTATCAAAAGATAACAGACATTTATGCGCTTTCTGCTGATTATGAAAAAGGTGCATCAGAAACCAGAGCTTTTTTCGCATCCGTACAGAATAAATTGCATTGGGCAATCTCAGGAAAAACAGCTGCTGAGATTATTTATACAGAAGCAGATGCAGCAAAATTGCATATGGGGTTGTCTACGTGGAAAGATGCCCCCGATGGGAAAATTCAAAAAGCAGATGTTGTAATTGCTAAAAATTATTTAAGTGAAAATCACATTCAGGAATTGAACAGAATAGTGTCGGCTTATTTAGATTTAGCAGAAAATAACGCTAAAAGGCAATTAGTAATGAAAATGGAAGATTGGAGTACTTTTTTAAATAATTTTCTTCAGCTTTCTAATTATCCGATTTTGTTAGACAATGGTAAAATCTCGTTATTGGAAGCAAAAATAAAAGCAGAATCTGAGTTTGATAAATTTAGAATAATTCAGGATCGGGATTATATTTCTGATTTTGACAGAGAAGTTTTAAAAATCAAGAAGTCAAATAAGTAAGCAAACATAAGCCTAACAGGTTTTTAAAACCGGTTAGGTTTTCTTAAAAATATATAGTCTATGAAACTTTGGGAAAAAGGAATACCGACCGACAAACAAATTGAGCAATTTACGGTTGGAAATGATAGAGAATTAGATTTGGTTCTTGCCAAATATGATGCGTTAGGTTCTATCGCGCATGCCAAAATGCTTGGACAAATCGGATTGTTAACTTCAGAAGAAACAACTTCTTTGATGGATGCCTTAAATGAAATTATAGCTGATATCGCAAAAGGGAACTTCGTGATTGAAGATAGTTTTGAAGACGTTCACTCTAAAATTGAATACCTGCTAACCGTAAAATTAGGCGATGCAGGAAAAAAAATTCACACCGCACGTTCTCGTAACGATCAGGTTTTGGTTGATGTGCATTTGTATTTAAAGGACGAAGTAAAAGCCTTAAAAGAGCAGGTAAAAACACTTTTCGACTTGTTGATGGAATCTGCAGAAAAACATCAAAATGTATTACTGCCCGGTTATACACACTTGCAAATTGCAATGCCTTCTTCTTTTGGAATGTGGTTTTCCGCCTACGCGGAAAGCTTGATCGACGATATAACGATGTTGAATGCTGCCGGAAAAATTGTTGATCAAAACCCATTAGGCTCTGCGGCAGGTTACGGAAGTTCATTTCCAATTAACCGAACCTTTACAACACAGGAATTGGGTTTTGAAACGTTAAAATTCAATGCCGTTGCAGCACAAATGAGCCGTGGAAAAGCAGAGAAAACAGTAGCTTTTGCAATGAGCAGTGTAGCGGCAACATTATCGAAGTTTGCGATGGATGTTTGTTTGTACATGAGTCAGAATTTTGACTTTATTGGTCTGCCGTCCCATCTTACAACAGGCTCGAGTATTATGCCGCACAAGAAAAATCCAGATGTATTTGAATTAATAAGAGGGAAATGCAATAAAATTCAAGCGTTGCCTTATGAAATTACTTTGATCACAAACAATCTTCCGAGCGGTTATCATAGAGATTTGCAATTACTAAAAGAAGGTTTGTTTCCTGCACTTCAAAACTTAAAAGCCTGTCTGGATATCGCGATTTTCTCTATAAAAGATATTACCGTAAAAGACCATATTTTAGAAGATAAAAAATACGATTATTTGTTTACGGTTGATACTTTAAACGAAATGGTTGTAGCCGGAATGCCTTTCAGAGATGCTTACAAAGCTGTTGCAGAACAATTGGAGGCCGGAACCTACAAATTTCCAAAAGAAACCAAACATACACACGAAGGAAGTATCAATAATTTGTGCTTAGACGCGATAAAAGCGAAAATGAAAGCCGCTTATTAAGGTCCCGGTTTGATACTGTTCAGAAAATAGGAAAGGCTATTGATTTATTTCGATAGCCTTTTTTTTATTGGTTTTTGTCCAGATTAATAAAATAATGGAAGATGAATTAATTAAATACTGATGTAGAAGAACAGGTTTTACAGGATAAATATAGATTTAGATTTTGCGATTTTGAATTGAATCACGTTGTGTAAACATCTTACGAAAATGAGATATAGTGTTAGAATTTAAAATTGCTATTATTACAAATAAATCTATCATTTCTATAGAGGAAATGTTAATAATTTATTTTTTATGTTTTATAAATGTAAAATACTCGTTTTCTATTAGTTGAGTTGATGGTTGAAAAAGTCAAAAAGATTTTGTTAAAATAACTTTATAATTGGGGTGCTTTACCTGTATATTCGTGCAAAATTTTAAAAATTATTACAATGTTAAACATGACCAAAAAGATTGCTTTTGTACTATTATTTATTTCCGGAGCTGTTTTCACCGGATGCTCAAGTGACGAGAAAGAAAACGAAAATTTAGTTGTTGATACTGCTACATTAAAAACGTTTAAGGATGTAACTTTTTCTTTAGATGCTGAAGAAGGTTTTGATGCAGGACGTTTCTTTTCAACTGAAACAGGGAAATCATACAAAAAAGCACAGATTGATGCGGCTACGTTACCGAAAATTGATATTGCTTTTTACGGAGGAAGTTTTTCTTTAAATTTCTTTACAACTCCTAACGATGCAGAATATGGTATTGCTAAAGGAACTACTACTGATTTTATTAATGATGTAAAAGATCAATTCACAATTGATAAATTTAATAAATTAGAAAAAGGAGAAGACTTAAATGGTTTAACTATTACTAATGATGGTAATTCATTTCCAGATAGTAAATTGCCTCTTGTTGTTTTATTTAAAAATGCAGCAGGTAAAAAAGGAGTTATCTATGTGAAATCAGTTCACAGAGTTGGTTCTAACCCTAGAATTGTTGCGGATATTAAAATCCAAAAATAATTTAGTGTAAAAACTAAATTGAAGAAAAGCGCTATGGTTTCATAGCGCTTTTTTTGTAAAACCTTTTCTCTGCGACAGAAAGTTCGTCATAAATACATACATTTGGTAATCAGTTATTTTAAATTATACGTATGACGCAATTAGAAGAACAAGCAACTCAGCAACTTTTCGAGAAAAACTTTATTACGGAAGAACAACACAACCAGATAAAAGAGTACCGTAGTTTGGGTATTTTTTCGTTGCATGCTGAATTAAAAGTATTTTTATATATATCAGTTTTGCTTTTTACATCCGGAATCGGAATCCTGATTTATAAAAATATTGATACTATTGGCCATATTGCGATTTTGACACTATTGTTGATTGCCATTGGTGTTTGTTTCTATTTTTGTTTTAAAAATTCAAAAGGATTCCAAAAATCCGAAACAAGTTTTGAAAACCCTGTTTTGGAATATTTGGTGCTCGCAGCCAATATACTGACGTGTATTTTTATTGGTTATTTGCAATTTCAATATAAACCTTTCGGTACCTATTATGGTTTGGCGACCCTGGTTCCCACAATTGTGAGTTTCTTTTGTGCTTATTATTTTGATAATAGAAGTGTTCTGACTATTGCCATTACAGGTTTGGCAGCTTATGTAGGGTTTTCTGTAACGCCGCAGGATTTGCTTACAAGCGATTTTTATTCCCACCAAGGATTAAGTTATTCTGCCATAGTATTAGGAGGTTTATTGATTTTATGGACGATTTATAGCTCCAGAATTCAATTAAAAACACATTTTAATTTGATCTATCTAACTTTTGCTTTGCATATGATTAGTATCGCTTTAATCAGTAATCTATTGGATGTTTTTGATTGGATTTGGTTCGTATTTGCCTTTGTACTTGGCGCATCTTGTTTTTATTTTTATAAAGTAAGTCATGAGGTTAAAGCGATTTCATTGTTTGTTTTTACGATTATCTATGCTTATATCGGAATCAATATAGTACTGTTCCGTTTTTTAGAACATATTGATTTTTCGGAGATTTGGGAAATATTTGTTTTAGCTATCCCTGCCTATTTCATTGGATCAATAGTTTTGTTCATTAAATTAATTAAAAACTTCAATAAAGAAATTGCGCTATGATTGTACTGGACAAAAATAAATTAGACAATTCGGCTTTAACGGAAGAGGCAGAGGCATTAAAAAATGCAGGTTTTATTGGTAAAGAACAGCTCAATTTTATAGAAAAAGAACTTCCTGTACTCAATAGTCACAAAAATATTCTGGTGCGCATTGGTTTCTTTTTATTGGGATCCTTTTTATATGCGTCGTTATGCGGAGCAGTTTCGCTTTTTGGACTTTCAGGTATAGACAGCTATTGGAAAGTTCTTCCGTTTGTTTTTGCTGCAATAGGTTTTGTAGGATCGGAACTTTTAGCCAAACAAGGCTATCATAATCACGGACTCGATGATGCCTTTATTTTAGGAACTCTTTTAAATACAGGTTTCGCAATTGGGGTTTTAAGTGAAGGTGAAAATGTACTATCGATTATGATTGCTGTTACAGTAGTTTCATTTATACTGTATTTACGTTATTTACATCTATTGTCGGCATTGGTTTTTTACTTCGCATTAACAGTAACATTGGGATATGCAATATTTGAATTTCTGGAATTCGGACAGGCTATTTTACCCTTTTTTATGCTATTGTATGGTGTAGGAACATATTATTTTTGCAGAAAATTGCTTAAAGATTTAAGCGAACCCTTTTATTACTCAGGACTTGTTTTAATAAAGAGTATCAGTTTGATTCTTTTTTATCTTTCCGGAAATTATATGGTGGTAAGGGAGCTATCTGGAATGCTCTCAGGAATTTATTATGATGTAAGCCCCGAAATACCGTTAGCATTTTTCTTTTGGATTTTTACATTCGCTGTTCCTGTTCTTTATTTGTTTTTCGCTTTAAAGAATAAAGACAGAATTATGCTTTGGATCAGTTTTATCGCCATTGCTTTTTCTTTTTACAGCTTTCGATTTTATCACTCGGTTTTGCCAGTAGAGGTGGCGCTGACACTTGGCGGATTGCTTTTATTCGCAATAGCATTTTTCTCCATAAAGAAACTAAAAACTAAAGAAACAGGATTGACTTTTAAACCCGACAGGATTTCCAATTCAAACGATTTTTTAAATGCAGAAGCCTTGATTATTGCTTCAACATTCGGAATGAAACCGGAAGTAAAACCAGCTGATTCTCCAATGGAGTTTGGAGGAGGTGGCTTTAGTGGCGGGGGATCTGAAGGGAGTTTTTGATTTGGGTGCAATGTTTTTTGTGAAACATGAAACATGAAACATGAAACGTGAAACATGAAACATGAAACATGAAATGTTTTCCAATAGATGATATAAAAAACAAAACCCTGAATTAGAGAAATTCAGGGTTTTGTTTTTGTCATTTCGAAGAATGAGAAATCACACTAGAAATTCACGCACAGTTTGCGGAATATTGGGTGTGATTTCTCATTCTTCGAAATGACAATCCATAAGGTCTTTTTCGTGTTTTACGTTTCACAAAAAGCATTTCACAAGAAAATTACACTTTCGTTTTCAAAGCCTCAGCATCAATATCGCTGTGAGAAACATTGTAAACCGCTTTTCCGTTTTTAATCAATAGCAATTGAGGAGATTCATGGTGTACATTAAATTTGTTGGCAATTTCATTAGATACATCACGATGTTCGATTAAATCCAGGAAAAAGGCATCAACCGTTTCGTTTAAATCGTATTCTTTTTCAAATTGTTTTAAAGCCATTCTACTAATACTGCATCTCGTACTGTGCTTAAAAATTACGATAGGCTTAACATTTGAAATGTTAGCAATATCATCCAACTGTGTTAAATTTGTAAGAGGAATCCAGTTTATATTGCTTTTTTGTGAATCCGAATGGTCAGAATTTCCGAAGATAGAATTTAAAAAACCCATGTTTTGACTGTTTTTATGACTTTTTGACATTTAATTCAAGTAAAACCTTGATTTTTAATGACTTTTTGTCGGTGTTTTTATTGTGGAATATAATTTGAATATTGAATTGCAAAGTTACTTATTACAAATATAAATCAATCATAAATCATACAAATATGAACATAAATAAGTTTACGACTAAATCTCAGGAAGCCATTCAGTTGTCGCAGCAGCTGGCTCAAAGATATGGTCAACAACAAATAGAAAACGAACACATCTTTAAGGCTATTTTTGAAGTAGATGAAAATGTGGCGCCTTTTATATTGAAAAAACTCAATGTAAATGTGCCTTTGTTTTTACAAATTTTAGATTCAAAATTACAAAGTTTTCCAAAAGTTTCGGGAGGCGATATTATGCTTTCGCGAGACGCAAACAAAGCATTGAATGAAGCAGAAATTATTGCACAAAAAATGGACGATGAATATGTTTCAATCGAGCATTTAATTTTGGCAATTTTTGATTCAAAAAGCAAAGTAGCACAGATTTTAAAAGATCAAGGTGTTACCGGAAAAGCTTTGAAAGCTACAATAGCGGAGCTTAGAAAAGGAGAACGAGTAACTTCGGCCTCTGCTGAAGAGACCTATAATTCATTAAATAAATACGCTAAAAACCTGAATGAGTTAGCGCGTACCGGAAAATTGGATCCTGTTATCGGTCGTGACGAAGAAATCCGACGTGTGTTACAGATTTTAACCCGCAGAACTAAAAATAACCCTATGTTGGTGGGAGAGCCGGGCGTTGGTAAAACAGCTATTGCCGAAGGCTTGGCGCATCGAATTGTGGATGGTGATGTGCCTGAAAATCTAAAAGATAAAGTTGTTTTCTCTTTAGATATGGGAGCATTGATTGCCGGAGCCAAGTACAAAGGAGAATTTGAGGAAAGACTAAAATCGGTAGTAAAAGAAGTGACAGCCGCAGAAGGTGATATCGTTTTATTTATCGATGAAATTCACACACTTGTAGGTGCAGGTGGAGGTGAAGGGGCTATGGATGCGGCTAATATCTTAAAACCGGCTTTGGCCCGTGGAGAGTTAAGAGCGATCGGAGCCACAACTTTAGATGAATATCAGAAATATTTTGAAAAAGACAAAGCATTGGAACGTCGCTTCCAAAAGATTTTAATTGACGAGCCGGATACAGAAAGTGCTATTTCGATTTTGCGTGGAATTAAAGAAAAATACGAAACGCATCATAAAGTTCAGATTAAAGATGAAGCTATTATTGCAGCGGTAGAACTATCACAACGTTATATCACAAATCGATTTTTACCGGACAAAGCCATTGATTTAATGGATGAGGCTGCGTCGAAGTTACGTATGGAAATCAATTCAAAGCCAGAAGAATTAGATGTTTTGGATCGCAAAATCATGCAACTGGAAATTGAAATCGAAGCCATTAAGCGTGAAAAAGAAGAAAGTAAGCTAAAAATTTTAGGAATGGATCTGGCCAACCTAAAAGAAGAGCGAAATGAAATCTATACCAAATGGAAGTCTGAAAAAGATGTCGTTGACGGTGTTCAGGCTGTGAAATTAGAAATAGAAGATTTTAAACATGAAGCGGAACGTGCAGAACGTGAAGGGGATTATGGAAAAGTAGCTGAAATTCGTTACGGAAAAATCAAAGAAGCCCAGGAACGTCTGGATGTTTTATTGAAACAATTACAAGAATACCAATCCGGTAATTCCTTAATAAAAGAAGAGGTTACCCGTGAAGATATTGCTGAAGTTGTAGCAAAATGGACAGGTATTCCGGTGATGAAAATGCTTCAGACAGAAAGAGAAAAACTGTTGCATTTGGAGGATGAATTGCACAAACGCGTTGTAGGTCAGGAAGAAGCGATTGAAGCGGTAAGTGATGCTGTTCGCAGAAGCCGTGCCAGATTGCAGGATATGAAAAAACCGGTTGGTACATTTTTGTTCTTAGGGACAACGGGTGTTGGTAAGACGGAGTTGGCAAAAGCTTTGGCAGAATACCTTTTTGATGATGAAAATGCCATGACCCGTATTGATATGAGTGAATATCAGGAACGTCATAGCGTGAGTCGATTGGTTGGTGCGCCTCCAGGTTATGTTGGTTACGATGAAGGGGGACAATTAACAGAAGCTGTTCGTAGAAAACCTTATTCTGTAATTTTACTGGATGAGATCGAAAAAGCCCATCCGGATACGTTTAATATTTTATTACAGGTTTTAGATGAAGGCCGTTTGACGGATAATAAAGGTCGTCTGGCTGATTTTAAAAATACAATTATCATCATGACCTCCAATATGGGAAGTCAGATTATTCAGGAGAAATTTGATAATTTGAAAGGGGGCATTGAAGCTGCAACTGAAGCTGCAAAAGTGGAAGTTTTGGCTTTATTGAAACAAACCGTTCGTCCTGAATTTATAAATCGTATTGATGAAATCGTGTTGTTTACGCCTTTAACTATCGAAAATATTTCGAGAATTGTAAGCTTGCAACTTAAGAGTGTTACCAAAATGCTGGCGTTACAAGGTATCACTATGGATGCTACGCCGGAAGCGATTGCTTATCTGTCAGACAAAGGGTATGATACACAATTTGGAGCAAGACCGGTAAAACGAGTTATTCAGAGAGAAGTGTTAAATCAATTGTCGAAAGAAATTCTGGCAAACAATATAACAACCGATAGTATCATTTTGATTGATGCTTTCGATGGAAAATTAGTTTTTAGAAACCAAACACATAAAGTCGATTAATTCTTTTAGTTAATTATTAATTGGGAAGACACCAGTCGCAAGACTGGTGTTTTTTTTGTTTAAATAAATTGGAGAAACCGTAAATAATGAAACTTTATTGTAGGGTAGTATAACAGAATGTATTGTTTAATTTCTGAAATTTACTAAGAACATAAAACAATAAGATCATGAACAATATATTCAGAGGGTTAATTGCGGGTTATGGAGCTAAAAAATTAGGATGCGGGTGTTTTAGCACGGTATTTATTTTCATCATTCTATGGTTGCTTTTGGGACAGTGCAGTTAATTTTTTAGCAAAAGATTCGATAAAAAAGTAGTAGATTCGCAGAGGTAAAAAAATAAATAACGTAGCTTATATGAGGTTTTGTAAACCAATGAATTACGTAATTCTTAAAATAAATAAATTAATAAATGGCATCAGGTTTTTTCGTACTATTAGATGATATCGCAGCAATCATGGATGATGTTGCAGTAATGAGCAAGGTTGCAGCAAAAAAAACAGCAGGTATTTTAGGGGATGATTTAGCAGTTAATGCTGAAAAAGCTTCAGGGTTTGCCTCTTCAAGAGAACTTCCTGTTTTATGGGCAATCAGTAAAGGATCACTACTTAATAAAATTATTATTCTGCCAATTGCATTCTTGTTGAGTGCTTTTTTTCCTATTGCCATTATTGTGATTTTAGTACTGGGAGGACTTTTCCTGGCGTACGAAGGTGCTGAGAAAATATACGAGTTCTTTTTTCCTCACCAACACGCTTCGGAAGGAATCACAGAAGAAACCTTTACAGAAGAGGAAATTTTAGCACTTGAAAAAGACAAAATAAAGTCCGCTATTGTAACCGATTTTATTCTTTCGGTAGAGATTGTAATCATTGCATTGGGAACTGTAATTGGTCAGCCGATTTCATCTCAGATTGCAGTAGTTTCAATAATTGCATTGATTGCTACTATCGGTGTTTATGGTATCGTTGCTATAATTGTCAGAATGGATGAAGTAGGTTTTAAAATGATCCAACACAGTAAAAAAGAAAAAAGTATATTAAAAACGATCGGTAATTTATTGGTTCAGGCACTTCCAAAAGTGATTAAGGCTTTAACTGTGATCGGAACAATTGCTTTGATTCTGGTAGCTGGAGGTTTGTTTGTTCACAATATTGAGTTTTTCCATCATTTACTACCTCAATTTCCTTCGATTTTGAAAGAGTTTATCGTAGGACTTGTCGTTGGATTTATAGTTTTAGCGATTGTGAATCTTCTGAAAAAACTTTTTGGAAAGAAAGCGCATTAATTGAAACATTGTATTTTTTCAAATAAATAGAACATCAGTTGCAAAGCTGGTGTTTTTTTTATGTTTTTATTTTGAGGTTAATCCCTTTGTTTATAGGTGTTTGGTGTTTTGTTTTAATATTTTAACATTTAATCTAAGCAACCTTATTATTTATTCGCCCTCTTCATATTAAAATAACAAATAAATATTTTATATGAAAAATTTTAGATTTAAATCAGGTTTAGTAGCTTTGTTCTTGTTAATTGGATTGTCTTCATGTAGTAGTGATGATGATAAGAAAGAAGCAACACCAGATCCGGTAGTTGTTGTAACTAAAAATGCTTTTGCAACTAAATTGGAAGGTCCGGCAACTGGAAAAGTGAATGCAGAACTTAGCTATGACGTAACATTTATGCCAGAGACTGCTTGTGGAGAATTTAATAAATTTACAGAAGCTACAATTGGTACCGACAAAGGGTTACAGGTTGAAGTAAAATATGCATCTCCTGTGTGTGTACAAATAGTTCCGGATGCTAAGAAGGCAGTGTATAAATTTAAATCTGCTGCAAAAGGAACTTTTAAAATTAAATTCAAAAAATCAGAAACTGAATTTATTGTACATGAAGTGGTAATTGATTAATGCGCTTTTGGTAATTAGTAAAAATAGCTTGCCCTTAAATTTCATTCATTTAAACATCAATCTTAGGATTGGTGTTTTTTTTTGTTTTAGAAGTAATGAAGTACGAAAAAGAGAATCAAATCCAAAAGTTGTAGAATAGTAGAAAATTAGATGTAAAAATTTAGTCTGTTAAAAAAAATATACGCCACGTTTGTCCTTTCGACGAAGGAGAAATCTCCGCAAGAAACTCCGTAAAAATGAGCTCAGCAAACAAAGATTTCTATTTCGTCGAAATTTTAATTTTACAGATCAATTTCAATCAGATGAAATTCAGCCTGAATTTAGGAGGATTATAGTTCGTGACTATAAGATTCTCTATAAAGAAGAGGAGGGGATTGTTTATATTGTCAAAATTTTTTCAACAAAACAAAATCCAAGTAAACAATTGTAAAAGGAGTTTCTATGGGCGTACTGTGTGGACACAAGTATAAAAATAACACGAATTTTACAAATTTGCTCAAATTTTAATAAGATAACCTAGGTTTGTGAAATTAATTTCGCAAACAAATTCGTGGCAATTCGTGAAATTCGTGTTCAAGTTTATTATATAGTTGTGTCCAAACGGTAGTCCTATGAGCTCTTTTTTTATAGTAGTTACTAATTGAGATCTGTTTGCCATTCCTTCAAAAATTACTATTTTTGCACTCTAAATTTTATGTCATGCCGAAAAGAAAATATAAAATAGCCGTTATTCAGTTAAACCTGAACGATGTTGCCGAGAATAATCTTAAAAAATGCATCAGCTGGGTAAAAGACGCAGCTACTAAAGGTGCTGAAGTTATATTACTGCCTGAATTATATAGCAGTCATTATTTTTGCCAAAGCGAAGATGTTGATAATTTTGCATTAGCAGAACCGCTTTATAGTACTTCATTTATTGCTTTTAGCGCATTAGCGAAAGAGTTGGGAGTTGTTATTATTGTTCCTTTCTTCGAAAAAAGAATGGCTGGAATCTATCATAACAGTGCTTATATTATTGATACTGATGGGACAGAAGCTGGTTTGTATCGTAAAATGCACATTCCGGATGATCCTCATTTTTATGAGAAATTCTATTTTACTCCGGGAGATTTAGGTTTTCAGGCTATTCAAACTAAAAAAGGAAAAGTTGGAACACTAATTTGTTGGGATCAATGGTATCCGGAAGCAGCTCGTATTACAGCTTTGAAAGGGGCAGAAGTATTGTTTTACCCAACAGCAATCGGTTGGCATCCAAAAGAAAAAGAGCAATACGGAGAGAATCAATATGGGGCGTGGATGAACGTAATGAAAGGTCATGCTGTTGCAAACGGCGTTTTCGTTGCTGCCGCAAACAGAATTGGTTTAGAACAATATATCGATGGTACTGACGGAATCCAATTTTGGGGAGCTTCTTTTATAGCGGGACCTCAGGGAGAAATTTTGGCACAGGCATCACACGATCAGGAAGAAATTCTAATTGCCGAAGTTGATTTGGATTTACAGGAAAATGTACGTCAGAACTGGCCATTTTTCAGAGACAGAAGAATTGATGCTTTTGGAGATATTACAAAAAGAGCAATTGATTAATTCAATCTTTTAGATAAAAAGAAGCCGTTTCAAATACTTGAAACGGCTTTCTTTTTTATTGAATTATTGTGTTTACTTCAAACTTGGCTGGAAAATTTTAATAGTTCCATCACCTTCGCTGCTTACTACAACTAAACTTCTTTTTGTTGGACTTTTTGACGCCGGAATAAAAAGAATTCCTTCAGGAGCATCACCCGTTTTTACAGTCTGCAAATATTGTGGTGAAGCAGGATTGGTTACATCATAAGTCATAAAAGCATCTGATCTTTCCAAACCTACAAACAGTATGTTTTGAGTACCTATTTTGGCCACTACTACAGCTTCCGGTTCTGAACCTTTATCATCGCTACGTTTGTCATCATAAGTACCTACTTCGTTGGTTTTTTTGTCCACATCATTTTTACTGTCGTAAACAATTTTTCCGGTATTTCCGTTCCAGATCGAGAAAGAACGCGCACCAAAACTAATCATTTCGTCCAGATCACCATCGCCGTCCGTATCGCCCATGTCAGCTACCAGATTTAATCTTCCCAGATTGGTTTCCAGTTTTAAAGTAGCAGCATCAGGAAAAACGGTTGCGTCCAGTTTCATGTCTTTCATTCTTTTGATATCGCTATACGCTGTATATTCTCTGGCATCACCTTCATTAGCAGTAACAAAATAAGGTACATTGTTTGAAGAGAAATGGCTAATAGCATCCGGCATAAACATTCCCTTTACTTTCCAAGGGTTAAAAGCAATTTTATCATCTTTATCACTTACGTCAATTGCATTTTCGGCTGTATTGTAATTTTTCAAACCTAAAGGATAAATAGCAGTAATGGTTTTAGAGACTAAATCCACTTTTGCAACACCGTTGTTTTCTTGAAGCGTTACCCAAGCCGTTTTAGAATCATCAGAAATGGTTACATATTCAGGTTCGATATCTTGTGCAAAAGATTTAGCGAAGGTTGAAATTCTGAAACCGTCTTTTTTCAAGGCTGCGGCCTGACTGCTAAACGAACTGAAATCTAAAGTAGTAACCGCATAATTGTTTGTTACTTCGATAATCGAAATCGTTCCGTTTGGATCTTGAGAATAATCTGTATTGGGTTCCCCTTCATTAGCAGTCATTATATATTTTCCATCTGGAGAAAACGTAATCATATCCGGTAAAGCACCAACGGTAATTTGTTTAATCAGGCTGTAGTCGGCTGTATTAAAGATAACCACTTTTCCATTTCCTTGTTTGTTGATTGTAGATTCTAAAGCAACAGCTAATTTTCCGTCAAAAACAGCAACACTGTTGGAGGCACCTTGATAAGGAGTTAAGTCAATTTTGCCAATTTTGGTTGGTTTTGTAGGGTCTGATATGTCAATTACATCGATTTGATTCGTTCCGCTATTGTTAACTGTAAAAAGTCTTTTTGTTTTTTCATCATAAGCCGAAATTTCTGCTGCACCTTCACCACCTATAGTAATGCTTCCGATTTCTTTGAAGGTTCCGGGATCTTCGTTTACAACAGCTTCGGGTTTTTCATTGTTTGAGTTTTCGTCATTATTACAGCTTGCCATTAGAAACAAAGCGGTTAATAAAGAGATACTTAGTTTTTTCATTGTGTTTGTTTTTAGTTTTTTCAAATGTAAATAGCAGAAGCTGGCTTTGTATTAAGGCTGTATTATTTAATCTTTAACTTAATTTTAGGAATTGTTTTGGACTGATTTTGATTTGATTTTCACTCAGTTGTTTTATAATCCTTATGAATCATTATCTTTGTACTCTTTCAAATTTAGAAATGCTTTATGTCAACAAATAATAGAAGATTCCCAGCAGAATGGGAAAAACAACAGGGAATTGTATTGTGTTTTCCGCATAATGGCAATGACTGGCCAGGGAAATACGAAGCCATTCAATGGGCTTTTGTAGAATTTATAAAAAAAGTAGCCACTTTTGAAACTGTTTTTTTGGTTGTAGCCGATGAAAAGTTAAAAGAGAAAGTAGCCGGAATGTTAGAAGACGCAAGAGTAAATATGGGTAATATTTCTTTTATCATTCATAAAACCAACAGAAGCTGGATGCGCGATTCAGGGCCGATTATTGTAAAAAATGGTTCAAAAAGAGAAGCGCTGAATTTTAATTTTAATGGTTGGGCAAAATATAAAAACCATCAGTTAGATAAACATGTTCCTTCTAAAATAGCTGATTTTATTGAGGTGCCGGTAACGCAGGTCGTTTATAAAGGTAAACCGGTAATTGTAGAGGGTGGTGCTATTGATGTAAATGGAAGAGGAACTTTATTGACTTCTGAGGAATGTCTGATGCACCAGTCAATTCAGGTTAGAAATCCCGGATTTACAAAAGAAGATTACGAAGCTGTTTTTAAAGAATACCTGGGTGTTACCAACGTAATCTGGCTAGGAGACGGAATAGAAGGGGATGATACGCACGGACACATTGATGATTTATGTCGATTTGTAAATGAAGATACAATTGTTACTATTGTTGAAACCGACAAAACCGATTCTAATTACAAGGCTTTGCAGGATAATTTAAAACGTTTGCAAAATGCGAAGTTAGAAAACGGAAAATCTCCAGTAATTGTAGCTTTGCCAATGCCAAAACGTGTTGATTTTGGGGATTTAAGATTACCGGCGAGTTATGCTAATTTCTTGATTTTGAATAATTGTGTCCTGGTTCCAACTTTTAATGACAGTAACGATCGTGTGGCTTTGAATATTCTATCGGAGTGTTTCCCTGATCGTGAAGTGATCGGAATTAGCTGTATCGATTTTATTTGGGGATTTGGAACGTTGCACTGTCTAAGTCAGCAGATTCCGGCTTAAATAAGTCTTTTAAAATAGAGTGCCGTAAGTTGGCATTTGATAAAAAGTATCCGTACACAGCTGTACGGATATTTTTTTTGCTTTTATTTATTCAAATGGATAAGTAATTACCAGGTATGATGTAGTTTGATTTGTAAAACATTGAGGTTTAGTGTTGTATTGATTTGTAAAAAATGTTTTTGGTAGTAGATTTGTTTTAACTTTGAAGTTAAATTCTAAAGACAATTATTGCATTGCTATTGTTTTTAGAACAAAAAAAAGTCCCTAATCTAAATATACTTAAAGATGAAAAAAATAGTATTTTTCTTTTTTGCTCTTATTTCTTGTGGCGTTTTTTCGCAGCAACACGATCATGGTGCGCAAGACGAGCCTTCAACACACGGCATGGCTATCTTTGGAAGAAATAAAATTTATGCGTACCATTTACCAATGTTTCGATCTCCGCATGATTATCAGATTGTTCTGGAATTGGTTTTTGATGAAAGAACTAGACAGCAATTTATAAGGGATCAACAGCAATATCCTGAACATGCTACTTACACAATTGAACCGGAAAAGTTTATTCTACCGGACATGATTGCAAATCCCCGTCCGTTTAAAGCAAGTATTTACAGAGGGCATTTTGAACGCGGAGGCATTAAAATTGCCGAATCGGTTGCGGTAAGAATTCAGGAGGTTATTTATTTTAAGAAGTTGAGTCCAAATACGATTAAGCCAAAAACTACAGATTTTATTTTGTTTGGTAATAATAGGGAGCAGTTTGCCGTTCATAGTATTGCGAAAGCTCCGGATTTCGATCAAATTCTGCAAATAAAAACAGGAGAACGGTTAGATACGTATAAAATTTTCACCTTTGATGAAACGGTTAATGCACCCATTGGTGTTAGCGGAAACACGATTGAAGTTAATTTTGATGGTAGAAAACTTAAAGTTGATTTGTTAAGGCAGCTTTATTTGGAGTTTGAGGATTTAAAAAACTGATAATGTTTATTTACAGCTCACATTAAAATCGATGAAAATAGAGAATATACAAAAGGTACTTACTTTTTTAGAAGACAATTATCATCGGCAAATCGAACCGGAAGAATTAGAAGCAGTTTCGAATTATTCTTATAGAAACATACAGCGTATTTTTAGTGCGATACTATTGGAAACAATAGGTAATTTTTGTACCCGGTTAAAGCTGGAAAACGCTTATAAACAGTTGATTTATACCAATAATGCCATTGTAGCTATTGCGTATGATGTTGGGTATAGCAACAATCAGTCTTTTGCGAAAGCATTTAAAAATAAATTTGAAATTACGCCTTTGCAAGCCCGCCAAAACAGGAAACCTCTTTTTGAGGAATATATAAAAGGGAAAGAAAATGACCTTTCGTTTATTGATTTTAAATACGAGTACAAAGAGAAAATACAAGTTTATTCTAAAACACTTATCAGTAATAATTACAATAATGTAGCGATAAATGAGCTGTGGGATGCGATTATTGAAGAGAATAAAACGATCCCACCTTACAATTGTTTTGGCGTGATTGTGGACCAGCCTATAATTTCAGATAAAGAGAAATCAAGGTATGAGGCCTGTATCGGCGCCTGTGTTAATCCGAAATTATATCTTTCGAAGGCTATTTTTGGAGGCTGGTATGCGAAGTATATTCATCTTGGTGATTTTGATAAAATTGAAGAAACCTACCGAAAAATATATTACCGATGGCTTTATGAGAGTGACTATGAATTAGGAACTTCTCCTATTATAGAACAATACATTGATGATGAAAAATCGCCAGATCAACTAACAACAGTAATATACGTTCCCGTAATACGAAAGTTGTCAAAATAAGACAATCTTGATACTCAGACATATTCTAGTTTTGCCTATCTAAAAAAATATACATCATGATTAAATTTCAATTCTTAATTTTATTTACTTCGATGGCTGCTCCAATTTTTAATTCTTGTGCCGGCGACGAAGGTACTGCAGAGGTAATCGGTAAACCTGATCCTACACAAATAGTGTATAAAATGCCGGAAGAATCAGAACCACATGAAGGGACGTGGTTACAATGGCCACATCAATACCAACACGGTGTTACCTACAGAAACGAACTGGACGAAACTTGGGTAGCAATGACAAAAGCGCTGCAATCTACCGAAAAAGTGCATATCATTGCTTACAATACCGCTGAACAAACGAGAATTACTAATTTATTAAAAGCAGCAAATGTTTCTTTAACTAATGTTGATTTTAAAATTCATCGCACAGACGATGTTTGGGTTAGAGATAACGGACCAATTTACGTACGTGACGCTCAGGGAAAACTAGTGATCGAAGACTGGGGATTTAATGGTTGGGGAGGCAAATACGATTCAGCGAATTGTGATGCAATACCAAGCGCGATCGGAGCTGACACCGGAGTAACCGTATTGAACTTAAATAATGTAATGGTAAACGAAGGTGGTTCGGTAGAATTAGACGGTCATGGAGTATTAATGGCAACTAAAAGTTCTATAATCAGTCAAAAAGCTAGAAATTCGGTTAGAAATAAAGGAATGAGCCAAGCTCAGGCGGAATCAAATTTCACAAAATACCTTGGAGCTACAAAATTCATTTGGCTTGAAGGAGGTTTTAGCGAAGAGGATGTTACAGATATGCATATCGATGGTATCATGAAATTTGCAGCTGGTAACAAAATGATCACAATGAGTAATTCTGACTTATCAGGTTGGGGACTTATAGATTCGGATATTGCGATTTTAAATGCAGCTTCAAACACCAAAAACGAAGTTTATACGAAAGTAATCTTGCCACTTACGCAGAAAAATGTAGTAACAAAAACTGGGAAAGCCCTTGGTTACAAAGGGAATTACATTAATTTCTATATTGCAAATGGTAAAGTTTTGGTTCCAAATTACAACGATCCAAATGATAGTGTTGCAAATAAAATTATTGCAGGTCTTTATCCGGGAAGAGAAGTTGTCGGTATAGATGTTAGAAACTTATATGCAAATGGCGGAATGGTACATTGTGTTACCCAACAGCAACCTAAACAATAGCATTATTAAATTTTAAAATGTAAAAAACTTGTTAGTGAAGACTAGCAAGTTTTTTTATGTCTTCAAATTAATATAATTCACTTTGCAGTGTGGTTGATTTCTCGCAAAGTAGCAAAGACGCAAAGTTTTTAAGGTTTTTTCACGCAGATTTTGCAGATTTTTATTCCTTGCTTTCCGCGAAAATCCGCTAAATCCGCAAAATCTGCGTGCTATTTTATTTAAGTATATCCAGAAGACTAACAAGTTTTTTTTATCGTCAAATTAATATAATTCATTTCGCAGCGTGATTGATTTCTCGCAAAGTCGCAGAATCGCAAAGTTTTAAGATTTTTTTTCACGCAGATTTCACAGATTTTTGATCATTGCTTTCCGCGAAAACCCGTTAAATCCGCAAAATCTGCGTGCTATTTTATTTAAGTATATCCAGTCCTTTCAACAAAACACAAATTAGCTTCGATTAAACCTTACTTACACGTTTTTCCCTATTTTGTAGGGTATAGAGCTTAACGTAATAAAGTAAAAACTTTGCGTCTTTGCGACTTTGCGAGAGAAACAACGTAAACAAAAAAAAACTTGTTAGTGAAGACTAACAAGTTTTTTTATATTATTTATGCAATTCATCTGCTCTTCATTGTCTCACAAAAGGAGGTAATAATTGGCTGGCAACTTCACCAAAACCAATACGAACTTCATTAGTCTCGCAGAAACCTCTGATGATTACAGTATCATTATCTTCGATAAATTTACGTTCGCTTCCGTCCTTTAATTTTAATGGATTTTTTCCTCCCCAGGTTAGTTCTAACATCGAACCAAAACTGTCCGGTGTTGGTCCTGAGATAGTTCCTGAACCCATCATATCGCCAGAATTTACACGACATCCATTAGAAGTATGGTGTGCTAATTGCTGACACATTGACCAGTATAAATATTTGAAATTTGATTTAGAAACAACCGTTTCTTCCTGATCTAAAGGCTGAATGGAAACTTCTAAATGAATATCAAAAGCTTTTTTTCCTTTGGTTTGTAAATAAGGAAGCGGAGCCGGATCTTGTTTTGGACCTTTTGTTCTAAAAGGTTCTAAAGCATCCATAGTTACAATCCAAGGCGATATAGAAGTCGCGAAGTTTTTTGCAAGGAAAGGCCCAAGTGGCACATATTCCCATTTCTGAATATCACGTGCACTCCAGTCGTTTAGTAAAACCATTCCGAAAATATAATCTTCGGCTTCGTAAGTTGGGATATTTTCGCCCATTACGTTTACGTCTGTGGTAATAAAAGCAGTTTCCAATTCAAAATCAACTAATCGGGAAGCACCAAAAACGGGTGTTTTTTCTCCATTAGGTAATGTTTGTCCCATTGGTCTGTGAACCGGAATTCCAGACGGAACAATCGTAGAACTTCTTCCATGATAGCCTACCGGAATGTGTAACCAGTTTGGTAACAAAGCATTTTCGGGATCACGGAACATTTTCCCTACGTTTGTAGCGTGTTCTTTACTAGAGTAAAAATCTGTATAATCACCAATTAAAACCGGTAATTGCATTTCAACATCGTCGATCTTGAAAATAACGATATCACGATCTTTTGTCGAATCTCTAAGTTGTGGGTTGGTTGCATCAAAAATATCTGCGATGCGGTTGCGGACCAGGCGCCATGTTTTTTTTCCGTCAGAAATAAAATCATTAAGCGTGTCCTGCATAAACATATCATCAGTTAAATCTATTCCGGAGAAATAGTTTAATTGTTGTAAAGCTCCTAGATCTATAGCGTAATCGCCAATTCTGGTTCCTACTGTAACGACATTTTCTTTGGTAAGAAATACACCGAAAGGAATATTCTGAATAGGGAAGTCGCTATTTTCAGGCACTTCTAACCATGATTTTCTTTTGGTATCGTTGGCGGTTATCGGCATGTGAATGTTAATTATTTGTTGAAAAATTACTTGTCAAATATATCATAATCTAACTGTATGACAAACGTTTTTTTGTATTTTTGCATCAAATTAACGAAAAACGAAAAAATGCAACGCGACGAACAAATTTTTGACCTTATACTAGAGGAACAGGACAGACAAATTCATGGATTAGAACTTATTGCTTCAGAGAACTTTGTAAGTGATGAAGTAATTGAAGCAGCCGGGTCTGTTTTAACGAATAAATACGCTGAGGGATACCCTGGCAAAAGATACTACGGAGGATGCGAAGTAGTAGACGTAATCGAGCAAATCGCTATTGACAGAGCCAAAGAATTATTTGGTGCTGAATATGCAAACGTACAACCTCACTCAGGTTCTCAGGCAAATACAGCAGTTTACCATGCTTGTTTGAATCCCGGAGACAAGATTTTAGGTTTCGATTTGTCACACGGTGGTCACTTGACTCACGGTTCACCGGTAAACTTTTCAGGACGTTTATACCGTCCGGTTTTTTATGGTGTAGATGCTGAAACAGGTCGTTTAGATTACGATAAAATTCAGGAAATTGCTACTAAAGAACAACCAAAATTAATCATTGCAGGAGCTTCGGCTTACTCTCGTGATATGGATTTTGCACGTTTCAGACAAATCGCAGATAGTGTAGGAGCAATCTTATTTGCTGATATTTCTCACCCTGCAGGTCTTATTGCAAAAGGATTATTAAACGATCCAATTCCACATTGTCATATTGTTTCTACAACAACACATAAAACATTACGCGGACCTCGTGGAGGTTTGATCTTAATGGGGAAAGATTTTGAAAACCCACAAGGTTTAAAAACTCCAAAAGGAGAAATCAGAATGATGTCTTCTTTAATAGATTTAGCTGTTTTCCCAGGAAATCAAGGTGGTCCATTAATGCATATTATTGCTGCTAAAGCTGTTGCTTTTGGTGAAGCTTTAAAAGATGAATTCTTTACTTACGCTATGCAATTGCAAAAAAATGCAAACGCTATGGCGGATGCTTTTGTGAAAAGAGGGTATAACATTATTTCTGGAGGAACTGACAACCATATGATGTTAATTGACTTAAGAAACAAAAACATTTCAGGAAAAGAAGCTGAAAACGCATTAGTAAAAGCAGAAATTACAGTAAATAAAAACATGGTTCCTTTTGATGACAAATCACCATTTGTAACTTCAGGAATTCGTGTTGGAACAGCTGCAATCACAACTCGTGGTTTAGTTGAAGCAGATATGGAAACTATCGTAGCTTTAATTGACAGAGTACTTGTAGACCACACTAATGAAGCTGTGATCGAAGAAGTAGCAAATGAAGTAAATGAAATGATGAGCGAAAGACCGATTTTCGTTTACTAAGAAATAAGTTTCAAGTTTAAAATTTCAAGTTTAAAGTTTTGTGTTGGTTTAAAACAGCACAAAGCTTTAAACTTTTTTTAGTTTTTATTTCAATTAAAACAGTAAACAAAGAAACCTGAAACAAAAGAAAACCTGAAACAAAAGAAAACCTGAAACAAAAAAAACCTGAAACAAAAAAAATATATGGGTGTATTAAGATTACAACTGCCAACCGACCCTAGATGGGTTAATATAGTAGAGAAAAACATCGAGGAAATCCTGACAGATCACGCTTGGTGCGAACAAAAAGCGGCTACAAATGCCATAACGATTATCACTAATAATTCTGAGCATCAGGATTTAGTGAAAGATTTATTGGCTTTAGCGAAAGAAGAAATCGATCACTTTGAGCAGGTGCATAATATCATCATCAAAAGAGGTCTTAAATTAGGACGTGAGCGCAAAGACGATTATGTAAATGAATTGTATTTGTACATGAAGAAAAGCGGTGATGGCAGCAGAGTTTCCGGTTTAGTGGAAAGATTATTGTTTTCAGCAATGATTGAAGCCAGAAGTTGCGAGCGTTTTAAAGTTTTATCTGAAAACATTCAAGACGAAGAGCTGGCTGTTTTTTACAGAGAATTAATGGAAAGTGAAGCCGGTCATTACACAACATTCATCACCTATGCCCGAAAATACGGAGTAGGAATCGATGTTGAAAAACGTTGGAGAGAATGGTTGGCCTACGAAGAGTCAATTATCTCAAATTACGGAAAAGGAGAGACTATTCACGGGTAGTTTTTTTTAGTTTTCAGTCTCAGTCTCAGTTTACAGTCTCAGTTTGTAGTTACAGTTTGCCGTTCCAATTTTCCGTTCCAACAAAAATCTAAAATCTAAAATCTAAAATCTAAAATCTAAAATCTAAAATCTAAAATCTAAAATCCTTACATTTGAGAGTAACAGAAATTTAGCACCATGAGAATAGAAACTGATTTAAAATTGGGGTTTAAAGATGTGATGATCAGACCCAAAAGATCAACGTTAAAGAGCAGATCGGAAGTCTCTTTAGAACGAAATTTTAAATTTTTACACAGTAGCAGTACTTGGACAGGAATTCCGATTATGGCTGCCAATATGGATACGGTCGGAACTTTTGAAATGGCTGAGGTTTTGGCTAAAGAAAAAATGTTTACGGCGATTCATAAACATTATTCGCTTCAGGAATGGACTGATTTTTTAGAGAAAGTTACGCCCGATTTTTACAATTATATCGCTATAAGTACGGGAACGGGAAAAGAAGATTCTTTAAAAATCAGAGAGATTATAACGGCCAATCCACTGTTGCGGTTTATTTGTATTGATGTTGCCAACGGGTATTCGGAACACTTTGTTCAGTTTTTAAAACAAACCCGAAAGGAATATCCTGATAAAGTTATTATCGCCGGTAATGTGGTAACCGGTGAGATGGTGGAAGAACTGTTATTAGCCGGCGCAGATATTGTAAAAGTAGGCATAGGGGCAGGATCCGTTTGTACAACGCGTGTAAAAACCGGTGTTGGGTATCCGCAACTTTCGGCTATTATAGAATGTGCTGATGCTGCTCATGGTTTAGGCGGGCACATTATTAGCGATGGAGGCTGTAAAATACCGGGAGATGTTGCCAAAGCTTTTGGCGCAGGTTCCGATTTTGTAATGTTAGGCGGTATGCTTGCCGGACATACAGAGAGTGGTGGAGAGCTTATCGAAATTAATGGTAAGGAATTCAGACAATTTTACGGAATGAGTTCGAAGACCGCCATGGATAAATACGTAGGCGGTGTTGCTGAATACAGAGCAAGTGAAGGAAAAACAGTTCAGGTTCCTTTTAAAGGAAAAGTTATAAATACAATTTTAGATATTTTAGGAGGAATACGAAGCACTTGTACTTATGTAGGCGCTTCAAGATTAAAAGAGCTTACCAAACGAACTACTTTTATTAGGGTAAGCGAACAGGAAAATCAAGTTTTTACGAATTAATTAAAAGCAGTATACTTAAATTATGATTACAATTTCAGAAGCAGGCAGAAATGATATTAAAATAATTCAGGATATAACCTATAAAACATGGCCTATAACTTATGGTGAAATTTTGACTGAAGAACAACTAAAATATATGCTGGATTTGTTTTACTCGGACGAAGCTTTAATCGCTCAGTTGGATAAAAAAGAACAGTTGTTTTATTTGATTTCTGACGAAAATTCGGTTTTAGGATTTATCGGAATTGAGCACAATTATAAAAAAGAAGCTATTACAAAAATTCACAAAATATATCTTTTGCCGGAAACACAGGGTAAAGGAATTGGAAAATCAGTAATGAAAAGTATTGGAAATTTTGCTTTAGAGCATAATTCCGCTTCATTGTATTTAAATGTAAACCGATTTAATAAAGCTTTACATTTTTATGAGAAAACAGGTTTTAAAATTATCGATGAAGTTAATATCGAAATTGGAAACGGTTATTTAATGGAGGATTATGTGATGGAGAAACGATTGTAAATCGAAATCAAAGCAATGTGAGATAATCTTTTAATGGTTTGAATTTTGAGTTTAACTTTCTGTCAAAGTATTCATTTAATGACAGATCTAATTTTAGGAATCACTATCAGTATCGTTGCAGGCGTAATTTCATCTTACCTGTTTTTAATGTATTTTTTAAAAAGAAAAAGAGTAAAGATTGAAATATCACCTCATGTAAGTAAGGTAACATTTGAGGGAGAAGTAAATTATTTTTTCAAATTTGTCAATAAAACAAACTCAGAAATATTTGATATTAGAATTGAACCAACATTTTATAAACAAGTAGGAGGTGTTGGCGGGATGAATATTCAAGGAAAAGATATCGTTTTAAAGGATAATTTCATCTCCTATATTCCCTGTAAAAAGAAATCTGATACAAATAGTTTACATGCCATGCGAGTCAGAACCAGTGAAGATATCGAATCAAATTGGAGTGATACGTCTTCTTATATTAGACTTACTGTAATTGCTAAACATTCACTGTCAGGTTTTACAAATATTTTTGTTCAGGACTTCTATTGTAAAGATGTTATTACAACGAAAAGGTTTAAATCGGGAGATGATTTAGGGGTTGCTTAATTATTTAACACTAATTGTTTGTCTACAAGGTAATTATTGCGTAAAATTGTATATCCAATTAACTTAAAAATTGTATGTCATGAAAAGAGATGTTATAGTAGGGTAATCCTAAAGAAAATATAGAAATCACGAGCCAGTTTATACTGGCTTTTTTTTATGGTAATAACTCAAAGTAAGAGATCAAGTCCAAAAGCTGCGGAGAAGTAAAAATCTCGCAAAATCGCAAAATCGCAAAATCGCAAAGTTTTAATAAAAAAATTAGAAAAAAAACTTTGAGACTCCATGATATTTCGAGAAGCCCAAAGTGAGAAAGTGAAAAATAGAAAAGTAAAGCTTAAAAATAAGAAGAAGAAACTTTGCGGCTTTGCGAGATCGTCAAAGCGAGAAGTTGGGAAATTTAAAAAGCTGTGATCAAAAAGTATAAAATTTGCTAATTCTAACAAGAGGAAAGTTCTAAAAATTACCCTATAACTTTTGGATTTGATTCAAAATAAGATTGTCTTTAAGTAATAAATTATTGACCATAGCGACCGCTTTAAAAACAAAACAGGATCTAATCACTTGTTTGTTAACGTTGATTAGATCCTGTTTAATTAAGGAAAAAATCTATTCTTTTAGATCGTATTCTTTATCAATCTGTTTAACGATTGTTTCTCCTAAAAGAATTAAATTATTGTATCGCTCATAAATTTGATCCCACGGAACAAGATTTTTTGTTAACTGTTTACCCTTAGGAGTATTAAGTAGTTTCCAATTGTCGGCAGTGTTTTCCGGATTGGTTAAATTATCCTCTAAATAAGATTGTAATTTTTTTTGTCGCGCTAGCCATCCTGATTCAGAAGAATTAACTTCAGAGAGGTTTTTCTGATAGAATCTCAGAATGTTTAGGGAAAGAGAATCATTTTCGATATTTCCGATTCTGCCCGATGACACAAAACCGTTAAACCTGTAAATGTTAGGTCTTAAATAGGCATTTAAATTGATAAATGATAATTCTTTTTTAAATTGATTTTCGTCGTAAGATTTATTTTGATCTAATTGGTTAAGGTGCTGGTATATTTGACCAAATTCCTGATACTGTTTGATTAAAGATTTAGTACTATTAATATCATTTTGGATATCTGATTTAAGTCCAATCAGGAATTTTTTAACGTCTTGCTGGTCGTGTTGGTGTTCGCTCCATCCGTGTAGCCAGATCGATAGCGAAACGGCAAAAACAATGATAAAAATCTCTAAACTAATTTCTTTTATTTTTTCTGCAAGATTGTGCTTCTTGTTTGTTACAATTCGATGTACTTTTTTAGTGTGTTTAATGATTTCCTGGTCTGCCATTTTTTGTATTAGTTAGTTACGTTTTTACAAAAATATAGTAATTGACTAAAATATCTTAAAATATTTGAGTTTTATCGGTTAAAATTTAAATAATTAGGATGAAATAGAGCGTAATAAGTTTGAAGTTAATATCTAACTTACAATAACGTCATGTTTAAATAATAAGCCTTTTACTTCATTCAAAGAAAAAACTGCCTTTTTGAGTTTTGTTTTGGATGGATCAATGGTATAATTGAAACTGGTTTTAAAATCGGCCTTGTTGGCGATGGCTTTGTCAAACTCAGAGCGGTAGAGATCACAATGATCAAAAAGAACACTTGTCAGATCTGTAGCCATAAAATCTACGGCGATTAGACTGCAATTGTTGAAGGTTGTTCCTTTTATTTTTAAGGTATAAAATTTAGAGAAATCTAAAATGCAATTGTAAAAATGAACCTCGAAAATCAATTTGTCGCACATCGCAAAATTGACTTCTTTTATTTCACAATGATTGAAAGTAACTGTCCGGAATGCCACATAATTGATTTTTGTGTTCGTAAAAATACAATCATTAAAAACACAATCAATAAAGGTAACGGCTAGAAAAGTACAGGCAGAAAAATTACAATTCGAAAAAACACAGCATTCAAAATCCTTAAAATTAAGATCCTCTTTACCATAAACGATGGTATTGTATTCTTTATCAAGGAAATATTCAGATTCTTTTTTCAATGTTTTTCAATCGTTGTTTCAGAGCGAAAAGATACTAATTTAAGCAAGATGCCGTGTATTTTTGGACTGATTTTTTATCACAATGGCTTTTTGAAACCAATTTTATTATTAAGAATAGTTGTGTAAAATATTGAAAATAAGGGTTATATTTACAAGAGAGTTTGTTATTATCCAAAAACACTGAACTTAGAAATGGTAAAGTTTTTAAAAAATAATTATTCTAAATGTTTAATGACAATCTTAGTACTATTGTTTTTTCTTCCATTTACGCTTCATGCTCAAAATGATTCCGACAATCCGGAATTATGCTCACCTAAAACCGTATTTGAACTTTTTAAGAAGAAAGATTCTCTTTTGGTTCTAAAGCCCATAAAAAACAGTTTTTTTCTGGTAATCCCTGTTATCGGAGCGCAGCCTGCCACGGGTTTTGTTTTTGGTGGAGTGGCACAATATACTTTTAAAGGAAAAGAGGCCACAGACAAATACTCTATAGCTAATTTGGGAGTAACCTATACCACCAAAAAACAATGGCTTATAAATGTCAAGAACAATATTTTACTAAAAAACAATAAGATATTTTTGAGTGGCGATTATCGAATGTATATTTTTTCGCAGCCCAATTATGGTCTCGGAACCAATATTATTCCGCATCACAGCAGGCGAGATAATTTCAGTATCGATTCTATTGCACAACCTATGGATTATAATTATTTTAAATTCCATCAAACCGCATCCTGGGAGGTAAAAAAGAATTTTTATGTGGGCGGCGGGATCAATATCGATTGGTATTCGTCTATAAAAGACGAAGATCTAGATGTGGCGAATCAGGTTTTTACCTACCATTATAACTACAGTCAGAAATACGGATTTAATGATCTCGAGTATTATTTAACCGGAATGAGCCTTAATCTGGTCTACGATTCCCGGGACAATCAGGTTAATACAGCTCGCGGCTGGTTTGCCAATATCAACTATAGATTTAATCCGGTATTCTTCAAAAATCAGCGATACAGCAATGTTCTTTATACCGAATACAGACATTTTATTCCTCTTTCCAGTAAAAATGAGCGTTATATTCTGGCATTTTGGACGTATGGACAATTTGTAACAAGAGGAAAAGTACCGTATCTAAATCTGCCTGCTATTGGCTGGGATCAGCGAAGCAGGAGTGGAGAGGGGTATACACAGGGATTGTTCAGAGGTAGTAATTTAGTCTATCTTTCAGCAGAATTCAGATTTCCGATAAGTTGCAATCAAATGTTTAGCGGAACGGTGTTTACCAATTTTACTACTGCCAGTAATTCAGAAACCAATACACCTCTTTTTAGTTATGTTCAGCCCGCAATTGGCGCTGGTTTGCGTATTTTAATAGATAAAAAAACACGTACCAATTTAGTTGTGGATTATGCGGTTGGAAATAATTCAAATGCGTTTTATCTCAATGCCGGTGAGACTTTTTAAGAGTTTGTTTTTCTAATGATTTAAGGCATATTGCTATTTCTGTTTTGCGGTACAATGCTGCCGGAACAAGAATTAGAAAAGAGGTTGTTTCGCTACATTTGGGAGACAGCCTCTTTTTTATTCCTCATATTTTCTTGTTGATGTACTACTTTTATAAAATTCAATGCTTATTTTTGTTCGATATACTACTTTCTAAAGATGAAATTACTAATAGTCGAAGATGAACCAAACCTTTTATCCATTTTACGAAAAGGATTTGCTGAGAACAATAATGAAGTAAGTGTAGCACTCGATGGCAAAACTGCCTTAGAGATGCTTCATAATTATACTTTTGATGTAGTTGTATTAGATGTAATGTTGCCGGATATTAACGGAATTGAGATCTGCAGAAGATTGCGAGCCAGTAAAAATTTCGTACCTATTCTGCTTCTTACGGCACTTGGAACTTCTGAGAATATTGTAACCGGTCTTAATGCCGGAGCTGATGATTATCTGGTAAAACCTTTTAAGTTTGGTGAACTTGATGCAAGAGTAAATGCTTTAAACAGAAGAGCCAATCAGGAAACAGATAAAATAGATACCATTACTATTAGTGATTTAGAAATAAACGGACGAGCCAAAACAGTAAAAAGAGATGGTGAGCCTATCCTTTTGACAGCCAAAGAATTTAAATTATTGTACTATTTGGCAAAAAATACAGGCAGAATTGTATCCCGCGATCAAATTTTAGACAATGTATGGGACATTAATTTTGATATGAACACCAATGTTGTGGATGTTTATATCAATTATTTAAGAAAAAAAATAGATAAACCTTTTGCAACCAAACTGATTCATACCATGAAAGGTTTAGGTTATGTCATACAGCCTTAAAATGGATATAAGAAAAAAAATTACGGTTACCTATGTGGCTCTTTCTTCTTTTAGTACGTTGCTATTATGTATCGTTGTTTTTGTTTTATTTCGTGAAAACAACCGCTATCATTTTTTAAAACGACTGGAAGACAGAGCTAAAATTGTAGCGTCAATTCATTTTCAGAAAGATCCTGAAAAAATAAAATACTACAGTAATCTTAAAAAAAATGGACTGGAAGAACTTATCGAAGAAGAAGAGTTTGTCCTTAAAATAAACAGCGCCAATAGTTTTGATTACAATACCAATCTTAATTTGCCCAATAACTTTTATACCAATATATTAAAAACGGGAAAAGACTATTTTGAAATTAATAGCAAGTATTATTTAGGACAGGTTTTCACAGAACACAACCAAAAGTATATTGTAATTGTCGGCGCAAGAGACAGAAAAGGAAGAACAACTGCCATTTATATTGTCAAAATTATGCTTTTTGGTGGTATTGGTTTTATATTTCTGGCTTTCTTTTTAGGACGGTTTCTGGCAAAACGTGTTATAAATCCGGTAGCAAGAATTACCAAAGAAGTAAACCGAATAAGTGCTTCTAATCTGCACAACCGATTGCCCGAAGTAAAAAACTCGGATGAAATTTCAGATCTGACGGAGACTTTTAATGATATGCTGGATCGTTTGGAAACCTCGTTTGAAATACAGGCCAACTTTATTAATAATGCCTCTCATGAGTTAAAAACACCCATTACCACGATCATCGCAGAGTCTGAGATCATGCTTCTTAAGGAAAGAGAAGTATCCGAATACATTCAGTCTTTAGAAAATATTTACAGTCAGGCATCAAGATTAGGAAATCTGACGGAGAGTTTGCTAAAGTTAACTCAAACTGGTTATGACGGAAAAAAACAAGTTCTGGACATTGCCCGAATTGATGAATTATTGATGGATGTAAAATCGGATTTGGATAAAATTTATCCGGATAACCGTGTAAGTATCAAGCTTAATTTTGCGCCTAAAGATTCTAATTTATTGTTGATTCCTTGCAATAAGCCACTTTTGGAGCTGGCGATCAATAATATTATTACCAACGGTGTAAAATATTCAGACAATAATGAGGTCTTTGTATCGCTTTCCGCGAATAAGGAATGGATTAAAATTGCGATAAATGATATCGGAATCGGAATCCCTCCCGAGGATATTCCGCATTTGTATGAACCTTTCTTCAGAGGTAAAATCGCCGCTAAATATATAGGATATGGCTTGGGGCTTCCTTTAGCTTCTAAGATTATCCGAATGCATGATGGTGAAATACAAGTACAATCAGAGCAGGACAAAGGTACCATTGTGACAATCGTCTTTAGGAAAGATAATAATAAAAAAGCCAATATTAAAAAATCTAATATTGAATCTTAGAGAAATCTAATTTTATATTAAGACCCTTCTAATTCTCAGGCAGTTATTTTGTACGTATAAAACTAAACAATTATACTTATGAAAAATTTCCTTATACCCACTACATTAAAAGAAGATACCATAAGCGCTGTTAAATCGGCTGTTAATCAGGCAAAGAACACGAGTTGTGAGATTGTTTTAATGATGGTTGCAGATGCTCCCGACTCTTTTTCTTCGTCGCATTTCTTGCGTGAGATGAGAACTGGTCTTACTTTAAGCCAGGAAGAAGTTCTGGAAACCTGCCGCTATATTGTAGAGCATACTGCTAATTGCAAAATAAAAATACACAACCAATTCGGACTTTCGTCACCAATATTTAAAGGTATTATTGATGCTTTTGATGTGAAGTTGGTTATCCTGACTCCTTCTTACAAGCAGGAAACAAAGCGTATTCACCAATACTCCGTAAAATTAGCCGGAAATCAAAGATGCCCTATACTGCATTTAGGTACAGAAGCAATCAAAGAAGACTTCAATAAAGCACTTTATATCGAAAACAGCAATGTTAACATGCACGTAAAAGATGTTCAGCAGTTTTTGAGTCAAAATTTCTCTTATGAAATTGTAAGCCAAACGGCGAATTTTGATGACAACCTAGAGCAATTTGAACCTTATTTGTCTGAAGCGATTTCAAAATACGGTATTGATTTACTGGTTGAAACCCGTAAAGGCGAGAAAATCAAATTCAAAAAGACCAAAAAAGAGACGGTGAATGATAAATTGGGACTTCCGGTATTATCACTTTACGAAGAATTGGCTTAAAACTTAAATGTTTAAAAAATACAAGTTTAAACTTTAAAGCGAAAAAATATGCTGTTAAAAAAGAAAATCCCAATGAAGTACGTTCTTGGGAAAATAAAAGTAGAATTGGCTCTATTGATGGCTTATACGATATTGTTTGAGATTTTTCATCACTATTTTATTAATGTTTCCGTAGATATTCCGATTGCGATACCAACAATGATTGGTACGATTATATCTTTGTTATTGGCTTTCAAGTCCAATCAGGCGTATGACAGATGGTGGGAAGCCAGAATTATCTGGGGATCTATCGTAAACGAATCCAGAACGCTGATCAGACAATTGTTGACATTCTATAAAGACCCTGATTTTTCTGTTGAAGCAAACGAATTCAAAGAGAATTTCACTAAAAGACAAATTGCATGGTGTTTTAGTTTGGGACAGGCTTTACGAAATAAAGACGCTATAAAACCGATTAAGGACCTTTTAAGTGAGGAAGAGTTGCGTTTTGTAAAGAATCATCAGAACATTCCAAATGCGATCTTGTTATTGCATGCGAGAGATTTGAGAATTGCCAGAAAAAATAAACGTTTCAACACCTATCAACAAGTTGAAATTGATAATACATTAACGAGATTGTGTGATGCAATGGGGAAATGTGAGCGTATTAAAAATACGATTTTCCCAACGACCTACAGTATGTATATCAGAATGACATTGTGTTTGTTTATTATCTTATTGCCTTTTGGATTGATCAGCTTATTAAGTTGGTTTGCAATTCCTTTGATTACAATCATTGGAGGTACTTTTTTCTTAATTGAAAAAATGGCGATTCATTTGCAGGACCCGTTTGAAAACAGGCCTACAGATACGCCGGTTACCGCTATTGCAAATACAATCGAAAAGAATCTAATGCAAATGTTAGATGAGTATCAAAGTGAATTTGATATCATCAAAGAATTTGATCTTAAACCCGAGCCTAGAAAAGCGGAAAACGACGCTTATTTCGTTTTATAATTAATTTTTTGGTCCTTTAATTGTTATTGTTAGCCAGGCAGCGTGTTTATTGTTCACACTGCCTGGTATTTTTTTTGTTTAAAAAGCGACGAAGCTACAAAGGGTAAAAAAAGCTTTGTGATTACTTTAGCTTCTAAAAATTTTTTTGCCGTGAATTCCACCAACTGGCGCGAATTTTTTTTGCCACTGATTAATATGATTCACACAGATTATCTGGTCATTTTAATTTTTTTGCCACGAATTTCACTAATTGGCGCGAATTTTTTTTGCCATTGATTAAAATGATTCACACAGATTATGGATCAACACGAAAACCTTTGGAGTAGCAAAAATTAAGCTTATATATTCGTTAGCCTAAAAAGGAAAAGTAGATGTGAGAATTTAGTTTATCTAACACACACACACACACACACGGTTTGTCCTTTCGACGAAGGAGAAATCTCCGCAAGAAACTCCGTAAAAACAAGCTCAGCAAATGCAGATTTATTTGGTTTATTCGTTTTCGTTCGAGTCACCTTCGTAAAAAAAGACAAAGTGAGTTAATTAGTGCAATTCGTGTTTATTTTTTTTTACATCACAGTTTATGAATCATTTTAATCCTTTAATCTGTGGCTTTTTTTTTGCTCACAGACCATTAAAGAATTTTCAATACGGGGGATGTTTGGTTATAAATCAACCAGTTTGCCCAAAGTTTGTATAGATTGTCTCAACTCGTTGGTCCAAGGCAAGCCAAAACTCAAACGCATACAATTTGAAAATTGATCCTGAAAAGAGAAGATTCTTCCGGGAGAAATACTAATCTGATGTTTCATTGCTAAATGATAAAGATCAGCCGTATCTATTCTTTTATCAAGTTCAACCCAAAGGAAAAAACCACCTTGTGGCTGACTCACTTTTGTCCCCGTTGGAAAAGATTCTAAGACCGTATTAATATAATTGTTACAATTCTGATTTAATATCTTGCGAATCTTGCGAAGATGGTTTTCATATCTTCCGTTTTTCAGAAAATCCCCCACAACCTCATGTGTGATGGTAGGAGAGGAGATGGTATGATAGAGTTTAGAGCGCAGGACTTCTTTTTTAAATTTCCCCGGTAATACCCAACCCACACGATATCCGGGAGCCAATGTCTTGGAAACAGAACTGCAGCAAAGTACAATTCCACTTTCATCGTAAGTTTTACAATTTGTTGGACGACCGGAACCAAAATACAAATCCCCGTGGATATCATCTTCAATAAGTGGAATGTTATAAAACTCCATTAAGCGAACGACTTCTTTTTTGTGTTCATTTGGCATCATACTTCCTGACGGATTACTGAAATTACTCATCAGTACACAGGCTTTTATTTTTTTGGTTGCAATGGCTTTTTTTACGGCATCTAATTCAATTCCTGTGGTAATATTGGTCGGTAGTTCCATCACGTATAACCCCAAAGATTTGGCCAATTGTAAAACACCAAAATAAACAGGACTTTCTGTGATTATAGTATCTCCGGGTTTGGTTAAAGACATTAGGCAATGTGATATGGCATTGACACAACCGGGAGTGGTTATAATATCATCTTCGGTCGGAGATCCTCCCCAAGTGAATGCCCAACGCGCGATTTCTTTTCTTAGGTTTAGATTTCCCTGTAGTTCTTCATAACTGGTTCCACTATTGGGTAAAGACCGCATGGCTTGAATCATGCCTTTGTTCAGTTTGGCAATAGGAAGAAGTTCATTTGATGGAAAACCTAATGAAAACATCGTAACTCCTTTTGCTTTCATATCATTATAAACCAAATCGATTAAATCTTCACGTTCTACATTTTTTACGCTTAAAATAGGAGAACTGGCTGAAGGCTCAGGAACCGTTCGGGCAGAAATATTACTTACATAATAACCCGATTGCGGCCTTGATTCGATCAAAGAGCGACTTTCAACTTCATAGTAGGCCTTGCTCACCGTACTCATGCTGTAGCCCGTTTCTGAGCATACTTCACGAATAGAAGGTAATTTGTCTCCAACACTCAAAACGCCCGATTTTATTTGCTTTTCAATTCGATCAGCAAACTGTAGATATAAGTAATTTGAATTTTTCATAAAAGAAACTGTTATGGTGCAATTTACAAAAACTGTATCTGTATTGCTGTATTATTTTTAAGAAATTTGCTTCATCAGAAATCAAGCAAAAAAGAAGATTCCGTGAAAACAACAAAATATTACTTAGCAGCCATTACAGCTTATACGATTTGGGGATTTTTTAGCTTAGCGCTAAAGCCAATTCATGACTATCCTTCTTTAGATATTTTATTCAATCGCGTTTTTAGTTGTAGCATTCTAATGTTATTGATTGTCTTTATTTTTAAAAGAAAAAGAGTAAAAGAGACGATAGAAATTTTTAAAGCATTATCAAAAGCAGAAAAAAGAAAGACTATTTTGTTAAACTTCGGCGGTAGTACTTTTCTAATGGCCAACTGGTTTACGTTTATCTATGTAATGAATCATGTTAGTGTAAAAGCAACTTCGCTGGCGTATTTGGTGTGTCCGATTCTAACCACGTTGTTGGCTTATTTTCTTTTGCATGAAAAACTTTCTAAAATACAATGGATTTCTGTTGGACTAAGCGTTTCAGGCTGTTTGTTATTGTCTTATGCCGACATAATGGATATGTTTTTTAGTATTATAATTGGTTTGACCTATGCGGGTTATTTAGTAAGCCAACGAGTAAATAAAGGTTTTGATAAATTTATTACACTTACATTTCACATTACTTTTGCAGCAATTGTTTTACTGCCTTTTTATCCGTTTTACAGTGGACCGGTTCCAACAGAGTTTAAATTTTATTTGTGTATAGAGACAATAGCAGTTCTGTTTACTATTTTTCCGTTATTCTTAAATCTGTATGCGCTTTCCGGGATTAATTCCTCTACAGTTGGAATGCTTTTAAATATCAATCCAATGATTGCTTTTGGTTTGGCAAATTTTGTGTACCACGAAAAAATAAGCAGTTTACAGATTGGTGCGTACGGGATTATTTTTATGGCAGTATTGGTATTTAATTCGCATCACCTTTTTGCAATGAGACAAAAATGGATTCTTACATCGAAAAACACATAAGAAACAGTAGTTCAATAAAATTACCAGAATCTTAACAGGATTTATAAACAGGAATGAGTATTTTTCATTTCTGTTTTTTTGTTTACGGACAATTCAAAATCAGAAAAAATTATGCCACGAATTTACACAAATTAAGGATTGAAATTTTTTGTCACGAAATAATGCCACAGATTAAAGGATTAAAATGATTTAGTGCTGCACCATCAACAAATAATTCTGTAATTCGCGGCAAAAAAAATCAGTGCAAATCCTTTGAATCTGTGGCAAAAAAATAAATACACTAACTGATTTAAGATGTTATGAAAAATACCAAGCTCCAAGCCTTTATACCGTTATTTTATCTAGTATGGTCCGATGATCTTTTGACCCAAAAAGAGTTTGCCACTTTAAAAGAATTTATCGTTGCAAAAACAGGAATTTCGCCCGAAGACCAAGAGTATCTTTTGTCTAAAATTGATATTTCAAATCCGCCTTCGCGAAATGAATTGGAACAATGGAAATCAGATATAGCGAAAACCATTCAAAACAAACCTGCAATTAAAACTATTTTTGAACTTGCCGGAGCGCTTTCAGAAAAGGATTCTGCGATCTATGTAGCAGAGGCTGATTTTTTAAAATTAGAAAATGATCTTGGAATTTTAGGAGAAGAAGTAATTCAGAACTTTAAAACCAGAACAGGTTCTTTTACCGCCAGTTCTCAAACCACTTCTAATTTTGATATCCAAAAAATAACAACACTTCTGGATGGTAAAGAAGCGGCAATCATTAAAAAGGTAAAATCGATTATTTCAAAACCCGAATTTGCTTATGAAACTTCAACTGATATCAATGTATATCGCGAAACCGTGTACAATTGGTGTAAAATTTTAGCCGGCGAAAATCTCGGAAACATGGCCTATCCAAAACAATATGGAGGAGGAGAAAACATAGCCGACTATTTTGCCATAATGGAAACACTCAGTTATCACGATTTGAGTCTCGTAATTAAGTTTGGAGTCCAATTTGGACTTTGGGGGATGAGTGTTCAGTCGTTGGGAACAGAGAAACATTACGAAAAATATTTAAAAGATATCGGTTCCTTAAAGCTTCCGGGCTGTTTTGCCATGACCGAAACACATCACGGTTCCAATGTAAAAGGACTTGAAACTACGGCAACTTACCAGCATAACAATCAAACTTTTATCATTCATACGCCAAACAAAAATGCTCAAAAAGAATATATTGGTAACGCTGCAGTTCACGGTCAAATGGCAACCGTTTTCGCTAAACTGATTATTGACGATCATGATTATGGTGTAAATGCTTTTATAGTTCCTTTACGCGACACAAACGGAAATACCTTAAAAGGAGTTACCATCGGAGATTGCGGGCACAAAATGGGACTGAATGGTGTCGATAACGGAACAATTAGTTTTGATCAGGTTGAAATTCCAAAAGAAAATATGCTCGATCGTTTTGCCTCTGTAAATGACAAAGGCGAATTTGAAAGTCCTATTCCAAGTGATAATAGACGTTTTTTTACGATGTTGGGAACTTTGGTCGGAGGACGAATTGGTATTCCACGTTCGGCTTTGGCTGCTGCTAAATCGGGGCTTACGATCGCAATTCGGTATAGCGATCAACGCCGACAATTTGGTCCGGAAGGCGGTTCTGAAGTGCCGATTCTGAATTACCGTATGCACCAACGCAGATTATTGCCTCATTTAGCCAAAACATACGCCGTACATTTTGCTTTGCAATACCTGACCAGTCGTTTTCTGAACCGAACCGAATCGGAAATGCAGGAAATAGAAGCTTTGGCTGCGGGAATGAAGTCCTATTCGACTTGGAGCACCAGAGATATTTTGCAGGAATGCCGCGAAGCTTGCGGTGGAAAAGGTTATTTATCTGAAAACAGAATCAACGCCTTAAAAAACGATACCGAAATTTACACCACTTTTGAAGGAGATAACACGGTCTTAATGCAATTGGTAGCTAAAAACCGTTTGTCTGAATTCAGAAAGGCATTTGGCGAAATGGGTTCTTTAGGAATCATCAATTATGTGTATGAAAATGCAAAATCGGCCATTGCCGAGAAAAATCCGATCGCAACGCGTAAAACAGATGAGGAGCATTTACTGGATGGAGCCTTTCATTTGCTGGCCTTTCAGCACAGAGAAAAAACAATTCTGGCATCGGCAGCAAAAAGGATCAAAAAACTGGTAGAAGAAGGCTTAGAAGCTTATGATGCTTTTAATGTCGTACAACATCAAATGATAGATGTAGCGCAAGCCTATTTGGAACGAGTAGTTTTAGAGCAATTTCAAACAGCGATTCAAACGGTAGAAGATGAAAATTCTAAGGCTATCCTGATAAAACTAAATCAATTGTATGCACTTTCGCAAATTGAAAAAAATAAAGCCTGGTATCTTGAAGACGGTTATATGGAAGCAGTAAAAACGAAAGCAATCCGTAAAATGGTCAATCAGCTTTGTTGGGATATTCGTCCCGATGCTGTTGCTCTGGTAAATGCTTTTGATATTCCCGAGAGCTGTCTGGCTGCGCCAATTGCAGTAAAAAAGTAATTAACTAGCAGTACATTTTGATGCTATTTTTTTGAATTTCCAATAGATGTTTTTTGAATAGCCGTTGGTCTAACCAACGAATTAAAAAAAAAGCTAATGATTTGAATTTTAGTCCAATATCAGAAAGTTAAGAATTGTCAAAAAAAGCCTCACGCAGATTTTAGCGGATTGAAATTAAAAAAATCCGCAAAATCCGCAAAATCTGCGTGAAAAAATCTCTTAACTTAATAACATTGAGCTTTAGCCAAAACGCTAGACTTACGTTTTTTTGGCTAAAGCCTATCAACCCAAAGATGCACGACCGTTGGTTAAAACCAACGGCAATTCAAATCCGGATAGGCTATTTATAATGCAGAAGATTAATTTTTGCAAGATTAAAAAGGTATTGATTCGGGCTCAAACCTAATGTCATTAAGTTAAGAATTGTCAAAAAAAGCCTCACGCAGATTTTAGCGGATTGAAATAAAAAAAATCCGCAGAATCCGCAAAATCTGCGTGAAAAAATCTCATAGGTCAAATTACAAATGGAATGTAGTGAAAAACAGATTCCAATATAACGGTTTTCTTTAGGTTTGTCACTCTTTTAATTTATCCTTTTATACTATCACTTTACTTATATTTGTAATTCTGTTTTATCTTTTATTAGTTTGAAAAAATATTTTCTGTTTGTTTTCACCCTTCTCATTTGTTTTCCGGTTTACTCATCGGATAGTACAGCTACTATTTTGAATAAACTGAATGATGCTCTGAAAAAGAAGCAGTATTACGTTAAACTTAAGGAAGAACGAATTCTGAACTTCAAAAAAATTAAGTCAGCTGATTTAACTAAAGAACAGGAGTACAATTATAATAAAGCCTTGTATGCAGAGTACCAGAAATTCAATTCAGATTCGGCTATTTTTTATGTGAAAAAGAACCTGCGAATAGCGGCTGAACTTCAAAATAAAGAACTTTCCGATTTGGCCAACCTGCAATTGGTATCGCTCTATTCCTCTTCCGGAAAATACCGTGAATCGGAAGGAATTTTAAAAAGTATCGACAAAATAAAATTGTCGGTGACGTTGCTTCCGACTTATTACATTGCATATCGCGAGTTTTTTGAACATTATGCAGCCAACAGTTACAACAAAAAATACATAGAACAAATACAGCAGTACCGGGACTCTTTGCTGACTGTTTTAGATCCCAACTCCTTAAATTATAAGATTAACAAAATTCAACAGGAGATTTACCAAAAAAAATATGCTGTTGCCCAAAAGAAATTAGTTGATCTATTGCAACATCAAAAAGAAGATAATCCTCAGTATGCTATGATTGCGTATCTTCTGGGGAGTATTTATGAAGGGACACATCAATTAGAATTAAGAAAAAAATACTACGCTCTTTCGGCTACCTCAGACATAAAAAATGCAAATAAAGACAATGCGTCCCTTCAGGAATTGGCATTGGTTTTTTATGAGGCAGGTGATGTAGATATGGCGTACAAACTGACGCAATCAGCTATTGAAGATGCCTTGTATTGCAATGTCCAGTTTCGTACCCTTTTGATGTCAGAAGTATATTCGATAATCAATACAGTTTATTTGGAAAAAGAAGCCAAGAGAAAAACAGAATTGCAACTTTATCTTTTATGTATCAGTTTACTCTCGGTATTTTTGATTGTCGCGGTGATTTACGTGTACAAACAAATGAAAAAAGTATCCAAGATCCGTGGAGAACTTTATGAAAGCGGTCAGAAATTAGCCGAATTAAACAAAGATATTACCGAAACCAACAATCAGTTGCAGGAACGTAATGCACAATTATCAGAATCAAATCATATTAAAGAAGAATATATTGCGCACTTTTTTAGTCTTTGTTCTACTTACATCAACAAATTAGAGAATTATCGAATCATCTTGAATAAAAAAGCTACGGCCAAACAATTTGATGAGATCTACAAAATGCTAAAATCAACTACATTGGTTGATACAGAATTGGAGGAGTTATACAAAAATTTCGATAGTATTTTCTTAAACCTCTATCCAACCTTCGTAAAAGATTTTAATGAACTGCTTATTAAAGAGGAGCAGATCGTTTTAAAACAAGGAGAATTACTAAATACAGAACTTAGAATTTTTGCCTTAATCCGTCTTGGGATTACCGACAGTGTAAAAATTGCTGCTTTCCTGCGTTACTCTTTAAGTACGATTTATAATTACCGCACCAGAGCCCGAAATAAAGCCGCTGTTTCGCGAAATGATTTCGAAGAAATGGTCATGAAAATCGGTTTAATTTCCTTGAAAGCCTAAGGATTTATTTTAAAAGCACTACTTTTTTTTGGTTTATTAATTTGTTAACTTGTTGTCTGTTAATGTTTTAATTTTTTAAATCGCTACTTTTTTTCGTTTAGAAATGTAACGTGTACTATAACGTTTTAGCTTTACAATAGTATTAAAAGACACTTTTTAAAAGAATGCGTTGGGTGTAATGGTGTCGCATACTATCTTATCACATAGAAAGATAAATTTAGAATTGACCATCTAAGACGCTTCAAGAAAATCACAATTTTTCCAAACAGCCTTATGCGATTTATTCGGAATGAAATGTCTTTTTTAAGCTTAGTAAGTCTATGCCTTGATGTGTTAAAACAACAATAACCGGCAGACCAAATGAGCCTCCTGACCAAAGTAAATGCTTTAATAAATTAATAATTATGTTTAAAAACGTTAAGACAATTGTTGTTTTAGTTTTATGGAGTTCGTTAGGACTTCAAGCGCAAAATAAAGGTCCGGTTTATCTGGATGATAAGAAGCCAATTCAGGAACGCGTAGAAGATGCGCTTCTGCGAATGACTACCGACGAGAAAATTGCCATGATTCATGCACAGTCTAAGTTTAGTTCG
Source organism: Flavobacterium sp. FlaQc-49 (assembly GCF_044005985.1). Lineage (NCBI taxonomy): Bacteria > Pseudomonadati > Bacteroidota > Flavobacteriia > Flavobacteriales > Flavobacteriaceae > Flavobacterium > Flavobacterium sp. FlaQc-49. The sequence goes on along the minus strand of NZ_JBIPCS010000005.1, from coordinate 118,574 downwards.
CCCGGCGTTCCTCGTTTGGGAATTCCTGAAAACTGGATGACAGACGGACCACACGGAATCCGCACAGAGGTTTTATGGGACGAGTGGGATCAGGCCGGCTGGACAAATGATTCCTGTATTGCTTTTCCTGCACTTACCGCTCTCTCAGCTACCTGGAATAAGGAATTAGCAGCATTATACGGGAAATCAATAGGAGAAGAAGCCCGTTTCCGCAATAAAAATGTATTGTTAGGACCGGGTGTAAACATCTACAGAACGCCATTAAACGGTCGTAACTTCGAATACATGGGAGAAGATCCTTTTTTGACTTCAAAAATGGTAGTTCCTTATATCAAAGGAGTTCAGTCTAATGGAGTTGCTGCTTGTGTCAAACATTTCGCCCTAAACAATCAGGAGACCAACCGTAATGCGGTAAACGTAATTGTCGATGATCGTGCTTTATATGAAATTTATTTGCCCGCTTTTAAAGCTGCCGTTCAAGAGGGCGATGCCTGGGCAATAATGGGCTCTTACAATAAATACAAAGGACAACATTGCTGTCATAATGAGTTTTTATTGAATGATATTCTTCGTGGTGAATGGGGTTTCAAAGGCGTTGTAATTTCCGATTGGGGAGGAGTTCATGATACCAAACAAGCCATTCACAATGGTTTGGATATGGAGTTTGGCTCCTGGACAAACGGACTTTCGTGGGGAACGAGTAATGCTTACGACAACTATTATTTAGGAAAACCCTATTCGAACATGATTAAAAATGGTAAAGTAGGAACTAAAGAACTGGACGATAAAGTCCGTCGTATTTTACGTTTATCTTTCTTAACTACTATGAATAAAGAAAGACCTTTCGGCTCTTTCGGAACAAAAGAACATGCAGATGCCGGATTAAAAATTGCCGAAGAAGGAATTGTATTACTTCAAAACAAAAATAATGTTTTGCCAATCGATCTTTCTAAAACCAAAAAAATTGTGGTAATCGGAGAAAATGCGATCAAAATGATGACCGTTGGCGGGGGAAGTTCTTCGCTTAAAGCGAAATACGAAGTTTTACCTTTAGACGGTTTGAAGAAAAGAGTAGGTACACAAGCCGAAATTGTATACGCCCGTGGTTATGTGGGAGACCCAACCAGTAAGTACAACGGCGTAGTTGCAAAAGTTAGCTTAGAGGACAAACGTTCCCAGGAAGAGTTGACTGCCGAAGCTTTGAAGGTGGCAAAAGACGCCGATATTGTATTGTTTTTTGGAGGTTTGAACAAAAGTGATCATCAGGATGCAGAAGGACATGATCGAACAGAGCTAGGACTTCCGTACCATCAGGATCAATTGATTTCTGAATTGCTTAAAGTGAATAAAAAAATCGTTTTTATAAATATTTCAGGTAATGCTGTAGCGATGCCGTGGGTAAAAGAAGTTCCCGGAATTGTTCAGGGATGGTTTTTAGGTACCGAGGCCGGAAATGCTTTGGCAGCTGTTTTAGTAGGAGATGTAAATCCTTCGGGAAAACTGACTTTTACTTTTCCTGTAAAATTATCGGATAACGGTGCTCATGCTTTAGGAGAATTTCCGGGTGGCGATGAGGTAACCTATAAAGAAAGCATTTTTGTCGGATACCGTTGGGCAGACAAGCAAAAAGCAAAACCCTTATTTGCTTTCGGACATGGTTTAAGCTACACTACTTTTGAATATGGGAAAGTTACAGCCGACAAAAAACAAATGACAGCCGGAGATCAGATCACGTTTTCTGTAAAAGTAAAAAATACAGGTAGCAGAGAAGGATCTGAAGTCGTTCAGCTGTATATCAGTGATTTGAAATCGTCTTTGCCTCGTCCGATTAAGGAATTGAAAGGTTTCGAGAAAATTTCGCTTAAAGCGGGAGAAGAGAAAACAGTAACGTTTACAGTAGATAAAACGGCTTTAAGTTTTTTTGATGATAAAAAACACGACTGGGTGGCTGAACCTGGAGCTTTCGAAGCTATAATTGGAGCTTCGGCAGTGGATATAAAATCTAAAGTGAGTTTCTCGCTTCAATAATTTCTATTAATTTCTAAACTTTGGTTGGTTTGTAAAGCTGCAATGGTAAAAAGTTGCAGCTTTTTTTTAATCGACTACTTATGGAATGTGAAATAGGAGAGGTTTTATTTAAAATAATAATAATTTAAAAAGTATAGCATGAAACGAATAGTATTACTGACAGGAGTTTTTCTTGTGTTGCAAAATCTTTCTGCGCAAAGTCTTAACAAAATGCAATGGTTTAATGAACCCGAAAAATGGGAAATTAAGAATAATGCTTTGCTAATGAATGTTACGGCCAATAGTGATTACTGGCGTATTTCGCATTACGGATTTACGGTAGACGATGCCCCGTTTTATTATGCGAATTATGGTGGGGAATTTGAGGCAAAAGTAAAACTTACCGGAGATTATAAAGCCCGTTTTGACCAAATGGGATTAATGATTCGCGTTGATGAAAAAAACTACATCAAAACCGGAGTTGAATTTGTGGATGGAAAATTTAATATCAGCACCGTTGTAACGCATGATAAAAGCGATTGGAGTGTTACAACTTTAGACAAAGCACCACCCTTTGTTTGGATAAAAGTAGTACGTCGTTTAGACGCGATTGAAGTGTTTTTCTCTTACGATGATAAAACCTATACCATGACCCGAAATGCACCGCTACAGGACAATACACCCGTGATGGTAGGTTTGATGGCAGCATCTCCTGACGGAAAAGGTTTTGAAGCTAAATTTGAAAATTTTACGGTAAAACAGCTGCCGGATCAGCGCAGGACGGAATGGCTTAACAGACAAAATTCTAATAAATAAGAGGTTAAAATTCAAATTCCAAATTCCAAATTCCAAATCCAAAACCCAAAATCCAAATTCAAATTCAAATTCCAAATTTCAAAACCTAAATTTCAAATGGGTTTTGTTTTACTTTTTGGATGTGGAATCTTAACGCGAAACTCTGTTTAGCTCTGATTGTTTAAATTATTGAGATGTTTTTTGGGTTGCAAAACAATGTCTTGATGTGTTAAAAAGATAAAATCGCTCTACTTGAAATTTTTAGTATTTTAGATTAAACCAAAACTAACCTTTTAACCACCAAAATATTTTATGAGTTCAGATTCATCAGTTATCAAACCTAAAAAGCATTACGAGATTCTTGACGGATTGCGCGGTGTTGCGGCAATTTTAGTAGTTGCTTTTCACATTTTTGAAACTTTCTCAGGCGGGAATCGTTTTATACAAATGATCAATCACGGTTATCTGGCTGTGGATTTCTTTTTTCTTTTATCAGGATTTGTCGTTGCTTATGCGTACGACGATCGCTGGGAAAAGATGACCCAATGGGAGTTTTACAAACGACGTTTAATTCGTTTGCAACCTATGGTCATTATGGGAATGATCATTGGAGCCGCATTGTATTATTTTCAGGCTTCAGACGTTTTATTTCCGCAAATTGCAACTATGCCGGTTTGGAAACTGATTCTCGTGATGTTTGTTGGATTTACTTTAATTCCGTTGACACCATCAGCAGAGATTAGAGGTTGGGGCGAAATGCATCCACTCAACGGACCGGCCTGGTCTTTGTTTTTTGAATATATTGCCAATATACTCTACGCGGTACTCTTTCGCAGATTTTCAAATAAAGTGATGACCCTATTTGTTGTGATATTTGCCGGAATGTTTATCAATTATACTGTTTTTGGACCAAAAGGGGATGTGATTGGTGGCTGGTCTTTAAACCTGGAGCAAATGAATATTGGTTTTACCCGCTTATTGTATCCGTTTTTTGCCGGAGTTTTACTTTCCCGTTTAGGAAAATTAATTCACATAAAAGGAGCATTCTGGATCTGTAGTTTGTTGATCACGATAGTATTAGCCATCCCAAGAATTGGAGACGAAAATACTTTATGGATGAATGGGATCTATGAATCCGTTTGTGTTATTTTATTATTTCCTTTAATTGTCTCCATTGGAGCCGGAGGAGAATTAAAAAATCCGTTTTCATTGAAAATCTGTAAACTTTTGGGAGCTATTTCATACCCGATTTACATTACACATTATCCGCTTATTTATTGGTATACAGCTTGGGTTGTAGATAATAAAGTTGCTTTAAAAGACGGTTATATGTTGGGAATCGGAGTTTTGATTGCCAGTATCGTATTGGCTTATGCCTGTTTGAAACTATATGACGAACCGGTTAGGAATTGGTTGCAGAAGAAATTTCAAAAAAGGAGTGTGCCTGTTTTATAAAAGATAAAAATTTCATTTGTTAGTTACAGATAAGTAAAAGGATATAATCTAAGTTTTACCCATTTCCTGCAAGGTCTTTTTTGACCTTGTAGGTATAATTAGAGTTATTAAATTATTAAAAACCTACAAGGTCAAAAAAGACCTTGCAGGAGTATATAAGATGTTGTAATTAACTGTAAAAGAGATGTGTTTTTTAGATAGTAGAAAGAAAAATTATTCTAAAATTAAATTGTCATAGAGAAGGTAGTAAGCTACAACTAAACCTTGCTACCCTTGTACAAATCCTTGAAGACCTTGTCTTTACTTTGTGATTAAATAAAGTAAAAGTTCGCAAAAATTTTCTTTTACACGCAGATTTAGCAGATTAGGCTGATCTATTTACCTCTTAAAAAATCTGTTCAATCTGCTAAATCTGCGTGAAAAAAAATAGGTATAAAATTAAAAAGGAGTCATACTGCAATAATTAAACTTTGCGCTCGTTGCGTAAACCCTTTGCGTTCGTTGCGGTTAAAATTGCCGCCATAAATCCGGAAAATAAATTACTCCAAAACCAATTCCCCTAAAGCTTCTTTACTAAATCCTTTCAATTGATCTGTTTTTCCTGCTTTGATTTTCGCCACCCAATTCGGGTCAGACAAAAGAGGTCTTCCAACCGCAACCAAATCAAAATCGCCTCTATCGAAACGTCTGTTTAATTCTTCCAATGAAGTGGGTTGAGAACTTTCGCCGGCAAAAGCACCAAAGAAATCGCTCGAAAGTCCAACAGAACCTACCGTAATGGTTGGTTTACCTGTAATTTTCTTAGCCCAACCCGCAAAGTTCAAATCAGAATTTTCAAACTCAGGTTCCCAGAAGCGGCGTTGTGAACAGTGTAAGATATCTACACCGGCATCCACAAGAGGAGTAAGCCAGGCTTCCATTTCTTGTGGATTTTTAGCCAGTTTATAATTGTAATCAGAAGGTTTAAATTGAGAAAATCTCATTATAACTGCGAAATCTTCTCCAACTTGCTTTCTGATTTCTTTAATTACTTCTATAGCAAAACGGTTGCGTTCCGGCAATGTTTTTCCGCCATAAGCATCCGTACGCAAATTGGTTTCGGCTCTAAAGAATTGATCGATTAAATAACCGTGAGCGCCGTGAATTTCGATAGTATCAAAACCTAATCTTTTGGCATCTGCAGCGGCTTTTCCAAAAGCGATGATCGTATCCTCAATATCTTTTTCAGACATTGCATTTCCGTTACTAAAATCAGGTCGGTTTAATCCGGATGGCCCTTCAAAAGGAGTAGGAGGAACCCATCCCGAATGGTGGTTGTCCATAATTCCCATATGCCAGATTTGTGGCCCCATTTGTCCTCCGGCTGCATGAACTTCATCGATAACCTTTTTCCATCCTTGCAGCGCTGCATCTCCGTGAAAACGAGGTACATTGGCATCATTTGAGGAAGAAGCTCTGTTGATTACAGTTCCTTCAGACAATATTAATCCAACTTCGCCTTCCGCTCTTTTTTGGTAGTAGGAAGCTACGTCGTTAGTCGGGATTCCGTTAGGCGAAAAAGAGCGCGTCATTGGCGCCATTACGATTCTATTTTTAAGACTTAAAGTTTTTAAGTGAAAGGGAGTAAATAAACTATTTGTACTCATAGTAATTTATAAATTAGATTTAATTATTTTACTGAGTGCTTCAAAGGCACCTTCGTTGCGTTTGTAGTATGTCCATTGTCCAACGCGTTTGGATTCGATAAAACCGGCACGTTGCAAAATCGACAAATATTCAGAAACTGTTGATTGTGTCAGGCCTGCCTTGGCTTGTATCTGCCCAACACAAACGCCATGTTCAAATCCTGCAGTGATTTGGCCCGGGAAGTTTATTTCAGGTTCTTTTAACCATTCCAGCATTTGTAATCTGGATTTATTAGACAATGCCTTGAATATTTCGATATGTTCCATGTGGCAAAGATATCGACTTTTCCCGATATATCTGTTTAACGAAAAATATTTAGCATAACTTTAAGATGGAGCAGGGGGATATCAGAAGCTTAAAATTTGAAGGAAGTTTTGAAATATTTCAGGAAGTCATTATATTTGTTTTGATTTAGGTCTTTTATTGCTATTCCCGGAAAGCCGCCGGAATACAGGTTTTTTTGACTTACTTTGATGTGAATTTATCACGCAGATTTAGCAGATTTATTTGGATTATTTTGACAATAGAATAAGAGAACAGATAGATAAGTGAGCGTTCCAATTATAAAGTTTAGTTTAAATGAACTTGCATAACTTATAGGGTTAAAAATTTCACACCGAGAAATGCAAAATAGCTAATTCTTTTACTAAGCCAATTAGCTTAGAATGCGAAAGATTTTGAATTAAAAATGATACAAAAGAAGATAGTCCCAAATTTATCTGATAAACACAATTACCTATGAAAAAAAGCTACTTTATTTTAGCCTTCGTATTCTTTGCTCTAATCCATGTCAATGCACAAGTTGTTGGAACTGATGTAGGAGATATTGCACCCGAAATAGACCTTCCGGACACCAAAGGAACGACAATTGCGCTTTCGTCTTTAAGAGGCGGATTGGTTTTAGTTGACTTTTGGGCAACCTGGTGTGGACCATGTCTAAAAGAACAACCGGAATTACTAAAGCTTTATAATACGTATCCGGATAAACTTTCTATTTATGGTGTTTCTTTAGACAATAAAAAAGCGAATTGGGTGGCAATGGTTGCGAAATTAAAACAACCTTGGTCTCAGGTTAGCGACATAAGGTACTGGAGCTCTCCTGTTGTGGGGGATTATATGATTCAAGCTTTGCCATTTAATGTTTTACTTGATAAAAACGGAGTCGTATTAGCGAAGAACATTCACGGAAATGCATTGAATGAAATGGTCAAAAGCCTGGTAACAACACAATAAGTGGTGAAAATTCCAAATCTCAAATTCCAAATTCCAATTTTAACGTATAAGATTGGAATTTGGAATTTGAGATTTGGAATTTAATTAATCGTTCGGCGTTTTTTTAACCCCTCCAAAATTGGTTTTCAGCATTTCTCTGATCTGAAACTGTGTTTTACTTCGGGTACTGTTTTTCCATTCCTGAAAATCAAGAATATGAATCTGGCTGGCATACGGGTTGGTAACGAAAGCAAGCCTTGAAATCGAGTACTTATAGGATTTTAATTCATTAGACACATGGCGGTCGGGTACAATGATAAGTATGGTTTCCCATTGGAGGAAATCTTTAGGGATATCTTCTCTTTCATTTAGACCAAGCGACTCAAAAAAAGCAACTATTTTTTCATCATTCAGCGTATTAATCTTCTGATCGATGCTTTTCAGGGTGCTATGAAACGTGTCTACATCTTTTATAACACTCATAATTCATACAATTTATCTATTTGTAAGTAAAATTAAGTTAATTGAATAAGATTTGACAAATAAGAGCAGATAGAATGATTCTAAATTTTTTAAAGCCCAACAATTGTAGATGTAACTTGAAGAATACTAGTGATTTAAGGGGGTTAAATCCCAATTCTCAAATTCCAAATTCCAAATTCCAAATCAAAAAAACAAATCCCAAAATCTACAATCTACAATCTAAAATCAACAATCTAAAATCAACAATCTAAAATCTGCAATCTAAAATCTGCAATCTACAATCTGCAATCTACAATCTAAAATCTAAAATCTTTTCACCTTTCCAAGAAGCAAATATCTGTTTGAATTTCATAACTTTGACGCATGAAGGAAACCCTTATTTCTGAACCTGTTGATTTTGCTGCTTCCGACTTGAAACTGAAGGGGTTTAAAGTGTATGAGGTAGGGAGTGATTGTAGTACTATACCCATTTACAATCGAAGAGATTTTTATAAGATCTGTATTACTACCGGTCAGAATATCATACAATACGCCGACAGAGGGATTGAAACCGACGGAACTATTTTGTTTTTCGGGAATCCGCATATTCCTTATTCTTGGGAAGTATTGTCACCTTCTTATCATGGTTTTGCCTGTGTTTTTACAGAGGAGTTTCTAAAGGTAAACGATCGTTCTGAAAGTCTTCATGAATGTCCGTTGTTTAAAATCAGCGGAACTCCGATTTTTTATTTATCGGCTGAACAAAAGGTATTTGTAACGTCTCTTTTTCAGAAAATGATTGAAGAACAGGATACGGATTATGTTTTTAAAGACGACTTAATCCGAAATTATATCAATCTGATTATTCATGAATCCATGAAAATGCAGCCTTCGGAAAATTTTTATAAGCATAAAAATGCCTCTTCCAGAATAACGGCCTTATTTTTAGAGCTTTTAGAAAGGCAATTTCCGATTGAGACTAAAAACCAGCCACTTATCTTAAAGACACCACAAGATTATGCGCAAAATTTGGCTGTTCACGTAAATCATTTAAATCGTTCGGTAAAGGAAATCACGGGAAAACCTACCACAGCCCATATTACAGAACGAATTATCAGTGAGGCAAAAGCATTACTGCAACACACCGATTGGAGTATTGCAGATATCGGATATTCGTTAGGATTTGAATACCCGAGTTACTTCAATAATTATTTTAAAAGACTTACAGGAACGATTCCGAAATCACTTAGGGGGTAAATTGTTTGATATTCTTAATTTTTTGTTTGATTTTTATTATTCGGGAGTGACTTTACTAAAGTAAATTTGTGTTCGATTAATCGTAATACTCATTTACAAGTCTTTAGTGGTCGGTTAAAGCGCAGTTTTCAATAACGGATTGCTTTTTAATAATAACACCACGGATAAATCGGGACTGAAGAGTGACAGACCAACATCCAATAGTTTTTGAATACTTTAAAAGAAACCCTTTAATACCTAATTTATGTCAACAAAATATAGTACCGTCACGGAAGAAGGAAAAGTTTCCAATATTTATATGACTGGTGATGTTTCTTATAAAAAACAAACCAGCGCTATTCACCCAAGAAATACAATGATAAAAGATGTTGCTTTTGAACCGGGTTCAAGATCCAACTGGCATATCAATTCAAGTTTGCAGTTGTTTATAGCTACAGCCGGAGTTGGTTATTATCAGGAAAGGGGTAAAGGAATACAAACGATTCAGAAAGGTCAGGTCATTACTGTATTGCCGGGGGTAGAGCATTGGTACGGAGCAACACCGAATAGCCGATATTCTCATATCACAATTATCACAGAAATTGATAAAGGCAAAGGAGTCTGGTTAGCAAGTGTAACCGATGAAGAATACAATAGTTTTGAATAAAGTTTCTAAGGCACTAAGTTTCTAAGAAAAACAAACGTTAAACTTAGAAACTTAGCATCTTAGTACCTTAGAAACTTACCTTATTTTTTATCTAAACCTTGTTTAAGCATTTTGGCATGCTCCAAATGTACCGTTAAACCGGCAATACTTTTAGAAGCCCAAAGTTTTGAGTCTGGTTAGCAAGTGTAACCGACGAAGAATACAATAGTTTTGAACAAAGTTTCTAAGGCACTAAGTTTCTAAGAAAAAACAGCAAACGTTAAACTTAGAAACTTAGCATCTCAGTACCTTAGAAACTCATCTTATTTTTTATCTAAACCTTGTTTAAGCATTTTGGCATGCTCCAAATGTACCGTTAAACCGGCAATACTTTTAGAAGCCCAAAGTTTTATGTCTTGATCTTTTGCACTCTCAGAGGCTTTTCGTAGTTCATTAATTGCTTTTTCATGACCATCGATCATCATATCTGCGAATTTTTTATCAAAATCAACACCAGATTTTTCGTTTAATTTATTGTATGCTTCCTGACCCTCTTCGGTTAAAGAAGTTGGGATAGTGAAGTTTTTGGTTTTCGCCAAAGCACTTACTTCAGAAGCAGATTTGGTATGTTGGTCAACAAGCATTTTTCCCAGTTTTTTTACTTCTGTATTGGTGCTTTTGGTTTGAGCCAGTTTTCCGATTTCAATTTCAGCCAAATTTACCTCCGTAATATCTACTAAAAATTCAGAGTCATCTTGTTTGTCTTCAATGGAGTCAAATTTGGCTTCATTTGTATCTTCAGCGGCCTCTTTAGGGTCTTCTTGTTTTGGTTCGTTTTTGCAGGAATTTAGAAATATCAGGATTAATCCTGCGCCAAAAATTACTTTTACTGCCAGTGCTAACTTTTTCATAATGGTATGTTTTAAATGTTATAGTGTAAAACTATTCAGAATCTTAAAAAATATCTTACAGCATTTATAGATAATGTTACAGGATTTCTCTTTTTAGTAGTTTTATGGATCAATCGTATAAAAGCAAGAGTTATGCTTTCAATGTTAATTATGAAAAAAGAGGGGTGAAATGTTTAATCGATTAATTTTGGCCTTTCAATATAAAAATCCGTTTTTGCCAGCGTTTTTGCTATTGTAAATCCGCATAATCCGCGTCCAATGCTACATGATATTTATAGATGGATGGTTGGCCTGAATTTAATTTGGAAAGATTAAGGTTTTACTTCTTCCGGAAGCGGAATTTTGTTTAATTCTTCCTCTTTTTGAGCTCTTTTTTGAGCCGCTTTTCCTTTCCCGATAGGTATTCCGACTGTTACATAAAGCGATCTGTTGTATGAATTTGGGTTGATATCATTTTTCATAACCGGAACCAATCCGTAGTAATATTGAACGGTTAGGTTTAAACCATTTCCAACCTTCATATGATAACCGGTGCCAATAGCGATGCCGGCGTCAATGACATGAATCTGGTCGCGGATGTTTTTTTTGTAGACAACATCCTCTTTGTCGTATTCCTGATGGAATTTATCAAAGGCTTTTGCTAATAAACCCAACTGTGGTCCGGCTTTGAAATAGATGCCGTTTTTAAGTTGGTACTTGATTAAAATAGGAACATTAAAATACCGAATTTCCCGATCAACACTTCCATTAGCAAAAGTTTTATCCAGGTTTTCATCGTTTAAGGAATAGACCGGCAATCCGTGTGCGCCCATGGGAGATTTTACAATTACTCCAGTGTTGATCATCCAGGCCGGATTTTTTTTGGATCGGATATCAAAATAAAAGCCTAGATTAAAACCAGGCTCTGTTCCTGAAGTATCTAGGTTAGAGATTGTCGAAAAATTGACACCTCCTTCTAAACCGAACTCCAGAAAAGGGGAGTTGAGTTTGTCTCCAAAGATCAGAGAGATTAAAACCTGAGAATGTACCGGAGCCATACTAAATAATAAAACGAGTAGTACTAATCCTTTTTTCATACAGTTGAAGTTAAAGTCCAAAACGATATTGCAGACCGCATAAAACCTGGGTGCGGCTGCCTAAAAAGCCAGTCTCTAATCGGAGCATAAAGTGTTTATTATATTGAAATTGAGTTCCAACAATAAAGTTCCACATATCTTTTGGGGCTTTCTGAAGCGAGTATTGCACAGTTGAAGAACCAGCGGTACTTAAAGCGCCGTCCAGGGTTGTCAAAATGTTTCCGGCAGATTCTAAGGCTCTGTTTGCGGTATTGTGTTTGGCAATATTGGCCGGATTTTTTTGTTGCGCAGGCGTTAATGCCCCCCACCAATTATCTACTTTTGTTTGATTTTCGGACACTTTTGCCAAACCGTTATCTACTTTTTCCTGAGCACCTTCCAGAGGGATTACATCAGATAAAGCTAGGTTTCCGTTGGTATCACCGGAAATATGTACTCTAAATCCACCAACCCATACCGCAATGTTTTGATCTTCTTTGTGAAATTTGAAAGTTTTACCCAACCGCGGTCCAAAAATATAGGAGAAGGCAGGTTTATCTAAAGCACTAATATCGGTCCAGGCCATATTCATATCAAGAGCCAGCCAGCCACCACCAATTCCTATTGTGGGAGTCATACCGATTCCAAATGTAGTGGCGTTAAAATGCTGTTGGGTTTTAAAACTGACAACTTCAGACCAGTTATTATCGGCATCTGGAATCCAGACACCGGCATTTATTTTGGTCGCGGTATTGGCTTTCCCAAAGATACCATATACATTCAGAAAGGGAAGCAGCCATATATCTGGTCGAATCGTAACAGAACTGGCCACAACAGAAGATTTATCAAAACGTATAATCTCGTCCAGATTGTATAAGGGACCATTATTAAATCCCACTTCTAAGCTATTGATGATAATATCAGATTCCTGCCAGAAATAATTTACGGAAAGCCCCGCAGAATAAGGTAGTTTATATCCTTTTTGGGCTACTTTTTCTCCCCATATAGGTAGGGCGTAAGGGTATTTTTCGACTTTGAGACTGTCTTTAAGTTCCTGGTTTTTTTCTCCAACAATTTTATCAGTATATACCTGTCCGAAAATTTGAATGCTAAAGAATAATAAAAAAGCGGATAGTAGTGTATTGCATTTCATTGGCTTAGTGTTTTTAAAATTAATTAATCAAACTGCGTAAAATAAATAGGTACTAATATTCTTTGTGGTTCTTTTTTAGAATTGTGGTAGTATAAATGGATTATTTTAAAGGATTGAATGGGGCTAATATGTTAATTAGTGTTAAAGTTAAATAATTTTTCTTACCAATTTTATATTATTTTCAATAAGATGAGTTTTTATAATAGGAATAATGTGTTGAAAATGAATAGAATGTGGGTTTAAAGCAAAAAAGACAAAAGAGAAAGCTTCTTTTGTCCTTATGGGGTAATAACGTTGAAAAATTAATCTTCCCAACCGCAAAGTGTTAATCCGTAGCCCTGAGCTTTAGAAACAGGTACTTTTGTAATTTCATGCCGACAGGCGGTTAATCCACGGCAATTTTCGGTGTAATGGTATTTTTTTGCTCCTACAGGCCCACAGATATATACTTTGGTTTCCAGCGGACGAAAAGAAGCAAAAATGACAAAGAGCAGGATAATGGCATGTTTCATTTGATGAGATTTGGGGTTAGGGTTTTAATCGACTATTAATAGGTATTCATTTTTTTGATTGTCAGTTGCTTTTAGTTTTCCACGGGAAATCCACTCTGTTTTAATTTCAATATCTGCGATGGTATCAAAAAGGAGTATTCCGGCTCCGTATTTTCCTTGAACATTAATATTCCCATGTACGGAATCTCCTTTCGAATTTACCCCATTTACATCATAGTTATACTCGTAATGAGTCGGCGTACCCGTTCGGTATTTGTACTGATGTCTGGTATTTACCTGATAGGTTTTTGCTTCTTCGGGCGTAATAGTTTTTCGATCATCGGCTGTAACGACTTCTTGGTAGAAGGAATTTATTTTTTGTGGGGGAGTGGCTTTTTTGCAACTGACTAGTGTTGATAGCAATACTAAGAGTATATTTTTAATCATAGTTATACCTGAATTTAAGCCAGTTCGTAACTCTCAATAGTTTCTAACAGTTCTTTTTCAAATAAATATACATCATCTATAGTTTGTATGGGTTGACGAATTTCGCTTTTATTGTCATTAAAAAGACTGATGTATTTTTTACCTCCGTTAAGATGCAATCTGCAAATCGGTTTACGGTTATTATCATCAAGCAGTACTCCAAAATAGGATTGCGTATCACGATAGACAATGCGGTTTGTGGGAAGTTTTCGTCTCAATATGGCCACAACAATTCTGTAACCTTCCAGTTCTTCCTCGCTGGTAATAATTTTGGTATCTTCGGGAATGACAATCTCTTCGGATTCTTCTTTTTGCTTTTGGTTTTCTTTATTAATTGCTGCGTTTAGACGGTCGTTTATCTTTTCGCTGATAAATTGATTAAAACCTTTTTGAACAAGATCTTTAAATTCATCCACTACTTTTTCGGTTAATCTTCCGGCATATACTTTATTAGCAAATAGTTTTACAAATTCATTGGAAGGGTTTTGTAATTCATTGTCGATTTGTTTTTTGATTTCGGTGGTGTATTTAAGTAAACTGGCATTGTTTACGATTTTATTCACATCAAAATTGGACTTGTGAAATTTAATGATCTCGTTTATTACATTTTCTTTTAAACTTGTGATATCAAATTCCAGAAATGGTTTTTCATCCATTTTATTTTTTTCATCCAAATCGGTAAAAAACTGATAGGTAATTCCATTCGTTAAAAGGGCAAATCGTGTTTTAGTAACATGAAAATAACGGAATAACTGAGAATTATGAATCGTTAGTTTTTCTTTCCAGCTCTTGCATTCGATGATAAGAATGGGAGCACCATCCTGAAAAATCGCATAATCTACTTTTTCTCCCTTTTTCAAGCCCAGATCGGCAGTAAATTCAGGAACAACTTCTGTCGGATTAAAAGTGTCATAACCCAATATGTTTATAAAAGGTAAAACAAAAGCATGTTTGGTTGACTCTTCTGTTTCAATTTTATCTTTTAGCAGTATAATTTTATCTGCCAATGCTTTAAGTTGAATGTTAATTTCCATAATTGTGTAGTTTAGTAATACTTTGATTGTTTATTCAAATGTAAACCCAATAAAAATCAGTAGTTTATGGAAAACCGTAAACTGAAATTTTTTATGTTTTTATCTGAAGGGAAGTGTTATAAAACAAAAAGAGGATCGATAAAATCCTCTTTGCGAAACGAATTAATAATTTTCTTTTAGTTGGAAGTAAAAAGATTACTGCTTTTCAAGTATGAAATCTTTGATGATTTTTTCCATGTTAGATGGTAAATCGGCATTTTTAATTTCAAAACGTTTTACTTTCATTTCAGTAAACCATTTGGTCCAATAGGCTTTTATGACTTTTTCTTCGTAAGGATTCGCGCGACTGGGATTAATTCCTAAAACCAAAACTTCCAAATTTGACAGGTCATCATTGGCTTTGATAAAACCAAAATCGCCATTTTGTACTTTTTCCTCCCAGTCTTTTGTGTTCAGACTATTTTTTTTGATTAGTTCCGGTGTAATAAAAGAAGTTCGATTGCCTTCTTTCATTTTAGTACTTTCATAATACATATAACCATCGGTTAATATCACCAGTATATTACGGTCTCCATTTTCAATACACTGATCTTTCACTTTGGAATCAAAAAAACTCCATATATCCGAGCCAATAAAATTGTTGTCTTTTATGGCCGAATTATAAATTTTTGAGGTTTGTAAAGCGTAATTTGAGTTTATTGAATTCAATAACTCCTTTGAAGCATTATTTTTATCAATCGTAATTCTCAACTTTTGAGAAATTGAATTAATGCCCGGATCTTGAGGCTCGGGATTAAAAAACAATTGCATTTTGTCCTTAATCTGTCTTATTCTTTTGGATTTTAAATGTTGGGTAAAAGCTTCTGAAACCCATTTTATATATCCCAAATCTCTTTGATAGTATTCCATTGTTGGATTTGGATTCTTCTGAAGACTAATTCTGTCAGACAAGTCCAAAAGTATACTAATGTTATAATTTTCTGCGACTGTGTTTTTAGATAGTATTTCTTCATGAGTTGTATCAGAATCCTGTTTGCACGAAAATGCAGAAACCAATACTAGTAACAGGACGAATGTTTTTATAAGGTTGTTCATAGAATTAGTTTTTAGAATAGACCAAATGTTGAAAGTCAGGATCTACTAGGTTTAATTTACTAAGATGTTCTTCGGAATGAAGTTCACAGTTTTCCAGCAGTTCTGTTTTTTCTTTATGAGCCAAAGCGATTTCGGTATTTATTGCTTGAAACCACCCTTCTTTGTACTGATGATGGTAGTGCAGGTATTCTTTGACAGGGAATACAAATCCATCGATTTTAGACTGTAGTTCTGAGATTTTCCCGGTTATGGCAATTAGTTGTTGTTTGAAATCATTTGTTTTATTGATGTAGTCTGTTTTTAGTTTTTCTAAATCAATAAGTTTTTCCTTTTTACCTCTTACGAAAGCTCTGATTTTATCGATGTTTTCAAACTCCTTCATGACAAAATCAAAAACAAGTCCCCAGATAATGTACACTACAAATCCGGCGAATATGATCATCCAGAATTCGGCTTCTCCCAATGCAATATTTAGATTGTAAGGAGCAGAATCGGTTGTTTTATTAAATTCGTAAATCTTTTTCTCGATTTGGTAAGCCAATAAGGCATCAAATAAAAAGGTGGTAAGGAATAAAGCAATCATCCTGAAGGTATTTTTAATGCCTTTTCCTTTTTGTACCATATGAATTACATAACCTAACCCCATAAAAACAAATGGGATGGTAACAACCAAAACGCCTTCTAACCAGCTTGCTTTAAAGGAATTGGTCAAGGCATCGGCATCAAAAATGGCGGCAGTTAAACTATCATTTGAAAATTCTTTAAAAAAGGCAGAATAAGAAGCAGAAATGTAAAAAACCAGTACATAAAGTGTAATAGGCATGAGCAAAAATAATCCGATGTAAAACTGGGCTTTCAAGCCCTTTCCATCCTCAATACCGTATTTATCAGGATTGCGTTTTACTTCGATAATTTCATTTTTTATTTGATCAACAGTAGCATCGATATCTAATTCTTTTTTTTCATAAATGCCAATTGCCGCCTCGCATTTTTTAAGTTCCGTTCTGTTTTTCTCCTGTTCTTCGCGATAAGGCTGTTTTAGTTTATCCTGTTCGAGTTTTTGTTTCCGGCATTGATCTTCAAAACTCATATAAAGATTTTGTAAACATGCTTTTAGAACGATTGGTTTGCCAGTCGCTTTTATAGATGCTGCAAACCCGCTTTGATAATACGTAATTCTGATTTGTTCTCTGTCTTCTTCGTTTTCATCAATAGTTTCGACTGAAGAATCTTCCGTTTTTTTTATGCTGAACAGTTGGGTAAGTGATTTCATGATCTAAGTGTTTAATTGACTAATGATTTCTTCTTTTTGAATGTTTTTCTGAACGCAATCAATAAGGTAACTAGAGAGTTCCTCAATGTTTTCGTCCAGAAAATGAAATTTCCTGCAATACTTTTTCAGCATATTTAGTTCGTCATCGGTAACTTTTCCGTCAGCCCATATGATTCGTGCAAGATCATATAAGTACTCTATGCGTGTGTTTAGTGCCTCCGGTATAATTAGTTCGGAATTTATCGGGTTCAGGAAAAGTTTATCTAATTCCTCTCGTGGAATTCCTCGTTCATCAGCAAAATGATATAGCATTTGAAGTTCTAATACGTCAAATTGATCATCGGATAATGCCATTTGATACAATCTCAAAAAATGGCTTTTTAGTTCTAGTGTCATCATGTTTTGTACTGTTTATTTAGATAAGTTTTCGCAGGCAATTCCGTCTCCGTCCGCATCGAGATTCTTGTAACAGCTTTTATTACTATTAAAAGTTGCTTGTGCTTGTGCCTGAGTTGTAAAATCACCACAAGTTTTAGTTGGACAGTTGTTTTTTGCTGTTGTATCTGTTTTTTCTGATGAGGACGAATCTGAACATGCCATTGGCAATCCTAATAGCAATAGTGCTAAAAATAATATCAGACATCCGTTATTTTTATTCGAAAAAGATTTGGATCTGTTATTAGTATAATGTCCTTGAACATAAGTTCCATCTTTTTTAAAATATGCTTTTCTATATCCCATAGTTATAAATGTTTTAGTGTGTAAATTAAAAGTGTTGTAAATCCTGTAAAAGCAATAAGTACCATACAACCGCTATTTTGATATCTTAGCCCAGGTATTCCCGTCTTAACCGAATAGCTATTCTTGCTAAACGTCCCAATTTTTGTTCTTAAACTTGGAGAAATACCGGATTGACTTAGGTTTATGCCGAGCCCACCTCCGAGTTTTATTCTCTTTTGAAATCGAAATCCCATGGCAGTTTAATTGGTATGACAATCAGGACAGCAGGTTTTGCAGCCATTGGATTGAGGATAGGTTTTCTTTGCTTCGATAATGGCAGGTTTACAGGAAGCATATTCACCTAAGTATTTTCTATTGGCAGAAATTGGTAAATGGCTGCAATCGCTTGTATGGACTTCATGATCTTTACTTTCTTGTGCATTTTTGTTTACGTAATAAATTTTCATAATTTTTCAGGTTTAATTAATAGTTTGATTTTTTAATTATTCAAATGTAAACCCAATAGAAACCAGTATTTTATGGAAAACCGTAAACCATAAGAATTTAAAATCGAACCATAAAAAAAGCCCCCGAAGGAGCTTGATAAATGATGGTGCGGACTATTAAAAGACTTAAATAATCCCCATATCTTTGGCAATAGAAACCAGATGAATCGTATTATTAGCCTTAAAAAAGTCCTTTAGTTTTGAGATTCTTTTTTCGATGGTGCTTTTGCTGTTTGGCTTTATCCCCAATTCTTTAAAAGTTTCAGTAAAATCATCTTGTGGGGTTCCCAAAGACAAATGTTTTATGATTAACACATCAAAATCATCTATTTCGTAATTGTTATTTTCCTTAATTGCAGAAGCAATATCCGGCGAAATGTACTGTTGGTTGGACAGCACTAAATGAATTGCTTTCTTTAACTCTTCAATGCTATTTCTGCCTTTTAATACAAAACCATCGATTCCGGATTTATCAAAAAGTGATTTTATGCGATAGCCTTTGTCTTCGACAGAGTAGGCAATGATCTTAATGTGAGGTTGTAAATTGCGAACCTCCTGTATGAGTTCATCACCATTGGCAATTTTTACTTCGCGATGATCGGTTTTGAAAGACAAATCGCTAATTAGTAAATCATAAGGTTCGTTGTCCTGAACCGCTTTTCGTACTTTTAGAAAAGCATCATCACAATATTTAGCATGTTGATAATTGATAATGCCTAAATCATCAAGGGCTTGCTCTATTCCTAAATTGATGCTATCCAAATCCTCAGCAATTATTACTTTTTTAAACATATAAAGTTTATTTTGGCGTTGATATTTTAACTCTGAATCCATTGTCAGGTTCAGTGTCAAAAATAATAGTTCCTTTTATAGTCATAATACGGTTTTCCATATTCTGCAAACCATTTTTGATGATTTTTTCTTTTGTGCATCCTTTTCCCTTATCCACATAATCAATAAGCAGTGCTTTTGCGGTACTGTCAAATTTTACCATTACCACAGGGGCCTGACTGTGTTTTTTCATATTGACCATCAATTCCTGTAAAACGCGATAAATAGTAACTTTTTTAATTTCGTCAACCGCTTCCCAGTTTATTTTTTCGATATTGTTTACGATGACGTTTGTGGTACTGCTGTTATAAGTAGAGAGCATCTCTTTTAAGGTTACCGAATAATTTGCACCTGTGTCGATATCATTATTTTCTCTCGAAATCCCTCTCACACGGGCATAAATATCGTCTAATTTTTGAAGTAGATTTTCTTTGGTGTTTGCTGTAGCTAAAGGTTGTGTTTCTGCAAAAGTGATGGCATGAAAGACATCATTCGCTAATTCGTCATGGATTTTTTTCGAAATTCGTTTCTCTGTATCATAAGAAGTCTGAATTTTTTCTATTCTGTGTTTGTTCAGATAGTACCTTCTGTATACGATCACAAGTGGTATGAGAAGAGCAAAAATGATCAGGAGTACAAATTTTTGATATTCTGCTTTTTGTAAGGACACTAAATCCTCTGCTTTTTCTAAACGAAGTTTCTGGTTTTCGTCTTTTTCTTTTTTGGAATCGTATTTGATTTTGGCAAACTTATTTTTAAAGTTGTTTCGGATCTTGATGATACTATCGTTTAATGTAATATACTTTTGAGCATATTTTGTATCGGAGTCATTTGTTATTAGTAAGGATAAAGCTTTGAGACGCTCATCAATACTATTAAATTTTGTCGCTATCGCATAAGCACTTTGGGCATATTGATTAGATTTTTGACGATCAGTTTCAGCAAAATATTCCGCTAAATGAAGGTAACTTTCAATACTCCCATAAGAATCATCGATTTGTTTTCGGAGTTCCAGACTTTTATTCATTAGTTGAAGCCCTTTGTCATTGACTCCTTTTTTAAAATAGGCGTATCCCAGATTGTCAAGAACTCTGGCTTTTCCTTTTATAAATTTAGAATCTTCCAGGACTTTTGTGTCTAAGATGGATTCCAGTACAGTTATTGCGCGGTCGTATTTTTTCTGTTTAATGTAAACAACTGCAATATTGTTTAACGGGGCTTGCTGTATTACTTTTCCCGAAGCATTTTTTAAAGCTTCCTTATAATAATAAACAGCATCATCGTATAAAGAAAGTTCCTTATCAGCAATTCCGAAATAATTATTAATTGAAGCCGAATAATTATAGTCTTTTCTAATAAACGGTAAAGCCTCTGTCAATGTCTCTTTACTACCATAATAATCGCCGTTTATTTGTTGAATAGACGCCATCATAACAAGATTATAAGTAATATTAGAGCTGTCTTTTATGGACTCAAAAAGTATTTTTGATTTATTGAAGTAGTAAAATGCACTATTGAATTTTTTGTTATCAAGGTAATTCAGTGCTTTTTCCCGCAAAGAATGAGCTTCTTTTTTACGAGAGTCCGGTTGTATTGAAACGGTTGTTTTTTCTTTACAGGAAAGGAAAAGTATAAAAATAAATAAACAAAAAAACGGGGATCGTAGCATGAAAGTTACTTTCCCCGAATTTAGTAATTAATAGTAAACGAACTACTTTAACTTATTATTTTTTTGGTGGCTTGATTGGAATCGGCTCATCTCCGGGACCTTCATCAGTTGCTTGTGTTTCATATTTCAGACTTTCTTTTTTTAGATCTGTTTTTTTGTCGGCTGTTTCATAGTCGTCAGCTGTGCAAGAAAATAATGTAGTAGTCAATAGTGCAAATGTTCCCAAGTATATTAATTTTTTCATGATATTAAATTTTAAAAAATGACATGGGTATGGCCGTCCGGATTCTGTCCGGATCTTGTTAAAGCAATACCAATTGAGGTTGGGAAGTGGAGTGCGTAGAACAGTATGATTTTATTTATACTTCCCGGATAAAGTCCGTCTTACGGTTTTCCGCACTCTTTAATTGAACTAGTTTTGTACATTTGTTTTTGACCTGCAGATCAAATCGATAACTAATCTGAGGACAAAGGAATGGCAGTTTTACTTTTGAATTTATAGAAGATTCTTATATTTCCGATCATTCCAGTTTTTCTAATAATTCCGCAGAAACTTATGAGCAACATTACTATTGAAGATTATAAAAGAGCAATTAGAGCTAAGTATAAAATTGCTACTGCAGAGGATGTGTCCGGTATTTTGTCTAATCCAAAACCAGCTGAGATTAGAAATTTTTATTTTCGAATTTTTGAAAAAGGTGTGGGGAAAATTGATACGGAAATTATGGAAATATTTTTCGAAACCAGGGAAAGTTTTCCATTGAAAAGAGCCATTGAAAACTGTAACACTGGAAAGTTAAAGCCTATTATCTCTTTCTTGCAAGGTGGAAATACAGAGAATGGACCTAGAATAGAAATGGCAGCTATTTTAGTTGATTTTAAACCGCGTCCTTTCAGAAATTTTGAAGATAATAAAGGGATAAGTGAAGAAAATAAAACAATTGAAGATCTGAATGGATCAGAGCAATTTATTTTAGAAGTAGAAAAAGCGGAAGAAGTAGAAAAAGCGGAAGAAGCTGAAGATCAAAATGGAAAGCAAGTTTTATCCAAAGATAATTCAGTTAATACTGTACCATCTGGAAAAAGTATTAGAGAACGATTTAACAACAAAGTAAAATTGACGATAGCAGGAATTTTAATAGTTTTCTGTTTAGGGTTTTTAATAAGTTATTATTTATATCCTAAGAAGCAGTGCATGCAATGGACAGGAGATCATTATGAAAAAGTAGATTGCGTTCAGGAAGTAAAAAGTTTAGTAGGGTTTAATAGTATCAAATCTTTTGAAGAGCAGCAGTTTGAGCTAAAGAAAATTGAAGTTTGCGATACAACAACGTATCTTAAGAATGGCCAGCCGATTATCTGGTACGGAAAAATTAATAGTAAAGTTGATTTCTTTAATATAGACGGGTGGAACCCCATAAATGGTAAACAATTAAGACCAGTAACAGATCATATATTTAATAAATACAAAGAAGATTGTCAGTCCAAAAACAGAAAAAAATAGTTTGATGGACTTTGGTGAAACAAGGGCATAAAAAAAGCACTTCTTATTACGGAAGTGCTTTCTTTATTGGGGATGGCGGATTAATAATAATTTCCGGTAATGTCGGTACTCTTATTAAAATTCTCTGATTTTTTTTCCTTGATTTTTTTATAACAAGCAGATGTCAGCATTGGTATAGCCAGACCTGCAATAAAAGCCCCTGCTTTGTCATGTCCGGTTTTCTTTAAAGCTGCACCAACTAAAAGCGAACCTACTCCGGCACAAATCAATTGTTTGACAGAGATTTTCGATGTGTTATCTTCTAATAAAGGGGTATTTCCTGCTAGTAATGGATTAATGAAATTTGCCATATTCTGTTTTGTTTTTTTAATTAGACATTTTTAAAATCTGAAAATCAATTCAGATTCGGTTTTAAGCTATAAACCTGTAATTATAAAGGGGTATAGCTTTTTTATTAGTTCTTTTTAGTAAATCTTCTTTTTAGGATATTAATCTCTTGTGCGATCCGTATCCTTTTTTTGCCCGGATTCTTTCTCTTTGTCTTTAGAAAAATTTGGATGATCATTTATAAATTCTTCTACAGTCTGAGTATTACCATTATTTAGCTTCGATTTATGAAGATTTTCTACGGTGTCTTTTTCCGGACAATGATCGTTGTCAGGATCATAATTCTTTTCTACCATAACGCTTTTGATTTAAAAATTAACCTCAATAGGTTGTATGTATCAAAATTAAGGCCATAAACCGTTTTTACTTTATAGAATTTAGATTTCTAATTACATAATTTTCAGCGAAAAACGGTTACTGTTTTGGATATAACAGCTAAACCGGAAATTAGCGTAATACAATGACTGTAATAAGATGTTTTTGAAAAGGAATTGATAAAACGTAGACCCTTCTTTAGAGCAGCTGTAGTTGGATTGTTTTAAAACAGGATACAAATAATGCAATTTGAGATTTACGGTTATGACCTAAAAATACTCAGTGGTGTGTAAAAAGTAAACCATTTTTAAGGAATAGAATTTTTAAGGTCTTTTTAAGTTTAGTGTTAATTTATTGGTACTTAATGTTTTATGGTCTTAAAAGTGGTTTCTGTCTGTTTGTCATAAAATATAATATTCCAATAGCAGAATTGTATTTGTAAATTAGCTGTCAAATAAATAAATCCAAATGACAGTACTTACATTTACCCTGATTATGATTCTGGGTGCATTTTTAGCTGGTTTTATAGGTTCTTTATCGGGATTAGGCGGTGGGATCATTATCATACCCCTTTTGACGATTGTTCTTGGAGTCGATATTCATTATGCCATCGGTGCTGCTTTGGTTTCTGTAATTGCCACTTCATCGGGTTCGGCTGCTGCTTATGTAAAAGAAGGGATCACCAACATGCGTTTAGGGATTTTTCTTGAAATCGCAACCACAATCGGAGCGGTTTGTGGAGCATTACTCTCTACAATTGCGCCAACTTCTTTTATTGCAGTCTTATTTGGACTGACCTTAATTTTCTCTGCCATAAATTCATTAAGAAAAAAGACAGAACATATTGTTTTGGAATCAAGTCCATTAGCCAAAAAGTTAAAATTAGAAGGAAGCTATCCTACGCACAATGGAGAGTTGGTGACTTACGGAACAAAAAATGTATTGGGAGGATTCAGCATGATGGGAATCGCCGGAATGATGTCAGGGCTATTAGGAATTGGTTCAGGCGCCTTTAAAGTAATTGCAATGGACAATATCATGAGGGTTCCATTTAAAGTATCTACCACAACTAGCAATTTTATGATGGGCGTAACCGCAATGGCAAGTTCTGTTATTTACATTCAAAAAGGATATATCGAACCTGGAATCTGTATGCCAGTTGTTATAGGAGTACTGTTCGGAGCCATGGCGGGAGCTAAAATTCTGGTGAAAACAGATCCTAAAAAACTACGTATCTTTTTTGCTTGTCTTATTTTTGTACTGGCCTTAAACATGATCTACAGTGGACTTAATGGAAAAATCTAAGACTATGACACAGGAAAAATTTGGAGAAAAAGATTTTCAGACTATTATAGGTAATTTATTGCGTTATGGGGTTTGGACTTCGTTATCCGTAGCATTTATTGGAGGTATTGTATATCTGTTGCATCACGGCAACGAGCTTGAAGACTATTCTGTTTTTAAAGAAAATGACCGAAATATTTTCGAAGTAATTACCGCAGTATACCAAGGTGTAATTCAGGGAAGGGGAGAATCGATAATATTTCTGGGGATTGTATTGCTTTTCCTGACGCCGGTATTCAGGGTGTTATTGTCATTGTTTTCATTCTTTTTAGAGAAAGATTATTTATATGTTGTCATTACCACAATCGTTATTGGAATAATTGTACTGAGTATTTCATTTGGTTTCTCGCATTAAAGAGCTTCAGAGTTGCTGAGGTACTAAGGTAATGAGATAATGAGGTAATGAGATAATGAGATAATGAGGTAATGAGGTAATGAGGTAATGAGGCGTCAATAGCCTCCAGCTTCAGCTGGAGGTATAAAAGAAGGATATAAAAGGCTTTAGCCAAATCTCAGTACCTTAGTACCTTAGTACCTCAGAACCTTTTCAACTTTGAGCTAGAGCTAGAACTACTTCTCTAAAATCATTGTAATTCCTTGTCCGCCTGCGGCACAAATAGAAATGAACCCTCTTCCGGAGCCTTTTTCGTTTAGTAATTTGGTCATTACACCAATTATTCTTCCTCCCGTAGCTGCAAACGGGTGAGCGGCGGCCAGACTGCTTCCTTTTACATTAAGTTTGCTTCGGTCTATGGCACCTAGATGTTTTTTAAGACCAATTTCCTTGCTAAGTTCGGGGCTCTCCCAAATTTTGAGTGTGGCTAAAACCTGAGCAGCAAAAGCTTCGTGAATTTCATAATAATCAAAATCCTGCAAAGAAAGATTGGCTTTCTCCAACATTCGCGATGCAGCAAATAAAGGGGCTAACAATAAATTTTGTTGGTTTTTGACATATTCAATAGCAGCTACTTCTGCGTGGGTGATGTAAGCCAAAATCGGTAAGCCGTGTTCTTTTGCCCATTCTTCACTGGCCAAGAGTATACTCGAAGCACCATCAGTAAGCGGAGTAGAGTTACCTGCCGTAAGTGTTCCATTGATTTTATCAAAAGCAGGAGCTAATTTGGAGAGTTTTTCCAGTGTGCTGTCTTTTCTTAAATTATTGTCTCTGTCAAGTCCGTTAAAAGGACTAATCATATCAGCAAAAAAGCCTTCGTCATAAGCTTTTGCCATATTCAGATGACTTTGTAAGGCCAGTTTGTCCTGATCTTCTCTTGTGATTTGGTAATATTTAGCCGTAATTTCTGTGTGTCCACCCATAGAAAGTCCGGTTTGTGATTCTTCGTTTTTTGGTACTAAAGGCGTCAGATCCTTTGGTCGGATTTTCAGAAACAACTTGATTTTTTCCCCTAATGATTTTGCTTTTCTTGCCTGGAGCAATATTTTTCTGAGCTTTTCGCTCACCGCAATTGGCATGTCGCTGATCGAATCGACACCACAAGCAATTCCGGATTCTATTTGTCCAAGGGCAATTTTGTTGGCGATGTAGATGGCGCTTTCAATTCCTGTATCGCAAGCTTGTTGCAAATCACAGGCAGGTGTTGCAGGATCAAGAGCAGTCTTCATCACACACTCTCGTATTAGATTATTATCTGCTGTATGTTTGATTACAGCACCACCAACCACTTCTCCAAGCAATTGACCTTGCAGTTTGTATTTCTCGATAAGACCATCAAGTGTAGCCGTCATCATTTGTAAATTACTTACATCCGAATAGAAAGTATTGGCCCTGGCAAACGGAATTCTGTTATATCCAACAATGGCTACTTTTCTAATTTTATCCTGATTTTCCATAGTGATTGTATTAAGTTCTTATTGGGTAATAAAAGTACGACGATCTTGTTGTAAATCATAGGTAAGGTTTTGCAATTTAGTATTGAGATTTTTTTCAACGAATCTTATTACTTTTTATAAACCCCATCCTTTTCTTTAAAAGCCCATTCTGCCATGGCATGAATTACAGGAATCAAACCATTTCCGGCATTGCTTAATTTATAGGTTACAAACGGAGGTACAACCGGTTTGGCTTCTCTGATTACCAAACCATCGGCTTCCAGTTGTTTCAGGTGCTGAATAAGCATCTTTTCGGTTATGGCCGGGATGGCTCTTTTTAATTCGCTGTAGCGCTTATTACTGGTTGATAAATGGTAAAGGATTATGGGTTTCCAGTATCCGCCAATTTTTTCCATTACATAAGTCACAGGACAGGTGTCTAATGCGTATTGTTTGTTTTCCTGTATTGTTGAGGCTTCTTTGATTGCTGTCATGATACATACTTTAGGGTAAGTACTTGTATAAAAGTAAGTACAAATATACCTTTGTTTTTATAAATTTAAAACAAATTAAAGATGAAAATTATACTTTCAGGTTCTTTAGGAAACATAGGAAAGCCATTGGCAAACAAACTGGTAGCTGCCGGACATGATGTAACGGTTATCAGCAGTAATGCCGATAAAAAAGAAGCAATTGAAAAAATAGGGGCAAAAGCGGCTATTGGTTCGGTTAGTGATGCTACTTTTTTGGCTGATACTTTTATCGGAGCGGACGCTATTTTTGCAATGACACCACCCAATTTAGGAGGGAAAAATGTGATTTCTAATACCGTTGAGGCCGGAGAAGCTTTCGCGAAAGCAATACAAACCGCAAATATTAAGCGTGTAGTAATGCTTAGCAGTATCGGTGCAGATTTAGCAGGTGGAACAGGGCCAATTGCAGGACTTCATCATATAGAGGCAGTTTACAATAAATTAGAAAGTGCAGCAGTTACTTTTCTGCGTGCCGGATTTTTCTATACCAATTTGTACAATGATGTCCCGATGATTAAAGGTGCCGGAATTATGGGCGCTAATTATCCTGTTGGTATTAAAATGCCGTTAGTACATCCCGAAGACATTGCAACCGCAGTGGCGGAAGAGTTGTTAAAAGAAGTTACAGGTAAAAATATCCGTTATATCATTAGCGATGTACGAACTCCAGGTGAAATCGCAAAAGCAATAGGATTAGCCATTGACAAAACCGATTTACCTTGGGTTGAGTTTACGGATAAACAATCTTTGCAGGGGATGATACAGGCGGGATTGCCCGAAGAAATTGCCGGTTTGTATACCGAAATGGGTTCAGGTTTGCGAAGCGGTAAAATTACAGAAGATTTTATAAAAGGAAATTTCTCTGTGGATGGAAAAATCAAATTGGAGGATTTTGCAAAAGAATTTGCTGAGAAATTTTAAGTCCAATAGAATATAAATTAAAAGCCGTCAAATGGATACTTGACGGCTTTTGGTTTTTTTGAATCAGAACTGATTTTAGGCTGAAAAAGTCAGACCTTTTGCTTTAAAGTTACTAAACAATACCTGACGGGCATTGCTGACAGTTTCCTCGGTTTTGTAAATGCTGCACCAGAATTTAATCTGGATTTTAAATTTCCCTTCAGAAATGGCGGTGTAATAAATTTGCGAAGGTTTTGTGTCGTTAACCAAAGGAATCGTTTGCAGGGATTCGTTTATGATGCTATTAATGGCTTCTGGTGAACTATCTCCTGTAATTTCAATAGAAACCTCGACCAACTTAAAATTGTCCGTGTACGTCCAGTTGGTGATGTTTTGAGACAATAAGTTTCCGTTTGGAATAATGATCTCGGCTCCATTTGAGGCATTAATTTTTGTGGTACGCAATCCCATAGATTTTACGCGGCCTGATTCAGAGCTGATATCAACTACATCTCCAATCTGTATCGGTTTATCGAAGATCAGAATAATACCCGAAACGAAGTTACTAACGATGTTTTGCAATCCAAGTCCGACTCCTACACCTAAAGCACCTAAAAGAATGCTTAACTTGTCTAAAGGCATTCCTGAAGCTGCTACCGCCAGTAGATATCCCACAATTAAAACAACAAGTCGGGTGATCAGTAATCTGGAATGTTGCCTTTTGTTGATGTTTTCTTCGTTTTCATCATCAATCTCTCCAAAAAAGTAAGCGACGTATTTTTGCAGCAAATGTGCAACCCAGATAATGATAAAAAACAATAAAATGTTGCCTAAGGTAAAGGTAATGCTACCAATGGCATTAGGATGACTAAGCAGCGATCCGAACGAAGCCCGAAGTGATTCCCAGATATTCAAATTAGAAGCAATCACAACCAACCACATATAACTGATAATTATAATAAAGGGCTTTTTTAAAGTATCTGATAAACTTTCGTGATCGAAAATCTTCTCAATTCCACGCTTAACCCTGGTCGTGTAGATTTGTAGAATAATAACTTCTAAGATTATTTTCAAAAGAACACTTAGTGCGATAATTTGAGTAAGGGAAATAAAAGCCGTTAAACTTAGCATATTTGAAAGCGAAACACGTCCGAAAATATTGTAAAGTATCGATAAACCATTAAATCCAACAAAAAGAATACTGGCCCATTTAAAGAACCCTTTAATGTACAATTCGTCTTTCACACTTTTGATCTGAACCAGTCCATAGCGTATTCCACATAGGTTTATGATAATAAAGCAACAACGTTGCAATAACCCGACGCTGATAAATAAATCGAGGAAACAGAGGGCAAAAAACAGTCCCAAAAGAAAGGTCCAGTTTCTCATCGCATTTGTAGACCACTTATTTTTAAAGAGGATCGTAAGAATTCCGAGCAGAATAAGCTGAAGTATTTCAATAAATAAAGCCGGAGCATACAGATTGCTCACCACGGCAATGTTAAGGCCTATTACGGCTATAGGAATCAGAATGCCTCTGTTGAGGTATTTAAAATTAAAAAGAGACAAGTTCTCGGCATGACCGTTGCTTTTCAGGTATTTTATATTGCGAGAGATGTACCAACCCAATAAACCTATGAAAAAAGCTAAGGTAAATAAGCCACCGGCACAATAACCCAGATAGTAGATTGCGACATGTTCTTCGACAATTATTTTTGATTTGATGGTCTGGGCTACTTTCTTTTTGGGTACAGAATCGGTTACATTCCATAAAAAAGGATATTCTTTTTTAAGGATACTGATTCCGGTTTTTTCAAGTTTGCTTTCTACGGCGATAAGCGCATTAGAAACGGCAATTTTTCTTTGTACCGTCAGCCTTTTGTATTTGTTTAATACGCCTTGGTTTTTAGTCATCAGACTGTCGGTATTCTTGTATTTTTTTCTAAGATTGGCAAATTCATTCTTAAAATTTTTACGACGGATCGTATCTTTTAAAAGCCCTATTAATGTTTTGTCTTTACGCAATTCGATAAATCGGTCTTTGATTTTTTCAAGATTTTTATTGCGCAAGTTGATGGCGTCATTCTGTTCGTCCAATTGTTGTTGGATTTCTTTTAAAACAACCCGATACATTTGTTGGTTGCGTACATTTGGATTGGCGTCTTTGAGACTTTCTAAAATTAAATCCAGTTTGCTTTGGGTTCCTTTAATCTCTCCAAAAAGGTGATGACTGGCTCCGTCAAAATCGGCATCGTTGTATGCTGTTTCCATCACCGTGCTGGCTTTTTCAATTGCCATTAGATAATCGCTGTCGGTTGCGGTTTCTTCAAATAATTTAGAACGGCCTTCTGTTTTTTTAGCCGGAGTTTGCGAGTAGGTAAGTGTGGTAAAAAACAACAACGTCAATAAACTCAGAAAACGCGTAAAACTTCTTTTTTGCATCATAAAATTTGGGAATGAATTAAGGGCTCAAATTTAATTTTTTTTGAGGAACTTTCGTTAAAATCAGTTGCGATTTAAGAGAAAGTTTTGGTTAGAAAATTAAAATTTAAACGCCATAGCGGTTTTGAAATAAAAAGAGGCTTTTTTAGAGGTGTAAGACTTGCTTTTTTACTGAAATTATATTTTGTAGGAATTGAGTTAATTATATTGTAATTCAGTTTATTATGTTTCTTTATTTGAATTAATTGTTTGTACTTTTATACAGAAAACTCCAATTGTGATAAATTGGAGTTTTTGCCATTTTGTCATTAAATTTTGTGTTAAAAAGAGTGTTTTTTAGCTTTAATTTTTACCTTCCAATAACCATAAACGGTTATCGAATTTATGCAAGCCAATAGCCAAAGAATCGGACTTGTGAAAAAACTTTGATAGGTTCTTCCGTTTGGAATTTCGACCAAAGGAACCGTAATTAAAACATCCAATGATAATGCTGTGACGGACATAATTAAACCAAGAGTTAAACCGTGTATTTTTGAACTGTTTTTATAGTGAAAAGAAGCTCCGATTATAGCATATAAAACAATCAGCATCATTACTATTAGGGCTTGCAGGTTAAAGTAATCTTTCACTATCGGAATTAGGCCTAAAAGTGAAAAGGACAGACTAACACAAATCCACACAAAAATACCGGGCAGCAGAATTTTTGAATAAGCCATCATCGTGATTTTAGACATTTACAGCATTCCAAATTCCGGTTTTTGCGATCTCTTTTGCATAAGCACTGAAATCGGTGGCTTTGCGGTTCAGTACTTTTTCGATGTCGTTGGTGATGCTTGAATTTCTGCCGTCCAATACGTGTTCAAAAAGGTAGTTGATCAGCCAGATGTGGTCTTCCGGAACTTGATATTCCCGTAGTTGCTGCGTGTATTCTTCCAGAGTTAAAGATTGAAATTGAATGTCTCGGTCTGTTGCTTTGGCAATTTCTTTAACGGCTTCGGGGAAGGTTAACAATCTTGGTCCGGTAAGTTCATAGGTTTGACTGTTGTGTTTGTTATTTAAAAGACATGCTGTAACGACATCGGCAATATCATCAGCGTCGGTAAAAGGTTCGAGAGCCTCTGCTCGGGGTAAGGCGACAAAACCGGCTAAAATGGGCTCTAAAAAGAAGCTTTCGCTAAAGTTTTGATTGAACCAGCTCGCTCTTATAATAGTCCAGTTTTTTGCAGTAGATTGTACTATTTCTTCGCATACCTGTGCTTCTTTTTCGCCTCTTCCGGATAAGAGAACCATTTTTTCAACGCCAAATTTATTCGCAAGACGTGTAAATTCGGTGATAATTTCCGGAGCGGAGGGAACAGCCAGATCGGGTTGAAAAGTGATGTAAACCGAATGAACCCCTTCAACAACTGCTGGCCAGGTTTCAGGATTCTCCCAATCAAAAGGATGCTCCGCAGTACGCGATCCTATGATGATTTCTATATCGTTTAGGTGTTGTAAACGTTCTACAACTCTTCGTCCGGTTTTTCCGTTAGCACCAAGTACTAAAATTTTCTTTTTGCTCATATCAATATTTTTTAAGTGAATACTGATACAAAGGTGCCCGGTTTAAGGCTAAATCATTTGTTGCAAAAGAATTATAATTTGTTTGAAAAGTACTTTTGCTTTACATCATTCGGGCGGGTTGCAAATTTTTTATAAAAGGCATTCGAGAAAGAACTGATGCTTTCGTAACCCACTTCCCAAGCGGCTTCCTGAACCGTTTTGTCCTTGTTTTGTAACAGCTCATAAGCTTTGTTTAGTCGTTCTTCCTGAACAAATTTGAATACCGGAATGCCGAATATTTCCTTAAAGTTCTTTTTTAACTTGTTACTGTTAAGTCCAACCATTTTAGATAGTTGTGTTATAGAAGGAGGTTGAGAGTAATTGTGTGTAACGATTTCTTTTGCCTGAAAAATTTTGTCTTTGTCCTTATCCGAAAAGGCTTGTTTTTGATCACTTGCTAATAGTCCGAAAAAGTGCGCTAATAGTTCGTTGATCTGACTTTTCAGGAATAACAATCGGGTATTGTCGGTATAATTGGTATTGAAAATTTTCTGAACGGCCAGTTGCATGTCCAAGGTCATATAAAAAGACGGGCCTTTTACAAAATGCTCCTGAGGGTTGAGCAATTGAGGCAGGTATTTTTCAAAAACTTCTTTTTCTGCTTGTGGTAAAGAGGGCAGATTTTTTAGTTTAGTAAAGATGCTGATCGACTGTAAAGGTTTATCGGGTTCAATTTTATGCGCAAATTCTACTTTCTGATTTCCAAAAAAGCAAATGGCCAAACCCGTGGTGTTGGTTAAGTATTTCGTTTGATTGTTGTGTTTTATTTCCAGTTCAACATTGCCTGAACCATAAAAGGCAAATCCTACAGCGTCACCATCAATTTCACATTTCTGAACAAATGTTTTTGTTGCGTTGGATTGTTCAATCAAAACAATAAAGTCGTTTAATTCGATGATATCTGTTGTCATTGGTTTTTGCTTTAGAATTGGTTGGGGCAGGATGTCTTTTTCTGTTTTTTAATGAGTCAGTGTTATGAAATTTTGTTACGTCAAGATAGAAAAAGTTTTAGAATAAAGTGAATCAAGTTCAAAAGTTGTAGAATTTCTCTTTTGTTAGAAGTAGCAGATCTTATACTTTTTTTGCCATCGATTTTCAAAGGGGCATTTTCCAAATTTTCGCGTTGAGGGTCTCGCAAAGACACAAAGACGCCAAATTTTTCTTCTTATTTTTTAAGCTTTACTATTTTGTTTTCTAATTTCTCATTTTAGTTTTCTCGAAATGATAAGGGCTTTAAAGGTTTTTTTACTTCTTTATTAAAACTTTGCGATTTTGCGACTTTGCGAGATTTTACTTCCTCACAACTCTTAGAATTGATTCAATAAAAGCTCAAAATTAGTTCAAAGAGAAAGACTTTTTTAATTTTTATGTGTTTCAAAACCGTATTATCTAGGATGTTCATGTTTCATTTTATAGAATGAAACCTCTTTGCAAGTTATTGTTTAATACTTCTTGTTAATTTAGTAGGTATCAAAACAATAGTAACAATTGATTATTAAAAAGCGATTTCATTAAACAGCTGCTTATTTTTTTAATTTATTGTTTTATTTAAAAAGAGAAATATGTCCCTTCCCAACGAATTGTACAATACAAAATTTGCTGAATACATTGAATCGCTTAAGATTTTGTATTTGGTAGATGATAAATTTAAAACAATCTGTGATGAGTATTCGAAGAGCAGAATCAAAACAGAGAAGTACAGAAAGAAATTTGAAAAGGATTTTCGCAACCAGTTGGAGTTTGAAAACTTATCAAAAGAACTGGAAGAAGAGATATTGATTTATCTGATCCGGAAGGAATAAATAGCCCCTTGGACGCATTTTTTTAACACATAGACTCAGAGATAACAAAGTCTAAAACAGGGCTGGGTTTAGCTTAATGGTTCTAAACCCTGTCTTTTTTGTGAGCAAGCTCTAATGCTGCAATAATTTGCTTTTTCATCAGCGTATGAATGTAGTCTTTGGCCTCAGCATAAGAAATCTGATATTTTCGTGGAATATCCCGGAATTGAACGGGGAAAGTTTCTAAGATCGTATCGTAATAACGATCAAGTTCGTTTTCGTGAGGCATTTCAAATTTCAATTGCAACTGAAATCTTCTCAATAAAGCAGTGTCAATACTGTGGTAATGATTGGTGGCACAAATCAGTAAACTGTCTGCAGGAAAGTAATCAATTAACTGAATGATGGTATTTACGAGACGTCTCATTTCTCCGACGTCTTTGTCTTCGCTATCGCGACTTTTCCCGATTTGATCAAATTCGTCCAAAAACAGCACTGCTTTTTCGCGAATCGCCTTGTCAAATAAGGCTTTTACATTTTTGGATGTCTCGCCAATACGGGCATTTATTAGAGTACTAAGATTTAAAATAACAATGTTTTTTCCCAAAGCCGTCGCAATTGCTTTTGCAGTCGTGGTTTTACCGCAGCCCGAATGACCGTAAAGCAGTATTTTATGATCCACTTTAAGATTGTATTTTTTTAATTCCTCCAGATAGTGATGCTCTTTGATCGTCTGCGCTAAGGCAGCTTTATTCTCGGGGCTAAAAAAGAGATCTTTCAACGCAATTTTTTCAGTATCATTTACGATAAGCTCGGACAAATTCATTTGCAGTTTTTATTTGGTGCAAAAATAAAGCTTATTCTGTAATATAACAGCTTAAAATTTACTTGAGGTATATTTTGATGTCAAGATCGTAATAAGGCTTCTGTTGGGCTTAAAACACGGCATTTAAGAGTGATTAAGTAGTAGGGGTGATCTGTCGGGTGCGATTTTTTAACACATAGAGACATAGCTAACAAAGCCCAAAAAAAGACGTTTCACTTAACATAAATCACATAAGACTATGTGAAAAAAATTGTAATTTTCTTAAAACTCTGGAAAAAGAATAACTCTAAATCTATGTTTCTATGTGTTAAAAAAAAATATGATCAACGGGTTATTTCAAGATTATAATAAGGCTTCTGGCGGGCTCAAAATATTGCGTTTAGGAGTGATTTAGGTAGTGGGGATGATCTGTTGGGTGCGATTTTTTAACACATAGAGACATAGCTAACAAAGCCGCAAAAAAGACGTTTCACTTAAAATAAATTACATTAAGACTATGTGAAAAAAATGTAATTTTCTTAAAAACTCTGGGAAAAGAACAACTCTAAATCTATGTTTCTATGTGTTAAAAATTATGCTCAACAGGTTAGATATAATATTTATATTTGTTACAGAGAATCCAAATAGTATAAAAGAAACCCAATTAGGTATTTAGATGAAGAAAATAAGCATTTTTATAATTTTCGCTTTTTTACTGACGTATTCAGCAACGTTTTACGGTCAGCAAGTCAAACTCATTACGGTTGATCAGCTTCAGGAAAGAATCAAAAAAGGAAATGACAGTACCTATGTGGTGAATTTCTGGGCGACCTGGTGTGCACCCTGTATTAAAGAATTGCCGCATTTTGAAAAACTAAGTCAGGAGTATCAATCAGAAAAACTGGTTGTATTGTTGATTAGTGTGGATTTTAAATCGAAATTGAGTTCGGCAGTCATTCCTTTTGTAAAAAGAAAAAAGATGAAAAATGAGGTTTTTCTTCTCAACGAAAGCAATCCACAGGAATATATCGATCGTATAGAACCATCGTGGTCGGGGAGTATTCCGGCAACACTATTTATTAAGAAGGAGAAACGAAAATTCACTGAAAGTGAACTTACCTACGAACAATTATTAACCGAGTATAAAAAACTATAAATCATGAAAAAGTACATCACTATTATGTTGTTTTTGACTGCCTTTCTTTCTCAGGCGCAAAGCAAAACTTTAAAGGCCGGAGAGACGGCACCGGATTTTAAACTTAAAAATGTAGATAATAAAGACGTTTCTTTTGAAAGTTTTCCAAAAGCAAAAGGCTTTATTGTGGTTTTTACCTGCAATACCTGTCCGTACGCCAAAGCATATGAACAACGAATAATTGACCTGGACAAAAAATTTAAACCCGAAGGATATCCTGTAATTGCCATTAATCCAAATGATCCGGAAGCATCAAAAGCTGATACGTTTGATAAAATGCAGGATTTGGCTAAAGATAAAAAATACGCTTTCCCTTATTTATTTGATAAAGGACAGTTGGTAACCGATCAATATGGTGCCAAACATACACCACATCTTTTTGTAGTGTCTAAAAGCGCAAAGGGGACTTTCGTAGAATATACCGGTGCGATTGACAATGACCCTGAAGGGGACAAAGCAGAAAAAACAAAGTATGTCGAAGACGTAATTTCGGCCTTACAAAAGAATCAAAAGCCAACTATAACAGAAACGAAAGAAATTGGTTGTACCGTGAAAAGAAAAGCGAAAGCATAATTTGACTAATGCCTTTAAAATACCTTAAAAACGCCTCAATTTTTGAGGCGTTTTTTTATTTCACATTTTGTGTTTTTGGTCAGATCTTAAACACCCCCCTAGGAGTTGGTCTCTATAATGTTTTTTACGATACTGATGAAAGTGTCCGTATTTTCGATTTCCTGTTTGATGTAAGAGTCAAAATCCAATAAGTTGAACCGCTCTATCATATCCTTTTTAGTATATTTTATTATTGATTCGAGACTTCGGGTATCTGTTTCGTGCAGTCGGTTTAATTGACGCTGTTTGCTTTCCAGATATTTTAAAGATTCTTTTAATGTTTGAATGTTTATTTTTTCCACCTGTTACCTTGTTTAATGGCGAATAATCAGGAATGAGGTAAAGTTCAATAGCTCCAAAAAACGTATTATTCATTTGAATTCACCTCATTCAAGAGTATCCTTTCTTACAAATACGCTCAAATAGGTAATTTGGTTTTAGTAGAATTCTATTTTTTTTTCGAATAGGGTTCAAGTCCAAAAGTTTTGTGGAAGTAAAAATCTTGCCAATTCGCAAAACCGAAAAGTATTTTTCAAATATAAGATGAAAACACTCAAATATCGATTTAAATCTATTTTACTGAGGGTTTGGTTGTTATTTTAATCGCGTGTAGTTTTTATGGAGTACAAAAAATAAGGACAGTATATATGGAAGTATTTGAAATCATTTCGTTTGCACCATCAGAAGGCCCGATTGGGACAATAATTAGATTGGTGTCTTCCGATAATAAGAATGTTGAACCGGAGTCTTTAGTGTTGGAAGGTGTTGAGTTTGCCTGTAGTAACAATAGAAGATTAAATTCTGCTTTTACTACTTCCGGTGTAGTAAATGAATCCTATACTCATTTTTCAGTTAAAGTTCCCCCTGATGTTTCTGAGGGAGAATCGTATGTCATCATTTTCAGGTTTAAGAAAAAATCAGAATATGGAAGTAAAGTTTATTTTATTACCTATCCTTTTAACGATCTTTTCGTTGTTAAAGAAAAAGATTAAGGTATTCGTGCGATGCAATTTAATATTTTAGGAATAAGCATCGGGCCATTAGGGATTGTTTTTTAAGTTCAATTTCTCGATATTTTTACTAATAACGTTTTGATCCGCTGTCGTTCTGGCTAACTCCAAAGCTGTTTCAAATTGTTTTAAGGCTTTTTTTGTGTCAAAATCCGCATATAGATTTCCAAGCAAAGAATAATAAAAATGATTGTCGGTCAAATTGAGTTTCTCGGCTTCTGCAATGGCTTCTTTTTTGCTTTTTACTTTTGATAAAGCATAGGTTCTGTTAAGTGCGACAATAGGAGAATATTCTAAAATAATCAGATTGTTGTATAATTCCAGAATATGTTGCCATTTTTCGGTGGTATCTTCTTTAATTGTATGCCAATAGGCAATTCCGGCTTCAAGATGGTATTTTGAAAGGGTATTCCCGGTAGAAGATTGGCTCAGAAAATACATTCCGCGCTCTATTAATTCCTGATTCCAAAGCGATTGATCCTGATCGATGTATAAGATAATTTCTCCGCTTTCAGTTGTTCTGGCCTTAAATCGGGAAGAATGGAAACACATTAGAGCCATTAAAGCATTCGTTTCCGGTAAATTAGTGTTTTTGTTACTAATTAATAAATAGGTAAGACGCATGGCTTCGGCACACAGATCTTCGCGTAACATCGTATTTTGTGAAGTAGAGTAGTAGCCTTCGGAGTAAAGAAGGTAAATGGTTTTCAAAACGGTACTTATTCGTTCCTTTATTTCCGAAATACTTGGGTTTTGAATTTTAATATCTTCTTCTTTAAGCTTTTCTTTGGCGCGGTTGATTCTTTTGTAAATGACTTCTTTATTGGAAAGGAAAGCATCAGAGATTTCATTGATTCCAAAACCACACAGTAGATTTAGTGCCAGTGCAATCTGTGCTTCGTTGGAATTACAAGGATTGCAAACTGTAAAAATCATTGCCAATTGACTGTCGGCAATATTCTGATCCGATAAATCAATGTCGACTTCGGGATTGTTTAGCGGGGTGTTGTATTTTATTTCAGCGGCTACTTTAGTTTCAAAAAGGGTATTTCTCTTCAAGTAGTTCTTGGTTTTGTTTTTGGCAACGGTATAGAGCCAGGCAGCCGGGTTTTCAGGTGTTCCTTTTATAGCCCAGGTTTCTGAAGCAGACAAAAAGGTATCACTCACGATATCTTCGGCAATTTCGATATGATGAATACCAAACAGGTTACAAAGAACAGAAACAATTTTTTGATATTCGGTTCTGAATAAATGAGGTATAAGTTCTTTGTTCTCCATAGTGTAAAGTAAAAATGCCCAAGTAAAGATACAAAGGCATTTTTAAT
The DNA here is from genome assembly GCF_044005985.1 of Flavobacterium sp. FlaQc-49. Taxonomy (NCBI): domain Bacteria; kingdom Pseudomonadati; phylum Bacteroidota; class Flavobacteriia; order Flavobacteriales; family Flavobacteriaceae; genus Flavobacterium; species Flavobacterium sp. FlaQc-49. Next base: position 80,266 of record NZ_JBIPCS010000005.1, on the reverse strand, counting down.
AGTTGTCATTTGAAAGTTTAAACGCCCATACGAATTTCAACGTTTCCACCGAAATTTAAAACCGGACATCCCTGTGCGATTTCGGCTGCTTCCTCATAATCTTTGGCTTTGATTATAATTAACCCTCCAATTGATTCTTTGATTTCTACAAAGGGACCATCGGTGATTCCTTTATTAGAAGAAACCAATTTACCTTGTCCGTCCCAACGTTGTAAGGGTCTTGCTAATTTGTCTTGTGCTGCAAGGCTGCCAAACCAGTTTTGCCATTGTTGTAAATGTTGTTGCAATTCTTCGGGTGAAGGCTGTGTCTCTTTGGTTATAAAATCTCTTCTGAAAATCAATAAAAATTCATTCATTTTTGTACGTTTTATAAGTTGTCAATTTGCGTTTGTAAAATAGTTTGGGCTACACACTGCTTTTATTCCAATGATGAAAATAGTGTTTTGCGGGATTAAAAAATCCAATTTAATTATCCAAATTGCCCTACTCTGTAAGTTCCCGGGGTATTAGCAAAAGCAATATTAATGCGGTTCCAGGTATTTATTGTCGTGATGGCAAGTGTAAGATCTATTAATTCTTCTTCCGTAAATTCCTCTTGTGCAATATTGTAAATTTCATCGGGAACATCACAGGCATTTACGGCTTCTGCGTAGGCAAGAGCAATTCTTTCACGTTTTGTAAAGTAAGGAGTTTCTTTCCAGGCGCTTAATCCAAATAAACGTTGTGTAGTTTCGCCATTGGCCAATGCTTCTTTGGAGTGCATGTCTAAACAATAAGCACAATTGTTAATTTGAGATATTCTAAAATCGATTAATTCCATAAGAGATCTATCGAGGCTTGATTTTTTCAAATAACCGGTAATTGCAAATAAAGTTCCGATTGCTTTTTGACCTTTTTCAAATACGTTAATTCTAGTTTCCATGTAGTGTGATTTTTAAATGTTTATACTCTAATAACAATTGAACTTTCAAAATTGGACAAAAAAAATAAAAAAAATGTAAAAAAAATGAACGTGAGCGTAAAAGTGAATGTTTACGGGACTTACGAACTGAAATAAAAAGAATTATTTGCTGTGTATTTTTATTTGAAAGTATTCAGGAAGGCGAAATCGTGTTGGAAATGGAGTTAGTAATGAGCTGTAAATACATTTAGAAAAGTAAAAAATACAAGATTAGCATTTTTAAAGAAGCATTTTATAAGTGATAAAGGTTTCTTAAATTGATTTGGAAACATTTTTGCTTGTAGTAAATTAGTAAGGCAATAACCTTAAAACAGTTGAATCATGAAAATAAAAATCATTTTTGCCACAGTATTGCTGGGTTTTGCAATATCGGCTAACGCGCAAAAGAGAATCAAAATTACCGAGCTTCCCGAAGCATCACAAGATTTTCTAAAAAAACATTTTAGTTATACCACTGTTGAAGTAGTCAAAAAAGACGCGGAACACGGTGAAAAAGGATATGAAGTCATACTGAAAGACGGAACCGAAGTAGAGTTCTGGAAAGACGGTTCCTATCGAGAGGTTGACGGAGGTAAGAAGCCAATTCCGACTGCATTTATTCCGGCAGCTGTTAAAGACTATGTCGCAAAAAACTATCCGAACGAAAAAATAACCCACATTGATTACGGTCACAAAGACCTCGATGTAGATTTAACGAACAAAATTGATCTTGAATTTACTAAAGAGGGCAAACTTCTAAAAGGAAAAAAAGAGTAAATTAAACCGTGGAGTGTGATTCAGGGAAATTGAATTTTTTTCAGATGGTTTGATGGGACTTGTTTGTTGTGAAAGGTGGAACATGAAACATGAAACATGAAGCATGAAAAGAGGAGTAGGTAAATACTATTCCTCTTTTTTTTGCGTTAGTACAGGAGCATTTTAAAATTCATTTTGAAGTACTTTTCAAAATTGATAGAATTGACGGTTGCAACACTTCAAAGCAATTGTATTTACTCGTAATCTTAGCTTCCGGATACACAAAACCTGTATAAACATTGTACAAGTGTATAAACTTTATACACACTAAATCGTATTGAATTATCGTAAATCCCTCAGAATCCATTTTATAGGATAATGGCACATGCATTGCTAAATGTGTTACTGTGAATTCCTGTTTTCGGGAAAATTTATTTAAAAGCCATAGGATAGAAATCAATAGAAGTACAATATGAAGAGTGAAACAATTATTTCAGAACAATTTTATACTACAAGCGACAATACAAACAATAACGAACATTCTGTAAGCAGTTCCATTTTTCGTTTTAAGAGTAAAACAGCAACCAAGAACAGTGAAGAAAAGGCAAGTCCATTAGGTTTAATAGTCCTTGCAAGTACTTTTATACTGATGTTAACGGGCGCTTTTATGGTGCACCAATTTCAAACCGATTTTGATCAGTTTCAAATTGACCGAATAAATTCCAGTTGGGGATTTCCTTTTTTAATTTTAGCGATTGCTTTATTTGTCTTTCAAAGCGGTGTTTTTGCTTATAATTTATTTCTTTACCTGCGCTACAAACCAATCGAGTCCGTTTCGGATGATTTATTGCCAACCTGTACCGTTATCGTTCCTGCGTATAATGAGGGAAAATTGGTTTGGGATACTTTATTAAGTTTGGCTGATAGCGATTTTCCGGAGCAAAAACTACAAATACTTGCTATTGATGATGGGAGTAAAGATGATACCTGGTACTGGATGCAACAAGCAAAAATAAAGTTAGGAGATCGTTTGACTATTTTTCAGCAACCTGAAAATGCCGGAAAACGACATGCACTTCACCGTGGATTTGAACTTGGTACGGGAGAAATTTTTGTAACCGTAGATAGCGATTCGATTGTAAAAAAGGATACTTTGAGAAATTTAGTGAGTCCTTTTATAGTTGACGAAAAATGTGGTGCAGTTGCCGGGAATGTTCTTGTTTTGAACAATAAAAAAGCATTGCTTCCTAAAATGTTAAACGTAAGTTTTGTAATGAGTTTTGAATTTATGCGTTCTGCTGAAAGTAGTCTGGGATCGGTGCTTTGTACTCCGGGTGCAGCAGCGGCATACCGCAGAGATGCTGTTTTGGAATGTCTTCCGGAATGGATCAATCAAACCTTTATGGGGCAACCTTCTGATATTGGAGAAGATCGTGCAATGACCAATATGATTCTAAAACAAGGACTTCATGTCTTGTTTCAGCGAAATGCTTTAGTGTTAACAAATGTACCGGAAGAATATACCGGTTTATATAAAATGTTTATCAGATGGAGCAGAAGTAATGTGCGTGAGAATCTTATGATGGCACAATATGTTTTTAAAGATTTTAGAAAAGGATCTAAGTTTGGTACAAGACTTTTATTTGTGAACCAATCTTTGCAAATCATTTTAGCATATCCGTTTCTGATTTTTATGCTGTTTTTTATACTGACACATCCATTGTTATTTTTAAGCTCGACTTTGTTGAGTATCTTGATAGTGTCTACTTTTCCGGTTTTATTTTACGCCAAAAGATACAATTTTGCTGATTCACTATGGGCATATTCCTATAGTATATTCTACACCTTTAGTTTGTTCTGGATAACGCCTTATGCAATTGTTACAGCAAATAAAAGAGGATGGTTAACCCGTGGACTGTCGGATAAAAATTAAAAGTGAAAATTGAAGAGTAAAAAGTGAAAATTGTAATTTTGAATTGATTGAGATTAATTTGTTTGAAAAGCTCCTGTTCGACTGAACAGGAGCTTTCTTGTTTTATAACTTATTTAAATGATAAACCTCTAAAAAGCTAAATTCTAATTAATTCAAGTTGCCGGCTAATTGTTTTTTTCAATCTGAATAGCCTCGAGCTTTAGCTCAATGTCATTAAGTTAAGAGCTTTTTCACGCATATTTTGCAGATTTTGCGGATTTTTTTTATTACATCCTGCTAAAATCTGCAGAATCTGCGTGAGACTTTTTTAGACAATCTTATAACTTGTTTCATTTTAGTTATAAGAGAACTGGTAACTTGAATTAATTAATGACCTTTTTAGAATAAACAGTACCATTTGTATCTTTTAGTTTAATAATATACATCTGGTGATTGTTTAATACGGGTAAATCATAGTGGGCTGAATTGATTTTATCGAAATGAAATAAAACTTTACCGGTAATATCGTAAACATAGATTTCCTGTAATAGTATCTTATTGGCTTCAACCCTGAAAGAACCGTTGTTTTTATAGATAACATAAGATGGTAGCTCGCTTTCGAAATTTTCAACACCCAATGTTCCACTTTTGATTATTATACCATAGTCTTCAACATCAAAAACATTTGATGAACTTGGATAACAGCCGGAGTCTGATATAGCTGCATCAGAGTAAGGATCTAAATCAGCAGAAGAAGATCTGTAAACGATACGCATCGTTAAAATTTTATTACTTACAACTTGATTAGGAATTACAATATTGTGCGATAAAACAGTACGTAGCGTTTGGGTTTGGTCTCTCATTTGTTTACCGGCAAAGATGACTTCACTTTTATTAAAAGCCCCGTCATTATTATAGTCAATCCAAGCTTTAACATAACTATTACGACTTGTTATAGTAGAGATAGAGGCTTGTAATTGGTAACTTTTAGAGGTTTGAACTTCGGTAATTTTTGAACATTTAAAATCAGAGTATTGTTCATTTAGACTTACAGGAGTTGTGTTTTGTATGGTGTTAAATTCTACTTTACTTAATGCGGCTCCAAAGTTCCCGCTTTGGTACGTTCCAAATTTACAAGACGGAGCAGTTCCGGTCTCGCCTATAGTAATAAGCTTTGATTTTGTTTTTGTAACAGTTCCTGCTGAAGTGGTAATGGCTAATGTTACATCATAAGTTCCGCCTTGTGTCAAAGCAAAACTTGGATTCTGCACCGTAGAGTTTAATGTTGTAGTGCCATTTGTAACAGTCCAAAGAAAACTAATACCCGGATATTGGCTGTTTGGTAAAAGGCTGTTAGGGATACACGTTGAGGCATCTCTTAGTGTAACGCTATTATTAGAAGGGCAGATTATAGTTTTATCTGCAACAAAATCAACTTCTGCTTGTTGTACCGGTACTAAAGATAAATTTCCGTTTTGAGCCAATAAACCTTTTCGGGTTGTTTCTAATGTAGCGATCATTCTGTCGATTTGGTCTTGTGTAAACATGAATTTACAAGAGTTCGGAGAATACGACATTATATTATTCATAAAGTATTTATTACTTTTTAGCGATAATCCAGTTCTCGAATCAACATAATTTAGAGCACATGCATTAATGTCTTCGTCTTTGTTTTTATCACAATCCTGATTTGTTTCGAGATGTGGCGGGGTGTCTTCACAAAGATCCCCTGAAGCAGGGGCTAATGACGGACATGTAGTATCGGAACTTCCCTCAAAAGTATGACGTAGGCCTAATCCATGTCCTATTTCGTGTGCAATTGTTTTGTTATTGAGATCATAGGCAAGCGTTGCGTTAATAAAAGCCCCGTCTGTGCTTGTTCCGGGATAATAAGCATAACCGTTAACTCCTGGAACTTTTGCTAAATAAACATTGTAATATTTTTTTGGATCCCACTGCATGGCCGCTCTAATTTGGGAATCAGGTACTCCGGTCTTATCATTTATTCCGCCGCTAACGTAAGTAGCGTTGTTTGAATAATCATATCTTTCAATACCGTTAGTACAATTTCCTTTTGGATCACGTACTGCCAAAACAAATTCGATTTTAGAATCTAAACCATAACGCTTATCAAAATTCACATCACCATTTAAATAGCGATAGTATAGATTTAATCTTTTTACATAGTTTAGGACCACCTCTTCAGATAAATTTAATCCTGTTCCTAAAGCTTCACCTGTATGTATAATATGTATCACAATTGGAATTTGATAAAGAACAGTCGCGTTGTTTTTTGAGGTTTTTGAAAACTCGTCGCGTTCTTTTATCTTTTGCTGTAATTGCATTTCCTGCATTTTAAGAACAGCAGGGTCAATTTTATTTAATTCAATCTTAAAGCCGCATTTGTTATCAATATCCTGCGCCAGAATTTTTAAAGAAAACAGTAAAAAGAGAATAAAGTAGTTTTTTTTCATAATAAAAGTGGGGTTAGTCGAATAGAGAATTATTTGGAAAAATAAGTCAAGTATTCATTAAAGTCAGCAAAAATGTAAAATATTTTGATATAAAGCATCATAAATAAGTAATAATTCTTATAATACTAAGATAGTTGTCAAAAAAAAGCATAACAGAAGTTATGCTTAAAACTAATAAAAAACTAAAAATTCATGAAACCTCTTTCTTTGTATTGGCACAAATATAAGATGAGCAGTTTGAAAGAGTTTGTACTGATTCATATATGATTTATATGAGTTTATATTTGTAAATAATATTTATATTAACGTTACTAAAAGTATGAATATTCTTGTTTTTATTTAAGAGGTAATTCTAAGATTATTGGATATATGAACATAAGTTGTCTTTAAGATTTCGTAATTCTCGATGCGCATAATTATTAAGCATGAGATAAATAGTGCTACGCGCTCCCTTTCTGAGTATTTGTTTTGAAGGGTAAATTGAATGAATGTAACGACTCTTTTACCTTTAAGATTAGAATCTCTAATGTAATTCTAATGATTTTCTAATCTGCTTATTTAGATTAAGTAAAAATAGATTGCTAGTTTTGCCTTCCTATTTTAAGAAATTCAAAAAAAATGCGTTTACTATTGCTCATGTTCTTGCTGGTTAATTTTTCGGCCTGGTCTCAAAACGGAAATGTTGGTGGAAAAGTTACTTTTAATGACAAGGAACATGCTTTTGGTGCAACAGTAATGGTCATGGGGACTCAAAAATACGTGGTGGTAGATAATGAGGGCCGATTTGAAATTAAGGGACTTCCTTATGGAGCCTATACTTTAGAGGTTTCTTCTGCGGAAGCTCAAACAAAAACAATGAATATCGTTTTAGACCGTCCATCTTTGACGGTTGCCATAACAATAGAAAAGAAAGGACCACAAGGTTTAAAAGAGGTTGTTGTTCAAAAAACATCGGTTAAAAAAGAGATTATCAACAAAGGGTTTTCTGTAAACGTAATTGAGACGGAAGAAGCAGCCAAAAGAAATCTTCAAACAAACGATTTATTAGACCGATCCGTAGGGGTTAGAATTCGACAAAACGGGGGACTGGGCTCCAGAGTGGATTACAACCTAAATGGAATGTCAGGAAATGCAGTACGCGTATTTATTGACGGAATTTCGATTTCTACTTACGGCCCATCCTTCAGTTTAAATAGTATTCCACCGGCGCTAATAGAGCGTATCGAAGTGTACAAAGGTGTTATTCCCGCACACCTGGCTGATGATGCATTAGGTGGAGCCATCAACGTTATTCTTAAAAACGGAGCTAAAAATACTTTAAACGCCTCTGTTTCCTATGGTTCATTCAATACTTTTCAAGCCAATCTAAATGCAAGTTATCGTGCTAAGTCCGGTTTTACGGTAAAAGCATCGGGATTTTCAAATTACTCCGACAACGATTATGAAGTATGGGGAAGATTTGTGTACAACATAAAGCCCAATGGAGAACAGATTCCGACCAGAGTCAAACGTTTTGAAAGTATGTACCGCTCTTATGGCGGACGAGTTGAGGCCGGTTTTACAAAAGTTAATTGGGCCGATGCTTTTCTGATCGGTTACAATGGTTCAGCAGATTACAATCAAATCCAACACGGACAATATATGACAAAACCGTATAAAGGTCGTTTTACAGAATCTGAGGCTCATGTGTTAAGTCTAAATTATGCCAAAAAAGACTTTTTGATAAAAGGGCTTGAATTTACAATGAATGCGGTTTACAGCCAAAGAAATGATATCGTAAATGATACCGTGAAATGGGTTTATAATTGGGACGGAAAGAAGTCGGTTAATCTAGATGGAAACCCATTTTTATCAAATACTGGAGCGCAACAAGGCCCGGCAACACTGCTTACGATAAAAAATAATATTCTCAATACAAGAGCCGGATTAAATTACAGTCTGAACGAAAATCATAAAATAATACTTGGTAGCATGTTTTATAATTTGGATCGAAGTGATTTAGATATAATGAAGCCTGAATTGCAAAGAACCTTTGAGCCTAGAAACGATTATCAAAAAAGCATCACTTCGTTGGGTTATGAAATGAGTGCTTTTGACAATCGTTTGAAAACAAATATTTTCGGTAAATTCTATGAGCAAAAATTTGCACACAGAAACTGGAGTGTGGTACAAAATGTTATAACGGAAAAGGTAATCAAAAACACCACCTCGGTTTATGGTTATGGATTCGCAGGATCTTATTACGTGACACCAAAAGTGATGGTTTCGGCCTCTGCAGAGAAAGCATACCGATTACCGGCTGATGATGAGATATTTGGAAGACCTGGATCTAATATTTTAGCGAACCTTGATTTAAGACCGGAGCTGAGTAATAACCTGAATGTAGGGTTGAGATTCGGACCTTATAAATACAATGAACATAAAATTTCTTGGGGTGGATCTTATTTCTGGAGAAATTCTGAAGATAAAATTGTTCAAAGAATTAGCGAAAAATTAAATGAAGCAATCGAGGCATCGCCTTTTGTAAATATAGGAAGAGCACAGTCAGTAGGTTTTGAAGCCTCAGCAGAGTATGTTTACGATAACAGATTGTTTGTATCGCTGAACATGTCAAAATTTAACTCCCTATTTAAAATGAAGTACGATAGTAATGGTACTGTCCTGGAGCGATACAATCAACAGTTGCCAAACGAGCCCTTTTTTACAGTGAATGGAAGTGTTCAATACAATTTTAAAGATTTTATACAACATAAATCAGAACTAAATCTGTATTACAATTGTGGTTATGTAGCTCCATTTTACACTGGATGGCTTGAAATAGATTATGCGCCGGCACAGTTTCCACAAGATTTAGGAGCTAGTTACACCTTACCTAATAAGAACTTTGTAATAAGTTTTGATGCCAGAAACATTTTTGACGAACAGATATACGACAATTTCGGTGCCCAAAAACCAGGAAGAGCCTTTTATGTGAAGTTGAACTATACAATCAGTAAATTTTAATAATTAAATTTTTAATACAATAGATATGAAAAAGAGTACCTTTAAATTACTTGCATGTGGTTTGGTTCTAACCACATTTGGACTAGTAACTAGCTGCAGTAGTGACGATAAAAAAGAAGAGGTTGTTGTTGCTCCACCAGCAGCAGATAGTCGTTGGATTACCCTTGCTGGAGCTTTAATGCAAACATTACCAGGTGATGGTGATGGTGGGACCAGAGTATTTTCGATAAGTAAAGAAAATGCAAAAGATCCAGGTTTCTCTGTTAATGTTTTTGACGATGGTGCTCCTGTACAATCAAATAGAACAGCACGTTTACAATCGTCTGTAGATGGTAATACACTTTTTAATATTACCTATACAGGAGCAAATGGAGGTGAATTTATGACTTATGCCGTAGGTGGGGGAAAAAACTTTTTGCAATCAGGAAACACGGTAAACATTTCGCAATATGCGGGAACAGCACCAAGATGGAACAAACTTTTTGACGGAGATAAAACAGGTGTAGCGGTAAATATAACAGCTCCGGTTGTGGTTACTAATGAAGACAAGACTTATAAGCACACCAGAGGTAGTGCTACCGTATTGTCTTTAGATTTAAAGGGGATTGCAATCTCTGCAGCTAAACAATACCAAATTCCATTGTCTGATGCAGAGGAAGTTTTAGGACATCATATTTTTCGTTTAGATGCTCCAACACTTAACAAAGCAGGAGATAAATTGATCATCGGTACCTGGATGCGTAAGACAAATCCGGCTACAGCGCAAAACGAAACTACATTTGAACGTTTAGGCTCTAAATCTGTAGTAGTAGATTATCCTTCATTAACAAACCCTCAGATTATTACTTCTACAGTAGCTTTTGGAGACACAAGTGGTTTTAGAAGTTTTAACAGCTTTCTTGCTACTGACGGAAACATTTATCAGGCAACTCAGAGAGATTTAATTAAAGGTTCTTATATCTTAAAAATCAATCAAAACAATCAATACGATAACACTTATGACTTTAGTTTAGATACTGCTTTAGGAGTAAAAGGATCTTATGTGGAAGCTTGGAGATATGTTGGTAATGCTATTGCGTATGCAGTATACAGAGTTGGAGCTAGCAAGCAAAGTTTTGTGGCCAGAATTGATCTTACTGCAAAAACAGCTAAGTTAGTAGAAGGTATTGCATATGATGCTGATTTAAGTTTTGAGCAGTATCAAGGTTTCGTAGTAGATAAGAATGAACTTTTTATTGCAGTTACTCCTGTTGGTAAAGATGGTAATATCTATATTATTGACGGTAAAACCGGAGCCGTTACAAAAGGTGCTAAATTAATCAATAAAGCTGGAAATCGCTATATTGGAGTGTTCTAGGATTTTTGTTGAAAAATTAGAACAGATTCATTAATTCTTATTTTGAAATATTCTAAATAAGAACTAACTTTCCGCCTCGAAATCACGGGGCGGATTGTTTCGTTTCATACACTACCATTTGTTATTATTTAAATTATGAAAAAAATACTTTTTACTGCCATAATCGCAGCGACATTGCAGGTTAACGCTCAGGAAAATAAACTTTTAGATGCAAATTTCTGGAAAGCTGCTCCAAATTTAGCGACTTTGAAAGCTGAAATAGAAAAAGGAAATAATCCTGCAGAATTAAATGCAAATGCTTTCGATCCGGTTGTTTTGGCCATTAATAATAGTGCACCTCTTGAGGATATAAAATATTTGTTAGAGCTCCCAGGTAATGCAACTAATAAAATGACACACGATAATCGTATTTATTTGCATTGGGCGGCTTACAAAGGAAACACAGAACTGGTACAACATCTTATTGCCAAAGGTTCTGACATTAATCTGGAAGACAGCCATGGCACGACACCAATTGCATTTGCTGCTTCGGCAGGGGTAAATAATCCAACGACATATGATGCTTTTTTTAAGGCAGGAATTGATCCTAAGAAAAAATACAGTGAAGGAGCAACCCTTTTATTACTTGCGATTCCCGGCGATAAAGATTTAACCATTACAGATTATTTAGTATCAAAAGGGCTGTCTCTTAAAGAGGTTGATGGTCATGGAAATACTGCTTTTGACTATGCAGCAAGATCAGGGAATATTGATTTATTGAAAAAATTAGCTGCCAAAGGAGTAAAATATACAGATAATGCTTTAGTAACAGCAGCTCAAGGAATGAGAAGAAGTGCAAATTCTATCGAGGTGTTTAAATACTTGGTAGATGATTTAAAGTTAAAACCAACTGCAACTGCTTCAAATGGGCAAACAGTACTTCATATCATTGCTTATAAAGAAAAGCAAGCTGAGATTGTAAAATATTTTATAGACAAAGGAGTAGACGTCAACAAAGCCGATAAAGAAGGAAATACAGCTTTAATTATTGCAGCAGCAGGAAAAGATGTTGAGCTAATACAAACATTGTTGCCAAAAGTAAAAAACATCAATGCAGTAAATACTAAAGGAGAGTCTGCATTAACTGCTGCCGTAAAAGGAAGTTCTACAGAAGTGATCTCGTTGCTTTTAAGCAAAGGAGCTGACATCAATGTTAAGGACACTGCAGGAAACAATTTGGCATTCTATCTGATTGAATCTTACAAAGGTTCAAGAGGCGGAGCACAAAAAGACGATTTTGACGATAAATTGAATTTATTAAAGAGTAAAGGAATTAACTTTGCAGCGCAACAAAAAGACGGAAGCACCCTGTATTATACTGCTGCAGCCAAAAACAATATCGCTTTGTTGAAAAAACTGGACGGATTAAACATTGATGTCAATGCTAAAAACAAAGAAGGTTTAACAGCATTACACAAAGCAGCAATGATTGCAAAAGACGATAGTGTTTTGAAGTATTTGTTGTCGATCGGGGCTAAAAAAGAGATTAAGACTGAATTTGACGAAACAGCTTATAATCTGGCACAAGAGAATGAATTGTTAACAAAGAATAATATAGCAATTGACTTTTTAAAATAGTAAATAAATATAAATGAAATCAGTATCTAAAATCTGCCTGATGGCAGTACTTGTATCCCTATTTTCTTTTCAGGCTTCGGCACAAACCACCAAATACAAATGTCTTTTGCAAATGTCAAACTATGTAGGTGAAGGAGCTTATGTAGCTGTATCGCTTATTAATGCTAAAGGAGAATATGAAAAAACCCTGTATGTAATGGGTGATGATAAAAAATGGTATACAAGTTTAAAAGAATGGCATAAATTCAGTTCTAAAAAGGCAGATGTAAGCGCAAAAACAGGTGCTTCTGTTACCGGAGGAGACCGCAGTGTGACGATGTTTGAAATCGAAACCGCTAAAATAGACAAAGGGTATAAAATACGTTTTGAATCAGCAGTTGAAGATCAAAAATATCACGTGACTGACGCAGAAATACCTTTAACAACAGCTGGTATTACTGAAAAAGTGGAAGGTAAAGGCTACATTAGATATGTAAAACTTAGCAATATATAAGGCATATGACATTATCCGTTTGGAGATATGCTCATTTAACTTTGGCGGTATTTTCTTCACTCTTTCTTGTTTTGGCATCGCTTACCGGAGTGGTACTTGCTGTCGACGCAATGGGGGAGAAAATACCACCTTATCGTGTAGCTAATTTTGAGAATTTGTCTGTAGCGGAGGTTCTTCCTGAGTTGACTAAAAATTATCTGGAAGTTAGTGAAATCAGCGTAGATCACAATCAATTTACAACATTAAAAGGTCTTGATGAAGACGGCAACGATGTTGATGCATACATTAATCCTGTTACCGGCAAAGTGGTAGGGAAAAACCAAAAGAAAAGCGATTTTATACAATGGGTTACTTCACTTCACCGTTCTCTTTTTTTACATGAAGCCGGAAGACTTTTTGTGGGCGTTAATTCTTTTTTACTTTTTCTGATTGCTATTTCGGGTTCCGTATTAGTGGTACAGAGACAAAAAGGAGTACGACGTTTTTTCTCTAAAATTATTAAAGACAGTTTTGTACAATATTACCATGTTATCTTAGGAAGACTGATGTTAATTCCTATTTTGATCATGGCACTTTCGGGTACGTATCTTTCGATGCAAAGATTTAAACTTTTCCCTGAAAACAAAAACGATCAGAAAGAAGTACAAGTTGAAAATAAGGCTCTTAAACTGCAGAGCATTGCCGATTTTGAAATTTTCAAAAAGACTAAACTTTCTGAAGTTCAAAAAATAGAATTTCCTTTTGATACAGAAGATCCCGAAGAAGTTTATGTACTGAAATTAACAGACCGTGAAATACAGGTAAACCAGTCTACAGGGCAAATTAGTAGTGAAGTACACTATCCAACTACAGTTTTGCTCGAAAACTTGAGCCTTGATCTGCATACCGGAAGAGCAAGTGCCATTTGGGCAATCATTTTGGCAATAGCAGCACTAAACATCTTATTTTTTATTTATTCCGGATTTGCAATGACTTTACGTCGCAGGGAAACCCGAATTAAAAACAAACACAAAGCAAAAGACAGTCAATTTATTTTACTGGCAGGCTCAGAAAACGGAAGTACATTACGTTTTGCCAACGCGGTTCATATGCAATTAATGACCAATGGTTTCTCTTCTTATTTGGGAGGTTTAAATGAATATGCTCTCTTTTCAAAAGCAGAACATATTATTATTTTTACTTCTACACACGGATTAGGCGATGCACCATCAAATGGGACCAAATTTTTGTCCTTGATTGAACAATACCCGCAAGAACAAAAAGTTAATGTTTCTGTAATCGGATTTGGTTCAAAATCATATCCTGATTTCTGCGGTTTTGCTAGAAAAACAGATGAAATTTTGAGCGCTCAAACCTGGAGCAATCGCTTTTTGGATTTGCATACGATAGATGATAAATCCCCCGTACAATTTGCGGACTGGGTTAAAAAATGGAATGCAAAATCTGAAATTGCTTTAGCTACAACGCCGGCAACGTATGCTCAAAAGCCAAAAGGAGTAGAAAAAATGATTGTGTTGGAAAAAACGACAATTTCAGAAACCGATCATACCTTTATGTTGACCTTGCGTGCCGGAATGAGAACAAAGTTCACTTCAGGAGATTTGCTCGCTGTTTACCCTGCAGGAGATGGCAGAGATCGTTTGTATTCGATTGGAAAAAGTAATGGCAATATAAGTCTCGTGGTAAAATTACATCCACATGGACTAGGATCAGGATATTTGTACAATCTTCAGCCGGGTTCCGTTATGAAAGCTCGCGTGATGAAAAACGAAGCCTTCCATTTTCCAAAGAAAGCTACTGCTGTGGCTATGATTTCAAACGGAACCGGAATTGCCCCATTTCTGGGAATGATAGAACAAAATAAGAGCAAGGTAGCCTGTCATTTGTATACAGGTTTTAGGAATGAAACTGAAACCGTTACCAAACACAAACAATTTGCAGAAAACCAGATTGAGAAGCAACATTTAAAAGATTTTCATATTGCATTTTCACGCGAACAAAATCAATGTTATGTGATGGATTTAATACAAAAAGAGGCTGAGTTCTTTGCTACTTTATTGCAACAAGGTGGAGTTGTTATGATCTGCGGTTCACTGGTAATGCAACAAGATGTTGAAAAAGTACTGGACGGCATTTGCATAGAGAAAAACGGAAATAATCTCGCCTATTATAAAGCAAATAAGCAGGTGCTGGCAGATTGTTATTAACCGGAACTCGTTTAATATTTAAATTATTGTTTGTTAGTATTTAATATCCGTTGGGTGCAATTAATTGTAACACATAGAGACATAATTAACAAAGCTTAGAAAGACGCTTTACTTTAAATAAATCGCATGACACTATGTGAAAAAGTGTGATTTTCTTAAAATTTCTCGAATTATAATTTCCAAATCTATGTTTCTATGTGTTAAAAAAAATCAGTAACTTAATAATTCAACTCAGGTTATAAGGTTATAAAATATGATAATGAAATTTAAAAATACAATTCTAATTTTCTTGTTTCTGTACAGTTTCTGCTGTACAGGACAAGAGGTAATGCGAAAAAGAACCACCTTATTAATGGGAAGTCGTTTTGATATTACCATCGTAGCGCAGGATTCTTTGACCGTCGAAACCCGAATAAACGAAACCATCGCAGAAATTACACGCATAGAAAATCTTATCTCAGATTGGAAATCAGATTCTCAAGTTTCCGAAGTCAATCAAAATGCCGGTATTCGTGCTGTAAAAGTAGACAAGGAAGTGTTTGATCTTACCAAACGTGCCATCGCAATTTCAAAAATGACAAACGGTGCTTTTGACATTAGTTTTGCCGCAATGGAAAAGGTGTGGAAATTTGACGGTTCAATGACCGAAATCCCAACTCCTGAACAAATTAAAAAGTCGGTAGAGAAGGTGGGGTATAAAAACATAGTTTTGGACAGTATTCAATCGACTATTTTCCTCCAATTGCCCGGAATGAAAATCGGTTTTGGATCAATTGGAAAAGGATACGCAGCCGACAAAGCCCGAGAAGTTATGGAAGCCAAAGGCATAAAAGCCGGAATTGTAAACGCATCCGGTGATTTGACAACATGGGGAAAACAACCCAACAGAAAAGCATGGACGATTGGGATTACAAACCCTTTTGATACCGAGAAGTTTGTTAAAATAGTTCCGTTAAAAAGAGAAGCCGTTACCACATCCGGCGACTATGAAAAGTTTGTAGAATTAAACGGTAAACGTTATTCACACATTATAAATCCGATTACAGGTTATCCCGCGACCGGATTGGTAAGTGTTACTGTTTTCGGTCCCAGTGCAGAAATGGCAAATGGATTTAGTACTTCCTTAATTGTTCTAGGAAAAGAAGCAGGTCTTCAATTAATCAATCAGTACCCGGAGTATAGTTGTATGATGATTACAGACAAAGGGAAGATTTTTAAATCAAAGAAGTTTAGGCGTTAAAAGGCTTTTGAGCTGAGAGAACAATGCTGGTTTATCAATATAATAAGCTAGTTTTGTCATTGTGGTACAAGAAATCAGGCATAATACTCACGTCCAGTTTGTCCATTCTGAGGAACGAAGAATCTTCGTTCGCTGAATTGATACTGTTGAACTTCACTTTACGGATTATCTGATGAAGATTCTTCGTTCCTCAGAATGACAAAATTGCGGAAAATAGAAACGGAGTTTCTTGTGTGATTTCTCGTACCTCGAAATGAACAATAAAAGAGACAACAAAATAGGTAGGCTTTCATAATAAATTTAGAGACAGTCGATTTTGTTTTTATATGTTTTGTTTGCTCATTGTTGAAGGTTCGAAGTCGGAGATATTCGTCAGCACTTCTATGTTTTAAGGAAGACTTTGGAAATTAGAAGACTTTGACTTGCATAATAGTTTTATTCTTTTGTAATATCTATAATTGAATTAATTTTATATATTTTTCCGTTTTTTATTAAGTTAATTTGAAGTTGTATATCCTTTTTAACAATTTTTTGGGGTGATACAGGGTTCGAATCAACTATAAATGAAACATTATAACTATTTTGAGTCTTTAAATTTTTAATTATTCTCATTGTATTTAATGACTTCGTATCGACCTCCCAATCATTTGTAAATAAGTCATGACCATCTTCATACCATTGTTTGTATTCTAGAATCACTTTTTTAGTGCAATATTTTTTTTGAAGTAAGCTTAATTCTACTAATTGCTCTTTTTTAAAAGGAAAATAACTTTTACTTATTATTTTGGTATAGCTTGAATAGAACTCTTTTAATGTGTTTGAAATTTGTTGGTCTTTAGTAATCTCTTGGGCATCACATCTATTTGAAACATGGAAACTAATTAAGATTAATAATAAATATTTTTTCACGAGATTTTTTTAAAATTTGTATAATAATTTAATGATTGGTTATCTCTTTTGTATTCGATAAATTTTGAAAAAAGGTTTATTCTTTTTATAATCCCAGCTCTCCTAAAAGTCCAGTACACGCTGGACAAATATGTCTCTGACTTTGCGTTTTTTACAAATATATCTTATAATCATTAATCTTTCCAAAATCTTTGATTTTAGATGGCTTTTCATGAGGAACTCTTAGAGGAGCGAAGAGGGGGCGAAGTCGGAGACGTTCGCACGGCATTACGTTTTTTAACGAACACTTGACAGAACTTGGGTGCAGATCATTAAATTTCTTTAATTCTCCAAAACTATTGTCTCCGTTTTTTCTTCATACGAATTCAACATTGTGTGAAAGGTTTCCTCATTTACTAGCATAATTTCGTCCCAACCAAAACAAAATCCAAACAGAAATTCATGATTTGCATTTAGAAATTTTGAACCAAAATGGTATGTTGATTGCGAATAATTATAAATAGCTGTTATCTTTTGATTGTCATTTATTTTGCTTATTTCTACTAAAGAAATTTGCGAGTTTTGAAGGTCATAATCACCTAATAGAATAACTTTTTCTAAGGAGGATAATGGATAAACTTTTATGTCGTAATCCATTACGATCTGAACAAGTGAATCATCGTCCAATGTTAATACTAATGTATCAGAAAGAACATAGACAGTATCGTTTTCATTGATAGAGATAGCGTGGATGCTATTTATTTTTTTATTTAGAAGAAAATCTAAGTTGTAGTTTTTCATGAAATTTTACTAATTAGTTGAGGAGATGGAACTGTAGTCCGGTTTTTATTAGATTTCTTTTACTGCTCGCAAATAGTTTACGGTACTACTCTCTATTGGAACTCTGTGCAGAACAGAATAGGTTATCAAAATTCTGTAATTATCTTCCCCGCTATCAGTTTAATATAAAAAGATGTTTGATACCCAAGGTTTGAATAAATTTTATTTCTTTCTTCTTCTTTTTCAATAGACATATTATAATTTTTTAAAATGTAAAACAACTCATTGTTTTCTTTTAAGTAAAACAAAATATAACCAACTTTAGGAGCATATAAACGAATAATATAAATAATTGATTCTTTATTGGCTGATTCCGATAATTTAGAAATTAAATTTTCATAACCCGGTACGGACACACTGCCTGTAATTGATTTTGTCTCTAATCTTTCTTCATAAAATGTAATCAAATTGGAAATATTATTATTACCTATATATGTAATTATTATTTCACTATTTTCAAGATGATTAATACACTCGTCAGAGTAGATAACTTTTTCATTAAACCTGAATGAATTTAAAAAACGAAGTACTATTTTTTTTTCGTCCATTGTGTTAATTAGTGTTTTTTTTAAATTCAGGATAAGGAAAATTTTGATCTTGAATCGCCTTGTTCTCCTTCATTTTTAGTTTTTTAAAAAGATAAGGTTATCTTATTTATTGTTGTGTATTGAAGAATTAGTAAAAGAAGGAGAGAATTTTGAGAGATTTATGTTTTTACAAGAACTTTCTTTTTTGAAACTTGGGCAATTGACCTTTTAGCGCGATTCTTTCGGTAAATAATTTAGCAACCACCTTTCCCCTTAATTTTATATTTTTTGGTGAAATTTTGTTTAGTTGATATTTCTAATGTTCCCTTGTAAAGTGCTGCTTCATTAGCCGAATTGTATTCTTCAATATTTAGAATTAATTTATAATCGTTGTTAAAATAAACCTCTCGATAGGACGAATTAGATAATTGTTTCGTATTTATCGTGTCTTTATTTAAGTATATTTCTCTCCCCTTTATTTTAATTATGGTAATGTCAGAACCATTAGACAATAAAATATTTTTTTGGGGTGAGAGGATAGAATCATAGTTAAAAGTATATAAACACCCATCTAATGTATCTGGAATAGATTTAAAAAAATCTAATTTCATTTCTTTTTTTACTCTTATTTCTGAATTGATTTTGTTTTTTGAATCTTCATTTTTACAGGAAAGTACAAAAAAGAATACTAAACTTAAGAATATTTTTTTCATGTTTTTTAAAGTCTCTAGCTTTTATGTTTTGGCCGCTTTATTTTGAGAATATAGATTGCAAATCTACTTCAATATTGTATTAGTATATTCGTTCGATCGGGATTGTTTTATGTTGGTGTGAAAATCTTTTCAATTACAATTTTGTAAATGTTGCGTAAATCTTCGCGTCCCTTGCGGTTAAGAAAAAATTACAAAGTTCTCTGCGTAGACTCCCTTTCAATAATGTAAGTAGGCAATACAACTGTCTGATGCACTACCGGAAGATGTTCTTTGAGTTGTGTGATTTCATCAATTAATATTGCGGCGGCACGATAACCAATATCATAGCCGGGTTGGTCGATAGTAGTTAGTTTAGGCGAAATTACCGTACTCATGAACCAATTGCTGAATCCAAAAACAGCGACTTGCTCTGGGGTTTTTATTTTGTTGTCGTTGAAATATTTAATAATTCCAATAGCAACCAAATCTGTGATGGCAAAAACGGCATCTACATCATCGTGGTCTTCTATTAATTTTTTGGCATTCTCATAACCGTCTTCAAAATCTGTATTGTGATCGCAAACGTAGACCAAAGAAGGATCGTATACTATATTGTGATCTTCCAGCGCCTTTTTATATCCTAGAAAGCGATCGATGGAATTCTGAGGAACATAAGAACCGCGAAAATGAGCGATCTTTTTATATCCTTTTTCTATTAAATAGGTTACAGCATCATATGCGGCCTTCATGTCATTAATCACAACTTTTGAACAATCGACCCTTTTGGCAATTTTATCAAATAAAACCACAGGAGTCTTTTTTCGAATGGCCTCATTAATATGAAAAAAGTCATCTGTTTCATTGGAAAGCGACATCAGAATGCCATCTACTCTTTTTTGTAGCAATAAGGCGACTTGCTTTTTCTCTAATTCATATTTTTCACTTGACTGCAGAATAATAACCATGTAGCCTCTTTCTTCGGCTTCTTCTAAAATTCCGTTTAGAACGCTCGAAAAAAAGTGATGCACGGTTGCAGGAACGATGACTCCGATAGTTTTGGTTTCATTAGTCCTGAGGTTTACGGCAACAGAGTTAGGCATATAGTTCATCTTATCTGCCATCTCAATTACTTTTGCGCGAGTACTTTGGCTAATATCTGTATAACCTTTCAGAGCTTTCGAAACGGTGGTGACAGAAATTCCTAATGCCGAAGCGATATCAATTAATTTTGTATCATTCATGAAATAAATATACTAAAAAATCTTAACCGCAAGATCAGGAGTGATTTTTTAATTCTTTATAATAGTGTAAGTCAGTAAAGACAGGGAGATATAAAGGTACTAAGTTTTTTGTGCACGCAGATTTTGCAGATTGGGTTGATTTTCTCCACTCTCCAAAATAATTGCGATCGTTTGATTTGTACGTTTTGATAAGAGAACAATCCAAATAAAACCAATACACCCCAAGTAAATCCGCTCAATCTGCAAAATCTGCGTGAAAATTTTTCCGCAAAGACATAAAAACATAAAATAACAGACACTAGCATTGCCCCTTGTGAACTTAGCGGTTAAAAAAACTAACTTTATACTTAAATAAAATAAAATCGAAAACGTTTTAGGTGTTTTCGAAAACGTTTTCGATTTTATTTTCATAGTCAGGGTATAATTAGTTGTATAAGTTTACAGTAACAATCATAAGATTTACTAACCAAACCAATACCAAATGAAACCAATTAATACGTATCTAGGCAGACTATTTTTAATGTTGTGCCTAATTTCTGTTCCCAACCATTTGTTGGCACAGGAGAAGAATACTGTTTCCGGAAAAGTATTCGACGAAACCGGACAAACTATTCCGGGAGCAAATGTATCTTTAAAAGGAAGTGATCAAAATGTGATTACAGATGTAAACGGAAGTTATTTATTCTCGAATGTGGCTGCCGGAAGTTATACCATTTCAGCAACAAATGTGGGGTATAAAAGCTTCGAGAAAAAAATTACTGTAAAAGAAGGAGAGTCAGTAAAGGAAGACCTGTTTTTAGAAACGGAATCACAGAGCCTGAAAGAAGTAGTGGTTACGGGATCATCTAGTCCACGATCTAAATTAGAATCGAGTGTCGCAATTACAACGATGGGAGCAAAGGCTATTGAAGACCGAGCGCCAATAAGTACCGCAGCTTTACTTCAGACCATTCCGGGATTCGTAGTAGAAGCCTCGGGAGGAGAAATTGGAAACAACCTTTTTGCAAGAGGAATTCCATCAGCAGGTGCTTACGAATATGTGCAAATTCAGGAAGACGGATTACCGGTTTTTGAAGATGGAGCTTTGCAGTTTGCCAATGCCGATACTTTTTACAGATTGGATGAAACCGTCAGTAAAATGGAGGCAGTACGTGGAGGATCAGCTTCGATATTTGCGAACAATGCTCCGGGTGGAATTATCAATTTTATCTCCAAAACAGGACAAAATGAGTTTCAGGGAAGAGCAAAATTTTCGACCTCAGATTACGGGATGTTCAGAACGGATCTTAATTTATCAGGTGCTTTAATTCAGGATAAATTATTCTTTAATGTCGGCGGTTTTTACAGAGCTGATAATGGAGTAAGAAACACAGGTTTCACTGCTAATAAAGGAGGTCAGATCAAAGGAAATTTGACTTATAAATTTGATGATGGAGATTATTTAAGAGTTAATTTCAAACATCTTAATGACAGAAATACGTTTTATCTGCCAATACCCTTAAAAAGTAATAACGGAAAAATTGAAGGCATAGACGGTTTCAATCCAAATTATGGAACGCTGACTTCTGCAAATTTCAGTCATTTGAATGTTCCTCAATACGGTGGTGGCACTTTTACTGCCGATTTAGAAGATGGTTCACATCCTGTTATCAATTCAATTGGAGCGGAGTTTAAAAAGAAAATATCGGATAAAGTAACATTCAAAAATGCATTCAAACAAACGGCAATCGATTTGAATTACAATGCAATTTTTCCTAACGGAGGTCCGTGGACGCAAGATTTTTATGCGACCGATATTCAAAAAACCACTGCCGGTAATTTAGCTTATACTTATGTAGATAATGGGGCTGCTGTAGATCCAAATGCACTAATTATGAGAGCAGATCATTGGTACATTCAGAAAAAAATGAACAATTTTGCGAATAATTTCTCTTTCTCATTTGATTTAGAGCCTGTGAAATTGACCGCAGGATACTATTATTCAAATTGGAAATCGAATCAATATTGGAACTGGAATTCTTATCTGGTAAATGTTTCTGACAATCCAAGACTTTTAAATGTAAAGGATAATACAACCGGAGTAGACCACACCTGG
Organism: Flavobacterium sp. FlaQc-49; assembly: GCF_044005985.1. Taxonomy (NCBI): domain Bacteria; kingdom Pseudomonadati; phylum Bacteroidota; class Flavobacteriia; order Flavobacteriales; family Flavobacteriaceae; genus Flavobacterium; species Flavobacterium sp. FlaQc-49. The sequence goes on along the minus strand of NZ_JBIPCS010000005.1, from coordinate 57,984 downwards.
AATGGAGTTGAAAGAATCACTTGGTTAGAAAGAGACGCGCAAACCAAAGGTGTTTTAAATGACATATATGCCGACGCAGAAATTAAAGCCACTGATAATCTTACTTTTAATGCCGGTTTGCGCTACAATAAAGACAAATATTCAGGTTATAGAGACAATGCCCGATTCTTTGCCGAAAACTTAGGAGTTTTAGACAACAATACCGCCGATGATGCCGTGACAACCGTAAAAGGAAATCCGTACACCTATTGGAGATATGATGTGAGTGAATGGTCCTATACCGCCGCCGGAAATTATAAATTTAATGATAATATGGCTTCTTATGTTCGTTATAGCCACGGTTTCAGATCTCCAATTGAAGAATCATTTTATGACAACGCCGCCAATTTAAGCAAATTGGAAAATACAAAAGTGAATCAGTTAGAACTAGGTTACAAATATTCCGGTTCGTTTTTTACTGTGAATGCCAATGTATTCCATATGAATTTGAAAAATGTCGCTTTTACCGATATTTTATCGGACGGTAGTTCTGAAAATAAATTTGCTGACGTGAACAACATTGGACTTGAAGTAGAAACCAATGCCAGATACGAGATGGTAAAACTGAATTTTACATTCACCGTTCAAAAACCGGAATATGATAAGTTTATCGGTACAAATGCAGACGGTTCTACCTTTGATTTTAATGGAAATACAGCCCGAAGAATCCCTAAATTCTTTTGTAATCTAAGACCGGAAGTAGATATCACAAAAGATTTTACAGCTTATGTACAATTCTCTTATTACGATAAAAAATTCACCAACCAGGATAATAAGCAGGTTTTACCAGCCTATAAAGAGGTTGGGGCAGGTTTAAATTATACGTACAACAACCTTCGTTTTGCGGTTGATGCATCGAATTTATTCAATGAAATCGGTTTGACAGAAGGCGATCCGAGACAAACTACATCAGCAGCAAGCGATGTGTTTATGGCAAGACCAATTTTGGGGCGCGCTTTTAGATTCTCAGTAGCCGTTAATTTTTAATTAGTTGTTAGTTTAGATGGATGGTGACCAAATGCTGTTGTGAAAAACGGCATTTGGTATTTTTGTAACTTTAGAGAAAGAACCGTAATGAGATATCTTTCGTTAGATTATAAAACTCTGTTGCGGTAAAATAAAATAGTTTTTTGCCACTGATTACACTGATTAACACAGATTAATTTATACACAGAAAAAAATCCTTTTAATCTGTGTAATCAGTGGCAAGAAAAAAATTTTCATGGCAATTGGTGAAATTGCTTCGCCTGTTCGCTATCGCTCGAGTCATGGCAAAATATGCATGATCATAAAAGAACAAGAAATACTTAGTTACAAGTGCTCTATTTAAACGAAAATATACAACTATAGAAGCCAAAAACAAGCATATTCAAATTAACGTACTGGTTTAAAATAAAAAGAAATCCACGAATGAAAAACCTGGGAATTAAAATATCACTTTATCTGAACTATTTTGTCTTTGCTATTTTATTGAATAGTGTAGGGATTGTAATTCTCAAATCACAAAAAAATTACGGAGTAGACGAAGTACAGGCCAGTATTCTGGAAGCCTTTAAGGATATGCCTATTGCTATTGTCTCTTTTTTTATAGCCTCATTTTTGCCTCGGATCGGTTACAAAAAAGCAATGCTGACAGGTTTGGCATTGGTAACTCTGGCCTGTATTTCAATGTATTTCGGAAATTCGTTTGATAACGCCAAAATACTATTTGCAACGGTAGGTGTCTCTTTTGCGTTGATAAAAGTATCGGTGTATTCGTTAATTGGTACCGTTACCGAAAGTCAGAAGGAACATAACGCTTTAATGAGCAGTATTGAAGGCGTTTTTATGATCGGAATTGCATTGGCTTACTTTTTGTTTCCGGCTTTTAATGACGAAAGTAATCCGGATTCCTGGTTAAATGTCTATTGGTTTCTGGCCGGATTATCATTGCTTTCTTTTTTGTTTCTGTTTTTTACCAAATTTGAAGAAACTAAGGTAACTGCGGGAGCAAATTTTACAGATGATTTTCTACAAATGTTTAAATTGATCGCAAAAACACTTACAGTCATTTTTGTAATCAGCGTTTTTCTATTTGTAATGATCGAGCAGGGAATACTTTCCTGGCTGCCAACCTTTAATACCAAAGTACTTCATTTACCGGAAAACATCAGCATAATGATGGCTAGTATTCTGGCGATATCATTGGCGATCGGGAGACTTGTTGCCGGAATCGTTACCAAAAAGATTAATTGGATTTGGGTACTAAGTTTTTGCGTAATAGCGGCCATGCTGATCGTCTATTTTGTGCTGCCAAATGTGGTTGGACTTGAAGTAAAAAACATTAATTCGCTTTCAGATATTCCGCTTATTGGATTTGCTTTTCCACTTATCGGGTTGTTTATAGCACCAATTTATCCTTTACTGAATTCAATTGTACTCAGTTCATTACCCAAAAATCTGCAAAGTTCAATGACAGGATTAATTGTTATTTTTTCTGCTCTTGGAGGTACATTAGGTTCGCGTATAACAGGTTGGTTATTTAAAAATGAAGGCCCGGAGAAAGCCTTTTATTTCACGTTGATCCCGATGTTTTTATTATTGATCTCCTTTTTTATTCTCAAAAAAATTACTTCGAAAAATGAAATTTAAAATACATATCAATCAGACCCTTAGTCAATTATTGGCTCAGGAAGACACTGATGGCGACAAGAAGATAACCATTGATGATAAGGGACCAAAAAGCTTTTCATTACAAGATGATAAAGGAAATTCGATTGCTATTAAAGGAACGTATCAGCTTTCGAATTTGTTACAGGAATTGGCATTGTCTAAAAAGACGAATGTTGAATTTGCCGAAATCAACTTAGCCGATATTACAGAAGATCCGGTAAAAAGAATCTCCCGAAAAATTAAGGATTTATATTGGAACGGGCTTACCAGAACGATTGATGCTGCCGGAGTAAAAAAGATTTTGGAGGACGATAAAATAGAAAATGCGATTTCGTATTTATATGTACCGGCCGGAGACACAACAGCTTTTACTTATTTCAAAAATTTAGAAGCAGCAAATCCTACTTTAAAAGTGGTTCAGTTACCTGAGGTTATTTCACCGGAATATGTTTTATCATTGAATAAAAAACCCGGTATTTTAGCCTTAGCGCTGCAAACTAAGAACGATACAACCGATGGAGTCCCTTTTGTAGTTCCCGGTGGCAGGTTTAATGAAATGTACGGTTGGGACAGTTATTTTATTGCCATGGGGCTTCTGATTGATGACAAAATTGATTTGGCACTTGGCATGGCCGAAAACTTCAAATACCAGATTGATCATTATGGAAAAATCTTAAATGCCAATCGCAGTTATTATTTAACCCGAACTCAGCCGCCTTTATATACCTCATTGATTGTTGACATTATCCAAAAGTCCAATCCCGAGATTTTATGGGTTGAGAGGCACTTAAAAACAGCCATAAAAGAATACCAAACAGTTTGGATGGAGCAGGGGAAAAGGCTTACTCCAAATGGATTAAATCGTTACAAAGCTGAAGGAATTGGACTTCCGTTTGAGGTCGAGGAAGGACATTTTGATGATATATTAGAAAAGTACGCTCCAAAATACAATCTTTCGACCAGAGAATTTGAGAAAAAATACCTGGAAAGAGAAATTTTAGATGCCGATCTGGACCATTATTTCACCCATGACAGAAGCATGCGCGAAAGCGGTCACGACACCACAAATCGATTGGTTGGGATTTGCGCCGATTTAAATACGGTAGCTATAAACAGTCTTCTCTATAAATATGAAACTGATATTGCCTTTTTGATTGAAGCTGCTTTTAAAGATGATTTCCAGTACAACGAAAACACCCGTTATTCCAGTGATTATTGGAGAAAAAAAGCAGCACAAAGAAAAGAAAAGATCAACGAATTGTGTTGGAATGAAGCTAATGGCCTTTATCTCGACTATAATTTCGAGTTAAAAGAGCAACATTATTTTGAAGCTGCAACAACTTTTTATCCTTTGTGGGCCAAAATCTGTACGCAGGAACAAGCCGCCACGTTGGTTCAAAAGACATTGCCTAAATTTAAAATGAAGGGTGGAATTGCCGGAAGTACAAAATCATCTATTGCTACAGTAACCGAAAATGATCCTACAAGGCAATGGGATTATCCTTTTGGCTGGGCTCCGCATCAAATATTATTATGGAAAGGGTTATTGAATTACAATTTTCAGGAAGAAACACAAGAGATGGTCTATCGCTGGTTGTGGCTGATCACGCGAAATGCGGTTGATTACAATGGAACAATTCCCGAAAAATTTGATTTGTCTATAAGTTCCCATAAAATTTTTGCAGAGTACGGAAATGTGGGAACAGAATTTAATTACATCACCGAAGAAGGATTTGGCTGGATGAATGCCTCTTACCAATTTGGACTGACACTTTTAAAACCACATTTAAAAGAAAAATTATCCGATTTAGTGGATCCTGATATTCTATTCTAAAAAAAGTAATTCTGTCTTGTTTTAAAAAGGAGACAGAATTGTTTTAATTGGCAAAAACGGGTGACTTTGTTTAAAATGTCATTTTACTTTGTTGTGAATGTCAATTTGTAACTAACGAAGGTTATTGAATAACTTTAGATTTTCAGAAAACAAGATTTCTTTGTCGATTATTTCGTAGCTTACACATTCTATAACGTATAAGAATCTCTTTTTGAAAATATGAATCCATTAATAGAAAAACTAAAGACCTATGGCGATTTAACCGTCGAAGCAGAACGAGAGCTTTCCGGGAAAATCAATTATTTCAGCAAAAAGAAAAATGATTTTCTATTAAAACAAGGACAAATAATGGCCAGTCTTTTTATGCTTGAAAAAGGTCTGGTAAGAGCCTATTTTATTAAGAAGGATAAAGAAGTCAATTCCTGGTTTGGTGTTGAGAATGTAATAATAGGTTCAATTCTTCCTTTGTATGCTGGGAAACCGTCTTTCGAAAATATCGAATTTTTAGAAGACTCTGTGGTATATTCTATTGCAATCAATGACTTGAATGAACTTTATAAAACCTATCCGGAACTCAACACTATTGGAAGAAAACTGGCAGAAGAACTTTGTATTATTCTGGAGGAAAGAATCAATTCATTGCATACAGAAGCTGCAGAAGAACGCTACCTGTCCTTAATTACGGAGTTTCCCGACCTTTTGCAAAGAATAAATTTGGGACACATTGCTTCTTATGTTGGAGTCACTCAGGAAACGTTAAGCAGAATCAGAAAGAGATAGATGATTTTGATGTACATCAAAAAAGCGTTTTGAATTGTTCGCTTTCTTTGTACTTTAAAATCAAAAAAAATGAAATACGTATTCTTGGGCTTAGCCATTATATTAGAAATTGTGGGTTCCAGCTTTCTGAAAAAATCGGAAGGATTTACAAAACTGGTACCAAGTATTGTAACAGTTGTGGCTTTTGTAACTTGTTTTTACTTTTTTTCGCACGCTTTAAAATCGATTCCACTTGGGTTTGCCTATGCGATCTGGGCAGGTTTTGGGATCGTGTTGACGGCGATTATTTCGGTAATTCTTTTTAAACAAAGTCTGGATCTACCAGCAATTATAGGTATACTACTTATTGTTTCTGGAGTGGTTATAATGAATGTATTTTCGAAATCGGCCACGCATTAATTGAAAAACTTGTGAAAAAGATATAGCCTTTGTTTGAATAAAAAAAAGCTGCTTCAATTTTTTGAAGCAGCTTTTTACTATTATTTTTGTTCGCTAATGTTAGATTTCTTTAGCTTAAGTATTCTAATTTGTTTGTTGGTCTTATCCGATATGAAGATGCGATCCTCCAATTGTGTAATTCCCATGATCGTACCGAAAGAATTTTTACCCATAATATCAGTAGCATTTATTCTGGCCGTATAGGTTTGATTTAAAAACTCCTCTTTTGGGTAAAATCTTAGATAATCAACCGAATCAACATTCTCAGAAGTTATGGCCCAATCAGCACCTACAGAGACTGTTGTTGGTTCGCTCTTTGAAATTGGTTTTGCTGAAGGCTGTAACGGTGTAACAAGAGAAGCTGCTGCATTGGCACGAATAGCTGCAATATTGTAAAGCAAATAGGCTTTGGAATCTCTTCCGGCAACAACCAGATTTCCACCTGCTACATCCATAGAATACATTTCATCAAAACCGCTTAGGGTGTTTAGTTTTGCAATAGGAGTAAGGTTCCAATTACTGCTTTCTGTAATTTGAGAGGTCTCAAAAACTTTTATAGAGGCATGTTTTTCTTTTACAAAAACCAATCCGTCTTTTACTGTAACTCCAAAAACGTGAACAAAAGTGTTCCACCATTGACCGTTACCAACCGTATTGATTCCCAGATTAGTGTTTTCGTCTAATACAAAAAGACGTGAATCAACACTTCCTAAATAAATTCTGTTATTGTCAACAGAAACAGAAGAAAGGTTGGTAAAAGGAATCGTCGTAGTCCCTTTGGTATAAGCCGTTAGAGATTTGATGTATTTCAGGCTTTTTGCATCAAAAATTTCAAGAACATCACCGTTGCAAACATATAATTTTCCGTTGGCAATAGTTATTCCTCTTGGATCTAAAGCTCCGGTTCCGTCTCCAATTTGTTTGGCCGTTATCGTTGCTTCTTCTGTCGGATAATAATAGGCGTAGTCTGTAGGGGCATTATTTTCATCCTTATCGCTACAACTTGTTAATGCTAAAAGCAGTACGAAAACCAGTTTAGGTATATTGAATAGTCTTGTTAGTTCCATTTTCCTTCTCCTTTATATTTTAATAAAAATGTATTTTTTGGATCGATTTTAAAAACCGGTTTTTTATAAGTTCCTTTCAGATACTGTGTTTTAGTATAGGTTTTTAATATATCAGGATCCGTAAATGGAAGATCGTCTAAGTAAATCAGGTATTTGTAAAACTGAGTCAGCATTTCCTGTTGTCCGCCACCTTCGCCACTATTGGCAAAATTACTGTCATGATTGTAACCGGTGTGGTGCGAATATTCATGAGACCAAAGCGACATTTCTCCGTTCCAGTGTCCTGTTACGTATCCGCCTTCGTATTGTGAAGCCAGTGCTCCGCCGCCCCATGCAGCATCACCACCAACCATTGCCATGTAGAGCGTTCTTCCGTCAACATAGTCCCAGTAACGCTTCTCAATTTCGGCTTTTGTAAAATAGTCGTACTGGCCATTTGCATCCGCAGTATTGCCATGCCAGTCTGTAGCGCCCACTACGGCTGTTCCGGCAAGTGCAGCTTGTTCTTTTTTATAAACATCAAAGTTATTATGTGTTTTATAATAAATAGGATGACTCAACGCATAAGAGTAGTTAATGATCATGGTAATAGCTTCTTTGGCTAATACCGGATTCATTGGTAAAAACTTCCCAAGTTCTTCGATATGGTACCCGTCGTGAAACTGAACCAATTGTGAAGATTTAATTTTCTTGAATTTGGCTAATAAAGGATCAGAGGATTCGACTGAAAATTCAATGCCTCCGGATGAGAATCCATCTATTTTGTCGATAGTAACGGTTTTTCCGTCTTCTAATTGATAATCATTTTTGGCCGCTACCAGTGGAATTTGGTGAACAGAACGATGAAAAGCAGGAATTTGTGTAAAATGATACAATGCAAAACGTTTGCTGTAATTCGGTAATTTGGCATAGACCACCACATCTTTAAGACCAACTGGTGAATATAGAGATAGTTGTATAGAGTCTTTTCCTTTTTGTATGATCTGTAAAGGTTGATTCACTCTAAACCATCGGTCTTTTTTGTCGTACATTCTTGCCGGATCTTCATTATCTGCAAACATAATCATCGGATGATTCGCAGCAGGTAGTTTCTCTGCATCAATTTGGGCTAAATAATGCGGTTCATAAGCATCTGGCTCACTGTCGCTACAACTTGTCTGTAGCGTCATAGCTAAAAATAAGGAGCCTATTGTGAATAGACTTCTGGAAAAAGTAGGTTTCATTGTCGTTAAAATTTTGGGGTTAAATGTGGGGTTTTGTAGTATGTTGCTTAAATAATTTCTATAGGCTTGTAATTAAATAATTAAGAATAATAGGTTTAATTTATTTGCCGGCAAAATAACGGAATTATAATAGCTCTACTGCAATTTTGAAGCAATAAATTAAAAATTATTTCGCAAGGCTTGCTTTTATTAGGGTTGAGGATTTAAGAGTGCCCACATGAGTTTTAGGCAGCACTATTTTTTTTGTTAAAAGAGCTTTTAAAATTGATAGTTAAGGTTTTGCAAAAAAAATGTTTAAATAAAAGAACGTTCATTCACTTATTATTTTATCTTTGCTAAAAAAATGGCATGAGAATAAGAGATATTGATAAAGAAAAACTGGTTGTTGCAAGAGCAATAGATCAAATCGTGCAGGATGGATTTCAGGGTTTCAGTATGAACAAGCTTGCAAAAGCCTGCAATATTTCGGTAGCGACATTATATATTTACTACAAGGACAAAGATGATTTAATTCAGAAAATAGGGGCAACCGTTGCGATTGATTTTTTTTCAAGTACAATTAAAGACTTCTCACCTGAAATGTCTTTTGAAGAAGGATTGTGGATACAATGGGTAAACAGGGCTGATTTTACCATGAAATATCCCAAGCAAGTTGCTTTTTTTGAGATCATTAAACACTCACCGCATGGGGAAATAATATTGAACTCTACCACCAAATTCTCAGATTTCAGAATGATAATGAAACAGTTTATTGATAATAGTTTGCGTAATAATGAACTTATTCCAATGTCGTTTGAAGTTTTTTGGGCTATTGCCTATGGACCATTATATACTTTGTTGAACTTCCATACTGAGGGTAAGAGTTTGGGAGGGAAGCCGTTTGTTCTTACCGATACAATGATGAAAGAAGCTTTTACCGCAACCATAAAAGCTTTAAAACCATGAAAAATTATGGAAACAGATTTAAACACAGTACATGTTTTTAAAACAAATATTGATAAAATTAGCTCAGCAGCTACTTTATCTGAAACACTAGATAATCATGTAGGGATACAGCAGTGGAGTATCGATTACGAAGATATTGATTGCGTGCTTCGCATCGTGTCAGAAACCCTTAATCCGGATACAATAAAGAGTATCATTAAAAGACTTGGCTATGAGTGCCAGGACTTGCCTTAACCTAAAGAACAACCTGTTAAAATGGAAAAAAATACTATAGAAGCTCCTGCTTTTACCTCACATCAAAAAATTATTATTGCCATATTGGCGCTTTTACAATTTACTGTTATACTTGATTTTATGGTGATCTCTCCGTTAGGGGATATCCTGATGAAAACACTTGATATGACACCCTCAAAGTTCGGTTTTGCAGTTTCCGGATATGCTTTTAGTGCCGGAATTTCGGGATTACTTGCCGCTGGTTTTGCAGATAAATTTGACCGAAAAAAATTGCTGATTTTCTTTTATACGGGATTCATTATAGGTACCGTTTTCTGTGCGCTGGCCTCAACTTACGAGATGTTACTTTTGGCGAGAATCGTGACAGGACTTTTTGGCGGTGTAATCGGTTCTGTTTCACTAGCAATTGTGACGGATTTGTTTGTAATTCATCAAAGAGGCAGGGTGATGGGCTTTATACAAATGGCCTTTGCAACCAGTCAGATTTTAGGAATACCGGTAGGACTCTATTTTGCCAATAACTGGGGATGGCATTCCGCCTTTATTATGATTGCAGTTTTGGGATTATTGATTCTTGCAGCGATTATAACACAAATGCAACCTATAACGAAACATTTGGAATTACAATCAGACAAAAGTCCTTTTCTGCATCTTTGGCATACCTTAAGTAACAAACATTATCAGGTTGGTTTTACTGCTATTGCATTCCTTTCTGTGGGAGGTTTTATGTTACAGCCTTTTGGGACGGCCTTTTTGGTTAATAACATTCATATCAGCCATCTGGAGTTACCACTGGTCTTTTTCTTTACGGGACTTTCTGTACTTTTTATCATGCCTTTAGTTGGGAAATTAAGCGATAAAGTCAGCAAATTTAAGTTGTTTGCAGTTGGATCAGTCATCTCGGTAATTATGATTTTAATTTATACCAATCTTAACCCGATCCCTATGTGGGAAGTAGTAGTGATTAATATGGTATTGTTTATGGGAATCATGAGCCGTATGATTCCGGCAACCACGTTAAACACTGCTATTCCGGAGATGAAAGACCGTGGCGCTTATATGTCTATAACGTCATCGCTGCAACAGATTGCCGGTGGTATCGCAGCTGTTTGTGCGGGTTTTATTGTGCATCAGGAAACCAAAACGTCTCCTTTAGAAAACTACGATATATTGGGCTATGTAATTGCGGTTATTACCCTATGTACCGTGTTTTTAATGTGGAGAGTAAATCAATTGGCAAAAGCAAAAGATAAAGTTTAACTGTAAAAAGAAGATTTTCTGGATCGTTTACGTAAGAAGATTTTCGAACAGATTTTATAAAGAACCAAACTAAAAAAAGACAATCCTTTGATTGTCTTTTTTTGTTTTTAGCATTAAAAAAAACAGAAGACAAAAACATTTAAGTAGGAAGATATGTGCAAAATCTATTCTGATTAAACAGTAATAAGACTACTATAAAAATAAATTTTTCAGCGATAAAGTAAGAACTTAACTCCTATTTAACTTTTCTTTATTTTATGGGGAACAGAGGTAAAAACAAAGTTAAAAAACGATGAATATTCTGTAAAATTAAAAATGAGAATTATAGGTAAAAACTTTATAATTACTGATTATTATACTTTAATTTGGCTTTAAAATAACGATTTGTTTAAAAAATATTTTACTAAAACGATTTTGTAAACCCTATTTATATATATTTGTCCAAAGCATTATAAAGCCATTTAATAAAAAACGTTAATGAGAAGAATCACTATTAAAGATATTGCCACCGAGGCCCAAGTGTCTATATCTACTGTATCTTTTGTTATTAACGGAAAAGGCGAGAAGATGGCAATTAGTCCGGCTGTTATAAAAAAGGTTCAAGAGGTTGCCGAAAAGCTTCAGTACCGACCAAGTATGATTGCCAGTAGTCTGAGAACGGGAAAAACGAGATCAATTGGTCTTATTGTAGAAGATATTTCCAATCAGTTTTTTGCTGATTTAGCGAGGGTAATAGAAGACGAAGCGAAAAATATTGATTACAGAGTTTTTTATTGCAGTACCGGAGATGATGATCAACGTTGTGAGGAATTAGTGCAAAGTCTTTTGCAGGCCAATGTAGAGGGGTTTATTATCACACCGACAAAAAATTTAGAAAAAAGTATTGATTTGCTTTTAAAATTGCAAAAGCCAGTAGTTTTAATCGATAGGTATTTTGCCAATCAGGAAGTAAGTCACGTCGTGATGGATAACTATGAAGGTTCTTACTCAGCTACGAAATTTCTAATAAATAAAGGACGCAAAAATATTGCCGTTGTCAATACTAAATCTGAAATGATTCAGATGAAATTAAGGGAAAAGGGTTATACAGATGCCCTGAAAGAAGAAGGGATTTATGATGAAGCCCTTACGCTTCACTTAGATTACCATACTGATGAACAAAGCAGAATCGATTCGATTGCGCATTTTTTTCAGCAAAATCCCAAGATTGACGGTGTTTTATTTTTGGCCAATTATATGGGACTTGCCGGTCTTCAGGCCTTTAGAGGAATGGGGTACAGAATCCCGGATGATCTTTCGGTGATCAGTTTTGATGATCATGATAGTTTCAAATTGCATACGCCAACCATTTCTGTCGTAGCGCAGCCCATAAATGATATTGGGATTAAATCGATTGAGCTCTTAATGAGTCAGATGACAGATTTTGATTCCTTTACCGTAGAGAAAGTACTTAAAAAAGGTACATTGATTGTTAGAGAATCGGTTTAGATAACCTATAATTTTTGAAGTTAAAAATAAAAGAAAAAGATAAATTATTGCAGTAGTTTTTTTTTAGTCATTTTACTAAATCGTTTTAGTAAAATCAGTAAACAAAAAGAATCGCTTTTAGTTGCTTCTTTTGAGAAAGAGATACGTAGAAAAAACAGCCGTAAAGCTTTATTTTTCGGACTATTCCGAGAGTTAAACTTGCTGCTTTTTTTCTTGAAATGGAGTTCAAAATTTTTATTAATATTTAAAAACAAACGCGTTAGAAACAAACAATAATCAAAACAATTAAACCAAAAAAAATGCTTATGAAACGAATTTTAGCAGTGTTAGGAATGATATTGTTCAGCAGCTTAGGTGTTGTTGCGCAAAATCGATTAATAACAGGCATAGTGGTAGATGCAGAGAACAAGGGAGTTGTTGGTGCATCGGTTGAAGTACAAGGAAAACAGTTTAATGCCATTACTGACTTTGACGGTCAGTTTAAATTAAATGTTCCTGAAGGTAAAGTTACTTTAAAAATAACTTCTTTAGGTTTTGTATCAAAATCAGTGGTACTTCAAGAAAATGAAAGCAAAATTTCTGTTGTATTGTCAGAGAGCAATCAGGAATTAAATGAGGTGGTAATTACTTCTTTCGGTGTTAAAAAACAAAAGAAAAGTATAGGATATGCCGTTGGAGAATTAAAAGGAGATGAACTGACGAAAAACAAAGAAATTAACTTAGGTAATGCCCTTCAGGGGAAAATTGCAGGGGTTAACGTTTCTGCACCGGTTACGGGACCTTCAGGTTCCAGTCGTGTGGTGATTCGTGGTGCTACTTCGGCTTCAGGGTTTAACCAGCCTTTGTATGTGGTAGATGGTATTCCGATAGACAATACACAGCAAGGAAACGCAGGAATGTGGGGAGGTGCCGATAAAGGTGATGGTATGTCTTCTTTCAATCCGGATGATATTGCTTCGATGTCGGTTTTAAAAGGAAGTGCCGCTTCTGCTCTTTACGGGTACAGAGGATCAAATGGTGTTATCTTAATTACGACAAAAAAAGGAAAAAACGGAACAGGTTTAGGAGTAGATTTTAGCTCAAGTGCAACGTTTAATACCCCTGCAAGTCTTTTGAACTGGCAGGATCAATACGGTGCAGGAGCTCCTGTAAATGGTGTTTATACCAGATTTAGCGATTTGCAGGAACTAAGAGATTCGTACTATTTTGCCTGGGGTGATAAATACGACGGAACAAATTCACTTTCCATAGATGGTGCAACAAGACCTTACAAAGCCTATGGAAAAAACAATGTGGAAAATTTCTACAGAACCGGATTTTCTTTCAGTAATACTTTAGCTATTTCGGGTGGAAATGAAACTACTAATTTCAGATTATCTTTCGGAAACACAAAAGACGAATCTATCTTACCGGGAACAGATTTTGGTAGAAATAACTTGTCTTTGAGTTTAAACTCGTCTCCAAATAAGAAGATCAATGTAGAGGCAAATGCACAGTATATTTCAGAGAAGAGTGATAACAGACCTTACTTGAACGATTCTCCAAGAAATCCTTCTTTCCCGACTGTTTTCCTGACTCCGGGAACAGACATCAGATGGCTTAAAAATGCTTACGATCAAAATGGAGGTGAAGCAGATTATTTTGGTGCGAATGTGTACCATACCAATCCATATTATACTACAGAACAGCCTTTAAACGAGGATCTTAGAAAACGTTTTATCGGTTCAACAAAAGTAACGTATAATATTACAGACAAATTTTATGCAAAAGCGGTTATCGGTGTTGATGATATTAATTATGAATATACTGAAATTGAGCCAACAGGAATCAATTACAATCCTGGAGGATCTTATGAAAACAGAATTGAAAATCGTTCAGAAGTTAATGCCTCCGGTTTTTTAGGTTATAGAGGAGACATCGTTAAAAATCTGTCACTAGATGCTTTTGTTGGTGCTAACCGTCAACATAACAGATACAGTGGTATTAAAATGAAGGGAAATAACTTTATTGTACCATTTGAATATTTCTATGGAAATACACAACCGGACAAAACAGAAAAATTGTTTTCAGAACGTGAAGTAAACTCTCTTTTTTACTCAGCAGATTTGGGATACAAAGATTTTTTATATGTTAGTTTAACAGGTCGTCGAGATTGGTTTTCTACTTTAGATCCAAAAGACAATAGTATTTTTTACCCATCAGTAAGTACGAGTTTTATTTATTCTGAAGTGATAAAATTACCGGAGTGGATGTCTTATGGTAAGCTTAGAGCAGGTTGGGGTAATGTAGGAGGTGGATTGCAGGATGCCTATGCCTTAGACTTAACGTATACAACACCGGACGGACAAACTGATTCGCAAGGACAACCGATTTTAGGTGTTAACGGAGAAACCGTTCCAAATAGAAACTTAAAGCCTTATAATGTAAGTACAATTGAATTTGGTTTTGAAAATACATTTTTCAATAACAGAGTAAGTACAGATTTGACTTTCTACAGCAAAAAAACTACTAAAGATATTGCTGACGCAGACATTTCTCAGGCAGCAGGATACAGAACAACCAAAATTAATGTGGGACAAATCCTGAACAAAGGGGTGGAGTTTGCAATCAACGTAAAAGCGATTAAAACGCCAAATTTTTCTTGGAGTGTTGGATATAATTTTGCTTATAATGACAGTGAGGTTATTAGTCTTTCTGATAAGATTAACACCAAATCATTGGAAGGAAACAGAGACTCAAGAGCTTCTGTAGTTTTAGAAAAAGGACAGCCTTTCGGAGTAATCAAAGCATATGATTATTTAAGAGACAAAAACGGAAATATTGTATTAGGAACTGATGGTAAATTTTTAAGAGGTGATTTAATTATTGCTGGACAGGGAGTAGCACCAACTTCAATGGGACTTTCAAATGATTTTACCTATAAAAACTTCACATTGTCTGTTTTTGTAGATGCTAAATTTGGAGGAGAAATTTATTCGGCGACTAACCAATTGGGAACACGTTACGGATTAGCTCAAAGCACACTTGAAGGTCGTGAAGGAGGAGTTGCCGTATCGGGTACAGATGTAAATGGTAATCCGGTTAACAAACAAGTATCTGCATACGATTACTGGAGAAGTTATAGTGATGTAACCTCAAACTTTGTATACGATGCTGATTTTGTAAAGCTTAGAGCAATTTCTTTTAGTTATAATTTTCCAAGCTCTTTTATCAAGAAATCACCATTTCAATCCATTAGTTTAGCTTTCTCTGCTCATAATTTATGGACGATCTATGATAAAGTTCCGAACATTGATCCGGAATCTAACTATTCTAACAGTAATGCACAAGGACTTGAAAGAGCATCTATGCCTTTGACAAGAAATTACGGTGTAACGCTTAATGTTAAATTCTAATACTAAAAAGTAAAAAATGAAAAATAAATATATAAAAATATTTTGCGTTGCAATAGTTAGTACACTGGCATTAACATCATGCGACAAAGGATTTGAGGAAATGAATACCAACCCAAATGCCTTGACGAAACCTGCGGTAAAATCAATGTTTACCCTGGCTGAAATTTATGTAGACGGACAAGATTTTTCTAATACAAGAGGGAACAATGCTTATGCAGCACAAATTGTACAGCATTTTTCTTCATTGGGTGGACCGGGATCAAAATATACCTATTCTCCCGAATATTCAGGTTCTCTTTTTGGAGAATCGTATGGAAAAGGATTGAATCAGATCATGCAATTGTTATCGGTATTGGAAAATACGCCTGAAAACTCTAATATGATTCAGGCTTGCAGAATCATGAAAGTATTGATGTTTCAGAAATTGACCGATACTTATGGTGAGATTCCTTATTTCGAAGCAGGAAAAGGATATAACGGAAATATCTTTTCGCCAAAATACGATACACAAGAAGCAATTTACAATGATCTTTTAAAAGAATTAGACGAAGCAGGAACAGCTTTAGATGCGAATAAACCGTTTGTTGGTAATGCCGATTTGTATTATCAAAGTGATGTGGCAAGATGGAAAAAATTAGCCAATTCATTAATGTTGAGAGTCGCCATGCGTTTGTCTAAAGTGAACCCTGCGAAAGCCAGAGAATTTGTTGAAAAAGCAGCTGCAAAAGGTGTTTTTACTTCAAATAATGACAGTGTTGTACTAAAACATGATGCAGGTCCTCCGGGTGTTAAAACGAATCCAATTACTTCTTCATGGGTTAGAAATGACTTAAACGGAGGAGAAGCCAACATTAAATACAGCAAAACCTTTATAGATGCGTTGAAAAATACAAATGATCCGCGTTTAAGAATTTATGCTAAATTGGAAGCAACCGGAGATAATTCTCCTGCAAGTCAGCAAGGTCTTGCTAATGATGCTAAAGAATTTCCAGGTGGGGATAAAAAGCTTTTTTCAGACCCGAACACTTCAACAGTATTGCGTTTAGATGCACCAACTTTAATTTTGTCGTATGCCGAAGTAGAATTTATATTGGCAGAAGCAGCAGTTAAAGGCTGGAGTGTTGGCGGAACAGCTCAAAAACACTATGAAGATGGAGTAAAAGCTGCCATGGAGATTCTAACTATTTTTGGTGATAAAGTACCGGCAGTTTCAACTACAGAATACAATGCATATATCGCTGCATTTCCTTTTAAATCTGCTGGGACAGAAGCGCAAAAAATAGAGCAAATTATTGGTCAAAAATGGATTGTTCTATTGTTTAATGGTTTTGAAGCTTTTTCTGAGTACAGAAGAACAGGTTATCCGGCACTGGTTCCTGTTAATGATGTAAACGGAGAAACTCAAGGTACTATTCCAAGAAGGTTAGTTTACGACCAGTCGGAGTTGATAACAAATGCTGACAATTACAAAGCAGCAATTCAACGTCAGGGGCTTGATGTTATGACAACCAGAATCTGGTGGGACAAATAGTTTAAAATATATATTGGTTGGTTTGTTAGAATAAGTCGGGTAATTTCCTTTTACCCGGCTTATCTTTAAATCGTTTATTGATAAGTTCCAAATAGAATTCTTATGGTATGGATTGGATGTATTGCTCTAATGTCTTTTTTTTCGCAGCCGCTAAAATTGCTTTTGCTGAAAAAAAGGGGATTCTTTTTTAATACACTTATAGCAATCACAGCACCAAAAAGAATAGCTTTTAGAACTGTTAATAAGTTGATTTAATATACTGTTACTACAGTTAAATTGATTAAATTGTAGTACAAATTCCCGTTAAATTATGCGCAGTATAGGAAAATGATTTCTGAATATTTTGTTAGTTATTCGTTGACATGTACCCCTAATGAGGAGGGATAATGGTGTAGCGCTTTATTCCTTCTCCTACTGCCAATAATTAAAATTCATATACTATTAATTTATTCCGAAATAAAATGAATTTAAAAAAGCACTTTTACAGCGTAATCTGCCTTGGTCTTATCCACTTTTCATCGGTAGTTACGGCTCAGAATATTGATTTAAAAAAGGATTGGAAATATCGTGAAGAAAAAACACAAAATTGGTATCCCGCGACTGTTCCCGGAGAGATACATACCGATTTGTTGAATAATAAAACAATCCCCGACCCATTTTACAGGGACAATGAAAAGAAAGTGGTTTGGGTAGAACGCAAAAACTGGGAGTATAAAACGACTTTTCAGGTAGCTGCAGCAACGCTAAAAAAGAAAAACACCGAACTGGTTTTTGACGGACTGGATACTTATGCCACCGTTTATCTTAACAATCAGTTGGTCTTAAAAGCCGATAACATGTTCCGTCAATGGCGTGTAGACGTCAAAAAGGTGTTAAAGTCAGGAAACAATGATTTGGTGATTGTATTTCAGTCCGCACAAAATGTGGTTGATTCTCTTGCTAAAAAAGACCTGCCTTTTGTAATTCCCGATAATCCTCGTGCCTATGTTCGTAAAGCACAATATCATTTTGGATGGGATTGGGGACCAAAATTCACAACCTGCGGAATATGGAAAACCCCACGATTAGAAGCCTACGATAAAAAAGAGGAGGAGAAATCGTATGTACTAAACCGTAAAATCGAATTGGTACAACAGCCCGATAGTCTTGGTAAATCATTTTACTTCAAAATTGATGGTAAACCGGTATACATGAAAGGAGCCAATTATATTCCTTCGGATGCTTTTCTTTCCAGAGTAACCAAAAAAGAGTACGAAAAGGTAATTGCGATGGCAAAAGACGCCAATATGAATATGCTTCGTGTTTGGGGTGGCGGAATTTATGAAGACGACTATTTTTATGATTTATGCGATAAGAACGGAATTTATGTCTGGCAAGATTTTATGTTTGCCGGTACAATGGTTCCGGGCGACAAAGCCTTTTTTGACAATGTAAAAGAAGAAGTGAAATACCAGGTGAAACGTTTGCGCCACCATCCAAGTATCGTTTTGTGGTGCGGTAATAACGAAGCCGATGAAGCCTTTAAAAATTGGGGATGGCAAAAAAGTATGAACATGTCCAAACAGGATTCCACCCGTTTGTGGCACGATTATGTTCGGTTGTTTCAGGACAGTATTCCAAAATGGGTAAAAGAAGTAGACAATAAGCGCCCTTATATTAGTTCTTCACCTTTATTTCATTGGTCTAAAGAAAAAAGTATTACCGAAGGAGACAGTCATTACTGGGGAACTTGGTGGGGACTGGAAGATGTTGAAGTCGTAAAGAATAAAACGGGTCGTTTTGTGAGTGAATATGGCATGCAGGCCATGCCCAACTATTCGTCTATAGAAGCCTTTACGTTACCGGAAGACCGATATTTGTATTCAGACATTTTACAAGCCCATCAAAAAGCAGGGAAAGGTTTTATAAAATTAGATTCCTATTTAAACCGGTATTTTATAGACTCCACTAAAATTAAAAAAATGAATGTGGAAGATTATACCTATCTGACCCAATGTTTACAGTATTATTCTCTTAAAAATATTATAGGTATTCATCGTTCTAAAGCCCCTTACAATATGGGAACTTTAGTTTGGCAGCTCAACGATTGCTGGCCGGTAGCAAGTTGGAGCGTGACCGATTATTACAACCGCCAACCCAAAGCAGCCTGGTATGCCATGCGTGAAGCTTACAGGGATGATATCACGCCTCAAATAGATCTGACTCGTCCGATTGATTTGCAGTTGGAGGACCCCAAAATAAGTTGGCAGATCAAAGGAAATAAAGTGGTTTTAAAAGCGACAAAGGCCGCAAAATATGTATACATTTCTGTAAAAGGATACACCGGAAAATGGAGTGATAATTATATCGATATGACCGCCGGAGAAGAGAAAACACTTTCATTTGAAGGTAAAATTGCAAACCCCGATATTAAGGTTGTTTCTCTATACGATGTTTTGAAAAAATACAAATAATGTAGAGACGCACTGCTGTGCGTCTCCACACACACGGTAGAGACGCACTGCTGTGCGTCTCTACGGGAACGTGTCACCCAAAATAAAAATAAAAATGAATAAAAGATACCAACACATTGTTTTCTCAATAATGATGCTGATTAATTTATCGGCATTCGCACAAGAAATTAAAAATAAAACCACCAATCACCCGACTGATTATACCGGTTATGTAAATCCTCTTATAGGATCCGCCGGTCATGGGCACGTATTTGTTGGAGCCAATGTTCCTTTTGGGGCGGTACAGTTAGGACCGGTAAACGTTTTTGAAGGCTGGGATTGGTGCAGTGGTTACAACTATGCGAGTAATACGATTTTAGGTTTTACACATACCCATTTGAGCGGAACAGGAATTGGAGATTTAAACGATATTCTTTTGCTACCCGTATCCGGTAAAGTTGCCCTTACCAAAGGAACAAAAGAAGATATGGTAAACGGTTACGGTTCGTACTTCTCACACAAAAACGAAGTAAGCAAACCCGGATATTACAGTGTTTTATTAGACAAATACAAAATCAAAGCAGAACTAACCGCCAGCGAAAGAGTAGGTTTTCATAAATATACTTTTGATTCCGCTACCGATTCACACGTTTTACTGGACCTTGCGGACGGAATCGGATGGGACAAACCGGTTAAAACATTCATAAAGAAAATAAACGAAACAACACTTGCAGGATATCGTTATTCTAAAGGCTGGGCCAATGATCAGCGCATTTATTTTACAATCGAATTTTCAGAGCCAATGGCGGCTGTTACTTTATATGACAGCATTTCTCCTGTAAAAGGAAATGAAGGCGAAGGCTTGAAAATGAAAGCCATACTAGATTTTAATACCTTAAAAAACAAACAGGTTTTGGTAAAAGTGGGGATTTCTCCTGTAAGTTATGAAAATGCTGCAGCTAATATAAAAGCAGAGATACCAAATTGGGATTTTGATCAAGTAGTAAAAGAAGCAAATGACAAATGGAATAAGGAACTGCATAAGATTCAGATAAAAGCAGACGATAAAACCATGAAAGTTTTTTATACAGCATTGTATCACACCATGTTTGCACCGTCTATTTTTAATGATGTCAACGGAGATTACCGCGGAACCGATAAAAAAGTATACGAAAAAGCCAATTTTACCAATTACACGACTTTCTCACTTTGGGATACCTACCGTGCTTTGCACCCTTTGTATACCATTACACAACCGGATAAGATCAATGACATTGTTAAATCGTTCTTAGCCATTTATAAACAACAAGGCAGACTACCGGTTTGGCATTTAATGGGGAATGAAACCAATACAATGAATGGGAATCATTCCATAGCAGTAATTGCAGACGCTTATCTCAAAGGATACAGAGACTACGATACAGCATTGGCTTACGAAGCCATTAGAAAAACCGCCATGCAAACACGCGATGGGATGGATTACGTTCAGAAATTGGAATATATTCCCGCAGATAAAATGTTAGAATCCGTTGGAAATGCTTTAGAATACGCCATCGACGATTACTGTGTGGCGCAAATGGCAAAAGCACTAAACAAAACAGAAGACTATGTTTATTTTACCAAAAGAGCCAATTTGTACCAACTTTATTTCGATAAAGAAACCACATTTATGAGAGGTAAATTAACAGATGGAAATTGGAGAACGCCTTTTAATCCGCTTTCTTCTGCACATCGCAAGGATGATTATGTAGAAGGAAATGCCTGGCAATATACCTGGTTAGTTCCTCAGGATCCTTATGGGTTGATTGCTTTATTTGGCAGTGAAAAACAGTTTTTAGATAAGTTAGATTCCTTGTTTTTAATTACAGATAAAGTAGAAGGCGAAGAAATTTCTCCCGACATCAGTGGTCTAATCGGACAATATGCACAAGGAAATGAGCCTAATCACCATATTCCGTATTTGTACGCCTATGCCGGACAACCTTGGAAAACTGCAAAATTAATTCGTGAAATCGATGATAAATTTTATTCAACCAAACCCGATGGTTTATGTGGTAATGAAGATTTAGGTCAGATGTCCGCTTGGTATGTTTTCTCAGCGATGGGATTCTATTCTGTTAATCCTGCCAACGGAATTTATGTTTTGGGAAGTCCATTAGTAAATAATGCCGTAATCCATCACAAAGAAGGAGTTTCCTTTACTTTAAATGCCGTAAACAACAGCAATATCAATATGTACATCCAAAAAGCGGAATACAACGGAAAGCCTTACACCAAATCGTACATCACACACGATATGATCGTAAAAGGAGGAGAACTGAAATTGTACATGGGCAACAAGCCTTCACCAACTTTTGGAGTAAATAAAGAAGACAGACCTATGTAACTAAACATTCCTAACAGGTTTTTAAAACCTGTTAGGTATAACGGTTAATAGTCGCAGTCACAGTCGCAGTCACAGTCACAGTTTGCAGTTTCAGTTCAAACTAATCCTGCAAAGTTATTAAAACCTTGCAATTATATAAAAATAGAGCCCACAGCTTACATTTTAGAAACCACATTTCACATTTAACAATACTACCATGAAAATAAAGAGTTTAATTTTTTTAGGATTAGTGCAATGCAGCCTTTTTGTAAGCGCACAGGTGAAGACCTTAGATCCTGTAGAATATGTAAATCCTTTAATGGGAACACAATCTTTACCCAATCTTTCTAACGGAAATACCTATCCGGCGGTTTGCAGACCGTGGGGAATGAATTTCTGGACACCACAAACGGGAAAAATGGGTGACGGATGGGCTTATACCTATACAGCAGAAAAAATCAGAGGATTTAAACAAACCCACCAGCCATCGCCTTGGATGAACGATTACGGACAATTCTCGATTATGCCGGTTACCGGTAAATTAGCTTTTACCGAAGACGAACGTGCCAGTTGGTTCAGTCATAAAGCAGAGGTTTCAAAACCGTATTATTACAGTGTTTATCTCGCTGATTATGATGTTACAACAGAAATAACTACCACAGAAAGAGCGGCTCATTTTCAGATTACATTTCCGGATAACGAAAATTCGTCTATTGTAGTGGATGCTTTTGATAAAGGCTCTTATATTAAAATTATTCCATCCGAGAATAAAATTGTTGGTTACACAACCCGCAACAGTGGGGGTGTTCCGGAGAATTTCAAGAACTATTTTGTTTTACAGTTCGACAAACCTTTTTTGACTAATGCCACTTGGAATGAAAAAAAACTGGAAAAAGGGAAGTTAGAATTTTCGGGAACTCACGTAGGTGCAGTAGTTGGTTTTAAAACTAAAAAAGGAGAAAAAGTAAATGTAAAAGTAGCTTCTTCCTTTATCAGTTTAGCTCAGGCTGAATTGAATTTAAAAAACGAATTAGGCACCGCTTCTTTTGATGAAACCGTAGCAGAATCTAAAAAAGAGTGGAATAAAATTCTAGGAAAAATAGCAGTAGAAGACAACAACGAAGACCAATTAAGAACTTTCTACTCTTGTTTGTATCGTACAGTTTGTTTCCCTCAAAAACAATATGAAATTGACGCAGAAGGAAAAACAGTGCATTACAGTCCCTACAACGGAAAAGTTGTACCGGGTTATATGTTTGCAGGAACTGGATTTTGGGACACTTTTCGCGCCTTATACCCTTTGTTAAATTTAGTATATCCTTCTATAAACAAAGAAATGCAGGAAGGTTTGCTAAACGATTACAAAGAAGGCGGTTTTTTGCCGGAATGGTCCAGTCCAGGTTTTAGAAATGTGATGGTAGGGAACAATTCAGCTTCTGTAGTTTCGGATGCTTATATGAAAGGATTGCGAGGTTATGACATCAATACACTGTACGAAGCTTTACTGCATGGTGCCAATAATGAAGGTCCAATGGATGCAGTAGGAAGAAAAGGGGTGAACTATTACAATACTTTAGGTTATGTTCCTTACGATGTGAAAATTAATGAAAATGCCGCCAGAACACTGGAATATGCCTATGATGATTTTGCGATCTGGAAATTAGCGCAAGCATTAAATCGTCCGAAGAAAGAGATTAAGTTACTCGAAAAACGAATGATGAATTATAAGAACCTGTACAATCCTGCTATTGGACTAATGAGCGGAAGAAACAAAGACGGAAGTTTCCCGGCGAATTTCAATCCGTTTAAATGGGGAGATGCTTTTACTGAAGGCAACAGTTGGCACTACAGCTGGAGTGTATTTCATGATGTTCAAGGTTTAATTGATCTCATGGGTGGAGCCAAATCTTTTACAGCCAAGCTGGATGCAGTATTCACTACACCTCCGGTTTTTGATGATAGTTACTACGGATCGGTAATCCATGAAATTCGTGAAATGCAAATTATGAATATGGGACAATATGCACACGGAAATCAACCGATTCAACACATGATTTACCTGTACAATTATGCCGGAGAACCTTGGAAAACCCAATATTGGTCCAGAGAAGTCATGAATCGTTTGTACAAACCAACTCCGGATGGTTATTGTGGTGATGAAGACAACGGACAAACTTCGGCCTGGTACATTTTCTCGGCAATGGGATTTTATCCGGTATGCCCCGGTACAGAAGAATATGTTCTTGGCGCACCCTTATTCAAGAAAACAACCTTACAATTAGAAAACGGAAAACAGCTTATAATAGAAGCTCCAGGTAATTCGGCAAACAATAAATATGTAAACGAATTAAAGTGGGACAATACAACCTATACAAAAAATTACATCAATCACTTTGATGTATTGAAAGGTGGAGAATTAAACTTTGAGATGAGCAGTTCTCCTAATTTGCAAAGAGGCACAACCGCCGGAGCGTATCCTTATTCTTATTCAACTTCAAAATAAAATTTATGCAATCACGTAGAAAATTTATAAAAAATACAGGAATTTTTTCAGCTGGACTATTGGCCATTCAAGCAAATGCTTTTGGACTAAATTCGGATGATTTTCAGTTTACGGTTAAAGATTTTGTGAGTAAAAGACCTCCGTTAGCAGAAAGAAAATTTACCAGTGAAGCAGTCGAAGCGGCAATTGTCAGAATTAAAAAACAAATCGCAAATCCCGAATTGGCTTGGTTGTTTGAAAACTGCTTTCCCAATACATTAGATACCACAGTAGATTTTGAAATCATTGACGGAAAACCCGATACCTATGTAATTACAGGTGACATTGACGCCATGTGGTTGCGAGACAGTACAGCGCAAATCTGGCCTTATATTCCGTTTGTAAAAGAAGACCCTAAATTGGCCGAATTGGTCAAAGGAGTAATCAACCGTCAGGCAAAATGTATCCTATTAGATCCGTACGCCAATGCTTTTTATAAAGATTTTACTAAGGAAAGCGAATGGAAAAATGACCTGACTAAAATGCAGCCCGGTATTCACGAAAGAAAGTGGGAGATTGACAGTTTGTGTTATCCCGTTCGATTGGCGCATGGTTATTGGAAAGAAACCGGAGACATCAGTTTGTTCGACGACCAATGGAAAAAAGCGATGTTATTGATACTGCAAACTTTCAAAGAACAACAGCGTTTAGACGGAAAAGGAGGCCCATACAGTTTTCAGCGTCAAACGGCCTGGGCCACAGATGGGGTTCCATTAGCGGGCTACGGTTATCCGGTAAAACCTTGTGGCTTGATTGTGTCAACGTTCAGACCAAGTGACGATTGTACTTTGTTGCCTTATTTAATTCCAAGCAATATGTTTGCGATTGAAATATTGGGTTATCTGATTGAAATATTCTCTTTGCCGGCACTAAAAGACACTGATTTAGTGGCCAAAGCAAAAGAATTAAGAGAGCAGGTAAAAAAAGGATTAAAGGAAAACGGAATTATAGACCATCCGAAATTCGGAAAAATTATTGCTTTTGAAGTGAACGGATACGGTAGTTTTCACATGATGGACGATGCCAACGTTCCTTCTTTACTGTCATTGCCTTATTTGGGAGCAATCGCACCAAACGATCCTTTATATCTTAATACCCGAAAAGTGGTGCTTTCAGAAAACAACCCTTTTTTCTACAAAGGAAAAGCAGGAGAGGGGATTGGGGGTCCGCATACAGGAGTAGATACAATTTGGCCGATGAGTATTGTGCTGAGAGCAATTACAAGTGTTGACGAGAAAGAAATACAAGCCTGCATTAGCAATCTGATCAAAACAAATGCAGATACCGGATTTATGCATGAATCTTTTCATAAAGATGATGTTGCAAAATTTACCCGAAAATGGTTTGCTTGGGCAAATACCTTATTTGGCGAGATGATTGTTCACACCAGTAACAAATATCCACAAATTTTAAAGAATAAAAATATTTAAAGAAGCAAGTTAAACGAGGAAAAATGAATACACCACACGCCATTGGGCTAGATATAGGGGGGACACATATTACAGCAGCAGTTATCGATATAACAGAGATGAAAGTTATCGACTACTCTCTGCAAAAAGAATCTTTTGACTCTAATTTACCGGTTGATCAGGTTATGACCATTTGGGAAAAAGCAATTTCTGCCGCCATAGAAAATTCTAAAATTGAAAGTATGGCTGGTTTAGCAGTGTGTATGCCCGGTCCGTTTGATTATCAGGAAGGGGTTTGCTGGATAAAAGGACAATCCAAATACGAACATTTTTATGGATTGAATGTTAGAAATCTGCTTTTGGACAGTCTTAGTCTCTCAGCCGATTTTCCGGTACTTTTTGAAAATGATGCCGTTTGTTTTGGAAAAGGAGAGGTTTTCAAACAGAAAGAAAACTTGTCCAAAAAAGTAATTGCAATTACGCTGGGTACGGGCTTAGGTGCTTGTTTTATTGACAAAGGAGTTTCGGTAACCACAGGAGATTTGGTACCCTTAGACGGAGAAATATACAATCTGCCATATAAAAATGGAATAGCCGAAGACTATGTTTCGGTACGTGGGCTTATATCCCATTATCATGCTTTAAGTGGTACAACACTCAATAACGGGTTGGAATTGTATAATTTGGCTATTAAAGGAGATCAATTAGCAATCAGCGTATTCGAAAAAATGGGTACTGATTTAGCAGCAATTGTTATTCCGTGGATACAAAATTTCAGTGCGGATCACATTATTATCGGAGGTAAAATAGCCAATGCCGGTGCTTTATTTTTGCCATCCTTTATGAAAAGCGTAAAAGAAGCCGGTATCGAAGTTCAGGTTTCTGTTTCGAATGACAATGAAGCCGCTGCATTGTTAGGAGCGGTAAGTTTGCTTTGTACATCGCATTCTAAATAATAACAAGAGGACTAAAAAGAAATCAATAGAGTACAATAACGAAACGCATTTATAGGCAATTGTGACTAATGAATAAGTGATTTAATTCTTATTTGACGTTTGTGTCTGAAAATTAATCGATTCAGGAAAATGAATTGAATTGTTTAAAGGATTACTCGGAATAACCGAAAGCGACGTAAGTAAATAAGTAAAAAGTGCTGTTAGAAAGGAAATCATAATACTACTGATAATTTAAGGTGATGGGCAGTAAGACTATACTGCCCTTATTTTTTTTAAGTTTAAAACAGTTGCGGAATAATTTTTAGAAATTCTCTTTTGTTAGAAGTCGCAGATCTTATACTTTTCATCAGAGCTTTTTGAGTTCCTGTTTTCCGACTTCTCACTTTGATGATTTCGCCAAGCCGCCAAGCCGCTAAGTTTTTTCTACTTATTTTTAAGCTTTACCCTTTCTCATTAAAACTTTGCGATTCTGCGACTCTGCGAAATTTTTACTCCCTACAACTTTTGAATTTGATCTATAGATTTGAACGCTTTATAAAGCCATTAAAAATTATAATTGACTTGTACAGCAGCATAGGGAGCAGACTTAAACTGAAACTTATCTTTAGTACTAAACATACTTTTTAAAGATTTCTCTGCATAATAGGCAGGACGTGCACCACTAATTCCCACTGTAATAGGGATCGTAATGTGTTTGTTAATCTTAAACTCCGGTCTTAATCCTCCGACCATATATTGATGGGTAAAGATGACCTCTTTTCCTGCTCTTTGAGTAAGTGCCATTTGCCCATTCATCAATCCAACAATACTTAGTGTAAAGTAGTCTGTCAGTTGATATCCTGCTGACGCTCGTACACCATCTAAAAGTGAAACGTTAAAGACGTATCTCCCGGGAGAATTATAGCTAAGATATAAAGCCGGGAATACCATAGGGAATCCAAATGAGTTGTTGAAAGCAAGTCCACCACCCAGATCTAATTTAGAATTGATTTTTTTGATAAAAATGACACCCGCGTTTCCAAGAATATTTCTGGCGCCCATTTTAGAGATTTGAGTTTGATCTGTAAATACGCCCGCTCCAACTGCTGTCAGAAGGCTCCATTTTTTGCTAATCGGACGCATATTATACAACGAAAAGGATGCATTCACAATATCAGATACAACAAGTTCTTCGGTGAAATTTTTATTGTCCAAAGAAGCGTAAGCACCCGCTAGGGATACGCCCCAAACAACAGGAAGATTGTCTTTGTTCGTTTTCATTGAAATCGGAATATTGGCAGTGGCCTGATAAACGATTGCGGATCCTTTACCGTTTCCAATATTGTTATTCTCTTCATCGCCGTAGCGTGATTCCCCAATATATTCGGTTTGAATAGATATTTGTGCTTTAGCCTGCGTGATTCCCATTAGTAAAACTAACAAAGTAAGTAAGGAAGATGTTCTCATGATTTAATTTTTTTATTTGACAGGGCAAAACTATTCCAAGAGTTAAAAGTTTTTTTTTGGTTTTGACCAATGGCTAGCATTTGTTGACCAGTGGTTCTTGATATGATAGAAAATGCATTAAATTTACAATCAAACTTTATCAGTATGTTTACAATCAAAAGAATCAGCCTTCTTTTTTGGATCTTTTTATTCCTTGTTATTTTTTTGCAGTTAATGCTTTCCGGTATTCCAAAATTTAGTTTTCCGTGTGCTTTTTTAACGGCAGGTTTTAATGTGCTGACCCTGCGTTTGCATGTATGTTTTCTGAATGTATTTATAAGAAAATATATGGAAACACATGATACGGGAAAATTCGTGTTTTCGGTACTTTTTATTAGTTCCATCACGGCCTTTTTTATTACAATAGAATGTTATTTAATAATTCGCTTTATGATGCCTGAAGCTGTTTATACGAAAAACGATATGATCTCTATGTTTTGCGGAACGTTTATGGCCAGTATCTTAGTTTCGGGTATGTGTTATTCTATCGAAATGTTTCGAAAGAATGTCGTCGCAGAGAAAAGACATCAGGAACTAAGAAATAGTGTGCTGGAAATGGAGATCGATCATTTAAGAACCCAACTTAGCCCGCATTTTACCTTTAACATACTCAATAACCTTCAGTTTTTGATTCGTAAGGACCAAGATGAAGCCTTAGAATTGTTGTCGGCCTACAGTAAAATATTACGCTATTACGTCTATGAATCTCAAAATAAATGGATCAGATTAGACAGCGAGATTACTTTTCTAAAACATTATTTTGAGTTAGAAAAAGGCCGTTCAGGAGAAGATCTTGAGATTTCCTGTCAATGGGACATACCCGAAAATACACTTTTGGTAATTCCTTTTCTCTTATCGACATTTGTAGAAAATGCGTTCAAACACGTTTCTTCTTTCAGCGAAAAAAAGAACTACATAGAACTGCATGTTTTTCTAAAAGAGGAAAATCAATTGTTTTTGAAGATAAAAAATTCATTCGATTCAGAAGTGTTAAATCGCAAGAAGGCGGGAGTAGGGTTGACTTATGCTAAGAAAAGATTAGAACTTTCCTATAAAGATAATTATGATTTAGAGTTTGTTTCTGAAGCAGACTCTTATAGTGTAAGCCTTAAATTAAACTTGACCAACGCATGAAATGTATCGTAATTGACGACGAAAGAATTGCCAGAGAAGGTCTGGATTCTTTTATAAAAGAGATTGATTTTCTAAGTAATGAAGGGGTATTTTCTAATGCGCATCTGGCTCTCGAAAAACTAAAAACAGATACCATTGACCTGATCTTTCTGGATATAGAAATGCCATTGCTTAATGGACTGGAATTTGCAAAACGAATTGCAGACAAACCTTCGATGATTGTTTTCACAACGGCCTATTCGGAGTATGCCCTCAAAGGCTATAAGGTAAATGCTGTAGACTATTTGTTAAAGCCGATCTTTTTTGAAGACTTTAAAGCCGCGGTTTTTAAAGCCAAAAAACTGTACGATTTAATGTATCAGCAGGAGTTGATTTCGAAACCTTTGTTTTTTAAAGAAAACGGGACGACTGTAAAAGTGCATCCAAGGCAAATAATGTATATCAAAAGTATGCAGAATTATATTGAAATATATACAGAGAACAGTAAAAAAATCATCATTCATCAAACCTTAAAAGGCATTATGGATGAGCTTTCCAATGCTGACTTTTTACAGATTCATCGCTGTTATATTGTGAATGCAAAATACATAACACATATTGATGGTTTCAAACTCTCCGTAAAGGACACTATTTTGCCGATTGCAAGAAACCGGAAAATTAGTGTTATGGAGCGATTCAAAAATTAGAGAGGCTTGGTAGTGGCTTTAATTAATTTTAGCAAGTGATTATATTGCTTCCCATACAGCCTTCTGATGTTGGCACAGTTTCGATTTCACAGAAAAAAATGATTCCTATAAGAATGCTATAATACAAAATGTCCATGAGTTTAATACAACACTGATTTTGGAATGATGTATTTATCATTTGGCGACAAGATTTTCATACAAATGGATTAACAAGGTTATTCTTTTAAATTAATGAGTATATTTGAGAGTATAACTGTAGCCAAAATGAAACGATCCCAACTAGTAGTACTGTTGTTATTTATCGCTCTTGTAGTAATCCTCTTTGTGGATTTTGATGTCAAAGGTGACATTCCCGCTGCACCAAAAAAGAAACTGCCTAACCAACCCGGGATTGTATTAACTTTTGATGACGATTATGTAGATACCTGGTACAATGCCGAAAAAGAACTGCGTCCCTACAATTGGAAAGCTACTTTTTTTATCTGTAAGTACAGTGCCTTTACACCGGAACAAAAAGAAAAGCTGCATTATCTTCAGAATATGGGACATGATATAGCCGGACATGGTTACAATCATGAGAATGCCGTTAAATATGCCGCTCAATACGGACTCGACGCTTATATAAAAAACGAAATCCTTCCGCTAAAAGAAATCATGCGCAAAGATGGATTTGATATAAAGTCCTTTGCCTATCCCGACGGAGCCAGAAACGGTCAGCTGGATAAAAGGCTACTCAAATATTTTGATTTTATAAGAGGTACAACTTACGGCGAACTTAGACCGGAAGCTCAGTACTGTTATTATGAAAACAAACGTGTGATCTACGGTTTAGGAATAGACGAAGACTACGAACAGTTTAATCTGGAATATTACAAGAGTCTTTTACTTTACGCAAAAAAGCACAATAAGATTGTCATTTTCTACGGACATAAAACAGTAGACAAAGTAAACGACAGGTTAGAAACTCCGATCGGATTACTGAAACAGCTTTGTGCGTTTGCCATAGAAAATAACCTTAAGTTTTATTCGGTTGATGATTTAAAGAACTTAGAAAAGTGATTGATTTCATAGGCCTGCAAGGAACTTTGCTTTTAAGTTTAAAAACCTAATTCAGATCTATAAGTAGTATAACATAAAACCCACCATTATGAAATCAGATTTTTACACCAAGTTTATTTTGACCGTTATCGCAATTTGTCTAAGCATTCTTACGCTTAAAAGTATTGACTTTATTCCAAAAGCTTATGGAGGAAGTTTAAAATCTGAAGATAAGAAACCGTTTTTAAATACGAATTACGCTTTAGTGCCTGTAAATTCTAATGGCACCATAGATGTCAACATAAAAAGTAGTTCAATGCTTGATGTCAATGTTAGTAAGGTCACTACATCAGATGAATTAGAAGTTAATATTACTGAAGTAGCAGGTTCTTCTCTACTATATGGAGCAGTGCCGGTAAAAATAAAACAATAGCGTTTGAGCCAATGGCAAGTAATACCATATCGTACTAAAATAATTAAAGAAAATCTAATTAATTCTAGTTGTTATTTAATAATTAGTTGATCCTATTTGACGAAAACAAAAAAGATTGATTTGTCTCCTGCTTCAGCTCAATGTCATTCAGTTAAGGATTGCTTAAAAAAAAGTCTCACGCAGATTTTAGCAGAATCAAATAAAAAAAATCCGCAAAATCTGCAAAATCTGCGTAAAAAAACTCTTAACTTAATGACATTGTACTTCAGCTGGAGGTTATTTATACTTTGGCGAGGTATAGATTTTATACTAAAGTCTCTCAGTTTCATTTGAAGTGAAACGGAGAAACTATTATAGAAAGCGTAAAATTTATCCTTTTACAAATTAAGTTTTCGGTATTGCAAGGGCGAAAGTTGCTTTAATTCTTTGAATTTTCGGTTAAAATTAGAGATGTTATTAAACCCGCATAACTCTGCAATTTCTAATACAGAGAGCTCTCCGCTGCTCGATAATAGTTTTGCCGCCCGCTCAATCCGGACTTCTATGAGAAACTGAAAAAAAGATTTGTTGGTCCGGACTTTAAAATACCGGCAAAACGCATTTTTAGTCATACTCGCTATCGAGGCAATTTCGTCAAGAGTAATGTTTTTTTGAAAATTGGTCATTACATATTCAAAAACGGTTTGCATTCTCTTGCCTTCATTATCCGTTATTTTTTTATGATACAAGTAATTAGAGAGCGAGTTGTTCTCTGAGACCGAAAGCCATTTTACAATATCCAGAAACAGTATAAAACGAGAATAGCTGTCCGCTTTTTTGAGCTTCTTAAAATATTTAGTGACTTTTTTGGGAGCATTGTGAATGATGAATCCATTTTTGCTGCTTTCTAAGATCGGATGAATGTTTTTGAAGGTAGGCAATTCAAAAAAATCCTTTCCAAAAGAATTAAAAGTAAAAAATAAGGTTCGCATAATAGAAGTTTCGTTTTCCTGAACGTCGCTTCTAAAAACGTGGGGTAAATTACTGCCAATCACTAATACATCGCCTTCGCGATATTGTGAAATGGTGTCTCCGGCAAAAATGGCTCCTTCTCCTTTTTCGATAAAGCTGATCTGAATTTCTTCGTGTTGGTGTAATTTGTCGTAAAAAGAGATTTCTATATCTTCTTGATAGATAAGGGGTTCTTCTCCAGATTTGGGGATCTTAAATGGAAAAACTTTCATGGTTTGGTTGGTTAGTTATAATCAAATATATTGCATTTTAACAAAAAAATGATGATATAGTGATCAGTTTTTTATGTTTATTGACTATACAGGGTAATATAGTATTGTTTTGAGGTAATTATTTGCCTGAATGCTCTGTTGTTTCTAGATAATTTTGGTCTATAATAAAAAATCAATAGTATGAGTATTCAATGGAACGGCGTTATGCCGGCAGTAACTACAAAATTTACTGCAGATGATAAGTTAGACTTCAATATGTTTGAAGTTAATATGAAGGCACAATTAGAGGCCGGTGTATCAGGAATTATTTTAGGTGGAACATTGGGGGAAGCCAGTACACTTTTGGAAGACGAGAAAAGAGAGTTGGTCAAACATACTGTTGCACTTACTAATGGTAAAGTACCTGTGATTATGAATATTGCAGAACAAACTACAAGAGGAGCAATTTTGGCCGCCAATAAAGCGGAGCAAGATGGAGCAAAAGGTTTGATGATGTTGCCTCCAATGCGCTACAAAGCTTCTGATCACGAAACGGTAGTTTACTTTTCTGAAGTAGCCAAAAATACTTCCCTTCCGATTATGGTCTATAACAATCCTGTCGATTATAAAATCGAAGTGACCTTAGACATGTTTGAAGAATTATTAAAATACGATAACATTCAGGCCGTAAAAGAATCTACAAGAGATATCTCAAATGTGACGCGACTGATTAATCGTTTTGGAGATCGTTTAAAAATCTTATCAGGTGTAGATACATTGGCATTAGAAAGTATATTGATGGGGTCTGACGGATGGGTATCAGGTTTGGTTTGTGCCTTTCCGGCAGAAACTGTCGCGATTTTTAACTTGGCAAAAGCAGGAAGAATTGATGAAGCTTTAAAAATTTACAGATGGTTTTTGCCTTTATTAGAGTTGGACATTAATTCTTTTTTAGTACAAAACATCAAACTGGCAGAAGTGGCTACAGGAATAGGCAGCGAGCACGTTCGCGCCCCAAGATTGCCGCTTCAGGGTTCAGAAAGAGAAAAAGTTTTAGGTATTATAGCCGAGGGATTGCGTACCAGACCAACATTACCGGATTATAAAAACTTATAGGAATGTTGCTCAATGAGTAATTATTTTTAACACATAGGAACATAGAAAAAAAGCAGGAAGAAGTATATGGCAAATCATAATTTGACGCGTAGCTTATGTGATTTTAAACAAAGTGAAACGCCTTTTCAGAGAAATGAAACTATGTCTCTATGTGTTAAAAAAAAAGATTTTCAGGAATATAGCCTAACAACAATACAATCATTAGAATCGATTTTATAGGTTATATTCTTTTAAGTAGGCATAATATTTATTTATAATACCAACAAACATGATTACAGGAAAAAATTATATAGGAAGTCAACTCAAAGCTGGGGGAACAAAAACCGTAAAAACGTTTAATCCGCAATTAAATATCGAAAATCCTTGGGTTTTTACAGAAGCAACTCCTGATGAAATTGAAGAGACGGTTGCTTTAGCCAATCAGGCATTTACCAGTTATAAAAAATGTTCCGGTTTAGAAAAAGCGCAGTTTTTAAATGCTATAGCAGATGAAATTTTAGAATTAGGGGACGAATTGTTGGTTCAATATTGTAGCGAATCCGGTTTTCCAAGGGGAAGAGCAGAAGGAGAACGAGGCAGGATGATCGGACAATTGCGTTCGTTTGCTGTTATGCTTACCGAGGGAAGCTGGGTTCAGGCTACAATAGACACTGCAATACCGGACCGACAACCGGCTCCAAAAGAAGATTTACGCAAGATGTTGGTACCATTAGGACCAATTGTTGTTTTTGGATCGAGTAACTTTCCTTTTGCATTTTCAACCGCAGGAGGAGATACAGCTTCGGCTTTAGCTTCGGGTTGTCCGGTGATTGTAAAAAGCCATTCCATGCATATTGGAACCGGAGAAATGGTTGCTTCGGCCATTATTAAAGCAGCACAAAAAACAAATATGCCCGAAGGTGTTTTTTCAAATCTGGTAGGAGGTGGAAGAACTTTAGGTACCAGTTTGGTAAAACATCCACTAGTAAAAGGAGTTGGGTTTACAGGCAGTATTAGCGGAGGTCGTGCTTTGTGCGATTTGGCAGCGCAACGTCCCGAACCAATTCCGGTTTTTGCCGAAATGGGAAGTGTTAATCCTGTTGTATTGTTGCCTGAAGCTTTGAAAGCAAACAGTCAGAAATGGGCAGCTGCTTATGCGGGTTCGATTACTTTAGGAGCTGGTCAGTTTTGTACCAATCCCGGTTTGTTACTGGCTGTTAAAGGGGCTGAATTAAATGATTTTGAGACCGAATTAACAACAGCCATCGAAAAAATAGAGCCTTTATGCATGTTACACTCCTCAATGCAGGCTGATTTTGAAAAAGGAATTGCAGAAAAGGAAAGCCAAAAAGGAGTTTCTAAAGTTGCTCAGTTTAAAGGAGAAGTATTACCCAATTACGGTCGTCAGACTATTTTGAAAGTAAGCGGAGAAGAGTTCTTAAAAAACGAATCATTAAGTCATGAGGTTTTTGGACCTTTTTCGATTCTAGTGGAATGTGAGGATGAGGTACAGTTGATCCAAATAATTAATAAATTAGATGGACAGTTAACCGGAACAATTATCAGTGAGGAGAAGGAATTGCAAAAACACCAAGCCGTAATTTTTGCCTTGCAAAATCGGGTTGGACGTTTGATTTTTAACGGAGTTCCAACAGGAGTTGAAGTATGCGCGTCTATGTTACACGGAGGACCGTATCCAGCCTCTTCAGATTCGAGGTTTACGGCAGTAGGAACACATGCTGTTTACAGATGGGTGCGTCCTTTGAGTTATCAGAACTGGCCGGATCATTTGTTGCCAGCCGAGCTACAAAACGATAACCCGCTGCAAATTGCACGAACAGTAAATAATAAACTAACACTAGCCAGTTACGAGTAGTTTTTTAACATATAGAGACATAGTTTTAAAAGCTTAAAAAGAGACGTTTCACTTATTCATAGATCATATAGAAATCTATGTGAAGGATATGTGTTTCTTTTTTGTATTCTTCATTAATGTTAAAGAAAATCTATGTCTCTATGTGTTAAATAAAAACTAACCGGTTACTATTACCTTATAACTAATGTTAAAGAAAACTTTTTTTTGTGTAGATGCACATACCTGCGGGAATCCCGTGAGAGTGGTTGCCGGTGGAGGACCAAATTTAGTGGGACAATCCATGAGCGAAAAACGCCAACATTTCTTAAAAGAATTTGACTGGATTCGCAAAGGACTTATGTTTGAACCCCGTGGTCATGACATGATGAGCGGTAGTATTTTATACCCGCCAAGTGATCCCGCCAATGATTTCGGAATCTTATTTATAGAAACATCAGGTTGTTTGCCAATGTGTGGACACGGAACTATCGGAACCATCACCATTGCTATCGAAGAAGGTTTGGTGATCCCAAAAGTTCCAGGTAAGATCAGAATGGAAGCACCGGCCGGTTTAGTGCAAATCGAATACCAGCAAACAGGAGCTAAAGTAGACTGGGTACGCCTAACCAACGTCAAATCATATCTTGCTGCTGAGGGATTAACCATTAATTGTCCCGAACTGGGGGAGCTTGTTTTTGATGTGGCTTATGGTGGAAATTATTATGCAATTGTAGACCCACAGGAGAATTTTTCGGGTGTTCAGGATTTCACCGCCAGTAAAATTATTCAGTACAGTCAGGAATTGCGCAATAGGATAAACGAAGAATACCCGCATTATTTTATTCATCCCGAAAACAATACCATTAGAGACGTAACCCATATGTTGTGGACGGGACAGCCAATTGATTCCGGTTCATCAGGAAGGAATGCCGTTTTTTATGGAGACAAAGCCATAGATCGCTCTCCTTGTGGCACCGGAACTTCGGCAAGAATGGCGCAATTGCATGCAAAAGGAAAACTGAAAGTAGGCGAAGAGTTCATTCACGAAAGTTATATCGGAAGCAAATTTATTGGAAAAGTAGTTGAAGAAACAGCTATTGGAGACATTCCTGCGATTGTTCCAAGTATTCAGGGCTGGGCAAAAGTATACGGTTATAACAATATCATTATTGATGAAAGCGACGATCCTTACGCATTCGGATTTCAAGTGATTTAAGAATAAGATAAAATTAAGTGGCATTGCTAAAAGAATGAATTTGGTCAATGCACTTTTAATTAATATAAAATGTATGAAAAAAGTAGGTATTGTTGGTGGTGGAATTATCGGTCTGTGTTCCGCTTATTATCTTGCTAAAGAAGGTTACGAAGTAGCTGTTTTTGATGAATCAGCGATGGAAGACGGTTGCTCGTACGGAAACGCGGGAATGATTGTGCCTTCTCATATTATCCCTCTGGCGCAACCCGGTATGATCGCACAAGGTATGAAATGGATGTTTGACAGTCAGAGTCCATTTTATGTAAAACCACGTTTAAATACCGATTTATTGAAATGGGGTTTGCAGTTTTATAAACACGCGAATAAAAGTCATGTAGAAAAAGCCATGCCGGCTTTACGAGACCTGTCTCTGTTAAGTAAAGAGTTGTATCAGGATTTCGCAAAAGAAAACAATTCTTTTTTTTACGAAGAAAAAGGACTTTTGATGCTTTATAGAACTGATAAAGTAGAAGAAGAAATGTACCACGAAGGCAAAGAAGCCGAGCGTTTAGGGCTGGAAGTGAATTATCTTTCGAGAAGAGAGGTAGAAGCTTTAGAAACCGGAACAAAAACAGATGTAATTGGTGGCGTTCATTACAAAAGTGATGCACATTTGTATCCACAGAAATTCATGAAGTTTATTAAAGAGGAATTAGTTCGTTTAAAAGTAGAAGTACACCAGCATACGACCGTCAAAGATTTTGTTTTTGAAGGAAATAAAATTGCCAAAATAGGAACAAGTAAAGGTACTTTCGCAGTAGATGAAGTGGTATTGGCGGCAGGATCGTGGAGTCCTTTGTTGGCTAAAAAGTTAAATATTGGGATCTCAATTTTACCCGGAAAAGGATATAGTTTTACATTGAAAGACAGAAGTCAAAAACCAAGTATTCCGTCGATTTTATGTGAAGGAAAAGTGGCTGTAACTCCTATGAATAATGATATTCGTTTTGGTGGAACTATGGAAATTACACATACGGGAGATACTAAAATAAATGAAAACCGATTACGTGGAATTGTAACTAGTATCAACGATTTTTATCCCGAGATGGAGATCGAAATGCCAAAAGCAGAAGAGACCTGGTTTGGATTCCGTCCTTGCACACCATCCGGAATGCCGATCATTACAAAAGATAAAAAAATTGTAAATTTGACACTAGCTACCGGACATGCCATGATGGGATTAAGTCTGGCACCGGCAACCGGAAAAATTGTAACCGAAATTATAGCCGGCAAAACGACTTCGGTAGATACTAAGATGTTTCAAATTTAATATATGAGATACGACTCAATTCCAGTTTCCTTATTCGAAAAGAATCGAAAAAGGTTTACTGATAAAATGCAAAAGAATAGTTTGGCTATTCTGACTTCAAATGACGTGATGCCCAACAATGCAGACGATGTAATGGGTTTTGCACAAAACAACGATTTGTTTTATTTGTGCGGAATAGAACAGGATGAAACAATATTGGTTCTTTTTCCCGATGCTTTTAAAGAAGAGAATCGGGCTATTTTGTTTGTAAAAGAAAGCAACGAAAACACCGTGCTTTGGGATGGTAATTTTTTAACAAAAGCAGAGGCCACCACTATTTCAGGCATCAAAAATGTAAAATGGATTGCAGAATTTGAAAAGACCTTACAGCTTTTTGCTTTTGAAGCTGATACCTTTTATTTAGGGCACAACGAGCATATCAAAAGAATTACTGCCGGGATGCAAACCAGACAAGATCGAATGATTCAATGGTGCAAAGAAAAATATCCATTGCATCATTACGAACGTGCTGCAAAAATTACCCGTGATTTGCGACCAATAAAATCCGATGAAGAAATTGATTTGATTAAAAAAGCAATTGCCATAAGTGTCAAAGGATTTCATGGAATTTTAAATGCCATTCAACCTAATATAAAAGAATACGAATTAGAAGCTGAATTGGCCTATGCCTCTGTAAAAAACGGAGGAACACGACCGGCATTTAAACCTATTGTTGCTTCCGGTAAAAATGCCTGTTCGCTTCATTACAATACAAACGATCAGGTTTGTGGTGAAGGTGAAATGGTTTTGGTTGATTTTGGAGTTTGTTATGCCAATTACAATTCAGATACCACGCGCTGTGTTCCTGTAAATGGCGTTTTTAGTCCAAGGCAAAAAGCAGTTTATGAAGCTGTCTTGCATTGTTTGAAAGAAGGATCGAAACTTTTGAAACCCGGAATATTGTCTAAGGATTATGAGCTCGAAATGGCAAAATTGATCGAGGCAGAATTGCTTAAACTGGGTTTGATAACACAGGATGAAATTGCAAATCAGAATCCCGACAACCCCGCTTATAAAAAATATTTCATGCACGGTACTGCACACCACCTTGGTTTAGATGTGCATGATGTAGGCTTGTACTCGAGACCTTTTGAAAAAGGAATGGTACTGACTTGTGAGCCCGGAATTTACATACCGGAAGAAGGAATTGGCTGTCGTTTAGAAAATGACTATCTGTTAACTGAAAACGGAAATATTAATTTGAGCGAAGCATTACCAATTGAAATCGCAGACATCGAAGGTTTAATAAAAAATAATAAATAGTAATATGAAAAAGTACTTGATTCTTGTATTCTTTATCTGCACATCTGCTTTTGCTCAGAGCGATATTGATATAAATGATCTGAATTGGTTGCCCGATTCCCATTCGTTTTGGGTAAACGAAAACAATAATCTGAAAATTTATGATGTTGATCAATTAGACAAACACACTACTATCTTAACTCAGAAACAGTTGTCTGAATCGGGTTTTAGCGGAGAAATTGAAGGTATAGTGTGGAATGCTGCAAAAACGAAAGTATTGCTGTATACCAATTCAAAAAAGGTATGGAGAGCCAATACAAGAGGTGATTATTGGTTTTTTGATCTGGCCACAGGAAAAGGAAGAAAGCTAGGTAAAAATCTGGAGGAGTCGTCTTTGATGTTTGCTAAATTTTCACCTGATAATGAAAATGTAGCCTATGTTTCAAAACACAATATTTATCTTGAAAATCTACAAACTGAAAAAGTAACAGCATTGACAACCGACGGAACAGATAAAATTATCAACGGAACATTTGATTGGGTATATGAAGAAGAATTATCGGCAAGAGACGGTTTCAGATGGAGTCCTGATGGTAAAAGTATTGCTTTTTGGCGCGTGGATGCATCGGCGACCAAATTTCATTTGATGATTAATAATACCGATTCGTTGTATCCGGTGGTAGTTCCTGTAGAATATCCAAAAGCAGGAGAGCGACCTTCTTCTGTTAAAATCGGAACTATTGATATTACCTCATTACAAACCAATTGGTTAAATATTCCCGGTGAACCGGATAACAATTATTTAGCTCGCATGCAATGGCTTACCAACCAATCGGTAATGGTAGTGCAGTTAAACCGCAATCAAAATCAGGCC
Source organism: Flavobacterium sp. FlaQc-49 (assembly GCF_044005985.1). Taxonomy (NCBI): domain Bacteria; kingdom Pseudomonadati; phylum Bacteroidota; class Flavobacteriia; order Flavobacteriales; family Flavobacteriaceae; genus Flavobacterium; species Flavobacterium sp. FlaQc-49. The sequence goes on along the minus strand of NZ_JBIPCS010000005.1, from coordinate 17,786 downwards.
ACTATTTACAACTGTGATATAAAATCAGGTACAGCAAAAGTGGTTTACCAAGAAGCAGCAGCAGGATGGATTGATGTTTTTGATGTTTCTTCGGGTGTATACGATGGTTTTCCTTGTCATTTTGTTGATAATGGGAAAGCCTTTTTATGGAGTTCTGACGCAGACGGCTGGATGCATATCTATAAAATTAGTATGGATGGCAAGAAAAAAGAGCTTATCACAACGGCTAATTTTGATGCCTATTTTATGGCTTATAATGATAAAACAAAAACGATCTATTATGAGTCAAGCCCGACAGATGCCACACAGCGTTATTTGTATGAAACGAATCTAAATTCAAAAATGACAAAAAGAGTTACTCCGGATGCATTTGACGGAACAAATAAGTACCGTTTCTCTACAGATGCGATGTATGCAAGACATCTCAATTCAAGCATAAACCGAGACTATAATATACGATTAGTAGCCTTGTCGGGACATAAAAAAATACTGCCAAAAGAAGCCGACACTTTTCAAGCTCCAAGAAGGAACTATTCGTTAGAAAAATTCAAAGTAACCACCGTTGATGGAATAGAAATGGATGGTATAATGGCAAAACCACTGGATTTTGACCCTTCAAAAAAATACCCTGTGTTTTTCTATGTGTATGGAGAGCCAATGGGAGCGGTTGCCAACGATACACCGTATTTTTATTCGCTTATAGCGCCATTAATTCCAAAAGGATATATCGGTATAGCAATGGACAATAGAGGAACACCTGTCATGAAAGGGACGCAATGGAGAAAGTCTATTTATAAAAACATCGGAATCATCAATACCCACGATCAGGCAATGGCTGCAAAAGAAGTCATAAAGTGGAATTTTATTGATGCCGACAGAGTAGCGATTCACGGTTGGAGTGGTGGCGGGGCTGTAACCTTAAATCTGATGTTTCAATATCCGGAAATTTACAAAACAGGTATTGCAATTTCGGCAGTTGTAGATCAGCGCTTTTATGATAATATTTATACAGAGCGCTACATGGGACTTCCTGAGGGTAATGAAGCAACCTATAAAAAAGCATCTCCTGTAACGTACGCTAAGAACCTAAAAGGAAATTTATTGTACATTCACGGAACAGGTGATGACAATGTGCATTACAAAAATGCTGAGGTTTTAATAAACGAATTGATCAAATACGATAAAATGTTTGATTTAATGATTTACCCGAACCGCTCTCATGACATCGATGAAGGTGAAGGAACTACTAAACACTTAATGGATACTTTTGTGAGGTATATAGAAAAAAACTGCCCTCCCGGAGCAAAGTAAGCTCAGATAGAAAAAAAGACTCTCTTATAATTGGTAAGAGGGTCTTTTTTTTTGCTTGAACGTATTAAGGTTTCAAGTTTCAAGTTTCAGGTTTCTGACCTAGATGTGAAGGGGTAATGAGTTGGATTAAGTCCAGAAGTTATGTAGCGGTAAATTTTGCCACGAATTGCACTAATTTCCACTAATTGTTTTTTTGCCACTGATTAAAAAGATTTGCACAGATTATCTAATTATTTTAATTCTACCTAACTCTTTTTTTTACCAATTGCCGCGAATTAATTTGTGATAATTTGTGTAATTCGTGTTTGTTTTTTTTGCCTGAACGTATTAAATGTTTCAAGTTACAGGTTTCAGGTTTTCTTTGGAGGTAATTACGAGAAGTGCAATGATGACCAATTGATGGTCTCGCAAAGACGCCAAGCCGCTAAGTTTTTTCTACTTTATCATTAAGACTTTGCGATTTTGCGTCTTTGCGAGATTTTAAAACATTGAAACCAAAAAAGTCTCAGTCATAGTTTAAACCTGAAACCTGAAACCTGAAACCTGAAACCTGAAACATGAAACAAAAGAACCCCCAAAAACACTCCCTCAAATAAAAAACCGCAACTCTTTATCGGAATTGCGGTTTCTAGGTATAAAAAATGGTTGGTTAATAGCGATATTTTTTTTTACAATGATATATCTTTAATTTGAAACTAAAAAACACCCCTGTAACAATATCAGGTTTTGATGTTAACTATTTAACATTACAGGCATTACCAACATGGTAACGGTTTCTCCTTCTTCTAAACCATCAACAGGAGTTAGAATACCGGCTCTGTTTGGTAATGACATCTCCAACATAATCATATCAGATTGTAAGTTGGTTAACATTTCTGTTAAGAAACGAGAGTTAAAGCCAATTTGTAAGTCATCACCTTGATAATCACAAGTTAATCGCTCTTCTGCTTTGTTTGAGTAATCAATATCCTCGGCAGAAACATTCAATTCAGCTCCTGCGATTTTTAAACGAATTTGGTGTGTAGTTTTGTTAGAGAAAATAGCCACACGACGAACAGAACTTAAAAATAAAGAACGATCGATCATCAATTTGTTTGGATTTTCTTTTGGAATTACCGCTTCGTAATTAGGGTATTTTCCATCAATCAAACGACACATTAAGATATAGTTGTCAAATGAGAAAGTCGCATTTGAATCGTTGTATTCGATTTTTACTTCTGCATCAGAAGAACCTAAGATACTCTTTAAGATGTTTAAAGGTTTCTTTGGCATAATAAAATCAGCCACCTGAGACGCTTTTACATCTGTACGGGCATATTTTACTAATTTGTGCGCATCAGTAGCTACAAAGATTAAACCTTCCGGTGAGAATTGAAAGAAAACCCCCGACATTACCGGACGTAAATCATCATTACCGGCTGCAAAAATAGTTTTACTTACCGCAGTTGCCAAAACTTCTGCAGGAACTAAAGTTACGGATGGTTCTTCCAGACTTACCGCTTTTGGAAATTCGTCTCCCGAAGCGTATGCTAAAGCATATTTTCCTGAATTTGAACTAATTTCTACTGTATTGTTATCTTCAACAGTAAAAGTTAAAGGTTGTTCTGGAAACGTTTTTAAAATTTCAAGCAAAAGCTTAGCAGGCACAGCCACACTACCTTTACTTGTAGAATCGATAGATAAAGTAGCCGACATTGTAGTTTCAAGATCCGAAGCTGAAACGGTCAATTCGTTATTGTCTAGTTCAAATAAAAAGTTGTCTAAAATAGGCAACGTATTGTTACTGTTGATTACACTACCTAAAACTTGTAATTGTTTTAATAAGTACGAACTCGATACTATAAATTTCATCTGTTATATTTTATTTTTTGAGGTGTATTTTAGCTAATAAAGGCTAAATATACGGATTACAAATATATCGTAAACTATCTAAAGTAGTACAATTTTTTTATTAACATCTATTTGCTGTATTTTCTTTTACGGATGTAAGTAAATGCAAGTCCGAAAATCAATAAAATAAGAATTGGAAGCCCGATAGTTATGAATTGTGTACGACTGTAATTGTCGCTAACTTTATCTTTATCGAGTAAAGGCAGATCAAGATCTTTACTTCTAATGTTAATAAGTCCGGTGTCATCCAACAAATAATTGATGCAATTCATCATAAAATCTTTGTTGTCGTAAAGTTTTCCCGTACGCTGATCGTATCCCAATTCTACAGGCATCCTGTTTTTATCTAATTGATTTTTGGCTAAATCGCCATCAGAAATCACAATCATTTTAGTTGGTTTTCCTTTGGCTAAAAAAGAACCTTCTTTAAAGGGTAAAACACGGTTTTCAAATGCCGAATGGAACGAGCCTTCCAATAAAACAGAAAGAGGTAAATCACCTTTATCAACATATTCCTGAGGAGTCGTTTTTTCGTTTACAATATCCAAGTTAATCTCAGCCGGAGTCCCGATTATTTTTGAATATTGAGAGGATTGTAATAAAACCGTTTTTTTGATTCCGTTTTTCAAAGTATCAATCGGACTGGCAAAATCAAATTTAATACCTCCTAAGTTTTTTACGATCGGATGGGAACTTGTCGGATAAACTTCAGGCGCATATTTCCATTTAAACTCCTGATATTGGGTCGCACTTCCTTGTTCACCCGTAGCTAATTTTATCGGAGTCCCGTATTCGTCCTTTACTAAATCAGGGTTGATTCTGAATCCGTATTTAAAGAACATATCGTTTAGATTTAAATCTCTCGGATAGGCTAGAGTGGCCCCCGACTGATTGTACAGACTGTCCATGTCTGCTGCAACCTGATCGATCAGCCAAAGCGTTTTTCCACCATTCATGATAAATTGATCCAAAACCTGTTTCTCTTCATCAGAAAAAGTTTCGGTTGGCTTCGATATAATGGCTAAATCGTATTTTTTTAAGGCTTCTAAAGTCCCTGTTGGACTTTTAGACACTGAATCTAATGTAAAAGGACCGATATAATAACTCTCGCGGATCTGCATGAGCATTTTCGCAATATGAATTTCATTGATCTCGCCATTTCCTTTAATAATAGCAACTTTCTTTTGTTTGTCTTTGGTGATTTTGTTGATAGCGTCCGCAATCGAATATTCTAAATGTTGAATAGATCCCATCACTTTTTGCTCCGTTGAAGCCCCCATTCTGTTTTTCAACAAAGGAATATTGACTTCTTTATTGTTGTAAACCGCAACTGCCCAAGGAAAAACCATTGCTTGAGATTGTTTTCCTTTGTCGTCAACGGTGATGTTTATTGGCGTAAGACCTTTTTGATAAAGAGATTTTATCAGATCCATGCTTTCGTCTTTGTTTTCCAACGGATCCACAAATTCAAAAACAATATGGTTGTTATAAGCTTGAAATTCTTCTAACAATTGTTTGGTTTCCTGCTGTAAGCGTCTGAAATCTGCAGGAAGATCGCCCTGCATATAAATCTTAATCGATAGCGGATTCTGAACCTGTTTTACAATGTTTAAGGAAGTTTCAGATAGCGTATATCGTTTGTCTTTGGTTAAATCAAATCGGTGGAAATACAGGCTACCAAGTACATTTAAAACAATTAAAATGAAAACAGTAATCCCTAATGTTTTGATATTTTGTTGAGTGAATGCTTTCATTAGGCTTTCAAAGATTTTAATTTATAAACGGTAAAAGACAGAAATAGAACCGTAACGCTCAGAAAATAAATAACGTCACGTGTATCGATTACACCACGGCTCATACTTTTAAAATGATCCTGCATACCCAATGCTGAAATAATAGGAAAAGAACCTGGAATCAATGTTGCTAAACCTTCAAAACCAAAGTAAAAGATAAAACACAGAAAAACCGAAAGGATAAAAGCAACAATCTGATTTTCGGACAGGGTAGAGGTGAAGATTCCGATGGCGGAATAAGAAGCTATTAAAAACAACAATCCGAAGTAAGAACCAATTGTGCTTCCCATATCGATATTTCCTTCCGGAGCACCCAAAGATGAAATGACTTCAACATAAATAAACGTGGGAATTATAGCCAAAACGATCAGGAGTAAGGAACCTAAAAACTTTCCGTTTACAATTTCCCAAATCGATAAAGGTTTGGTTAAAAGCAATTCTAAAGTGCCTTGTTTTTTCTCATCCGAAAAACTGCGCATGGTAACCGCCGGAATCAGGAAAATCAAAATCCACGGCGCTAAAGTAAAAAACGGAGTCAGATCGGCATAACCGGTATTGAGAATATTGTAATCTCCTTCAAAAACCCATAAAAAGAGCCCGTTGCTAATTAAGAAAATAGCAATGACCAAATAGCCAATAGGAGAACCAAAAAAGGATTTTATTTCTCGTAAAATGATTGATTTCATATATAACGTTGTATTCGTGTTTTTTTTAAATTTTGTTTGAAGTTTCAAGTTTCAGGTTTCACGTTCTGTGCGTCAACTTGAAACCTGAAACCTGAAACTTGAAACTTCAAACCTGAAACTTCAAACTAGTCCAGACTCACCAGCTTATCCACACTCCAGGCTTCGGGTTTTGCGTTGAATAGTTTTTTTGTGAAACTCCAAACGGAGTCAAAAAGCGCTGATTGTCGGTAGTTTTCTAAGTCTTCTTCGGTTTCCCAATAACTGTAGGTGAAAAAGATGCATTTATCGTTTTTATCCTGATACAATTCTAGAAAACGATTTCCGGGCGCATTTCGTATTTTGTCTTTTATGCTTTCAAAATTTTCCAGAAAATCAGGGATCTTGTCTTCATGAAAACTCATTTTTACTATTCGAACAAACATCTTTTTTTATTATTTTAGATTTTAGAGTGCTGATTTTAGATTTTACACCGAAAATCTGCAATACGCGCGCAAAAATACCAAAATTGATTGTTCTTTTTTAGTAAAAATTTAATTATTCTAAAAGTATCATTTTGAATAGCCTCCTGCTTTAGCTCAATGTCATTAAGTTAAGAAAATTTTTCACGCAGATTCTGCAGATTGTGCAGATTTTTTTTCTGCTAAAGTCAACAATCTAAAATCTACAATCTACAATCTGAAATCTACAATCTACAATCTGAAATCTACAATCTGAAATCTAAAGTCTAAAATCTTAATTAAACTTTATCGTGATCACGTCTCTGTAGTTCAGTCCCAAAAGACTATTTGCAGAGCCTACTTTGGAAGGATTACTTCTGAAAATTGCGATTTCCAGATAACCGGCTTCATTAAAAATGGCCAGTTTTTCGCCCTCATAGGTTTTAATGGGGTATTTGTCTGAGCTTGCTATGGCTGAATAGTTTGGCAGTATGGTTTTGATGCTTTTAGGTTTCATCACGATCTCATACGAGCGACCTTTTGCTACCTCTTTAAATTGCTGTTTGGAGATATTGGTTACCACGTTACCGAAATGATCAATATAAATGACATATCCTTTTATAGAATTACCATCGTTTGCTACTACAGCCTGAAGTTCTGTAACTTCTTTAACGGCTGCTATTTCTTTACCAATTACATTCAGTAAACCTCCTTTTGCAATATGGCAGGCAACTTTTATGAAGATATCCATATCGGTAGACTCAGGCGGAAAGCGGTCATGAATGTTGATTGCGACAATTTTTTGTGGCACAATTTTCTGCGTCAGCATACTTAAGATCCCGTTATCAGCGCAAATGAAGTAATGATCGTTCCATTGCATGGCGATATGCACGTTCTCTTTATTGCGTTCAATATCGACACCAATTAAGTGTACAGTTCCTTTTGGAAAACTTAAATAAGAAGCACCAACAACGTAACTGGCTTCGGCAGTGTTGAAGGGATCAATGTCATGTGAAATATCAATAATTGTAGTCTCCGGAGCCTCAGATAATATTTTACCCTTTATCGAACCAACAAAGTGGTCTTTTAAGCCGTAATCGGTAGTGAGGGTAATTATTGACATCATTTTGTTTATAACTATTGGTAGTTTTTGAATCTAATTTTCATTAAATTTGAGAAATGCAAAGCTAAGAATACTTAGATACAAATTGAAAGAAAGAAAAGACAATTTACAATTTTTAAAGTAAGTAAGCGTTACGATCGTCTCAGTCAATTAGTTTCAGTTTTGAGTCTGTAGAAAAAAAGTACATTAGGAGTAAACAGTAAATGATTCTTTGGAAGTATTTTTTTACACATTAAAAAGCGTGACTGTCATTGAAAGCCTGACTCGTAAAAAAAAAGAAACACCCGACAGCAACTGATATAAAAACAAATTTTATTTTAATTTAAAACTATCTCATTTGAACGAAAGAATAATCGAGCTAATAGACATTGCACCAAAAGAGTTTTGGGGCGCTCAGGACAGCCATCTGGAAATCATTAAAAAGTACTATCCAAAGCTTAAAATAGTAGCTAGAGGAACGACTTTGAAAGCATTTGGCGAAAAAGAAGTTTTAGATGAATTCGAAAAAAGATTTCAAAGATTAATGTTGCATTTTACCCGATACAACAACATTGATGATAATGTAATTGAACGTGTAATTATGAGTGATGGTCAGGATGAAAAAAGAGCCTACGATCATGATAAAATACTGGTTCATGGTGTGGGAGGTAAGATTATAAAAGCAATGACGCCTAACCAGCAATTACTGGTAGATACCATTAAAAAGAATGATATGGTATTTGCAGTAGGACCGGCCGGAACAGGAAAAACGTACACAGGTGTAGCTATGGCAGTAAAAGCACTTAAAGACAAGGAAGTAAAAAGGATCATCCTAACGCGACCGGCAGTAGAAGCAGGAGAAAATCTTGGTTTTTTACCCGGCGATATGAAAGAAAAACTGGATCCTTACATGCAACCGCTTTACGATGCATTACGTGATATGCTTCCGAACGAAAAGCTCGAGGATTATATTTTAAAAGGAATTATTCAGATTGCACCACTGGCATTTATGCGTGGGCGAACACTGGATAATGCCTTCGTAATTCTGGATGAAGCACAAAACACCACACACTCACAAATGAAAATGTTTCTGACCCGTATGGGAAAAAACGCTAAATTTATGATTACGGGTGATCCTGGACAAGTCGATTTGCCACGCCGAACTATTTCAGGTCTTAAAGAAGCCATTTTGGTTCTGAAAGACGTAGACGGAATCGGAATCATTTATCTTGACGATAAAGATATCGTACGCCACAGATTAGTCAAAAAGGTAATTGATGCTTATAAACAAATAGAAAATCACGATTAATTTTGTGAAATGTTTTTTGTGAAAGGTGAATTGTTTTCACGTTTTACAATTTTAGGGAATATTCGTTTTATACTGCTTCTTTTTTGAAATGTATAAAACGAATATTTTTTTTATAATAAAATGTCTAAATTGTAACATAGTTAAAATGAGGGTTGTAATAATCAGTTTCTTATTGTTTGCTTTTTTTATTTCATGTAATAAAAAGCAAAAACCGGTAAATAAATTTCTTGGAACTTGGTATGGGACAGAATATATTGTTCCTAGCGAATCCGTATTAAAAATAAATAAAGATAGTTCGTTTTCGTATAAAAGTGCCGGATGTCAATGGAGAGTAGTTTCTAAAGGCAATTGGAAAATAATTGGAGATTCCCTTGAATTAAATAGTACAAGTAGTGATACTTGTTACAAGGTGTTTCCATTTGTTTTTTGTATCCCTTTTGGGGCAGATGTAATAGAAGATAAATTTACAATACCCAATTGTGATGCTGATAATGATGTTTCTTTTGCCCAATTTACGAAGGAGGTATTTTATCTTAAAAATGATTCTTTAACGTATAAATTAAAAGCAGGTTCAAATTGTTCGGATACGCTCCGTATTGTGTACGCCCGAACCGGAAAAATAAGAAAAACGAATTGAGTAATGAAAGAAGTTGATAATTTTTACGAAAGACAAGAAGAACCTCTGAGAGAAGTTTTATTAGCGCTAAAAGAAATTATCTTAAAACAGGACGAAGACATTACAAATGTCCTTAAGTATGGCATGCCTTTTTTTTGTTATAAAGGAAAAATGTTCTGTTACCTTTGGATACACAAAAAAAACAAACAACCATATATCGGAATTGTGGAAGGTAAACACTTCGATGAATCGTTTCTAATTCAGGAAAGCCGCTCCCGAATGAAAATAATGATGTTAAGTTCAAATGAAGATCTGCCCATTGATAGAATTGAAAAAATCGTGCAAAAAGCAATAAACTTATATAAGACAGGAGTTATAAAGATTAAAAACAAATGAAGTGATTTATTTAATGAAATAGTTAAATAAATAATAAACTTGTTTGTTTTTAGGCTGTATAGCCGGTTTAACTTTGTACTTCTGAGCTTAAAGCTGTAAATTTGCCTATCAAAATTATACGCGATTTTTACTATGAACTCAGAACTTAAGAATATAAAAGTTATCGTTACCGACTTAGACGGAACTTTACTCAACCCTCAGCATAAAATTTCAGATTACACTAAAAGTATTTTTCAGGAACTTCACAATCAAAACTATCTTATTGTGGTTGCCACAGGGCGTCATCATCTCGATGCGATGGCCATAATTAGCACACTCGATGTTCCGGTTTATCTGGTAAGTTCAAATGGAGCCAGAATACATTCACCGGAAAAAGAAGAGCTTTTTGCCTTCGATTTAAATAGTGAAGTGGTAAAAGCGGCTTTAAATGTAGAAATTGATCCGGAAATTACAGTAGTGTTATTCAAAGAAAATGTTTGGCAGACCAACAAATTAAACGAGAAGTTAAACAGCTTTCAAACCGAATTGAAATACCTTCCCGAATTGGTAGATTTTAAAACACTTGAAGATTTTGGTGCGATAAAAATATTCTTTGCCCATGACAATCACGAAAAATTAGTAGCCTTAAAAGAAGCGATCCTGGCAAACGGTTCAAGTGAGTTGCATCACGCCTTTAGTCTTCCAACCTGTCTGGAATTTATGGATAAATCGGTAGACAAAGCGGTTGCAATAGCCAGAGTTTTAGAAAAAGAAGGATTTACAATGCAAGAAGCGGTTTCGTTTGGAGATGGTTTTAACGATGTTCAAATGTTGTCTGCAACCGGAAAAGGGTTGATTATGGGCAATGCTCCGGTATTGTTAAAAGAAACGTTACCCAACTTAGAAATAATCAAAACCAACGCAGAAGACGGAGTAGCACACTATATTGCTTCAAGAATTTTAGATGAAAAACTTGCTGAATGTTAATCAGCTGTAAATAACTTTGTCGGTTGATTAACAATGATTTAAAATTGTATTTTGTAATGAAGCATTAATAAAGTTTGAGATTTTTACTATATTTAATACATCTAAAATTGTATTAATTATGAAAAAATTTTTACGTCAGGTGGAAAGAAACTGTGTTTCCGGCGCTGTAGTTTTATTGCCACTGCTGGTATTTGGGGTTGTGCTTCAGAAAGTATGGGGCTTTTTTCAGAAATATGGAGAGAAGTTTGCAAAACTTTTACATCTCGATGAAGTTTTCGGAACGATTGCAACCGATATTCTGGGTGGAGTAATTTTATTGGTATTACTTTATTTTAGCGGTTACATGATGCGATTGACTTATTTGAAAAAATTCACAGAATGGATTGATGATAAGTTAATGATCTTCCTTCCGGGTTATGAAAAAAATAAAAAAGAAGCGGAAGAAAAATTGAGTACAAAAGTAAAAAAGCCAAGTACTGACGTTCCCGTTTTGCTTAAAAATGGAGATTATTGGCAGCCCGCCCGCCTTATAGAAGAAGATTCGTCCGGCAGTGCCGTTGTTTTTGTTCCGACCGCACCATTTAAAGATCAAGGACAAATTTTTGTAGTGGACAGTATCCACATAAAAAAAATGAACGAAACTACGCTGGGTAATTTAAATGCTTCCGTAAAATCATTAGGAAAAGGAATCCTGGATTTTAAATAAACTTTTTAGACTTAAAAACAATCCCTGATGAAAGCACATCAGGGATTGTTTTTTTATAGAACTATTTAGGATAAAATCTCAAAGTAGCCGAGTAACAAAGTAATTCAGTTAATAACCTGAGTTCAATTATTAAGTTACTGATTTTTATGTATTGTGTCTTTCCTACAAGGTCTTTTTTTGACCTTGTAGGTATTTTTACAAGGCAGAAAGAAAAGGACTCTTGATGTTTAGTTCCCTATTCTTGACTTTTTAAACCATATAAGTCATCTCAGTTCATATAAAATAGGTGTATTTTCGTCTCTTGTGAAATATTAGAAGACTTAACCGTTAGAATAAACTAAACAAGTTTTAGACGTAATTCCATATTAGAAATTGGATTTTAGAAGCAAAGAGGAAAAAGTTTTTTTAATAGCCCACAAAGTGTATTTTTGCTCTACTAAAAAACAACTATCATGACCAAAAACATCTTTATCCTTGCCTTTTTAATTTTTTCAATAACAGGTACCAGCCAGAATTTAAAGTTAGAAGAAATTATGAAAGGAGACTCTTTCATTGGCAATCAGCCAACAAACGGAAGATGGTCGCTGGATGGAAAAAAAGTTTATTTTGAATGGAATCCGAAAAACGAATTAGGCACAAGCACGTACTCCTGGCAAAAGGGAGCTTCTAATCCGGTACTTGTAGAGCCGAAGGAAGCCGTTTTTTCTAAATTCGATTTTAAAAGAAAACCGACATCAGATATTGTTTTTTATACCAATAAAGGAGGTTTGTACTCGTACACTATTAGTACAAAAGCAACAAAAAAATTATACCAGCAAAATACTCCGATTTCTAATCTTGCGTTAGGAAGTCAGCTTGGAGTTGTGTTCTTTGAGCAAAACGAAAACATTTTTAAATACAATAGCAAAGAGGGCACGCTACTGCAAATCACTAATTTCAGTAAAGGCAATAAGAAAGAGAAAACACCCGAAAAAGATACTTTCTTAAAAGAACAACAGAAAGAATTATTTCAATTTATCAATGATAAAGAGGCAAAAAAACAATGGAACATGGCTAAAAGCAAAGCCGTGAAGTCAGATTTTATCAAAGAGTATTTTTATGGAAAAGATAATTTGACAGACCTCAAAGCAAATCCAAATGGAAACTACGCTACTTTTAGTTTAGTAGAAAATGTTGAAATTAAAATGGAAAAAATGGAAGTTTTTATAACAGATGACGGTTATAATCAATCTCCTGATACCAAAGAAAAAGTATCGACGGCCAATTTGGTAAAAACACGTTTTGGTATTTACTCCGTTGCAAAAGACTCTGTTTATTTTGTCAATTTCTCAAAATTGAGCCATATTCAGGACGTTCCGAAATACTATGAGGCTTACGATAATTTAAAAAACAAAGAGAAAGAAGACAAACTAATTGTTGCGCTGGCACCAGTTTATAGCGAAGACGGTTCCTTTGCGATTACAGAAATCAGAAGTCAGGACAATAAAGACCGTTGGATTGTAAGTCTGAATCTCGAAAACGGAACTTTTACCGAAATAGAACACCAACACGATGAAGCGTGGATTGGCGGACCCGGAATACCTTCTTATGCTTTTGAAACCGGAAATCTTGGTTTTCTGGCAGACAATGAAACGGTTTATTTTCAATCGGAAGCTACCGGATACTCACACTTATACACGTACAACTTAAAATCGAATGTAAAAAAACAACTGACCAAAGGAAACTGGGAAGTTCGCGACTTGATTCTATCTAAAGACAAAAAGGCATTTTATTTAACAACGAATACAACACATCCGGGAAATAGAGATTTTTATAAGTTAAATGCTGCAGATGGAATTATGCAACCTATTTTAACAAAAGACGGAGCACACGAAGTAGTGGTATCTCCTGATGAATCGACACTTTTGGTACGTTACTCATTTAAAAATAAACCTTGGGATTTCTATATTGGCGAGAACAAAAAGAATACTGCTTTACAGCAAATTTCATCTTCAACTTCAGAAGAATTTAAAAAATACCAATGGAGAGAACCAGAGGTGATTACTTTCAAAGCACAAGACGGAACTCCGGTATATGCAAGATTGTATACGCCAAAAGCAGAGAACACCAATAAAGCAGCCGTAATTTTTGTACACGGTGCAGGATATCTGCAAAACGCACACAACCATTGGAGTGCGTATTACAGAGAATATATGTTTCATAACTTGTTAACCGATTTGGGTTATACAGTTTTGGATATTGATTACCGAGGAAGTGACGGTTACGGAAGGGATTTTAGAACCGGAATCTATCGTTTTATGGGAGGAAAAGATTTAACCGATCATCTTGATGGTAAAAAATACTTAGTAGATAATTTGGGTATTGATGCCAACAGAGTAGGTATCTACGGAGGTTCTTACGGTGGATTCATAACTTTAATGGGAATGTTGACAACTCCCGGAGAATTTGTTTCGGGTGCTGCTTTGCGTTCGGTTACAGATTGGGCACACTACAATCACGGATATACGGGTAACATCTTAAACTTTCCTGAAACAGATCCTGAGGCATTCAAAAAAAGCTCTCCTATTTATTATGCCGGTAACCTGAAAGGAAATTTACTAATGTTACACGGAATGGTTGATGATAATGTAGAATACAAAGACATTGTGCGTTTATCACAGCGTTTTATAGAATTAGAGAAAAAGAATTGGACACTTGCTTCTTTCCCGATCGAAGCGCATACTTTTAAAGAAACGTATTCCTTAATTGATGAATACAGCAGAATTTTGAATTTGTTTAATACGACTCTTTTGAAGAAATAGTTTTCAGTCTCGGTCTCAGTCTCAGTTGCAGTCTCAGTCTCAGTCCCAGTCTCGGTCTCGGTCTTTGTCTCAGTCTCAATCCCAGTCTCAGTCTCAGTCTCAGTCTCGGTCTCGGTCTTTGTCTCAGTTTTCAGTCTTTAATATTACGTTAAGACTAAGGTTGAGAAAAGATTTAGACAAAAGCACAGACTCTGACTGCAACTGATAATTGAGACTGCGACTGCGACTGAAAACTGAGACAAAGATAAAGACTGCAACTGATAACTGAGACTGGGACTGAGACTGAAAACCGAGACTGAAAGCTGAAAACTGAATACTTTTTTTGCTTCCTCTTTTAATTAGTTTTAAATTTGCATCCATAAAACAAAACACAACTAAAGGATAATGAGCAATACAATCACAACTACAGATTTTAATTTCCCGAATCAGAAATCAGTTTATCGCGGAAAAGTTAGAGAAGTTTACAATATCAATGAGGAACTTTTGGTAATGGTGGCGACCGACAGACTTTCGGCTTTTGATGTAGTTTTACCAAAGGGAATTCCATACAAAGGGCAAATCTTGAATCAGATTGCTACAAAGTTCATGGAATTAACGCAAGATATTGTACCTAATTGGTTGATTGCAACTCCGGATCCAAACGTGGCTGTGGGGCATTTGTGTGATCCTTTTAAAGTAGAAATGGTTATTCGTGGTTATGTTTCAGGACATGCTGCACGTGAGTATGCTGCAGGAAGAAGACAAATTTGCGGCGTAACAATGGCGGAAGGTTTAAAGGAAAATGATAAATTTCCGGAACCAATTATCACACCAACTACAAAAGCAGACAATGGTTCTCATGATGAAGACATTTCGCGTGAAGCTATTTTATCAAAAGGAATAGTTTCAGAAGAAGATTATATTGTTTTAGAAAAATATACCCGTGCTTTATTTCAAAGAGGGACTGAAATTGCCGCAAGTCGTGGTTTAATTTTAGTAGATACAAAATACGAATTCGGAAAAACAAAAGACGGTGTAATCGTTTTGATTGACGAAATTCATACTCCGGATTCTTCTCGCTATTTTTATGCAGACGGATATGAGGAAAGACAGGAAAAAGGAGAAGAGCAAAAACAATTATCAAAAGAGTTTGTACGTCGTTGGTTGATCGAAAATGGTTTTCAAGGTCAGGATGGGCAGCAGATTCCTGAAATGACAGAAGCTTACATCGAATCCGTTTCAGAAAGATATATTGAGTTATACGAGAATATCTTAGGAGAAAAATTTGTAAAAGCTGATATAGCTAATATTGATGCACGTATTGATAAAAATGTAAAGGAATATCTTGCTGATAAGGCCTAATTTTAGGTTTTAAGAGTTTATTTTAATAGAAAAAGCGCAATCCAATTTGTTTGGATTGCGCTTTTTTATTGAGGTTCTTTACTTTTTTTTGATTTTTTTTTGATTTAAATGTAACGTTTTAGGTTTTTTAAGCGTCTATATAGATAGTAAGTGTTATTCGGAAGAAAGCATTTTTGATGCAATCCTGCTAAATTACAGTTTACAATTAAATCAATCAATCAATCAATCAATCATGAAAAAATCAGTAATCATTCTAGGGACAGCTTTTGTTTTATTTGCAAATGTATCAGTAGCTTCAAATCACAAGCCGTTGGTAAAAGATCAAATCGAGTTTTCTGCTTATGAATCTTCACCATTGCATATTGCAGTATGCAACGGGGATCTTGAAAGCGTTAAAAAAAGTATCGAATACGGGGCAGATGTCAATAAATTATCAAGAGACATGTCTCCGCTGATGTTGGCAGCACGATTTAACAGAGTAGAGATTATTAAAGTTTTATTAGAAAATGGAGCTAAGCCTTCACTTGAAAATGATAAAGGCTTAAAAGCGTTAGATTATGCCAAATATTCGAAAGCTACAGAGTCTATTGCAATTCTGAAAGGTTTGTAATAAAGGAAACCATTAAAAAATAGAAAACCGTCATTAACAAACTAATGACGGTTTTCTTTTTTTTACAAAGATTCGTTTTTATTCTGTTGCTTTGAACCTGAAAATTATTTCTCGCAAAGACGCAGCGTTGCAAAGTTTTTATTTCCCTCGAGTTTTTGAACCTGATCTTTTATTCTTCCATCTTTGCTTTTAAATTATCCAGGCCTTTTTGTAAATCATTTCCAATCATCTGATCCATTTTCATAAAAGGCAACATGATATTCATAGGGTAGGGTATAACACCGTTTATGCCCCATTTTACTTTGGTCTGATCTGCTGCTAAACTTTCGGTCGACATAAATCCGACAGCAGTATCGTTCATCGGCTCCTTAAATCGGAGAGCGAAATCCAATCGTTTTCCTTCTATAATTTTGGTGATTTCCTGTTCACCCACACCAACCTCTTTTACTTTGCTCTCCCAGGCCGATAATGCACCAACACTACCGTCTGTTCCTTTGTAAGTCAATTTCATTTTGGGATCGATATTGGCCCAGACGCTAAATTCATTTTGATTTTTTAAATATCTGACATAAGTAAAAATGCTATCGACCGGTTTATGGATGATAATTTCTCTTTCAACGGCATAATTTCGAGGCATAAAGTAAGCCGTAATTAATACGATTGCTAGAACTAAGATTAAGGCGGCCAGAATTTTTTTGATTGCTCCCATTTTTTTTGGTTTAAAGGTTATTTAAATGATTTGGTAATGGTGAAAATGATTGGTCAATTATTTTATTAGCCGTTTTCTTTATAAAAAAACGACAAAACGTAAAGCTGTATACTTAAGTTTTATCCTACTTTTTTGTTTTTTTTGAAAATAAGTAATTTAGATCATTAATGTATGAATTATTGGCCGAAAATTTATTTTTCATTAAAAAAATAGGCCTTTTTTGAGTATTACTTCAAAGTAAAGTTAAAAAAGTAATGTTTTGGTTTTACATTTTTGGGAAAATTTGACAAATATTTTTTAGAAATATTCGTTTTTGTGTAACATTTCTACCTTTGCAGCGTCTTTTATACAGAATTAAATAACGATTGGGTGGTATTATTTAGGAATCATTAACAAAACGTTAAGAATTAGTTAAAACATAGTACCTTGTAATGCAAAATACCAAAATATTATTTACATTTGTATAGAATTTAAAAAGATCATCAATCATATTTTATCAATCAATTTAACAAACAAAACCATTATGAAAAATTCAGTTATTTATTTAGGATTAGCTTTAGTAACATTTGCAAATGTATCAATGGCTGCAAATCACAAAACAGTTGTGAAAGATCAAATTGTACTATCTATAGACGAAGATGCAACACCATTAAATGTTGCTATTAGTAAGGGTGATATTGACGGAGTTAAGAAATTTATTGAATACGGAGCTAATGTAAACGAACAGTCAGGTGATATGTCTCCTTTAATGACTGCAGCACGTTACAACAAAGTTGAAATTATTAAAGTTTTATTGGCTAGTGGAGCACGTCCATCTGATAAAAACGAAAGAGGATATACAGCTTTGAAATATGCACAATTATCAAACGCTACAGATGCTGTTGCCCTTTTGAAAGATTTAAAATAAGATTTTAGATTAGTTTAAAAGAGTTTAAGTTAGTTAAAAACGATCTTCATGAGCAGAGGGTCGTTTTTTTTGTTTAAAATGTCTTGTCCTGAAATAGCGATACACAAAAAGTGTCATTATGGAAAACCATCAGGAATTACGCTATGTAAAGCGTACCCAAAAAGACTACAGTATGTCTTTTAAATTACAAATTGTTCAAGAAATAG
>NZ_JBIPCS010000004.1:0-507578 GCF_044005985.1 Flavobacterium sp. FlaQc-49 | reverse complement strand
CGAACGTGTGTTTCTGTGTTTCGCTTGTTTCTCAAAGCGGCTGCAAAACTACATCTTTATTTTTAACTGGCAAGACTTTTTTGAAGTTTTTTTTAGAAACTTTTCGTTTCCAATTTTCTTCTTTTCTCAACCAATCTCTCAATGAACTTGCGTGTTTTGCGGGGTGCAAAGGTAAGCAGCGTTTTCAAATCTCACAAGCTTTTTTGAATCTTTTTTTTATTTTGTTTTCTCAAACTTTTCTAAAAAATTAATCCTCTTTTCTTGTCAGTCTATCAGGGAACGTCTGTCTTGTTGCGGGTGCAAAAGTAGCCCCTTTATTCGCATTCACAAGCTTTTTACTTTGCTTTTTTTGCCTTTTTTTAAATCTTTTTCTTAACTTACTGATAATGGAGTTTTTACAAAACTTAGATTTCTTTTGTTTTTAGGAAATTTCTTTCATATTGTGGTTTTATATTGTTGCTGTTCTTTTGGAAGGGCTGATTTTACTGGGGTTTTGTTCTTTTGAGGGTTTAGACCCTCGGAGTTATTCTTGCTTCTCGGACTCTCTCTTTACTCTGGATAGTCTCGCAAAGACGCAAAGGCGCCAAGTTTCTTCTTTTTTTGATGTTGGAGCTTGTGGGCTTAGAATAATAAACCCGACAGGTTTTCAAAACCTGTCGGGTTGAGGACGTATAATTAATTAAGGATATGATTGCTCCTATATATTATAGTATCTGATTTAGGGAATCTATAACCTCTTTTGTACGCTGGGTCCTTTTAATTTTAGGATCTTTAAACAACAAACCCGACAGGTTTTCAAAACCTGTCGGGTTGTGGAATATAAACCATTACCACCTACATAACCAGAAAGAAAATCTACTAACAACCTGATTCTACATCAAAAACGCAAAGAAAGATTAGAATCAAACCTACCACCAAACACTCCTCCTCTACCAGATCCATTCATAAACAAAAAACCTACAGCTATTAAAAAACTCAGAGATTCAAAACTTAAATTATCCAGCAATACATTAGACCGACAAAAGCCTTACTAATTATATATGCATATAAACTTCTACTTACATATTGTAAGTGTTTTTGTAATGCGCTATATTTGCATTCACAAAATTATAAACAATGATTAAGATTACTTTACCCGACGGGTCAATTAGAGAGTTTGCCTCAGGCGTAACTCCGATGGAGGTTGCTAAAAGCATTAGTGAAGGATTTGCAAGAAACGTGATTTCTGCGTCTTTTAATGGTACAACAATAGAAACCGAAACTCCATTGACGACCGACGGTAGTCTTATTTTATATACCTGGAATGATGCGGAAGGAAAAAAAGCTTTCTGGCATTCGACTTCTCACGTAATGGCGCAAGCTCTTGAGGAACTTTATCCTGGAATTAAACTGACTCTTGGGCCAGCAATTTCAAACGGGTTCTACTATGATGTAGATTTCGAAGATCAAAAGATAACTGATGCTGACTTCAAAAAGATTGAGGATCGTGTTCTTGAAATTTCAAGAGAGAAACATGAATTCAAAATGCGTCCGGTTAGCAAAGCAGATGCTTTAGCAATGTACAAAGACAACGTTTACAAAACAGAATTGATTTCTAACCTTGAAGACGGAACTATTACATTTTGTGATCATTCCACTTTTACTGATTTATGTCGTGGTGGACATATACCAAATACCGGTATCATCAAAGCGATGAAAATCATGAGCGTTGCAGGTGCTTATTGGCGTGGTGACGAGAAAAATAAACAACTGACTCGTGTTTACGGAACTTCTTTCCCTAAACAAAAAGACTTAACTGAATATCTGGAACTTCTTGAAGAGGCTAAACGTCGTGACCACCGTAAACTTGGTAAAGAACTTGAATTGTTTGCTTTCTCTCAGAAAGTTGGACAAGGTTTACCTTTATGGCTACCAAAAGGAGCAGCACTTAGAGATCGTTTAGAACAATTTTTAAAGAAAGCCCAAAAGAAAGCCGGATACGAACAAGTAGTAACTCCACATATTGGACAGAAAGAGCTGTATGTTACTTCTGGACATTACGCAAAATATGGTGCAGATAGTTTTCAGCCAATCAATACTCCTGCCGAAGGTGAAGAGTTTTTATTGAAGCCTATGAACTGTCCTCATCACTGTGAAATTTACAATGTAAGACCTTGGTCATATAAAGATTTACCGAAGCGTTATGCAGAATTTGGTACTGTATACCGATATGAGCAATCGGGTGAGTTACATGGATTGACTCGTGTAAGAGGTTTTACTCAGGATGACGCACACATTTTCTGTACTCCAGAGCAATTGGATGAAGAGTTTAAAAAGGTAATTGACCTAGTATTATATGTATTTGGTTCATTAGGCTTCGAAAACTTTACAGCTCAAATTTCTTTAAGAGACCAGGAAAACAAAGAGAAATACATTGGCTCTGATGAAAACTGGGAGAAAGCTGAAAATGCCATTATCAACGCTGCAGCTGACAAAGGATTAAACACTGTAATAGAATATGGTGAAGCTGCTTTTTACGGTCCGAAGCTTGACTTTATGGTAAAAGATGCTTTAGGCAGACAATGGCAATTAGGAACAATTCAGGTTGATTATAACCTACCAGAGCGTTTCGAATTGACTTATAAAGGCGCTGATAACGAATTACATAGACCTGTAATGATTCACAGAGCTCCTTTTGGATCTATGGAACGTTTTATCGCTATTTTGCTAGAGCACACTGCAGGAAATTTCCCACTATGGCTAATGCCTGAGCAGGCTATTATCTTGTCTTTGAGCGAGAAATACGAAATATATGCTAAAAAAGTTTTAGATTTGCTAGAAAATCACGAAATTCGCGCCCTAATTGACAACCGAAGTGAAACTATTGGTAAGAAAATTAGAGATGCAGAAATGCAGAAAATACCGTTTATGCTTATTGTAGGTGAGGAAGAGGAGAAAAACGGAACAATTTCTATTCGTCGCCATGGTCAAGAAGGAAAAGGGAATATTACAGTTACAATTGATGAATTTGTCGCTATTGTAAACGAAGAAATAAAAAAGACATTAAAAGTTTTTACAGTTTAACTTAAATTATAAAGTCATAGCAATAAGAAGCAACAGAGGTTACCAACCTCGAGTAGAAAAAAAAGATGCACACAGAATAAATAATCATATTCGTGGTGTACAAGAAGTAAGACTAGTAGGCGAGAACATCGAACCAGGTGTATTTAAGCTTGCTGAAGCTTTACGTTTAGCGGATCAATTCGAATTGGATTTGGTTGAAATTTCACCAAACGCTGAGCCGCCGGTTTGTAAAATCATGGATTACAAGAAATTTGTTTACGAACAAAAGAAACGTGACAAGGTTTTAAAAGCTAAGTCAACGCAAGTTGTAGTAAAAGAAATTAGATTTGGTCCTCAGACAGATGAGCACGATTACGAATTTAAAAGAAAGAATGCTGAGAAATTCCTTAAAGAAGGAGCAAAACTAAAAGCATTCGTTTTCTTTAAAGGTCGTTCTATCATCTATAAAGATCAAGGTCAGATTTTATTATTACGTTTGGCAACCGATTTAGAAGAGCACGGTAAAGTAGAAGCAATGCCTGTGTTAGAAGGAAAGAGAATGATTATGTTCATTGCTCCGAAGAAAAAGAAATAGTGTTCAGTTTACAGTTTCAGTATTCAGTTTTACAACCTGAAACTTTAAACATGAAACAAAGATATAAGTAAGTAAGAATAAATTAAAACACTAGGAAAAATGCCTAAAATGAAAACAAAATCTAGCGCCAAGAAACGTTTCAAAGTTACTGGTTCTGGAAAGATTAAAAGAAAGCATGCTTTTAAAAGTCACATCTTGACTAAAAAATCTAAAAAACGTAAATTAGCTTTGACACACTCTGCGCTAGTTCACTCAACAGATATGAAAAGCATTAAACAACAATTAAGAATTATCTAATAATTCTTTCGGTTAAAAATTATTTATATAACCTTGGAGTATGGCCATTAAGTTCCTTTGATTTAATTCAGGACGCCTGCTACAAAAACACATTAAAATTATGCCAAGATCGGTAAATTCAGTTGCTAAAAGAGCAAGAAGAAAAAAAATAATGAAGCAAGCCAAAGGTTTCTTTGGTAGACGTAAAAACGTTTGGACAGTTGCTAAGAATGCGGTAGAGAAAGCAATGTGCTACGCTTACCGTGACAGAAAACAGAACAAAAGAAATTTCCGTGCTTTATGGATTCAACGTATTAACGCTGGAGCTAGATTAGAAGGAATCTCTTATTCTCAATTCATGGGGAAAGTTAAAGCTAACGGAATCGAATTGAACCGTAAAGTTCTTGCAGATTTAGCTATGAACCACCCTGAAGCTTTCAAAGCTATTCTTAATAAAGTAAAATAAACGTTTTATAAACTCAATTTAAGATTACTTACTTATCATAGAAAACCCAGTCAATTGACTGGGTTTTTGCTTTTATACCTTCCTCAATAAATCTCTTTTTACAAACTAAATTTAAAAAGTATATTTACACAAAAGTAAAACGCAGCATGTACCAACCTCTTCTTACTCATATCGCAAAATATATCACATTAGAACCTTCTGAGATCAATACTTTGGAGTCTTGCTTACGTTTGTCTAAAATAAAAAAGAAAGAGTGTCTATTACAGGAAGGACAAGTTTGCAATACAATGTACTTTATACTAAAAGGCTGCATTAGACAATACATTATTAACGCTAAAGGAACTGAGCAAACGTTGCAATTTGGAATTGAAAACTGGTGGATTACCGACTATTTGAGCTATCACAATCATGTTCCTTCGCATTTTTATATTCAGGCGGTTGAGAATTGTGAAGTCATTGCTATTGAAAAAACCGTACTTGAATCACTATTACTTCAGATTCCCAAACTGGAACGTTACTTTAGAATTGTATCTCAGAAGTCTTTTGGAGCAGCTCAAATGCGCATCAAGTTTTTATTTACGATGTCGGCAGAAGAACGATACCATCATTTTAACAATCAGTTTCCGGAATTCGTGCAACGTATCCCTCAATATATGCTTGCCTCCTACTTAGATTTTTCTGCTGAGTTTATGAGTAAAATCAGATCCGGGAAAATTTAATCTTCATTTCTTGAACTACTTCAAGTTTTCTAAAGCTGATTTTGTTGAACTTTGTATCAAACTTTAAAAGACAAGTACAATGAAACCAAGAATAGTTATTCCAAAAGTAGCTCCGGAAGCATACCAGGCAATGTTAGGCTTAGAAAAATACATCGCTTCAACATCATTAAGTCCTATTCATAAGGAATTAATCAAAATTAGAGCCTCACAAGTTAATGGTTGTGCGTATTGCATCAATATGCATACGGCAGACGCCCGCAAATTGGGTTTAAGCGAACAGCGCATTTATTTATTAAGCGCATGGCGTGAGGCTGATGTTTATACCGAAGAAGAACAAGCCATCTTAGCATTAACAGAAGAAGTCACCTTGATAAGCAATCATGTTTCTGAAGAAGTTTACCAAAATGCAGCTCGCTTTTTTGACGAAAAATACCTTGCCGAAATTATAATGATGATCATCACCATCAATGCCTGGAATAGAATTGGAATTACTACAGGCTTAAGAGCCGTATAATTTTAAAGATAATTTTTACAAAAAAAATACTAATGCGAACCCTCACCTGTGAGGGTTTGTTTGTATATAACTGTATATGAGAAATAGATATTATACATTTAAAAAAAAATCTAAAATACCGTATTTATACGTATTGTCATTTGACAGATTTTTCTACTTTTGGCGCAATGATACTACAAAGAATACACACTTACCTCTCTATACTCCTTACTCTCGTTGTTTTCTCTTCTTGTCAAAAGAAGCCTGTTGCTATCACACAAAAAACGAAACCTAATACCGAAATTCGACAGCTGATTGCAACAGCTGATAAATTCAGAACAACCAAACAACTTGACAGTGCTTTCTATTATTATAACAAAGCTAAAATTAACTGTACTCCTACTAACCCCATTAGTGATTATGCGTATTGCGTAACGAATATGGCCGACATACAGCAAACTTTGGGCGATTTCCTTGGCAGTGAAACTACCCTAGTCAAAGCCCTCCCACTTTTAAGCAGCCTGAAAAACCCTGATTCTTTATGGAAAATATATACTATTCTAGGCACTAACTATAGTAACATTTACAATTACGACACTGCACTATCCTACTTTTATAAAGCATTATATTTAAAGACTGATGTCGTTAAAAAGTTAACTACAAAAAATAATATTGCAGCTATTTTTATAAAACAAAAAAAATACAATGCCTGCTTACAACTTTTACTTCCTTTAAGCAGTTCAACAAGTGTTCAGGAAAATCGTGAGCAATACTCCAGAATACTGGACAATATCGGTTTTTGCTATTTTAAACTTGAAAAAAAAGAAGCTCTTTTGTATTATACTAAAAGTTTGGAAATAAAATCTGAACTAAAAGACGCTTATCAATTGGGTAAAACCTATTACCATCTTGCAGAATACTATCAAAAAAGCCACCTGCCTTTATCAATAAAATACGCGAAATTGAGTTACGAAAAACATCGTAATTCAGATTGCATTGATCAGACATTAAAAGTTCTTGCTTTTCTTATAAAAAATGATTCCGGTAAAGAATTAGAGAAAAATTCTATTACCTATGTAAAATTAACAGACAGTATTTCTGAAGTCAAACAGAAAGCAAAAAATTTATTTGCAAGAATAAAATACGATTCAAAAAAAGAAAAGGACGAAAACTTAAAACTTAAAGCTCAAAAAATAAAAAATGAACTACAGCTAGAAGGACAGGAAACAAGAAATAACATCTCATACATCATTATTTTACTGACTCTAGTCCTGATCCTGATTCTGTATTTTTATCTAAATTCAAGAGCCAATCGAGAAAAACTAAAAGCAACTTATCACAGCGAAACCCGCATTTCAAAAAAACTACACGACGAACTTGCCAATGATGTTTATCATGCTATGGCTTTTGCTGAAAACAGAGACCTTTCAATAATCGAAAACAAAAACAATTTAATAAATAGTCTTACTGATATTTATTCCCGAACAACAGATATTTCAAAAGAAAACTGTCCAATCATAACCGACATCAATTACATCATTTCTTTAAAGGATATGATTTCCGGATTTAACACCTCAAATGTCACTATTGTACTAAGTGGTTTAGATACCATATTGTGGGATGAAATTGAAAAAACAAAAAAAATAAACATCTATAGAATCCTGCAAGAATTGCTTGTAAACATGAAAAAACACAGTAAAGCAACCTTAATCGGGATTACAATAAAAAAGACAACAGATGTTATCCTTATTAATTACGCTGATAATGGACAGGGTATTGATCTTAAAAAAATAGGTTTTAAAAATGGACTACAAAATATAGAAAATAGAATTGCTACTATAAAAGGAGGCGTTACTTTTGACTCCAATCCAAAAGAAGGCTTTAAAGTTTTTATTAAACTCCCTTTATACCACTAATAAAAACATGGATATTTCTACAAAAGGACGGCCACTACTGCCTCTTCTATTTAAAATAATTACTGTACTATTGATTATCTTATCTCTGCATTCCTGTAAAAAAGAGAATTGGATCAATCGCAAAAAGGAAAAAACTACTACTCAGATCAAGAAAATTATTGATACTGCAGATGTTTTACTCGATCTTAAAAAAAGAGATAGCGCTTACTATTACTTTAATAAGGTGCTACCCTTGATTGACCCGAAAAGAAATCCTGAAGAATTTGTTTATACTTTGACGTGTATGGCAGAAATTCAACATTTTAAGGGCAACCCTATTAAAAGCGAGTCTTATCTGACCAAGACTATGCCTTATCTGGAAAAAATAACAAATCGTGGATACAAATGGACGGTTTATACGATTATGGCCAATAATTACCATACTTCGTACGATCTAAAAAATGCTCTTTTGCACCATCAAAAAGCATTAAACTATACATCCACTACCTTACAAAGAAACCAGACACTGCATAATATAGCACTAGTATATTGTGATCAGGAAAAATACATTGATGCAATAGAAATCTATTTACCGCTTCTTGCGAAACATACTACGGACCCCGAAAATTTAAATATCGACGAGACCAATTATGCCATGGTACTAAACGATCTGGGGCATTGTTATTACAAAACGCACAATCCTAAAGCATTGGAATGTTTTAATGAGAGTTTGAAAATCAATCAACAAATTAAAAATCAGGAAGGGATCATGTTCAATCACTGGTTTATCTCTCTTTATTATTTAAAAAGCAATCCAAAATATGCATCGAAACATGTTAAATTGGCTTATGACATCTCTTGTCGCAATAATTACACAACCAAAAGAATCCAATATTTAAGTGCACTTGTAAAATGCAGTACCGGGCCTCAACAAAAAAAGTATGCTCTTGACTATATACAGCTTTCTGATAGTATTAAAGAGGTGAGACTGCGAACGAAAAATCAATTTTCTCAAATTAAATATGATTCAAAACTAGATAAAGCGGAAAATTTACAACTCAAAACTCAAAAGGCAGAAAATAAACTACAACTGGAACGAGAGAAAAACCGGAACATCATTTCGTATATCCTGATCTTATTCATTCTGGTTATTTTACTATTTCTCTCCTCTTATTTAATATTAAAAGGAAGAAGAGAAAAAAACGACGCCATCTATGAGAGTGAAATGCGCATCTCTGCAAAACTAAAAAGTGAGCTTTCTAACAACATTTACAACCTGATTCTATTTGCAAGCACCGAAAATCTGGAAAGCGAGGAAAACAAAGAGCAGTTACTAAATAATCTAGAGGTCATCTATTCCCGAACGAGAAACATTTCAAAGGAAAACAGCAGTATACTAACCGACGAAAATTATACTTTGATTTTAAAAGAAATGATTTCTGAATTTAAAACCCAGGACATCAATATTTTTTCAAGTGGTTTAGATACGATTCCGTGGAAACAAATCGATAAAAACAAAAAAATAATTCTCTACAGAGCACTTCAAGAGTTATTTACCAACATGAAAACACATAGTAAAGCAACTCTGGCAAGTATAACTTTTAAAATAAAAGACAAAAAAATAATCGTAACTTACGCAAATAACAGCGTTGGGACTACAAAAAACAACACTGCCTTAAAAAATAGACTACAAAATGTGGAAAGCCGTATAAAAACTATCAATGGAACTCTTATTTTTGACACCTACTCTCAAAGTGGGTTCAAATTAAGTTTTACTTTTCATTTATAAAAAATATAAATATGTTTAAAAAAGTTTTAGTTGCAGAAGATTTAGACAGCATAAGCATAACTGTTATTCAGGTTTTGGAAGATTTAAATATTCCAATAATTGATCATGTAAAATATTGCGATGATGCTCTGCTAAAAATAAAAAAGGGAATAGCCGAAAAAGACCCCTATGACTTAATAATTAGCGACTTATCATTTAAATCTGATCACAGGAAAGTAAAATTATCTTCGGGAGAGGAACTTATAGCTGCAATAAATAAAGTACAGCCTTCCATAAAAAAAATTATATTCTCCATAGAAGATAAGTCCTATCGCATACAATCTCTTTTTAATGACTTAGCCATTAATGCTTATATTTCAAAAGGAAGAAATAGTATCGATGAACTAAAAAAGGCTATTGAAAGAACTTTCAGAAATGAAGAAAAAATAGTATCCTCTAATCTTTCTTCTACTTTTAGTGACAAAGCTGTAATTGAAATTGAGTCGTATGATATTTCAATTTTGAAACTGCTGGCGAAGGGTTATACTTTAGAAAATATTTCAAGTGAATTTAAAAACGTATCCATAACACCAAACGGCACCAGCAGTATTGAAAAAAGAATCAATAAATTAAAGACCTTCTTTAAAGCGAACAATAATGTACATTTAATAGCTATTGCAAAAGATCTTGGCTTGATATAGTTGCATTATTTTTACGGGTTTACGTAAGGAATTCTGCTTTTATAATTTTAAATTTGCAGCAGAATCTATTAAACTACGAATGAAGTCGAAATACAGTATTACTAATTTAGAGAAAAATCAAATTCAAAAATTAATCTCAAACACTAGTATATCCAAAAATGAAACTGCTTTAAAAGCTATGATACTTGGCTTTGTATTTGTAATTTGTTTTGCCTTTCTATCAGAGAAAGCTGGATGGCTAAAAGTAAATTGGAATATCATTTTTATCCCTGTTCTTTTAGTTTTGCAAATACTAATTATAACAACTGCATTAAAAAACAGATACAAGAGAATTTAAAAGAATTTGTCTTTAAAGTTTTTCCTCTTTTTTAACAAAGTAGCCCTTTTAGAACGGTATATTTGATCCTTTCCCCTTTTCATGAAAAACATTCTCTGCCTTTTTGTTCTACTTGTAACTTTTCAATCCTTTTCTCAGGTAAAAATTCTATCCTGGAATATCGAGAACTTTGGAAAATCAAAAACAGAATCTCAATTAGATTTTATCGCCAATACGGTTCGCGACTATGATATTATTGCTGTTCAGGAAGTTGTGGCGGGTTATGGTGGCGCTCAGGCAGTAGCAAAATTGGCCGGAGTCCTGAATAAAAAAGGTTCAAAATGGGACTATCGCATCAGTGATCCTACCAGTGGCAGCAGCTATAAAAAAGAGCGTTATGCTTTTATTTGGAAAATCAATAAAGTCCAACTGAAAGGGAATACTTGGCTTGAAAAAAAATACGGTCTTCAAATTGATCGTGAGCCTTATTTTGCCAGTTTCGAAATTGGTAAAAAAACGATTACAGTAGTTAATTTTCATGCGATTACCAAAAGCAAGCAACCGGAAACAGAAATAAAGTACTTTAAATTTCTACCACAACAATACCCCAATTTAAACTTAATTTTTGCCGGCGATTATAATTGTCCACAGTCGCATACTGTTTTTAATCCCTTAAAAAAAATGGGGTACTCTCCCGTTTTTCAAAACCAAAAGACCACTTTAAAACAAAAATGCAAAGGAGAAACCTGCCTGGCATCAGAATTTGATAATATCTTTTACAGCACCAATTCCTTATCTCACCTCAATTCGGGAGTAATTTTGTTTTATAAAAAATTTAATTCCTTAAAAGAAGCCCGGAAAATATCGGATCATATTCCTGTTTGGCTGGAATTTTCAATTAAATAGAATTAGGTTTTCAATTTTTTCTTTCTCGCTGCAGGGAACAATACATTATTTAAAATTAATCGATACCCCGGAGAATTAGGATGCAAGTCTAAAACGGTCGGTGGATCGCCTACCTGATGCTGAAAATCTTCGGGATCATGTCCACCAAAAAAGGTAAACATCCCTTTTCCTTTTTCACCATGAATGTATCTGGACTCTCCATTTAGTTCACAAACTCCCATTACCAACACATTGGATTTAATAAAAGAAGAATCAAAAGAGGTGGTTTGTCCCATAAAACCCTTTACCAATTGTGTATGATTCTGACATAACATACTCGGAATCGGATCCCATTTTGCAGAAAACTCCATCAATGAGAAATAATCTTTTTCCATCGGAATTCTACGTTTGGAAGTCATGTCAATATCTGAAAACTCATACACTTCCGGTTTTCTTTCTAGTGTGAAATTTTTAAAGGCAAATGAATTTGAATAATTCAGTTTTGATTGATAATTAGGTTCACTGGCATCTCCGTCAAACATCGCTTCACAAATATCAACTCCGTCTGCAGCAAGTGCGATATCAAAACTATCCGTTGCAGAACACATGGCAAACATAAATCCTCCACCGATAACAAAATCACGTATTTTTTTTGCTACTGCTCCTTTTTCCTGCGAAACTTTTGGATAGCCTAATTTAACCGCCAATGCTTCTGCATCGCTTTTTTGATCAATATACCAAGGAGTATTTTTGTAAGCGGCATAAAATTTACCATACTGACCTGTAAAATCTTCGTGATGTAAATGCAACCAATCGTAAAGAAGCAATTGATCACTCAAAACTTCTTCATCATAAATTGGAGTAAAAGGGATTTCGGCATACGTTAAAACTAAGGTTACGGCATCGTCCCAAGGTTGTTTTCCTTTTGGTGTATATACTGCAATCTTTGGTGCTTTCTCCAAAACAACCGATTCCATATTTTGAGAAGGGCTGGAAATTTCATTTAAAATAGAAGTTTCTTCTGCATCTGAAATTATTTCAAAACTAACGCCTCTGATTTTACATTCTTTACGGATTTCCTCTACATCGGGCAATAAAAAGGAGCCTCCCCGATAATTCAGCAACCAACTGGCTTTGTAATCTTTACTCAAACACCAATAGGTAATTCCATATGCTTTCAGATGATTTTGCTGTGTCGTTTCATCCATCGGCAATAGAATAAACGAAGCCTTAGCGGTTAATGAAAACAGAAGTACAACAATATAAACTAGGCTTTTATTCATCAGAAAATTATTTTAGTAAAGATATAAAGGAAGCTGTAAAAAACACAATTGCATCGCCAATTTATTCCGCTTTCCAATAAAATCAGTAAACTGCTACAAGAATAACAAAATCACGTAAAAACACCTGTATTTTAACAACTCTTTCTAATTAAATTTGTTGACCAAAATAACCATTTTTTACTATATCGATGAAGAATTTAACTATGAGATCCAATGAAGGCAACAATAAACAAAAAAAAATAAATATAATTCGAAGAATAGGTGTTTGTGCACTTGTTCTGACTATAATCCTGTATTATGTTTTATCGATTCAATTTTTAGCCAGTTAAACTTAAATATTTAAAACCGCAATTTCGTTTTGAATTGCATATACTACTAATCCGGCAATATTTCTGGATTCTGTTTTAAGCAATAAATTATTACGATGTCCTTCTACAGTTCTTGGACTTAAAAAAAGTTGATCTGCAATTTCAGAAGTTGTTTTTTGCAGGCAAATAAGTTGAAGAATTTCTATTTCTCTAGGGGACAGAAAACCGGTTTCTAAGTTTGACTTATTATTTTTTGAGGAAATAATAGTATCCTGAATGGTTCTTAAAACAGTCTGACTGTAGTAAAACCCCTTTCGTGATACTTCATTAATGGTATGGATTAGATCTTTTGGAGTGGTGTTTTTTATTAAATACGCAACAGCACCAACCTGTATCATATTAGCGATAAACGATTTTGTATCGTAACTGGTTAAAGCGATTATTTTAATATCCGGATAGGACTTGCGAATAATTTTAGTGGCTTCGACCCCGTTTAAAATAGGCATTTTTAAATCCATGACTATAATGTCCGGCTTTATTTCATAGTCTTCTAAGCAAAAAATAAGGTCTTCCCCATTTGAAGCTTCGAAAATAATTTCAATATTATCCTCTTTTTGCAGTAAAAAAGAAATTCCTTTCCGGAATAAAACTTCATCATCGACTAAAGCAATTTTAATAGCGTTACTCATTTTTTTACTAGGTTTTGGTCGTTTTTAGTATACCGAAATTACAAAATATGCATTGAAAAACAGCGAAATGCCTGTATTTATTGGAAAAAAAATGCTTTTTATTTCAAAATGGACTTTAAAAAGTAAACATTACCGCAATACCACTACCAATTTGCGAGTCTATTTTAATTGTTCCATTCAGAAATGATACCCGACTGTCAATATTTTTCATGCCAAGTCCTTTCTGATTTTCTAATTTCCCGGCATCAAAACCGACTCCGTTATCTTCGTAATGGCAAACATTCATTTGATTTTCAATTTTAAAACCAATTTTGATTGCATTGGCTTTTCCGTGTCGCAGGGAATTATTCATCAATTCCTGTAAAATTCTAAAAACATGCAAATGGCGGTCCATTTCTAAAGGATCAAACTCAATTTCATTTTTGTAAGATACCTTAATAACTTTACAGCTTTCAAACTCATCACATAATTCTTCAACTGCTGCATGAAGTCCAAATTTTTCGAAAACGGGGGGTAATAAATTATGGGCAATCTTTCTTGAATTCTCTAACGCTTTTGCGGTTAGATTGATAATATTCTCCGTAATTTCTAACGTTTCTTTTTCCGTTAAGTTGGGAGCACTTAATAAATGACTGTTTAAAGATACTATATTCAGTTTAGAACTAATGTCATCATGCAAATCCTGAGCGATTCTTTTGCGCTCTTCCTCCTGAGTAAGTATTACAGCCAACAGCTGTTCTTTCTGATAATGAATTTCTAAATTCTTCTTTTCTACTTCTTCTTCAATAATTTTTTTCCTTGAAAAATAGAAAAATACAACCAAAGCGATTGCCATCAACATTAAAAAAAGAGAGGTGTACAATATGATTACCACAATCTCTTTTTCCGGAATTGAAATTAAACTTGTGGAAACTACCGTTAACATTCCATTTTTTTTATCAGTTATTACTCTAAAAACCAAATGTATTGTATTTTACTTAATTTTAAAGGTAACATACAAAAAACTTAAAATAAAAATCGCTGTCAGAATATTACCCCTGACAGAGATTTATTCCAGTTCACTCTTTTTTATGGCTTATAAACCCCCGAAATCGGCCGGATCTCCTGTAGGCGGGCATGGTAGCGAAAAATCATAGACCGCTGCTGCCTCTTTTGATGTCGGTGTTGTTTTTTTAATGTCATTATTTTTATCTAAACCGATCAAAACAGTGGTTACTTTTCCTTTTGTATTCAGTCCTAAAAACAAACCAATGTTTGCTGTATTTCCGCTGTCTACCATCGCTAGAATCACCTCTGATTCTAAACTAAAATAACGAAAACGTACTCCCTCATAAGAAGTTACCTCTTCTAAGTCAGCAACAGCACTCAATTTCTGTTGCCAGGCTTCAATACCTGCGAAAGCGTCTTTAGGCAACAATGAATGTGCATTTAATAACGCCGTTCTTTTGTTGGTTTTACTAACAGTCAACTGGTTAAGTTTACTCAACTTACCGTCATAATTTGATTCTTTTAATACTGTTGCGCTTACTGTTCCTAGTTTTTTACCGGATTTATCAACACCTGTCACACTAATTTGAATCGTATGATCAGCATAACCTAATACAAAACGTACAGCTGTAACATTTGGTGTTTTGACTAATGCCTCCATTTTATCTGCCGGAAACAAATAGGCCGCAACCTGTTTTTGTGAACTTGCAAATTTCGAATCCAAAGTAGCCGTAAGCCAGTTTTCTTTTTGTACTGTTGTCACAACCTTGCTCTCTTCCTGAGCACTTTCCTTTTGACAGGAAGACATAAAAAACAGCGTCACTAATACAACGCTTAAAATTGCTTTTTTCATAGTTTATTCTTTGTTAGGGTTAAATTAAAAAAAATCCAGAGTTTGTTTGTCTTTAAAACTCCCTCTGAATCTTAAAATTATTAATGCGATTTACAACTTCCGTAGGGCGGACATGGGCGGACACCATCAAAAATACTGACAGCGATATTAATTCCCCCAGTTATCCCCTGAGCAAACTCTTTTACTGCATTGTTTTTGTCCAATCCAATTAAGATCGTAGTAACCTTGCCTTTTGGATTTAACCCTAAAAACAAGCCAATGTTTACTATATCCTCATGATCCACCATAGCGGCTACAACATCTGCTTCTAAACTAAAATAGCAAAAACGTGATCCCTCATAAGAAGTTATTGCGTTCAGATCAGAAACCGATTTTAGCTTTTCCTGCCAGGCTTCAATACCTGCAAGAGCATCTTTGGGCAGCAACAAATGTTCTTCTACTATCGGTGATCTCATCTCTGTTTCGCTAATAGACAATGCATTAAGCCTGCTTAGTTTCTCTTGATAATTGGATTCTTTCAGTATGGTAGGATTCACGATTCCTAATTCCTTTCCAGACTTATCGACACCGATTATACTAATCTGAATCGTATTGTCCGCATACCCCAGAAGAAAACGAACTTCTTTAATATTGGGGGTTTTAACCAGTGTTGCCATTTCACTGGTCGAGAACAAATAAGCCGTAACTTTCTTTTGAGAAGTTGCAAACTTAGCATCCAGATTTGCAGTCTGCCAATTTTCTTTTTCTTCTTTAGACATAGCCTTGCTTTCTTCCTGAGTGTTTTCTTTTTGACATGATGTCATAAAAAACAGCGCTATCAAAGTAGCGCATAAAGTAATTTTTTTCATGGTTGATTTAGTTTAAATTGGGTTAAAATCGGTTTAACAGAACATTTACTTTCTATTAAAATATCATTAATTTAAAAGCAACTAGACAATCTTACTATTCATTTTCAGGATCACTATTCAAGGAGGATATAGGCGGGGGTATCCTAAACACAGACAATTTATTTGACGTTGCGGTTCATTCTTTTACGGTATTGTTACTATCTAAAACTATTAAAACAGTAGTTACTTCAGCTTATGAATTCAATCCTAAAAAACGCATCAATGTGTTGTACATCCTTTATCAACTATAATAGATTTGAACTAAAGCAGCGAAAACGTGATCCCTTCAATCTCTATTATTGGATCAAGTCAAAAAGTTGTGGAGAAATTTGTGTAAATCACCTCCATGGCATTAGCATTAACAGCTCTTGATGGTTGTTTTTTTGTTGATTTTCCAGACTTTATTTCTCGCAAAAACACTGAGCCTTCAAGTTTTTGTATTGATTTTTTAACTCCGCGACTTTGCGACTTCGCGAGATTTTTATTTCTTCACAACTTTTGGACTTGATTCTTTTTACTTCTGGCATGTAGATATAAAAAACAGCGCTACCATGGTAGCGCATAAAATGTTTTTTTTTATTATTTTCTTTTGTTATTTAATGAATAACAGAAATTTTTAAATTTTCAGAGTTGCTTCTTTTTTCAAAAAGCTCACTTTACATTCGTATAAGTACAATACTTGCTGTACTATAACCAAGCAAGCATTCAATTGCCACGAAATGTATTTAAAATCCTCACTTAAATTCTCAGTCAAATTTCCTATTAAGTACAGAACAGTACTTGGTAGCATGTAAATTATAATACCTATTGTTATAAAATAATATACTTTTTCAGTCGCCAGTTGATTGTACAAATGCATCAACGCATAACAAACCAATAAAAGTGAGGTCAGCGAAATTGCAAATAAGTTAAAGTCAAACAACAAATTGTAATCATACACATATTGACAAGCTATTAAAAACAAACCCAAGTACATGCTATACTGCACGTACATTATTTGTTTTTTGTTTGTAAAAAGTGATTTAAAAAACAATCCCAGTAAAATAAATTGTATTATAAAAAAGGTATTTACTACTATTAGATTATGAATCGCCAGTCTGTATAAGACTTCCATTGAAAATTGCATAATGCAGCTAGATACTATATACCATACAAAAAAAACATTAGCTTTTTCCTTTCGAAAAAAGCTAATGCTGTAAAAAATGAGATTTAAAAATAGAAGTACGTAAACTAAGTATATTAAAAAATCATCCATAATTTTACATATCCTATTTAAAATCAATAAGGTGGACTAGGACGCACACCGTCATAGACAACATCTCCGGCTGAGTCCAGACCTTTATTTGCTGTAGGTGGTGGCCCGTAAACATCTATGTATTTTCCAGTTTTTTCATCTAGTTTTGCTCCCACAAAAAGTAAAGTTTTCTCTTTTTGATCATTGATCCCGATATAAGCACGAACGGCTTCGGTATCAAGTTGCAAAACTAGTTCTAAACTTTCTCTTGGAATCAAAAAAGATTTTACTTTTTTGTCATTCTCTTCGATGGTTTTGTCCTCCTCGTATCTTTTCTCCCATGCTTCGGCTGTAGCTAATGGAACTTGAATAGGATTCGGAAAAGTTTCTTCATTCATAGTTTACAAATTAGAATTAGTTAATAGTATTAGATTTGTTAAATGGTTATGCTAAACTACCGAATTAATTTTTATATAAGAAATATAATCGTGTAAAATTACTACTGAGAACTGGCTAATTATCAATTCAAAAAAAATCCTTACAAGTCACTAAACTTATAAGGATTTTTATTTACAATTTATTGATTTTAAACGATTTAAAAAGGAACATCGCTATCATCATCGTCCTCATTCAGATTGCTTCCGAACGCTTCATTAGGCGATGGTAAACTTTTAGTAGCGAATGGATTATCGTCGTGATTCATCTTAGAAGGCAAATCGTCATAACCACCTGTAAAGTCTTCGAGGTTATCAAACTTACCTAAATGTCCAAGGAATTTCAATCGTACGTTCTCAAGACTACCGTTACGGTGTTTGGCTATAATAAACTCAGCCTGACCTGCTGTAGGTGATTGTTCGTCATCATCCCATTCTTCAATTTTATAATATTCAGGACGGTAGATAAACGAAACGATATCAGCATCCTGCTCAATTGCTCCGGATTCACGAAGATCCGATAGTAAAGGTCTTTTACTGGATCCACGGGTTTCAACCGCACGGGACAACTGTGAAAGTGCGATTACCGGAACGTTTAACTCTTTTGCTAATGCTTTTAAGTTTCGGGAAATCGTCGAAATCTCCTGCTCACGGCTTCCTCCTCCTTTTCCGTTTCCTCCTGCTGTCATCAACTGCAAGTAGTCGACAATGATTAATTTAATTCCGTGTTGTGATGCCAAACGACGGCATTTTGCACGTAAATCGAAAATAGAAAGCGAAGGTGAATCATCAATAAACAGCGGCGCTTTCTCTAAATCTTTTACTTTAGTACTTAGTTGTTCCCATTCGTGTTTCTCCAATTTTCCTGTTCTTAATTTCTCAGAAGACAATCCTGTTTCTGACGAAATAAGCCTCGTAATCAACTGTACAGAAGCCATCTCCAGAGAGAAAACGGCCACCGCATGTCCATAATCAATAGCTACGTTACGTGCCATCGAAAGTACAAATGCGGTTTTACCCATACCAGGACGGGCGGCTATAATAATTAAATCACTCGGTTGCCATCCTGAGGTGATCTGGTCTAATTTTTCAAATCCTGTTGCAACACCACTCAAACCTTCTTTACCAGCAATTTCTTCAATACGTTTCTTTGCCTGTAAAACTAAACTCTGAGCTGTTTCTGAACTTCGTTTAATATTTCCCTGAGTTACTTCGTATAATTTAGATTCTGCTTTATCCAATAAGTCAAATACGTCAGTTGTTTCATCATACGATTCTTCAATAATTTCAGAAGAAATTCGGATCAAACTTCTTTGAATATACTTTTGAAGTATGATACGAGAGTGAAATTCAATATGCGCCGAAGAGGCAATTTTTTGTGTAAGTTGAATTAAATAAAAATCTCCTCCTGCTAAATCTAATTTTCCATTCTTTTTCAGCTGAGTCGAAACGGTTAACAAGTCAATTGGTTGTGTTTCGGTAAAGAGTTGCACAATTGCTTCAAAAATAAATTTATGTGCATCTTTATAAAAAGCATCAGCCTGTAAAATATCAATTACATCATCCACCCCTTTTTTGTCAATCATCATCGCACCAAGAACAGCTTCCTCTAAATCAAGTACTTGAGGAGGAAGTTTTCCTTTCTCTAAATTAATGACTGCGGATTTATCTGCCTTTGCAGGGTATACATTTTTGAAATTTTCCATATAGCGAAAGTAGCAAAATTAAAAAAAACAATGCTATCGAGTTATAACTATTAATTGTTTATAAATAAGTTTTTTTTGTTGATAACCAAAAAAAAATCCGAAACGACAAGGCTTCGGATTTTAAATAATTTTGTAAGAATTTACTCCTTGTATTCCCCCATCTGACTATATTTGTCCATTCTTTGGGCAATTAAGTCGGCTGTTGATAAGTCTTTCAATTCATTATATCCTTTAGTAATATATTCTGCTACTGTTTTAAAAGTAGTTTCACGATCGTAGTGTGCTCCTCCTAATGGTTCCGGAATCACATCGTCAACTAATTTTTGTCTTTTCATGTCAGATGAAGTCAATTTTAAAGCATCAGCTGCACGCTCTTTGTATTCCCAGCTTTTCCATAAAATAGAAGAGCAAGATTCCGGAGAAATTACAGAATACCAAGTGTTTTCTAACATGTAAACTTTATCTCCAACACCTATTCCTAAAGCTCCTCCAGAAGCACCCTCACCTACAATAATAGTGATAATCGGCACTTTTAAGCGAACCATTTCGAAAATATTTCTGGCAATAGCTTCTCCTTGACCTCTTTCTTCTGCTTCTAAACCAGGATAGGCTCCAGGAGTATCTACTAAAGTTAAAACCGGAATACCAAATTTCTCTGCCATTTTCATCAAACGCAAAGCTTTACGGTATCCTTCAGGGTTTGCCATACCAAAATTACGGTATTGACGAGTTTTGGTGTTGTATCCTTTTTGTTGACCTACAATCATAAAAGATTGTCCGTTAACTTTTCCTAAACCACCAACCATCGCTTTGTCATCTTTGAAACTTCTGTCTCCATGAAGTTCTAAAAAAGTATCACCGCAGATTGCTCTGATATAATCAAGTGTATAAGGCCTGTTCGGGTGTCTTGACAATTGTACACGCTGCCAAGCCGTAAGGTTTTTATATATTTCTTTCTTGGTTTCTTCTAGTTTCTTGTTGATTTCTTTACAAGTAGGTGTAACATCAACGTCAGATTCTTTTCCAATTATAACGCACTTTTCTAACTGTTCTTCAAGTTCTTTTATTGGAAGCTCAAAATCTAAATATTCCATGGATTTTTGAATTTTGTTTGTAAATCGAACCGCAAATATAAAAATATTATATCATTGGGAGAATTAAATATTGTTTAATGTGTAAAAATGCAATTTTAAAATAAGTAAAATACTATACTTTTTCCTTGTTTTGATAATGTTTAAAAACGCCGTTTAGGATAACTGTAATCACAATTATTATCGCTCCAATATAAAATTCCGTGCTCATTTTTTCTTTTCCTCCAAGAATAAAATAGGCCAGAACAATTCCGTAAACAGGCTCCAAATTAGTGGTTAACATCACCGTATAAGGCGTTAATCTCTGCATCACTTTTACAGAAGCGGTAAAAGCATAGGCTGTAAATACGGAGGCCAAAACAAATAACAGAATCCAGTTGTTTGTTGACATTGTAAAGAAATCAGCATTAAATTTTCCTTTAAATAAAAAATAAACGGAAATAAAAAAAACACCGGCTCCAAACTCATAAAAAGTAATTACGGAAGGCTCATGATTGCTAATTAATTTTCCATTCATAAGCGTAAACAATACACCCAGAATTATAGACGCCAACGCAAAATAAATGCCCTGTAAATATTTAATTTCTACCTGTAAAATCAAAGCTAATCCGCCAATAATTATAAGTCCGAAAAAAACTTCATACCATAATATCTTACGCCCGAAAAAGA
This sequence comes from Flavobacterium sp. FlaQc-49, assembly GCF_044005985.1. NCBI lineage: Bacteria > Pseudomonadati > Bacteroidota > Flavobacteriia > Flavobacteriales > Flavobacteriaceae > Flavobacterium > Flavobacterium sp. FlaQc-49. The sequence continues at coordinate 486,281 of NZ_JBIPCS010000004.1, read as the reverse complement.
TGGGTTCTAATAAAGAGGCAAAAAAAGCGCCGAGTGAAAATATAGAAAGCGTAATGGAAACATTGGAAATATGGATCGCTTTAAAGAAGAAAACCCAATGTAAGGCAATCAAAAGCCCGACAAAAATGAGTTTAAAAAATTCTTTAACCGGAACCCGAAAAGATTGCTTTTTATAAACAATAAAACATCCTAAAAAAATACCGGCAAGAAGCATTCTGTACCAAACCAGATTCTCAGCATCAATAGTAATTAAAGCGCCCAAGACGGCTGTAAAACCCCAAATAAAAACAATTAAGTGTAAATTTAAGTAACTTTTTAAATTATCGTTTCGCATTACGTAATAGGTAAACTGCTAAAATTCCGAAAACCATATTCGGAAACCAAACAGCAAATAAAGGTGAGAAAGTAGATTTTTCGGCAAGGGTCCCGAATATTTTATCAAAAAACACAAAAGAAAACGCAATTGCAATTCCAATCGCCAAATTGGTTCCCATTCCTCCACGACGTTTCATTGAAGAAACTGCCACGGCAATAATTGTTAAAATAAAGGCAGATACCGGAACACTGTATTTTTTATAAAGTACTACCAAATAAGTATTTATATTTCCTGAACCTCGTTTTTTTTCTTTATCAATAAATTTATACAGTTTCCCTAAACTTAAAGTTTCGGCAATATAAACGACAGGCGTTAAATCCTCGAGCTCAAATTTAAAGGCTACATTTTTTTCAGGAACTTTTTCAATGACATCATTTAATTCACCGACTGTTCTTTTGGTGTAATCGTATAGCGTGTAAATTTTCTTTTTCGGATCCCATTTGATGCGACTTGCTGTGATTTTATACGTCAACATGTCCTTGTCAAAATGTTCTAACGTAAAATTAAAGGCTGTTTTAGACTCTTCATTAAAACTATTGACATAGATAAAATCATTATCATTAATTTGTCTGAATACATTGGTGTTTTCACCACGCATAAGCTGTTTACCATTCCCTTTCAGATAGGTGTATCTAAAATTATTAAAACCTTCACTGGCTGCAGGAACAATAAAAAATCCCATTAATAATACAAAAACAGATACAATACTTGCACCGATAATATAAGGTCTCAGAAATCGGGTAAAGGAAATTCCCGAACTTAAAATGGCAATAATTTCGGTATTGTTTGCCAATTTTGAGGTAAACCAGATTACCGATAAAAACAAAAATATCGGGAATAATGAGTTTGCAAAATAGACTGTAAAGTTGTAATAATAGATCGCAATATCCGTAAATGGGACTTTGTTCTCTAACATTTTATTTACCTTCTCCGAAACGTCAATTACGATTCCGATTGGGATAAATAAGAGTATCATCACCGAAAAAGTGGCTAAATATCTTTTTAAAATATACTTGTCTATTATCGTCAGCATATATATTTTTTAGTTTGAAAAGGTTTCAAGTTTCAGGTTTCAGGTTTCAGGTTTTCTTGTAATACCCATAAACTTGAAACCTGAAACTTAAAACTTCTTATAGTCTTTGACTCATATTTTTAACCATCATTTCTTTCCAAGGTCTGAAATCGCCAGCTAAGATATGTTTTCTGGCTTCACGAACCAACCACATATAGAAACCAAGATTATGAATCGTTGCAATTTGTTTTCCTAAATATTCGTTCGCAGCAAACAAGTGACGTAAATAAGCTTTTGTATATTCTGTATCTACGAAAGTATGTCCCATCTCATCGATTGGAGAGAAATCAGCTTCCCATTTTTTGTTCTTGATATTGATTGTTCCGTTTGCTGTAAACAACATTCCGTTTCTTGCATTACGCGTTGGCATTACACAATCGAACATATCAATTCCTAACGCAATATTTTCCAGAATATTAATTGGAGTTCCTACTCCCATTAAATAACGAGGTTTATCTTCCGGCAGGATTTCACAAACTACTTCTGTCATGGCATACATTTCTTCAGCAGGTTCTCCTACTGACAGTCCGCCAATAGCATTTCCTTGCTGACCAGCATTTGCAATATACTCCGCTGATTGACGACGCAAATCTTTATACGTACTTCCCTGAACAATCGGAAAAAAAGTTTGCTCGTATCCATATTTATAAGGAACTTTATCTAAATGATTGATACAACGATCCAACCAACGGTGTGTCATGTGCATCGAACGTTGTGCGTATCTGTAATCGCAAGGATAAGGTGTACATTCATCAAAAGCCATAATGATATCGGCTCCGATGGTACGTTGAATTTCCATTACATTTTCGGGTGTAAAGAAATGATATGAACCGTCAATATGCGATTTAAACTTTACTCCTTCTTCTTTGATTTTTCTGTTATTAGAAAGCGAATACACTTGATATCCTCCTGAATCAGTCAAAATATTGCGATCCCAATTCATAAATTTATGCAATCCACCTGCTTTTTCAAGAATTTCAGTCTGTGGACGTAAATATAAATGGTAAGTGTTTCCGAGAATAATATCCGGATTAATATCTTCTTTCAGCTCTCTTTGGTGCACACCTTTTACCGATGCAACAGTCCCAACAGGCATAAAAATAGGAGTTTCAATAACTCCGTGATCTGTAGTAATACTCCCCGCTCTTGCTTTCGACTGCGGATCTTTTTGTAATAAATCAAACTTCATATACGCGTTTTTCAGTCGGCAAAGATAGGCTAATTTGAGGAAAATTTAATGACAAAATAGAATATCCTTTTTCTATTGCTTCAAAAGATATAAACCTTTAAAATCGCTGCAAATACTGACAATAAATATCCCCAACATTGAAGCCAACAGCATCACATAATTATTTTATTGAGAAAAAAATCAAAAATCATGAAGAAGAAATTAAATTTCAAAAGCAAATCATCTTAAAAAAATCAGGAATTCACTATAATTTTCTCATTAACAATCCTGCGAGAAAAATCCACTAAATTTGAATCACAAAATTAAACACAACACACAAAATGAATTTATCACAAAAACTAGGATATCCGGAAGAGACTAAATTATTACTCATACATGCAGATGATGCCGGATTATCGCATTCTGAAAACAGAGCTACCATACAAGCACTTGAGGCAGGATTCGTAAATTCTTACAGCATAATGATGCCTTGCCCATGGTCTTTTGAAATGGTCAATTACGCAAAAAACAATCCCCAATTCGAACATGGGGTTCACCTAACCCTAACCTGTGAATGGGAAAACTATAAATTTGGTCCGGTTGCACCAATTTCTGAAGTTTCTTCATTAGTAGATAAAAACGGGCATTTTTACAAAAGTAGAGCTGATTTTTTCAGTAATGCAAAAGCTACAGAAGTAAAAAAGGAACTTCGCGCTCAGATCGAAAGAGCCTTACATTTCGGTTTACAGCCCACTCATCTTGACTCTCATATGTACAGCGTGGGCGTTTCTCCTGAATTTTTAGAAATATACAAAGCCTTAGGCAAAGAATACAACTTAGCTGTTTTTCTGAATAAAGCTTTTATTGAATCGGTTAATTTAACGAACGAAAGTTTCGACTTCGAAAATGACATTGTGGTCGAACACCTTCATATTGGTCATTACGATTATTTTGTAAAAGACGAACAAAAAAAATATTACAGCAGCGTCCTGGACAATATGGCTCCTGGATTGAATGCCATTTTGATACATCCGGCTTTTGATGACGATGAAATGAAAGCTGTCACTATAAACCATCCCAATTTTGGTTCAAAATGGAGACAAATAGACTTGGAGTATTTCACCAGTCCGGAATGCAAATTAAAACTTGAAGCGAATAACATTCAACTAATTACCTGGAAAGAAATCAAAGAATTAAACAATTAGAAAATGAAACAATTCTAAACATCAAAACTATTTTTTGTTATGAAAAAGACTTTCATTATACTATTGCTTTTTATCACTACAAAAACTTTCAGTCAAGACATGAAAACAGATTGGGCCAATATCTCTAAATATTCAAAAGAAAATCAAGCTTTAAAACTAGAACCGGAAAACAAAAACCGAATTGTTTTTATGGGAAACTCTATCACTGAAGGATGGAAAACCTATGATCCTGAGTTTTTTTCGAATAAAAATTATATCAATCGAGGCATCAGCGGCCAAACCTCCTCGCAAATGTTGGTACGATTTCGGGCAGATGTAGTTTCTTTAAAACCAAAACTGGTTATTATCCTTGCCGGAGTCAATGATATTGCACAAAATAACGGTCCGATTGAACTCGAAGATATTCTGGGTAACATTATTTCGATGGCAGAATTAGCCAAACAAAACAACATTAAAGTGATCCTTTCATCCGTACTGCCCGCTTTAGATTTTAAATGGAGAAAAGGATTAGAACCTGCCGAAAAAATAATCAAACTCAATGAAATGATTCAAAACTATTGCAAAGAAAACCAGATTATTTATACAGACTATTTTTCAAAAATGAGCGACGATCAAAAAGGCTTGGATAGGAAATACACTTTAGATGGTGTGCATCCTACATTGGCCGGATATAAAATTATGGAGCCTTTGATTGAGAAAGCTATTCAGGAGACATTAAAATAGAGTTATCATAACTTCTTAGATTGTATCTTTTTCGGGAATCAAACTTCCTGACTTTAACTACTTCTAAAGAAAACTTTTAACTTCTGATTGGTTTAAATCTTCGTATCGGAGAACTACGAAACTTTATAACTCAACATCTCGATATATATAACACATTTCCTTAAAAATGATTTGTCTCCCCGCAAAATAACAATTACTTTTGCAACAGTTTAACTTTTACATATAAAATGAAGCCTAACACACAACAATTAAGCGATTTAACTATCCAAGTAAGAAGAGATATTCTTCGAATGGTACATGCTGTCAACTCTGGTCATCCAGGCGGATCACTAGGTTGTACTGAATTTTTGGTTACTTTATACCAAAATATTATGGACCGTAAAGAAGGTTTTGATATGGACGGAATTGGAGAAGATCTTTTCTTCCTTTCAAACGGACATATTTCTCCAGTTTTTTATAGCGTTTTAGCCCGTAGTGGTTATTTCCCTGTTTCGGAATTGGCTACGTTTAGACTTTTAAATTCTCGCTTACAAGGACATCCTACGACACACGAAGGATTACCTGGTGTTCGTATCGCTTCCGGTTCATTAGGACAAGGTTTATCTGTAGCTCTTGGAGCAGCTCAGGCTAAAAAATTAAATGGCGACAATCATATCATTTACAGCCTACACGGTGATGGTGAATTACAAGAGGGTCAAAACTGGGAAGCTATCATGTATGCTTCTGCTAAAAAAGTAGACAACGTTATTGCTACTATCGACCTTAACGGAAAACAAATTGACGGAACAACAGATGAAGTTCTGGCAATGGGAAGTATCCGCGCTAAATTTGAAGCTTTTGACTGGGACGTTCTTGAAATCAAAGAAGGAAACAATATCGATGCTATCCTTGCCGGTTTAAATGATGCAAAATCAAGAACAGGAAAAGGAAAACCGGTTTGTATTTTGTTACACACTGAAATGGGTAACGGAGTTGACTTTATGATGCACACGCACGCTTGGCACGGAAAAGCACCAAACAATGATCAATTAGCAAGTGCTTTAGCTCAAAACACATCAACTTTAGCAGACTATTAAAAAGTGTTCAGTCTCAGTAATTAGTTTTCAGTTAAAAAAACTCAAAAACTTAGTCACTGAATCCTTAGAACCTCAAAATGAAAAAACAGAAATGAAAAAATATACAAATACAGGAAGTAAAGATACTCGTTCGGGTTTTGGAGCGGGAATGACAGAATTAGGTCAGAAAAACGAAAATGTTGTGGCATTATGTGCCGATTTAATTGGATCATTAAAATTTGATGATTTCAAGAAAAATCACCCCGAGCGTTTTTTCCAAATTGGTATCGCAGAAGCGAATATGATTGGAATCGCAGCTGGTTTAACCATTGGAGGAAAAATTCCATTCACAGGAACTTTCGCCAATTTCTCAACAGGAAGAGTTTACGATCAAATTCGTCAATCTGTTGCTTACTCTGATAAAAATGTAAAAATCTGTGCTTCTCACGCTGGTTTAACACTTGGTGAAGATGGAGCAACACACCAAATCCTTGAAGATATCGGTTTAATGAAAATGTTACCGGGAATGACTGTAATTAACACTTGTGATTACAATCAAACCAAAGCTGCTACTCTTGCATTAGCAGACCACCATGGCCCTGCTTACTTACGTTTTGGACGTCCTGTAGTAGCTAACTTTACTCCTGCTGATGAGCCTTTCGTAATTGGAAAAGCTATTTTATTAAACGAGGGTTCTGATGTTACCATTGTAGCTACCGGACATTTAGTTTGGGAAGCTCTTATCGCTGCTGAAGCTTTAGAAGCAAAAGGAATTTCTGCTGAAGTAATCAACATTCACACTATCAAACCACTTGACGAAGAAGCTATTCTAAAATCATTGGCCAAAACAAAATGTGTAGTAACAGCAGAAGAACACAACATCCTTGGAGGATTAGGAGAAAGTGTTTCCAGAGTACTTGCCTTAAACAATCCGGCTCCACAAGAATTTGTAGCTGTAAACGATAGTTTTGGTGAATCCGGAACTCCAGAACAATTGATGGAGAAATACAAACTAAACAATCAAGCGATTGTTGAAGCTGTAGAAAGAGTTATCAAAAGAAAATAATTTTAGATTTTCTTCTTTATACAAAAAAACCTCGAAAGTGATTTCGAGGTTTTTTTGTATTTAAAAACTTTATTAATTTTTGTAAGGATACGTATTATCTAAATGAATCCTTGTTCTTCCTACTGCTTTATAATCCTCATCAACAAATTTTCGTGGATTCGCAGCAGACTCTGGCTTATTAGGATCTGTAAGCGCTCCGGTTGGTTTTCTAGGAATAGCCCATAGCTCCGTTTCATCTACATTTGGTGTATTAGGATTATCCGCAACCGGATTAAAAGGATAATATTTACTCACCCCAGAATTAACCCCTGCAGGCTTAGTAATTTCCAGAAGCGTGGTATAACCATCCCCGTCATCATCAACGTCTATAAAATCAGCCAAACCATCATGATCTGTATCATCTAAAAGTTTTCCATCTGGAGGATTTGGATATTTTGTTGTATTTCTAAAATCATACATATAACCATCTCCATTTAAATCTTCCTCAAAATCATAAATCCCATCAAAGTCATGATCCAATCTTTGAACACCCAATAATTTAAAACTAAACACCAGACAAGAATAAGCAGGGATATCAGTCTGACCAGAACCATAGTACGCTAATCCGGAAGGCAAAAACATAACACCAGCCCCGAAATTTTCATAGGTTATAACACCACTACCATCTGTTGCCATTTTAGCAGTACCCATCCTAAACTGAGGGAAAATTTCCGGCCATCCTTCTATTACAGATGTTGTCAAATACGGCTCCAGACTAAAATCTCTAGCCAATCCATAAGAAGTATCAAAAACTTTATTATTTAATGTATTTCCAGAGTAAGATGCAGAAATTCTGTCATAATTACAAGGAGCAGCACCTGTACCTTTTCTTAAAGACAAATAATAAACGGTATAGTTAACATCATTACTGTAAACCACTCTATTTTGCAAAGGATATACGGTCTGATCCCAAATAGAAACTTGCGCTCCTCCTACCGGAATTTTTTCTATTACAATATCAAAATTAGCGCTGACGCTTTTAATATAATTGCTCTTTAAATATTTCATAATCGAATCACTGTCAGCCTTGTACTGCTCCTTGTAATCTCTTAAAGGAACCGTTTCTACATCATCGTCATCATTTTTATTACACGAAACGATAGCAATACCGGCAAGTAATAAAATAAAATAATATTTAAATTTATTCATTATTCTTATATTTTTAGGTGCGCAAGATACAATATTGATTTATTTTTGTAAAGATTTTAACTTCTATTTTAGAAAAATTATGAGAATAGATAAATACCTGTGGTGCGTACGCTATTACAAGACCCGAAATATGGTTACCGAAGCCTGTAAAAAGAACCACATCACTGTAAATGGGCAGGTTGCGAAACCATCAAAAGAGGTTTTCCCGACCGACAGGATTACCTTTAGAAAAGATCAGATTACGCAAATCATAACCGTACTTGACATACCGGAAAGTCGTGTTGGAGCAAAGCTTGTTGACATCTATCGCAAAAACGAAACACCGGCCGAAGCTTATGCTCATCTGGAGTTGCTAAAACTTTCTAAAGAACACTATCGCAAAAGTGGAACCGGAAGGCCCACCAAAAAGGACCGTAGAGATATTGATGAGTATGGGAATGAGATTTTTGATGAGGAGGAAGGAGATTGAAATTCCAAAACTTGAAATTCCAAATTCCAACCATTCAAACAAACTCTATTACTAGGAACTATAAATTGTTTCAAAAAGAATTCCAAGTAAACACAAATCCGAGCCCAAACATTGGAATTTGGAATTTTTAAAACTTGGAATTTAATGCCCTAAATATGTATTTTAGCAAAAAAATAAATCATGAACAAGAACATCATCTTAACGAATCAGGAAATCGAACATAAAATAAAACGTATCGCTTATCAAATTTACGAGACTTTTGTTGACGAAGACGAAGTTGTGATAGCCGGAATCGCCTCTAACGGATCTGTTTTTGCTCAAAAACTGGCAGTAGCTTTAGGCAACATCTCAAATCTGAAAGTCTCTCTTTGCGAAGTTAAAGTTGACAAACAAAATCCGCAGTCACCCATACAAACTTCTTTACCGGCCAGCGAATATGCTAACAAAGGATTAGTCCTTGTTGATGATGTCTTAAATTCCGGTACTACTTTAATATACGCAGTTCGTCATTTCTTAGACGTTCCGCTTAAGAAATTCAAAACTGCAGTACTTGTAGACCGAAATCATAAAAAATACCCCGTGAAAGCTGATTTCAAAGGAATCTCCCTTTCCACCTCTTTATTAGAGCATGTTCAGGTTGTTTTCGACGAAAATGGCGGTGATTATGCTTTTTTAAGCTAGTATCCTTATAATATCCTGAACCGTTTCTTCGACTGATTTGCCATCAACCGGGACTTTATGTTGTGCCTGGTTGTAATAAAAGCTTCGGTCGAATAAATGTTTCGCAATAAACTCTCTCATTTCTTCTTCATTCATATCAGCAATCAAGGGACGCTTGCTCTTGTTATGAACTAACCTATTATATAATGTCTCTATGGAGGCTTTTAAATAAATTGAAGTAACACCATCGTTCTTCAATAATTCATGGTTATTTGCATAACATGGCGTTCCTCCACCCAAACCAATTATACTATTTTCTGAAGATTGAAGCAATTCCACAAAAATTTCGTGCTCTAATTTTCTAAAATAGATCTCCCCATGTTGTTCAAAAATTTCATTTATTGATAAATTGACTCTATTTTCGATACATTTATCCAAATCCAAAAACGGAATATTTGTAATTTTCGACAAATTCTGGGCAATTGTTGACTTTCCGCACCCCATATAACCTAATAACACAATTTTTTTCATACTAATAAAACCTTATAAACTAAGACGTTGAGAATTTTTCTTAAAAAAAGACAAATTTATAATAAAAATGCTTGGAAACTTCGAAAATAACTCCTTATATTTGCACCCGCATTCAAGGAATTAAATGACTCGATAGCTCAGTTGGTAGAGCACATCACTTTTAATGATGGGGTCCTGGGTTCGAGCCCCAGTCGGGTCACAAATTTTGTGATTAACAAATTAAATTCCTTGAAAGCAATGACTCGATAGCTCAGTTGGTAGAGCACATCACTTTTAATGATGGGGTCCTGGGTTCGAGCCCCAGTCGGGTCACAAAGGTCGAGTAATTCAATTACTTGACCTTTTTTTTTGGCCACGTGGAGAAACGGTAGACTTGCCATCTTGAGGGGGTGGTGCTCGTAAGGGCGTGTGGGTTCAAATCCCACCGTGGTCACTTTTAAGACTACTTATTATTAAAAAACGCCCGTAAAATAAGGCGTTTTTTAATTTGTACTAAATTAATATCCCGACAATATCCCGACATATATACACGTAAACAAATATAAAATAACACTTATTTACTATAAGTATAAACAGTTCTTTTTATCTCCGGAAGACTTTCTTCGACCCAAACACTTTGACTGTTAAAGTAACTTGTCTTAAATATTTTTAATTTCAGATTCGCATTAGTGAGTTCTGTAATAAAATAATTCTTCTTAGTAAAAACTTTACCATCCTGGTAAATAGTAACAATTAATTCTTGATCAGCATCGTTGATAGCATAAGTACCAGTAAGCGCTGTTTGTTTACAACCTGATTCACTTGACACATCAGCAAGCCCACTCTTTTCTACTACTTCAGTACCTGTTTTTAATTCAATGTAACTTAGTGATTTTTCACATTTAGTTAACTCCTGCTCCACACCATATGTATTTGCGGACACATATTTCCAATTGCCAACAATAGAAAGTGAATCTTCTTTTTTATTATCATCACTTGAACACGACAACGTTCCAAATAATACCAAAACGAGTAATACTTTTTTCATAATTTTTATTTAATAGGTTTGTAATTTTCTAAGCTTATTTTCTTTCTTGACTTAATAGCATACACTTCTCCAGTTCTTGAATCTAGTATAATTGGAATACCTTCTCTATTGTTAGAAAATACATACCTTCCATTTCTGGAACTATTATAGAAACAAATCAAGACACCTAAAAAAAAGATGGCTAACATTATTAAAACTGCTTTTTTAAACATTTAATTTGTTTTTAAGTAACTATTCAAGTCTTATTACACCGACAACAATTGCAAGAGCTCTTATTGAATTTTTAGGTATTTTAAAAGGAGGATAATGTGTTTTGTTATCTGAATGACATTCAAGACACTCTTCATCATCCTCGCATTGAAACAATCTTTTTACGATCGCTCCCTGTTCAGTATCTAATACATAAGGTTTTCCCCATTGAAAGAAAGAACGGTCTTTTAAAGGCTTACACGCAAGTAAATCTCCATTACTATACTTCGGATACATTGACGATCCAGAAACTCTAATTAAATACTTCACTCCTTTGCCTTCTAACTCAGGAATTCGATAACCACTTACAGTATCATACTGCATGATTTGATTGTCACCGGAACCATAGCCGGCCATGGCATCAATATCTATCAACGGAATTCCATCCTTATTATGCACTTCCTGAATAAGAACTGATTTTAACATAGTACCACTTCCTGTCAAAAACCAAATAGGATCAAGATCTAAACAATTGTCTAATATTTTTTTTATAATCCCCTCACCTAAATCAGCATTTCTTTTGATTTGAGTAGCAATATACCCATTAGACAAGTCGTTCTGCTTCTCGAAAGAACTATTACTAAACCCTTTAAAATCAATATACTCCTTTAACCTCAATACTGCTTTCATAAAAATAATTAGAAAATTGTTTAATAATATTTGTTTTATTTAAACTATTGTTTATATATTTGTCATGAACGAAAACAAACAAAAAATAACATTTGCAAAGGTAGATATTAAAGTTTTTTAAACGCAAAATACTTAAATCTATTTTATACAAATAAAACTACAAATTTTAAAATTACCTTTTATGAGCACGTCTGTAATTTTTAGAAGAAATAATTTTTTGATTTTATTGAATCTATTATCGATTGATGAAGGGATCATTTACGCAAGTAGTTTTACTGATCCAAAAAAATCTGTTTTCCAAGAAACTTATTCAAAACCTAAAAAATAAATAACATGAAATTAGAAGCAGAATTATCCGATGAAGCAATGGATAAATTGGCTGTAAAAGTTGCGGCAAATGTAGTTGGATTGTTAAATAATCAACAGCCATCCAAAAAAGAAAAACTTTATACCGTTTCTGATATTTGTGAAAACACAGGGCAATCAGAATCAACAGTTACAAGACATATCCGAATGGGATTAATGAAAGCGTCTAAAGTTGGTAAATCTTGGCTAATAACTGAAGAAAACTACAAAAACTACATTAACATTCATCCAGCATAATTATGAAAAAATTTTTATTTACTGAAAAAAAAATAGATAAGTCGATAGCTTCTTTATTAGAAAAAGGATTCTCTCAAAACACTACATGTTCAGATGGAAAGCCAAGTATTTTATTGATTGATAGAAAAAATAAAAATTTCTTTTTGGCAGACAAGGAAGTATTCATCCATGTTAATGCAATTGTAAAAGATAAATTCAAAAAATCATACAAAAAAACGTCTCTTAAAAAAATATATAACTGGAAATAATATGGGAGAAGGAGACGAATATAAGGGATGCGCTTGGATCATTTTTGCATTTTTCTTAGGAATTGCAGTAGTCATTTTAGCAACAAAAGTTTAACTAACAATTATAAAAACAAATATTTATGGTACCTGATGAAATTATTACAATAGAAGCTAATACAGAATTAATATATCAACATGAGAAAGCTCAGATTGATACCCAAATTGCAACTGCTAAAGCATTTCCGAGAGATATTAAGCAAGCTGTACAGGATTCAATAGCAACTGTTACGATGGATTATGAAACTGCTGCAAGTTGTAGTTACGCAGTTCCACGAGGTGGAAAAACAATTAACGGCCCTTCAATTCATTTAGCTTTAATTCTGGCTCAAAATTGGGGTAATTTACGAATTAGCTCAAAGGTAACATCCATTGATGGAAAAAGTGTTACATCTCGAGGTGTCTGTTTTGATTTACAGAAAAACATTGCAATCGAGCAAGAAGTAAAAAGATCCATCATGTCAAAAAACGGAAGAATGAGCGACGATATGATTACTGTAACCGGTAATGCTGCAAATTCTATTTCTTTGAGAAATGCCATTCTTAAAGTTATTCCAAAAGCTGTAGTTGATAAAGTAGCTCAGTCAGCAAAGAATTTAATTTTAGGAGATATATCCGATGAAGCTAAATTTATTATAAAAATTAATGATTATTTCAACCGTATTATTACTACATATGGTGTTACAGAATTGGAAATATTAGCTTCTGTTGGTAAGCCTAATAAATCTACTATTACACCTGATAATTTGGTTACATTGATTGGCTTCGCTCAGTCTATTAAAGATGGAGATGCTACTGTTGAAACTATTTTCAGACCAAAACAAGTTAACGATAAGGCGAAAGAAGAAAAAGTTGATTCGACAAAACTTAAAGTAAAAATTGCTCAGGCGAAAACTTTAGAGGCTATTAATAAACTGGAAAAAGATATTCCTGCAGACGATACAGATTTGTTCACTATCTTCTCCGATAAGAAAAGAGAATTATCTAATCCTACTGGAAATGACTCTGCTCCAGGTAAACTATTGTAAATATGGAGAGTCGTTATAAAAACATGACTGAAGAAGAATTGGCTAATATTAATAGCCAATTCTTAATCAATAGTTGGAGCTTTTCAAAAGTTGGTGAATTTTCTAGAAACGAAAAAGCTTTCGAAATGACAAGCATTTATGGCTATGAAATAAAAAATTCTTCTACGAATGTTGCCGGAGTAGCATATCATAATGCACTACAACATTTCTTTCAAAGTTTTAAGGAAGGTAATGTATTAGAATTAGTCGATTTAGAAGTTGTTGCCTATGACACCATAGACGAAACTCCAGCTAATAAATGGAAAATTCAAAAAACAACTCCCACCATTGCTGATGCAAAGTTAAAAGCCACTAAAACAGTCAGTGCTTTACTTCAAAATTTCATGAAAGAAATAGGTACCTATCTAGATGAAATTGATGAAATATTAGATGTAGAAATATTTGGATCTGAATTTGTCATTATAGATGGTGTAGAAATTCCTTTGCCATGTAACTTTAAGATTGATCTAGTTTTCAAAAGCAAAGAAGGTAAAATTGTTATTACAGATCACAAATCAAAAATGGCAATTTCCAGCGAAGAAGAAATGAAACTTCTTATGGGAAAACAAGGCATCACATATGTAAAAGGTTACGAATCTAAGTCAGGAATTAAAGTTGACGAAGTTTGGTTTATAGAAAATAAGTATTCTGAAAACAGAGATAGGACAAATCAATTAGTTTGCTTCAAAATTAATTTTGAAAGTGAGGATGTTCGTCGATTATACGAAGCTCTGCTTTATGAGCCTCTTAAAAAAATGATTGAAGCTGTCAATGATCCTGACTATATCTACATGATTAATGATTCTGATAATTTAGTTGACAGGGCTGAAATTTATGAATTTTGGTGTAAAACAAGAATTGCAGAAGTTGAAGATTTTAATATTGATCCAGCTAAAAAAGAGCTTATCGCCCTTAGACTTAAAAAAACCCGTGATGTATCACTAGGAACTATAAATCCTAAAGTAATTAAGCAATTCCAAGAAAGCGCATCACAATTTATCCAATACGATTTAAGTAATAAAAATATGTCTGACGAAGAAAAAATAGAGCATGTTCTAAGAACATTTGGTGCTCCAGTTAAAGTAGAACACAAGTTTAATGGATATTCAAGTAATACTTTTTTACTAGCCGTATCCGGAGGTGTAAAAATATCTTCTATTCAAAACCATAAATTAGACTTAGCAAGTGCGCTTAATGTGTCCAATGTAAGAATTTCTAAAGATTTAGTTGTTCACGAAGGAAAAGCCTATTTATCTGTTGATTTATCCAAAAAAAGAGAACGAGATCTCTTATTAAACAAAAAAGATCTAGTCGGATATAAAATTCCCATCGGAAGAGACAATTTTGAAAATGTTATTTATTGGGATTTAGAGAATCATTCAACTCCACACGCACTGGTATGTGGTGCTACTGGATCAGGAAAATCAGTTTCTTTAAGATCTACAATTGAATATATGAAACTTGCTAAAATATCGGACATTACAATTTTAGATCCTAAGTATGAATTTTCACAGCTTAAGATTCCTGGTGTAAAAGTAATCAGTGATATTTTAGAAATAGAAGATTTCATGATCGCCGCAGTTGATCAAATGAATTTAAGAGTTCAAACAGGCGGAAAACATCCTTTCAAGGCTATTATTTTTGATGAATTTGCAGATGCACAAGCGCAAGCACGTTCTGGAAAAGAATTAAATAACTATGAAGATCAGGAAGTTGGTTTTTATAGGTTATCATCTGCAGCAGTATTGGCAGGTGCTCAACCTCAACCAAAAATAGAAAGAGTATTGGTTGGACAATCAAAATCTCTTGAAGAAAATCTTAGAATTTTAGCTCAGAAAGGCCGTTCTGTAGGGTATAGAATTATGGCAGCAACTCAACGGGCTTCTGTAAAAATTATTACCGGTGATGCTAAAGCTAACTTTCCTGTTCAAATCTGTTACAGAGTTCCGAAAGAAGTCGATTCTAAAGTGGTTTTAGACGAAGGTGGAGCTGAATCATTAGGAGGTTATGGAGATGGCTTAATTCGTTCTCCTGAATATCCTGAATTGGTTCGTTTCCAAGCTTATTATAAGCCATGAAACGAACTAAGAAATCACAAAGCACTAAAGAAGTCCGTAATGATTCAAAAATAGAAAATCAAATTGGATGTGGTTATTGTGATAAAGAAAAAAAGTGTCCAAAAAGAGATCCTACAATAAATAAAGCAAAACAAGGGTGTGAAGATTGGAAACACTGGCAGGATTCTAATCAAAATTAAAAATAACCATGGCTAAAATAACAAACCAAATTTTCCCTCCTGAACTTAAAATGGTTCAAGGTAAAATATACTTTATATCATTTGGACCTAACACGCAATTGGTTGTAAGGTTTAAAGAGACAAGTGCAACGAACCATGTCTTTTACGATTCATTGCATTACTGGAATAGTTTTGAAACTTTTCACAAACGAGATCAAGCAAACTATTGTGTGCTGAATGGTATTGAAGAAATACGAGAAGCTACTCTCCCAGAAAAGCATGCCTTAATAAAATTTGAATTAGAAAATAATTGTATATAAAATGGAAGTATCAGGAAAAGTAAAAGTAGTTAATCCGGAACAACAAGTTGCTGCATCATTTAAAAAAAGAGAAATTGTAGTAACTACAGATGAACAATATCCTCAGCATATTCTAATTGAATTTACTCAGGACAAATGCGATCTATTAAATGGATATCGTGCAGGAGAACCAGTAAAAATTGGTATCAATCTACGTGGCCGAGAATGGGTAAATCCACAAGGAGAAACACGTTATTTCAACTCAATTCAAGGTTGGAAGATAGAAAGGTTAGCGGGAACCGCTCCTGCACCTGGCAATGGAAGTGCAGTTGATGAATACAATCAAAGACATTCTGGCGCAACGGCATCACCTGCAGAAGCATTTGCTCCAGCAACTAATTTAAACGAAGACGAGCCAGACGACTTGCCTTTCTAAATTAAAATCAAATGTCAGTTGAATTTTACATAGTTCCTGCCCTCTATGATAGAGATACTTATTTCTTATTCAGAGATTACGGAAATGAAATAAAATTCACTGTAATTGAAGGAAAAATAACAATTATTGGTAATGGATTCTTTGTTCCAAAAGAGCTTGAATTCATAAAAGATAATTTTCTTTGAAAAAATTAGTATCAATTATTTGTACTATTAATATAAATCATTGATATTTGTATCCCTGAGTTTATAAACTCACTATAGTTTCCACCTATAGAAAGATACTAAGGTAACCCAACCTTAAACCGCCCTTAATTGGCAACTGTCGTGGAAGCAGTTGTTTTTTAAGGGCTTTGTTTTTTAGCTATGGTAAATCTAACTCAACCAAATAATGTTCAGGCAGCCGTTCTGTACACATTGATACAAAAAGGAAAAGTTTCTATTGAAGATTTTCCTCATTTGTCCGGATTTAGAACTAGAGTTTCAGAAATCAATTTACAGCATGAAATTTCGATGCAAAGTTTTAATAAGAAAGGTAAAAACCAATTTGGAAGGATTATCACTTATGTCGAGCATCATATAGATCCAACCGAAGTAGAAAAAGCAATTCAGGTTTATAAAACAATCAATAAATAACAACCATGGCAGAAGATAAAAATGGAATACTTGTTTATGCTGATTGGATTGACAAATTTGAGGAATTGGAAGACGATGAAGCAGGAAGATTAATCAAACATTTCTTTAGGTATGTTAATGATCAAAATCCTATAGCGCCTGATAGACTTACAAAATTAATGTTTGTTGATATCCAAAATCAACTAAAACGAGATTTAAAGAAATGGGAAGACACTATTGAAGGGAGAAGTTCTAGTGGTAGACTAGGAAACATAAAGCGTTGGCATAATGACTTATACGGTGAAATTATGGCTAAAAAAATAAGTTTAGAACAAGCGGAAGAAATCGCAAAAGATCGCAAAAGATCGCTACCCGATAAAAACGCATCGCACCCAATCGCAAATATCGCTGTTACTGATACAGTTAATGATACAGTAGATGAAAATGATATTAATACACAAAGTAAGACTCCTAACGGAGTTGTTGATTTAAAAAATCAACGAGTGTCTCCAAAAATTGATTTCGAAAAATTGATTTGTTTTTTTAATGATAATAGAGGTGCCTTACCTGCATTGAAAATAATGTCAGATGCTAGAAAAAAAAGAATATCGGCACTTGAAAAAAAACATGGAAAAGAATCGATTTTACTTGTGATAAAAAAAACAAGAGATTCAAATTTTCTCCAAGGAGATAATCCGACAAACTGGTCCGCAACATTTGATTGGATTACCAATCCAGCCAATTTCATTAAAATATTAGAGGATAATTACATCAATAAAGAAAAAGGTTCAGCGGAAAAAGAAAAAGATCCGATTGTCGCAGGAAGAATGACCGCAAGTGCAATTCAAAAAGGTTTAACAGGATGGGATTTAAAAATGTAAAACATGGAAAACGGAATTTATAAAGTTGATAAACTAGCAATAGTTCAAGAACAGGAAGAAAGAGCTTCTGAAAAGATTTATGAAATCGAGAATCGTTGCAATGTACCGGTAATAGCTTTTTTTAAATCAAATTTCGGATTTATTAAAATTAGAAATAGAAAATCCGAGCCAGAAATAACATTTTTAGTTGGTGCAGCTTTATTGAAATCTGCTGTTCAATTAGGTCTTAAAGACATTGATAACCTGCATAAGCCAGATATATTAAAAGCAATATTTAGCCACTATCAGGATTTGACTTTAGAAGAAATATACAAAGCGTTTGAGCTTGAAAGATATGGCATGTACGACACAAAAACAGAGCACTTTCAGCTTTTTAATGCGGAATATGTAACTACTATTTTGAAAAAATATCGTGCCTTCAAACACAGAATAAAATCAGAAAATCACATTTCAAACAATGAAAATTCTTCAACAGAGATAACGCCAGAGGAAAAAGAAGCAATTGTAAGTAATGGAATTAATCGAGTTTTTAATGAATTCAAAGAAACCAAAACCATAGACGGTCCGACTGAATACATCTTCGATTTTTTAGTTGAGAAAGGTAAAATAAAAACAAAAGGCAAACCGGCCGTCGCCGACTATTACCAGGATAAAATTAATGAAGCTAAAGAGCAACTAAAAAAAGAAAATGAGATTAAGAACTCTAGCAGTTCGAGTAGCCTTGAAAGGAAAAATCTTAAATCAGATATAGCAAACATCATTTCTGGCACCTCTCCAAAAATCATCATCCGCGCCAAGAGAAACATTCTGTTAGAATATTTCAAAAAACAACTAGAGCTAAACCAACAAACCATTTTTTAATTATGAAAATACAAGACAATTTCCTGCCAGAAGAAGTTTACGATCAGCTAATTGACTATTGCATTGAAAACGATTTTCAAATTGTTCGACGTGGTGATAAGGAATTTAGTGTAATGCAAATCCCCAGTTACTTCAAAGCATTTTTACAAATTGAAGATCACGAATTGATTTTAAGTTTTATCAGAAGTGCAAAAATTGATTTTGATAATGACCTGCGAATTCATGCTGACAATATCATTGAAGGGAAAAAAACAGCACTTGCTTCTGTTCTCTATATTAATCCAGAAGGCACAGTTTCTCCAAACGGTACAGCATTTTGGAAACATCATATTCATGGTTTAGAACTGCCGGAAGACGTTTCAAACGAAGAATTTGACAGATTACTTACTGAAGACAGTAATGATCTTTCAAAATGGGAACACGTAGAAACAGTTTACGCAAAACCTAATCGCCAATTAGTTTATAACAGTAATCATTTTCACAGTAAATATCCAAAAGTTATCGAGGAAGGAACCAGAATCGTTTTGGTTTGTTTCTACGCTAAAAAACAATAATTAATTATATAAAATCCGATTGCAAGGAATGCTACCAACATTATGAGTGCAACAACAAGTTACAGTCCAGAATTTATTAAAAACTTAGCTATTGCCTGTCATTATGCTATGAAAAGTAAAACTGACCAGAGAGAAATGCCATTTATGAAATCTTGGCAGGAAACCTCCGAAGAAGATAAACTTCTAACAAAAGAAGCCGTTGTGAACATTCTTGAAAATAAACCGGCGCATGTTCATTTCAATTTAGACGATAAAAATTTTCTTTTCTCACTAGTGAATTTTATTACAGGAAAACTCATTATCGAAAAAAACAAAAAACCAGCATTTGAAGAAGGATTATTCACGTTCGGCGCTGCAATTAACGCATTAAAACAAGGAAGTCTTGTTTCAAGAAAAGGATGGAATGGCAAAGGAATGTTTATCGTAAAACAAATTCCAGGTGTTATTGGTGTAGATATTATTCCAAGAATGGCCTCTCTTCCTGATTCAGTAAAAGCTGTCTTCGTAGAAAGAAATCAGCCAATCAGTTATGAAAGCCAGATGCTTATTATTAAAGCAGATGGAAGCGCTGATTCTTGGGTTCCAAGTTCTTCAGATTGTTTTGCTGAAGATTGGATTATTGTAAAATAACAAAAACAAAATTCCCTCGGAAACGGGGGAATATTTAAAAGATTGGGAAATCATAAAAAACAACGAAATGAATCAAATTATTATAAATGGAAAAAGTATTGTTTCTAATGGAGGCGATATCCATATTGGAAATGGAAAAATTACAATTGGAGGCAAAGAGGTCAAGTTTGAAGATGCTCCACAAATAAATATTGAAATTACTGGACATGTTCATCTTTTGAATGTTGACAATTGTAATAAATTAAATATTACCGGCGATTGTGACGCGGTAAAAACTCATAATGCGAATGTCGATATTGGTGGAAATGTTGAAGGTGATGTTGAAACTCACAATGGAAACATTGATTGTGGAAATGTCGGAGGAAATGTTTCAACGAAGAATGGTAATATAAAACACAGAAAGTAAAAGGTGTCGAATTCGACACCTTTCTATAACCTTAAAAAAAACTAAAATGATAAATTTATATAACGCACAAATCGAAAGCTTATCGCTTCACAGAGTAGGAAATAAAAGCCGTAATGAAGCAATTTTTCTATCAAACGAACCTTATAAACTGAATGACGAGATCAGTCCGTTGATCAAGGAATTTTTCTTCAAACCATTCAGAGAAAAAGAAGAAAACTATTTCCAATTTGCGCACGAAGTTGATTTGGACTATAACGAAATGTTTACCCTTGCATACGACATTTTTAATAATCCTGGGCAAGCGCATGACCTATCTAAAAAGATTACTCAGCATCTTTTCGAACAATCAAATCACCCTCATATTAAAAACGGTGAAGTCTATGTCGCTTACATAACCGGCGTTTCCATTGATAATATTCCCGTTGATGCAATCGGTATTTTCAAAAGTGAAATTGTTGCCGATTTCCTTCAATTTGAAGAAAGTGATGATCATTTAGAAATGATTCTTAAACAAGGTATATCTCTTGATAAATTGGATAAAGCCTGTCTTATTTTCAACTACAAAAAAGAGGAAGGTTACAAGATTCTTACAATCGATTCTAACAGGTACGATGCTCGTTATTGGTTGGAACATTTCCTTCAGGTAGATGTTTTTGAAGACGAAAATTACATCACAAAAAAATACTTGAAATTTTGCCAAGGTTTTGCCAAGGACGTTGTTCTTCCTGCAGAAGATAAAAAAGAAGAAGTGATGTTCATGAACAGATCAGTTAATTATTTCGCCAAAAATGATGAATTTGAGGAAAGCAATTTCTTGAATGAAGTTCTTGATAATCCGGATCTGGTTTCTGAATTCAAAAACTATAAGGTTGACAAAGGAGAAAAGTACAGTATTGAAGATGTTTCAAGTTTCTCCATTTCAAATTCGGCAGTTTCAGAGGCACGTAAAGGAATTAAAAATGTGATTAACCTGGACACAGGAATTCAAATAAAATTGGATTTCATCAACCCGGAAAGCGCTGAAAAGTTCATTGAGAAAGGATGGGATGAAGAACGCCAAATGTACTACTACTTGGCCTACTTTAATAAAGAAGAAAAGTAATGCTTAAGCATCTAGAAAAAATTTGTTCCGGAATAACAATGGATTGTTTCGGAACAAAATTTAAACTTAGAATAGCAAAAGATCAGAAACATACCGGTGGAAGATTCTTTATTCAAGTTACCTATACGGCCAAATGTAATAAAACTGGTAAACCCAAAATTTGGCATGGGAGAAAATGGTATTTATCTGAATTTATGACAGATGATGAAGTCGTAAAAACTGCTTATTGTGCTTTTGAAGCAGTTGTAAAACATGAAATAATGGAAGGTTTTAAAATTAATGGCATTGTTCTTTTTAATCCACACGTCGATTATTTATCATTATTAAAAGTATCTAACCAAGAAGTAAGCAGAAACGAAATAAAAGCATAATCATGGATATATTCAAAGCAGAAAAATTATGTCAGGAAGCAGTTGCTTTATGGGGTCATGAAGAACAAATTAAGATGTGGCACGAGGAAGTTGGCGAACTTATGCAAGCTATCAATAAACATCACAGAAAACCTACTCCAGAAAATTTAGACCATTTATGCGAGGAAACTGTTGATGTCAAAATATTGACTATGCAGCTAGAGATTATGGCTCCGGAGGACAGGATTAAATATTGGTTTGACTTTAAAATGAATCGTCTGGAGTTGAGAATTAATGCCGAAAAGCAAAGACGACAGGAATTTGAAGAAAATTTATCGCAGGTTAATCCAGAGTACTACGCAATCTTCCAAATGATTAATGAAATAGGTCCAAATCCTTTAGGAGGACAAATTGACGATCTTGTAAATTTGGTAATAAAACAACATGAGATTAAAAAAGAAAGAGAATTTAAAGAGTTATTCTAAAACCTCGCGATAACAGGTAAATCGCCAATCGATATTATGAAGAAAGCAGATTTAATTACAAAAGTAGCAGAACAAACAGGACTTTCAAAAGCAGATGCAGCAAAAGCAGTTGCAAGTACCTTAGATGTAATCAAAGAAAGTGCAACGGCCGGCGAAACAGTTCAGATTTTAGGATTCGGAACATTCAAAACCCAAATTAGAACTGCAAGAGTAGGACGAAATCCTAAGACCGGGCAACCTGTTGAAATAGCGGAAAAACAAGTGGTAAAATTTAAGCCATATTTCTAAAAGCAAAAAGCACCTATTTAGGTGCTTTTTTTGGTTCAAGTTCTATTTTTAATTTTTTATATTCAAGTATAACACCCGGTGTTAGAATCCCTTTTGCTCGTTTCATTTGACGTAAAATTTCTTTACTGTCTTTACTTCCGTCTGAAATATCACCGTAATAATGCATGATCATTAATGCCTTCACGTCATTTCCCTGTTCATATTTTATATCTAAAATGGTGCCGTCAATTCCCTGAAGCCTTATTTTATCTTTGATTTTATCAGTCATTCTTTTTCTATCTGCAGGATCTAATGCTTCAAGTTTTTTAGTTAGATCAGCTTTAGAAATATCCTTATTAATATAATCCTTTGCTAATTGATTAAATTCAGCTTTCATTTTATACTTCTCAATATTGATTTGATCGATTTTATCCTGAAGGTCTTTTTGTGCTGCAAGATCTCTATTATACTGAGATGAATAACTGATAACTCTTTTTCCCGTAGATTTGTAAACTGATTTAGCCAACTCTTCACCTATTTTCTTCATGTCTTTATCTGAAACTGCTGCATCAGCTCCACCATAAAGCATACCGACGAATGGATTTGTATTAGGACCAGTTATCAAGCTCTCAACAAAAGCCTTACTTCTGATAGGTGACAAACCATGATCTTCACCAAGTTTTTTGTAAAAATCCTCAACATTCGGGTTATTTATTCCTTCTACCGGCAATGGAACTTTTCCAATATCAGTTGAAAGAGGCTCGTCTCTGAAAAAATCATATCCAGTAGTATAAGTAAGTGTTCCCTTGATAATTGGAGTACGAGTAAAGAATCCGGCTGGGCTAGTAAAATCAATTGGCATTACATTACTATTAAATGTAAATGCTGCATCATCAATTATTCTACCAGGTGATTTCTTTTCTTTTCCAACCATACTACGAATCATATTATTGTAAATATCATCCGTAACAGACATTACTGGAGAAAGTTCCTGCGCTTTAGCAATTTTGATAACCATATATTCTCCACTTGCATCTTTTATAGGAACTGGAATGTTCATATATTTCATTTTTTGGTACTGACTAATACCTTCCATGGCGTGCAAATAAATTTCCATAGCTGATTTATCATCATCATCTTCCGGTTTCATAGCGCTTAATAATGCTAATGAAATTCCGATCGGAATAGCAGAAGCTAACGTGGCTACTTGTAGAACTCTTGAAGTTGTTCCGACAGGATCTTTTTCGAATGCATTTGCTGCAACTCTACCACCCTGAAAAGCTACATTTATATATGGAACAACTGCTTCCAGATCTTTTGTAATAACTCCACCCTGATTAAAGTCAAGAATACTTCTGGCATTTGTAACAGCTTCATTATAAATATCATCCAATTGCTGTTTATCAGTTACCTCAGAAATATCCTTTAATCCTAAATCTTTTAATTGATTATTAATTGAACGCTGGAATATACCCAAACGAAACATCATTTCGCTATATTCTGAAATTTTGGAAAGAGTAACTTTTGAAAAAACATTTTTGGCGATATCCTTTACTTTAGGATCAATTGTTTTTTCAATTACCTTACCAAGCATTGAATTCTTTTTCAAGCGACCTTCGGAACTTAAAAAATCCATCGCTCCACCATATTCAATGTATTTTTTTAGAATATCACTGTTATCATGGTTCCTCAATTCTTTAAATGATTTTACTGCATCCTTTCCAACTTGTAACATCGCTTTTGGAACGAAATTGCTATACTGATCCGAGAATGTTGTTGTAAACATAAAATCTCGAGGTGTATTCACAATAGGAAACGCAGGGTTATTACCAGTTGCGATTCCTTTAACTAATGCAGAACCACTGGCATATGATAATAACTCTTTTGCTCTTGAATCTAAAAATCCTCCAATGTTATCTGTCCAGGAATCATATAAATCTTGCTCCAAGAAAAACTGGTGCTGTTTTCCGTCTTCGTAATAATAAGCTTTTTGGAAATTAGCCGGACTTTTATCATATTTATACTTCGCACTACCGCTTTCAGTTTCCCCTATATATGGATTATCAATTACTTTGGATGATAATTCCTTGAAGTATTTATAAAAGCGTTTGTCGTCACCTTGCAAATTTTTAGGATCTAAACTTTCAAAACGTTTTAGAGCTTTCGGATATTCCTCGGTCATAAATCGCTTATTGATATTATTCATAGCGATGGCTTTTTGTCTTGCCAATAATGAATTGGTAAGCAACCATTCTGAATTTAATACAAGACTATTGGCATCACCTTCGCTCATTGACTTGATTTGTTCAGAACTCAATCCGCCCGTTTCTAAATTATTTGTTTTTTTGCCCTCGGCAAGATCTCCATTAAAATCAGTTACAAACTGTAAAAATACACGAGGCTGATAATCTACATCACTCATAGAATCGTATGATTCTTTTGAGATCAATCCATTATCATATACTTGTTTTAATAAGTCTTTATACGTTTTAAAGTAATGCTCTGCACGTTTTTCTAAATCTGCGTACTTTTCATTACCTAATACTTTTTCTAGCTTAGATAAGAATTTTTCAGACTTGTTTTTATCGATAAAATTTGGATGGGAAACCGGTTCTAAATCTCTTGCTTCACGATTTTCATCAATCGCAATAAAACGTTTGGCCTGAATTATTTCATCAAGCGTATTTCGTTCTGCTCTTGTAAGTCCTTTATAAATTTTATTATAAGCTTCTTCAAACAATAATTTTGCTTTTCCGGAAGCACCATGAGCATTAATAATAAGATTTTTGGTATTCTTTAAACCGGATTTATTTAAAAGAGTTTTAGATAAATACTGTCTATCAGTAAAACGCTTTACGAAATTTCGGTAAGCATCACGGAGATATTCTTTTGCAGGCTTTTTATTTCGTAATTCTTCACGTTCTTTCTGAAAAGTTTTACTTACTTCGTCGTAGGCATCATCTTCAGATATTTTATCTGAAACGGATCTATTTAGTAGGTTTTCTGTTTTACGGACATTTTCAATATCAATTTCAGGATTCCCAAAACTGTCATTAAAATCCTTTTCAGCTTGTATTTTATCAGCAGGACTTAAATTTATGTACCATTCAGATTGTTTAACTGCATTAAGTCCAGCTTGAATTACCTCAGCAATAGCCATTCCTGCTTTAACTGCAGCACGCATTGCCTGAATAGAAGCTTTAGCAACAACAATTGGTATACCGCTCGAAAGATTTTCTTTACCAAACTGGTCAAGATTATTTTCCATTTCATCCAACCAATCTAAAAATTGCTCAGTAGAGGTTTTCTCTGTTACTTCTTTTTGGTTTCGCTTACCTTCTGGTCCACTATCTTCTTGAACTCCGGATTTTCCTTCGCTTTCTTGGCTATCTGAAATTGGAGATTCTTTCTCTCCGCCGGGCTGAGTATATTTTTCATTCTCTGTGTTGTTAAATTGCTCTAATTCAGTTTGTAAATTTAGTAAATCTTCGTCACTTAAAACATCAATCTCGGTCATATACTCGTTAATGAATTTATCCTTTGATTGTTGTTGATCAATTGCCATAGACAAATATTTGTCGTTGGCCGGTAGTCCTGTCAAATCTGTAAAAGCATTTTTTAAAGCATTTATTTTTTCTTTTTTTACACTATTTAAATAGTCGCTCGTTCCGCGAGGATTATCGTTTATAAATTCAAATACATCGTCCTCAGTTATTCTCGGATTCTGTGAATCGTAATCTCCATACATTGCTATTTCAGCATTTTGAGCGATAATATCCAAGCCACTACCTTTACCTTTCTTAGAAAAATATTGTAGCGCCAAAGAACCAGGAATATCCTTCATTCCTTTTTTACCAGCTCGTTCTGCAAAGTTGCTTCTTTCTACACCTTTTCCGCCGATAGATTCAGCGATATTTTTAGATTTTGTATCTAAACCTTCTGTAGCATCCATTGTCTGTGCATTTAACAATGTTTCAGCAACTTCAACAGGATTATTTGAGTGTTCTGCAACATCTTCTTCCCAAGTGCTGATATCGTTAATCTTTTGAGCTTCTAACGCAGTTTCACCTTTTGTAAAGTCAAAATTTTCGGCATGAATTTCCAATACCTTTTTAGGTATATCCTTTTTCTTGTCGATATTTCCATCCTTATCTTTTGCGATCCATTGATTATCTGAATACTGATAAGTATAATTGCCAACTGTAATAGATTTATCTTTATTTACTCTGGCACCAAGCATTTCATCGTAAATTCTCTGCATTTCCGGAGAAAGTTCAATATCAATTTCACTGTTGGTGATACCTTTATAAATATCAGTAAGCCATTTTTTGAAATCTTCAAAAAGTTTTTTCATTTCAGGATTAGGTGATATTCCATCTGCTAAATACTTTTCGAAACCGCGGGCAAAATGCTCAGATGTTTCTCTATTCCATTCCTTCTGTCCAGCATCATCCAATATGGTTTTACGCTCACTATCTGTCAAATAATGTTCGTAAACATGTGCCAATTCATGCAATGGAGTAGAAACATTTGGATCTTCCAGTGCATAAATTATAAACTTACCGTCTTCGGCTAGCATGGCGCCTTTTTCACCTTGAAACAAGACAATTTGCTCGTCTCTACCAATATTTTTATGTACATCGGGATCGTCAGAATATTCTTTTGGAAGAATTTTTGTTTCTGTATTGCTTAATGGAGTTTTTTTTCGTTCCTCAGCATTCATGTTCATTCTGTTTTGAACATTGCGAGATTCAACCTCTCCTGCAATACTTTGATAAACATCCCACTCGCCTTCTGATAATTTATTTTTTATATTATTTAATTCCTTAACAAAATTATCTTTAGATTCGTTCACGTCAATTCCATCAAAAAGACTTTTGCTTAACTTATCAGCAGCTTTTATAACAGAACTTGGTAAGTTCTTTGCTAGTTTTAATCTGCTAATTTTAGAATTTAGATAATCAACTGCCATTTTTGGCGTTCCACCAGTAGCAAAACCTTCCTTACTTTGTATTATGTGCTGAATTTCGTGAAGTAAAGTAGATTTAACTTCTTCAGGACTTAACTCTCCATTGATCATAATCAGATTTTTAGCAGGCATAAAAGCGCCTTTCATACTACCCAATCGAGGAATAACTGAAAACTTTACATCTTTTAATTCAGGATATAAATCGAATAATTCATCATATTCAATTGCTTCATCTAAAGTATAATTTCTCATGGATTGATAACCATCATTCAATTCCATTTTAGAATCATCAAACTCTACTCTCCATTTCCCATCCGCACCTTTTTGCCATCCTGTTGCGATCCAAATCTCTTTATCTGACTTTCCGTTTTTTTCTAATTCCTGAGCTCTTTTTAAGTTATCTCTAATTTCTTCTTTTAAATTAGCATTCTGTCCGGCGATCTGAAACAACGCTTTTCCTTTCTTACTAAGTTCGGCAACAGTTTCAGAATTTCCTTTCTCAAAAATTATTTTATCAAACATTTCTTCTTTGGAAATACCTGCTCTTTTAGCGATTGTTTCCAGTGTTTTTTCCATTACAACTGTATTGGCTTTAGACTGTTTTTCGTCTAATCCAAAAGTTTCTTGGTTTATTTTTTGGAGTTTTTCAGTAACTTCTCCTTTGCTAGTTGGAACGTTAACGGTATCTTGTACTCGTGTGTCTTCCCCCTGACCTCCTGTTTCGTCAATTCGAGATCGAAGGTTTTCATCAGTAACAACATCATTTTTTGTTGGTGCTTCATTAAAAACATATTTATATTGATAATCAGCAATTTTACCTTTGCTTTTATCACCGATAACCTCGGCATTTCCTTCGCGTTCCAATTTGGCCCATAAAGCTTCAGAATCCGGAGTTCTCTGTTTATCAGAAACCAAATCTTTGTTATAGTTTTCTTTTAAAAACTCAGCAGTTTTTTTATACATGATAGTTCCAATACCTTTTTTTTCCAAAGAAGGATTGAAAATTCCAGAAAGAGATACACTAACATCATTGCCTTCTTGGTTCTTTATTTCAATGTGACCAATACGATTACCGTTTTCAGTAAATAAGAATTTATTTCCCTTCTCATTTAATTCAATATCATTTGTATTTAATGTCGCTTTTTCACCTTTGCCATTAGTATATTCAACAACACGGTTTTCTTCACTTTTTGATACACTAGGAGCCGGATCTAATTCAATAGCCGGCTTCTTAGTGTCTGGAGTAGTTTTCTCAACTACTTGTAGGTCTTTAGAATTGCTTACCTCGTTATTACTAGAAACTTTTTCATTCTTTTTGGAATCAGAATAAATTTCATTTGCACGTTCTAAAATTTGTTCGTTGGTAATAGTCATATTCTTTTTACCATCTGGATTCAATTCAGTTACCAAATCCTCTAAAGCTTGTTTTTTAAGCTTTTCCTGTTCTTTTAATGGCAATACCTCAACTGCAGAAGTTTTCCCCTCTATAATCGAATTTCTTTGCTCCTGAACTGATTTATATTCTTCTTGTAATCCTTCTAAAAGTTGTTTTTTATTGGATAAATTACCATCAGCGATTTCCCGGGCTTGCGATTTTATTTCACCAGCCTTAGTATTTAGGTTTACAACTTCATCATACAATTCAGAAGGCATACTATCTATCTTACCAATGGTATTTGCTACAATTTTCGAACTTTCTGCCGTAGCAGTTTCAATTTGTTTTTGGATAACTTGTTTTTCAGTAGGCGTTAGGTCCTCAGAATTTAACTGTTTAGAAAATTCAATTATTTTTCTTGAATTTTCATCTAATTTGCCTAAATCTGATTTTGATTGAAATGGCTGAACAACAGCACCAAAAGCATGAGGTGCTGCTTTTAATATAGAAGTTAAAGTAAAAGTATCTTTGAATACTTGACCCGTATTATCAAGTAGATTCACATCCTTTTTACCGAGAACATATTTATCATTGAAATTTTGGGCGAAGTTTGTAAATTGTTCTCCGGCCATTTCTTTACTCATATCAATACCAAAATCTTCTGCCCAATCTTTCGCTTTCTGTTTTGCAGTTTTTGTCAATAAACTTGCTTCATTCCTAGCAACAGATTCTAAAACACGACCTCCCTTTTTAAGAATACCCATTGTTGGAAGTTCAGACACTACTTCGGCACCACCATACAACAATGGAGCAACTGCCATTTCCAAAGGAGAATATTGCGCTTTTCCTTTAAGAACTTCGTTGTTCATATCAGTGAATTTTTTACCTGCAGAAGATGCTCCTATAGTAGATAAGCCGCCAATTCCAGTAGATGTGGCAACTAATATTGGAATTTGATTAGCAACTAAATCAGAGGCATAATTAATAAAACCTTCTGCGCTTTCAACGCTTTCAACAGGCTTTCGTAAATTACTTCTATTTTCCTCAATACCTTTATTCAAATCATTAACAATTTCTTGGCCCTGAAGCGCTCTTACACGATCAATAGTGTTAGGACTAAAACTAGCAACATAATTTGTTGCTCCTAGTAAACCTGTACCTAATTCAGAAGCACTTGCCCCAATATTTCCAATAAAGTTTTCAAAATCACCATACTCACGCTTGAATAAATCAAACTCTTGTTTGGCAGTACCTAAATCTTTTTTGTTTTTAAGAATGTAATCTTCATTTTTCTGTAGTTCAGAACCAATATTTTTAATTTCATTACCTAATGACTGATACCTTTGATAAAGATCTTCTGGGAATTCCTGATTTTTGTCCTTTAATTTTGTTAACTGGCTTTCAATATTTTTGTATTCAGATATTTTACTTTCGGCAACAGCACGCATGGCTGAAACGACTTTTACTCTTTTTAAATTATCTTCCTCCAAGTGGTCCGCTTTTACGGCTCTATCCTGTTTTAATACCTCTTTGTCTTTTTCCGGAAGATTATCTAAAAAGGAATTGGCCCGATCAATAAATAAATTATCTTTTTCTTTGGCTTTAAATAATTCCTGAGCACGCTGATTTATTTCACCATCAGTAAGTTTCTCTTTATTGTTTTTGGCTTCTGTAATAACTTGTTTTTTTTGATCAGCCAATGGATCTGTATCAGATTTATATTTAATTAAACCTATTGCTCCAGGTTGTGTGGTAGCGATACTTTGAACTGCTGTATTATATGCGTTTTTGGCTATATTTTTTACATTGTTCCAAACACCCTTAACCTGGATAGCATCCTGAAGACGTTGTTCTGCAACAGCATCGTCATTATTGTCTTTTGTTGCATCATAGAAAGACTTTTCAAGTTGATTTACTTTATAGTTTCTTTCAGCCTGAATTGTTTTTTCAGATTCTTTTTGTAATGCGGAAAGCTCGTCCGTTTTAGCCGACACGAGATCCATATTTTCAGGAGTAACTTTTATTGTAGATAATTCCTTTTGAAGTTTTTTCTCTCTTTCTTTATTTTTTCCTGCCTTACTTGGTTGTGGAATAAATTGATCTAAAGGGTTGTTACTTTCAATTTTAGGAAATCCGTTAGAATTCTTCGAATTGGTTTGTCCAGCCGAAGAACCAGTTTCCGGTGCCAAATCCGATTTTGTGCCTGAAGAGGTAGATGAAGAATCGCTTTTTTTTTTACCGCCTATTTTTGATTCAAAATCATCAAACGAGCCTAAATCAAAATCATTTGAACCGGCAGCCTCATAAAGTTTTTTTCGTGATTCTGGGTTATCCATTTTTGAATTGAATTCATCATAGGAACCTAAATCAAAATTATTTGATGTCAATGCTTGGTATAGTTTTTTTCTTGGATCTGGCATGATTAATAGTCGATTTTGATTTTATTTGAAGTAGAAGTTTTTGATTTACTACTCTTATTTAATTCTTTCAATTCAGCTTTAAGCTCTTCTACATTTGAATATTTAGCACGAGTAACTAAATCATTTAGTTCAGCACCTTTTACTATTCTTCTGAAATTACCATAAGTGTTTCCAGTAGAGTAACTATCTAAAGTTGGATCAGTACTTCCTTCATCAAAAGATAATCCGTCTGAACCTTTTTTGTATTTATTTCCTTTACTAACAATAGCTTTACCAGTTACAACAATGTCTCCCTTGTTGTCCAAAGCAAAACCAGTTACAAAACCATCGTTCAAACCTGAGTTTTTACCACCAATGTTTTTGAATTTTAAATTATCGCCTTTAATTCCAATCATATTTGGTCTAACAGCGCCTTTTTCCAAAACTTTATTTGTAAAATCATCTTTACGCATCGAAGAATCAAAGGTTATAGGTGATCTTTCTACTTCTGTTTTCTCGTTTTCTTTTTGCTCTGACCTGGCATCTTTGGCAGCTTGACGTTTTTCTTTTTGCACATCTAAGTTGTTAAAGTTCTTAGTAACTTCTTTACCACCTTTTACACGAAGTTTAATGTCATTTTCAAAAGCATCTGAAACAGTTTTTAAAGCTTTAGCATCTGAAAAGTCAGTAATTCCGGCCTCTCTAGCGAATGATTTTAATTTTGTTGTCGGAGTAACACCATCTGCCTCATACAGTTGGTTATTTACATATTCTTTTAATAAAGCAGGATTAATAGCAGTAGTTTTAACTTGCTGAGTACCATCGTCTGTTTGATTAATTTCAGGTTGTAATTTTGTTGAAGCTTCTAGTAATTCTTTATCACGATCAAAACGCTTTTGGATATCATATTTTGGTACAACATTTTGAATCTTATCATAGGTTTCAAAATCAGTTGTGCCATCTGGATTTTTAAATGCAATTAGCGGCATACCATGTTCGTCCAAAGCCAATAATTTATTCTGATATCCAGTTTGAAAATTAGTATCATAAGCTTTATCTGGAAATAGAGTTCCATCAGCAACGCCTTTTTTAATTGCAAGATCTCGATCAGTCAAGCTCTTTGTCATTGAAGCAAGATTTTCCGGAAGACTGTTTATGTTTTGTAGCTTTAACGTTGCTTTTAATTTTTCTTCATCAGTCGATTTAGGATTATTAATTACACCCATCAATGGAACATATTCTTTTTGAGCTTCAAGAATTAAACGACCTTGCGCTTCATTTAAGCTTGTAGAACCAGTATCATAATTTGATAGCGGTTTCACATACTTATTCCACAAGTCTTGTTTTTCCTTATCAGCTTTGTCAATCCTATTTTGCTTGATATTATCATCAACGCGTTTTTCAGCACGTCTTCTAACGCCATTTTCCTCTTGTTGCTGAATATCTTGCGATACATCACCATCAAGTGGTTTTAATGCTCTATAAGCGGTAAATGTTCCGGGAGTAGCCATAATTAAAAGCCTGTTTTATAAAGTTTTGAAAAATCTGGAAGCTTATATCCTAAATCCGGATTTATGGTTCCGATAGGATTAACCCATCCTTTTCCGGCGCTTGCAGGATCAGTACCTTTCCAGTCATTATTATTAATAGCATACATAGCAGAATTACCTAATCCTCTTATACCGCTCCACATATCTTGTCGTCCAACTTGAATTTGATTTCCGATACCAGCCAAATCAGCATTTTCACGATCTTCAGTAAGAGATCTGATATTTCCTTCATCTCCGGCAATAGCATATTCTCTTTTTATAACCTGATCATCTAAATAGTTTCTAGAATCTCGGTTTGCTCTATTATTGGCCGAAATTACACCAGGCAAAAGCGATGCGCCTCTTGTACCCATATTACGAATAGCATCAACTGTATTAGCCGAAGTTCTTTGAGTTTCTTCACGTAATAAATCACTACCAACAGTGCTAATTGGAATTCCTTTATATGCATTTGAACCTGCCAAGTCTTGGCGGTCGTAATCTTGCAACGCTTTCTGCCCTTTTCGTTTGTTCTCTGCGCCTTGATATGCCTGTAATCCAGCCATTCCAAGACCGACTGCCGCTGTCGTGATGGCAGCTTCTCTAAGGTGATATTTCTCCTGATTAAACATAACTTAAACTTGTTTTATTTTTACTTTTTCCGTCTAACATATTGTTAAGAGTTGTTCTTCTAACGCCATATGTTTTTGATGCTTCTACAGAACTATAGTAGAAAATCCCTGTATTTAAACACAAAATTAATTTTGCATTGTAAGGTATAGTTCCGTATGATTTTCCTTTTTTCTTCGATGGAACTCCAGCCTTTATTTTTGACAATAATTCCTTCGTCGATTCCTTGCAAGGAATTCCTTTGTTCCAAGCCTCCTGCGAACCTATGGTGCCTTTATTCCAAGGAACTTGACCTTTTTTAAAATCTCCGGAGGTATTTCTTTCTTTGGAAAAACCTCCATAAAGTTCTCCGTCTTTAGGTAGTCTTAAATTCAATCCGGCTTCCTTGTCAAGAACATTATAAAATAATCCCCAATGAGTTTCTAATTTTAACATTGAATCTATATCACATTCAGTTATTATTTCAAACTTGTGTTTTTCAACTCCATATTTTATAAAAGAACTATGTAGCTTTTTTTGAGATTTACATTTTGCTTTCCTGTATGTTCGCCACCTTCTATTCAAATTTGTTGTAGATCCTACATATACCTTATTTGTTGGAGAAGTTATTTTATAAACGTGGGGCATGTACTCAATATTTATACTAATAATAACAATTATCTATACCAAATACAAATGTAATAAATATTTAGTATCAATTTATTGTATTATTAATATAAATATATTATACTTTTGAAAAGTGATTATTGAGGGAGTGGCGGAATTGGTAGACGCTTTTCAACGTGTAGGAATTTGTTTTTTAGCAGATATAAAGGTATCGTCCTCCGAGGTAGAAAGATCAGACGTGAATGCAGGTTCGAATCCTGATTCCTTCACAGGGTTATGCGGCAATTGTCTGTGCGAGCCCTAAAATTCGGTATAGGCAATAGGCATTAAGGAATGGGCTTTTAAAATTATCCTTAGTCTTTTTGGGCGAGATCCCCCTGTTTTAACTACATCAAAACTAAAAACTAAAAAGGTCTAATAGCTCAGTTGGTTAGAGCAGGGCACTCATAATGCTCAGGTCGGTGGTTCGAGCCCATCTTAGTCCACGAAGCCCGCAATTAATTAGCAAATACTCAAATGGTGGGATACCAGTGCGGGTTGCTAGACACTCGAAGCGTTTCAGACTCGTGACAACTAGGAAAGACTAGTACATGGGGAGTTGTCTGAGTAGGTTAAGGTGCTCTGAGGCTGGTCTCGGTAGCCAGCTAGGAGCTTCGGAGGTTCAATTCCTTCACTCTCCACTTATTTACCCTGTATTGCATGTAATGATTGGGAATAATCAGGTAAGGCCCAGTTGATCAGAGGACACGATCTAATGTTCGCGAACCGAAATGCGAAGCAGTCCAAAGTGTAGGTTGACAGCCGGAAAGACGGCATTTTTTTAAACCTTAATAGGAAGAGTAATGATTTTTTACAGACGGCGTAAGTGGTCTACATTTGATTAAGTCATTTCAGAATGATAGAAGCCTAAAAAAATGACCTGTAAAAAATTAGTAGCAATGAAATTCCGCTAACTATAGACAAATCGGCCGAGATAATATCAAGGCCGATTTAATTTAAAAATGTTAATCAATTAATAACCTAAATAACAAAAAAATGGTAACACTAATTTTACTTGCATTATTTTTACTTACAGTTGCTTTTCTATCAGCTAAAAGACAACTGAAACTTTTACAAAAGGATCAACAAGGTGATAGATACTTAAACGTAAAATTGCTTATTTACTATTCTGTATTTTTAATAATTATCTTTTTTCAGCCATATGCTGTTAAAAAAATAGAAGCAGGATATCAGGGTTTACTTGTGAATTTAATTGGTGATAGTCGTGGGGCAAGTTCAACAAAAGAAGTTTCAGGTTGGAAACTTTATAATACGTGGACTGAAGAAATTTATCAAATTCCATTAGATCAAAGAAGTATTAGATATGGAGAACAACCTAGCGTTGCTAAAGGAGGATTTGCACTTAAAATTTATCCTTCTTTCAATTATTCCGTAAAGCCTAGTTCAACTGCAGATATGTTTACAAATTTAAGATCAGCTTTTAGAACGGGCAATGGACTAGAGACCATAGAGCAAGGTTGGCTTGAAATTGGAATTCTAGGTGCTGTTAATGATGTAACTAATAGTTGGAAGGTTGAAGATATTTTCAATAAAAAAACAGAATTTGAAATAGCAATTCAGGTAGAAGCAAATAAAAGAGTTGGTAAATGGTTTAAAGTATCTCAATTAAGAACAAATATGCCTCCGCCAGGTTCTATTGCAAAATCTATTGCTGATAAAGCAGCTGCCGAATACGATGCTCAAAAATGGATTGCAAAAGCAACAGCAGCAGACGCAGAAAAGAAACAAAAAATAGCCGTTGCCCGTGGAGATTCTGCCGCTGTAGTAATTAAAGCTTCTGCCGAAGCTGCAGCTTTAGAATTGAAACAAAAGAAATTATCTCCAATTTATATTGAATATATGAAAGCTCAAAAATGGAACGGTGTAATGCCTTCTACAGTATTGGGAAGTAATCAGTCTTCAATTATCAATTTGAAGTAATTACAGAATCATAACCATTTCATTAACCTTGACACTGCCGTTAGAGAATCCCATTTCTTTATAAACAGTTTCAAGGTTTTTGTTTTTTACAACAGTATAAATGTATTTACAGCCTCTTGAATACGCTAACTCGTTTATTTCGTGAATCAATATCTTAAACGCTTCATTCCGGTCTTCCTTATCTTTAAAATCAAAATTTGAAATAATAAATTCGGACCAACAAACTTTTGAATTCGTAAAGTAAATAAACCCGGCGACGATATCCACTCCATCTTTTGAAACCATAAATCCACCTGTACCATTTTCCGGCAGAAAATCTCGTTCAGGCGGTGTCCAGCGCCAAGCTTTCCACCAGGTACATAATACACCGTAATCTTCTTCTTTTAAAAACCTTATAGAAAATCCCATTATACGTAAGATTTAATAGCATTAGTATTAACTGCAAACAATTCTACTTTTTCAGTATCAGAATTTACTAGTTCAACTTCCATATAGTAACCTCGAACTTCACCGCCTTCGATACGAGATTCTTTTTTAGAGAATGAATAGAATCCAACTGTTGGAGCAGTAGTAATTGCATTTACAGTTACTAAAGTTCTCGCAGTATTAATTTGCGTTATAGTTCCAATTAACTCGTTATTAGCCCCATTTAATTGATATAATTTATCTCCGATACTTACAAACTCTGAAACCTGGGAAAAAGAAATTGTTAATCCAGAAGCAGCAGAAATTACACCAATTCCCTGCGCTGAATTTCCATGCATATCCTCTGCATTTTCGTTTTTTCTCATGTATGCAAAGTGACGGCTTTCCCTTAGATCAAATTCCTCTTTTTTAATGGAGCTGTTGGTGTAATTTGTATTTACAATTGCATTCCATGGTTTATTTCCTTCCAAAACCATAGTTTTAAAAATCTTGTCTTCAGAATTTGATTCATTAAAGAAGAATGTTATTTTGGATGAATGTTGTACTCCATAGAAAGTATTTCGAACACCGGTATCTTCATTATGAAGATACAGCTGTCCGTTTTTTACAGTATAAAATCGATTGCTTAATTTTATCATGCCATCAGGGAGATAACTCCAAAATGAAGTCCATCCCTCTGATTTTTCCGAATGTGATAATGTATATGCTGACATTTTATTATTTTTAAATTGTTCCAGTACTCAAAATATTTCCAAGATTGTCAATCTCCCACCAAGTAACGCCATCGTTGATAAATTTGTTTGTTGACGAAATTGCAAACAACACAAAATCAGTATCTCCTTTGATGTTAGTATAAAATCTTAATGGAGTAGTCTGTAAAAAGAACTTCATTGATTTAGTTTTTGCTAATGATGCTTTATTAGCATCATCATAGAATCCCCAAACGATTTTGTCATTACCTATTTTTAAATTTTCTTCTGGTATAGGACAAACTCCTGCAAATGTCCAAGCAGTACCGGATGTACCTGTTGTTCTAATTTTCATTGTTGTTGGCGTTGGAGATGTCTTATTGAATAATAATGTTCCATTTCCATCAGTAGCTTCAGTAGTGTTGTCCGCAATATCTCCCTGAACAACTGTAAAATCAGGCTCAATTAATCCTGTATCATCAAAAGTTGATCCATTATAATTGAAAATATGAAATCCTGTTTTTGGACCTAGTAATCCCGCATAGCTTACTGGCGGCCCTGCAGACAATCCATCTCCTACATATTTAGAATCTGCTACTTTCACATTGTCAAAATATATTTCAAACCTATCAGGAACACTTTGTGCATCATATTTTATTCCCGTCATACCCATAGCGGTACCAATATTGATGACAGATTCATAAATACCAGTAGAACCACCAGCCGTAACCGAAGCGCTACACGGAACGCCTAAACTGATAAAAATAGAAGCCGTAGAGCTACATGTTCCATTATCTACTTTATAAACAATAACATCATCATAATTTGCGCTGCCATCGTGTGTATATGTAATAGTTTTATCAATATTAACGACTGCAACTCCATGTAAGGGAGCAGTAAAAATAGTTACTGTATCATCAGAATCAACTTCATCGTTACTTAATACATTTACTGTAACACTTCCACCAACTACGGCATTTGCATTATCATCCGTAAGAATAGGTTTTCTATTGGTATAATCCCAAATCAAATAAAGAATTTCATCAGTATCTGATCTATTGAATAGGAAACTTCCAAATTTAGTATCTGAATAACCTGGCTCAACCAAACTAGCAATACTGATAAAAGTAGCTGCAGATAAAATGGTATCAATATTTGCTTCTGTAAACACGGCATCCGAGATCAAGAATCCCATTCTATTACATTCTTCAATACTAAATTCTCCAGAAGTAGTCATATCCTTAAAGGCCTGAATAGTGAAAATAGAGTTATTTAGAGGGAATTTACCAACTCCCTCTGTTCCTGTTTCCGTCAAAAATTTACTTACAGGCGTATTATCAAAAACATCATCATTAGAATATAAGTTTGAGGTTCCCCATTTAAACCTTGTAGTTGTGTTTTTTCCAACATCTTCAGAATCATTCACAATTATACTTACAATTTTTAATTCTGATCCTATTGGACAAACATTTCCAATAGAATAACTAACTGCAGCAGTTGTTGCGGTAATAGTTACAGTTACTATATTTTGAACTAAACTGGTTCTCTCAAATGTAATATTCCCTAATCCAGTAACATTCGATGAAACATGGTCCACTTCGTTAAATCTAGCAACTATTGTGGCGTTTCCGGCAGTAATATTGTAATTTAATATAATATCTCCACTTAAATCATTTAGTTTAAATTCGTATGTAAAACTGCCCTGTTGATTGTCTTTTATAATTTCGTTGCTGCATTGCAATTGTAATAATCTTTCCGGTTCCTCTCCAATAGAGATCATGTATTGTTTTGTGTAACCATCATAACCCCCTAGCATTTTTGCATTAGGTTGGTTTCTTAAAATATCTCTCCACCAGTCAACCATTCCGTTTGTAATAGGTGTAGTTCCATCAATCGACAAACGTGTAATTTCTCCTTGTTCCGGATTCGCATAATAAATTTGGTAATTATTTTCCGCAAAACTTTCAGGATGCTTTCCAATTCCATTACTTCCCAAATAAGTTATTTCTGAACCTAATGTTTTATCAATAGAACCTACGTTAGATGTTCCATCTACATTATACAAAATATCCTTTTGAAACATTACCTTCGAAGCTTTACGCTCTTTAAGTATCAAAATATCATTGTCGCGACTATGTAATTTTTGAATACTTCCATATTGTTTATCTAATTCTTTAAAATTTCCAGTAGCAGTATTAAATACATTCAATCCATTAATATTGCTGCTTTCTATAAAAGCTTCACTAAAAATCAAATCAGAAGATCTTCGAATGGCTTTATACTGCTCAATAGTTGCTACAGAAGGACGTAAATCTACATTCAGATATTCTTTATTGAAAGCATCCTTAATAACATAACTTTCGGCTCCATTGCCCATGCAGAAGCAATTAAAGAAATCTAAATCAATTATAGCCGGCAATACACTTGTTTGATTTTGCAAATTCCCCTGATGTTTCCCGTCTATAATTTCGAAAGTTTGTTCCGTTTCAAAGTACACTTCGTTGTCAGTAGATTTCTTTTCTTCGGTTTCTAATATAATTAAGCTCGTCGCCACCATAATATTTACAGATCCCGTAAGATATGAAGGGTGTTGTCCGTTTCCATTTAGTTCGTTATGAATTCTTAAATACAGTTTACCAGCCGGATCTTCCACAAAGAATTTAGCACCGAATATCGTTATTATCTTACCTCTAAAAACACCATTTGTAGGATAATTGAATTCTCCAGTACCACTTACTTCAGTATCATACCATAACTTAAAATTAATATAATCAGCACTAGCGAAGTACGTTTTTTCAAATTTCTTACTATCTCCAGAACTTCCATATTTTACATTTTCAAGTAAAATATCAATCCTAGAGCCTTGTTTAATAGGAATGTCAACACCATCTGAATCTGCGAACGCACCAATAGCCATATCAAAATTATCACCTTCACTCTGTCTTTGTCCTGTATATTCAAGAAATCCGCCTGGTGCATAATTCATGGCAATTCCAGCAGAAGGTTTTACCTTTATATAATTACCGGCCAGTTCTTTTATTTCATTTCCATCAGGATCAACATTCCCTTCAATAAAGTCTTTTGGCTGCGCAGTTTTTTCTAAAACTTTAAGCTTTGTTAAAGTAGGCACAAATCCATCAGTATCACATTTAACAATTAAATTATCGCCAACAGCTACTTTATCATAATTGTCGTTCTCCATTTTTATCCAGCGAAATAATCCATCGGCATAAAAAATAGTAGCATAAACTGTTTGATAAGCCAATTTCCTTTGTTTAATAACAAATTTATATCGGTCTGCAGAAGCCGGCGGATTACTCGAAAGGTTTATTTTTAATTTGTTTTTTGATTTAGCTAAACTGTGATCAATAAATATTGTATTATTTAACTGTGTTTGGACAG
Organism: Flavobacterium sp. FlaQc-49; assembly: GCF_044005985.1. Classification (NCBI taxonomy): domain Bacteria; kingdom Pseudomonadati; phylum Bacteroidota; class Flavobacteriia; order Flavobacteriales; family Flavobacteriaceae; genus Flavobacterium; species Flavobacterium sp. FlaQc-49. The sequence continues at coordinate 445,782 of NZ_JBIPCS010000004.1, read as the reverse complement.
TACTTGCTCTATTAAAAGGATCTAAGTAAATTATTCCGACTTCTAAGCTTCTATTCGATTTAAGACTGGAGACATTACCAATTTCGTTATACAAAACATTAGAATCGCTCTGAAACGGCCAATATACTATAATAGTGTCAGCAGGAGGACCAGCCTTATAAAAAACTAATTGAGGCGACTGAATTGAAATAGATGTTGCAGTAAAACTCTGAATTGAAAAAGGAGTATTTGATTGTAATACGTAATCATCCAATCCTACTACTGAATAATTGGCAAGAAAAAGGTTCGTCATTAAATCATTTACAAAAAAAATGAAGTCTTCATCTTGTGCTAATTCAGTAGCATCTACATAATCTTTATATAATGTAAATGGATAATCCTGATTGTATTCAGTTTCTGGTGTAGTAGTGCTTTTAAGACTTGCAAAAACAGTAATCTTACTACCGTTTTTTAGATTATTATCAGTAAAATCGATAACTAATATATCTCCCGCAATACTTCCAGAAGTTGCTAAAGTAACAGGAACTAAAGAACCTACCAAATTATCTGACACAATAGAAAGATTAAATTCTGGCTTGATTTTTTGTCCGTTTAGATCAATCAAATCGTAACCTTCTAAAAAGTTACCCATAACAAGTAAATTACCAATTAAGGTTTGTGCCTTCGCTTTTCTCGGTATATTGTCATAAGCTCTATAAATTTCCTTTTCCGGATAGGGAACATAAATTTTATTATTTGAGAAAACAAATGATCTCGTTTCATTATGGCCCCACCCTTCTTTCTCCTTATTGAAGGTTTGAATTATATATATATTATTTGAATTTACTGATTTTACTGCACATTCTACATCAGTAACTCTTTTATCTCCCGTATTAATTGTAATTCTAAGTGCATTGTAAGCGTTCAACATTCCCAAGTTATCCAATACCTCGTAATCTAATTTGAAAGCGCCTGGATAAAACATATAATTGGTATAAGAAGAAAGCGCACTGTATTCGCCATCTAAATATTTGTATTTATATGAAAAAGTCAAAAATCTTTCTTCAATATCATTACTTGATCCTGCAATAAATGTAGGCTGCACTTTTGGCGAAAATCTTGGTGGTTTTTTAATTAAGAAAATATCTTCCTTATCAAATCCATTTGTACCATAAGTTTTCGCACGTGCGATATTGAAACATAATGGCTCCAGATTGTCGTCATTTATAATCATCAAATCTTTTGATGGATCTGAAGTAACAACTTTAGTCATGGCCGTAATTAAATAATCCTCTTTCCAGTCCAAAACTCTTCCCGGGATAGAACGCGTATCTTCTAAAACTTTAACCGCAATACTATTTACTACATCATATTCAATAAAGAAACAACCAGTATCCGATTTGACCGCCCAATAAAGCTTTTTATTTGTTTCATCGGCACCAGTTCCAAGCGTAATAGGATTAGGCCCCAAATTTAAATTTGTAAGCTTTCTATTTGATAATGAATTTTGAATAGCGCCGGCATCAGAACCTTCACTTTCTAAAATAAGAATGTTTTCCGCATGACGATATTCACCGTCTTGCAGTAAACGCTCGTCGGTGTCTTTTTCAATTCTTCCTGAAACAAAAGTACGTCGTAAATTACCCATCGTATCTAACTAAATTTGTATTATTAAAAATATAACCTGTTAATTTTTGTTTAAGAGTAGAGTATCCGATACCATAAAAATCAGAAGCATCTCTTGTACAGTTATAGATATCTCCTGTGACTGTATCCAAAACTTTTTTTCCTTTTGAAAGCTTATTATTTAAAGAAACTTCAGGTCTTACTTTACCCCACATTGGATTGTCTTTCCCCACATATTTACCAAGCAATGCATTAGAAATTTTTTCTCTAGATTTGGCTGTATGGTTCTTGTTATACATTGGGTTTTTTTCTCCAGAAAGAAGTCCAACCATTTTAGGTTTTTTCATTCCCTTTGTTACGGAGGCGTATCTTTTACCAAATCCAGGATTGTTTTCTCCTGACATTCTTATACTTTGATTTTTTCTACTTTCTTCTGAAGGTATGAATCCCAACATACCATCACCTCCATTTGTTAAATTTGATAGTGACCCAGTTGATAAATTAATTCTACCATAAAGTAAAATTAATTCGATCTCTTTTTCTTTAATTACTTCATAATCATTATGCTCAAATACAATTTCAACTAGATAGTCAGTCTTAGACACTATTTTATGCCAAATATTGTTTCGTTCATGCTTTGTATTAGCTCTTGTGTATGAATTGTCAGAACCTATGCCAATATAAAATGGTTCGTTCTTGTCAAGTCTAATGTGTCTATAAACATATCCCATTATAAATATTTTGATTTTGAGCGCATAGCTCTTGAAATTTTATTTAAGTCTAATCCAGCCAAGTCTTTTATTGATTTAAATCTTGATGATTTAAATTTTAGATATGCTCTGGACTTTTCATTTGCCGGAACGTTTATTCTTTTTTCAATGCAGCCGAAATAAGCCCAATCTTTTACTGCTTCTTCAATGTATTTATGTACTTTGATATCACCTTCCCCAAAATACTCCCACTGTAGTCCATCAGATTGATATTCCAGAACAATTTCTTTATCTACTAAATTGTCACTAAAACCTATTTTTCCTTTTTCCGTATCTATAACACATTCACCAAATTCACTTAATAATGAAGTATCAAAAAAAGCATTTCCATCACCACAACTTCTAGTAAATTCATAGCATTTATAAGGCATGTTGTATATATTTGAAGCATCAGCGGTTAAAATATTACCATCATCATCAAAAAGTATTTTAGCATCGTGATCCTGTAGATATCCAATAGCAGTATTGATATTTTGATTAACATCTAAAGGATGTAATCGTCTGGTACCCGTAACGTCGTCAACAAGTACAACAGACACACGAACATAATGCACGTAATCTTGTGGAACTGTAATATATCCTTCTTCACCAACAGTCATTTCAATAGCTAAAACACCCGCAGAAGTATCTTTAGTCATTTTTTTTATACCGTTTTTGGCATGTAAAACAAATAAGCTTCTGTTGGTATTTTTAATGTAACTATCAGGTTCAAGCCTATTAGTCATTAATTCATCTACAATATCTTTAAGTGTAGTAAATTGATAACTCCCATGGGAAGCCGGCGTGTTATAATATTCTTCTGGAGTTTCCATTAATTAGAATTTTCGATGTTGAATTTTTGTATTTCTTCGCCTTCTGCAGCTGCTTTTAAATCAGGTTCTTTTAGATTGATTCCAAACTTTTCACATACTCCAGTTACAAGTACATCGAACTCTGAAAAATGCATATCTATATCGCTAAAATCTCCTGCATCCGGATTGAATTGTTCCGCACCATTAATAACAATATAAGTCCATTTTGGAATTTTAGGGTTTCTTCTATAGTTGATTACTATGTTATTTGTAATAGTTGCAGGGAGAATTTCTATTTTTTTATCTTCAATAAAACCGATAGGAAAATCAACAGATGGCTGTGTATGTTTAAATCTTTTAAGCAGATTAAATTCAGAAGCATTTTTGCAAGGCACTACCTCACTGTTTTTAGTTGTATAAATGACAGAATCTAAGTATCGTAAATCAGTAGGTAAGGGAAATTTTCCAGCCACGGCAACCGAAGGAGCAGACTTAAAATAATGGTCTATTTTTTCAGCAATCAAATCAACTATATTTTGTTGTCCAGGACTAACCAAACCTTTACTTTGTCTATTGGTCCATTTATTTAATTCAAAAGGATATTGCTCATAAATTTCTATCATTACTGCGTACAATGCCTTATCAAAGTCAGCAGGCTTCATATTACCCCTAATCTCAGTATTAGCAAGCATTCTAACTGTTTGATAAACTCTATCGATCATAACTCATTTATTTACACTAATAATAACTATTATTGATACTAAATACAAATGTAATAAATATTTGGTATCATTTACTTTTACTATTAGTATAAATAATTGATACTTTTGATAAAAAGAAGGAAATGGTGGATAACGTAGAAAAAGTGAGGTCTATAGTTGACAAAAAACATATTTCGTCTGAAGGTCGGTGTGGTTTACCTATTCCGGATCTTCAGATAGAATCCAATATATCCAATGAAGATTTAAAGGTAATACTACGTAAATTGTATGACGACAAATACATAAAAGTCCGTGAAGGATTGAACGGAAAACTAATTTTTAAGAAAACCTTATAAATCAAAAAAGCCTACTCAAAAGTAGGCTTCTTCGCGACTGGGAAAGTCGAACCAAACGAAAATGGTATTTTATTTATTTTTTAAAGCAATTTGCTCGTTGATCCATTTCAAATCGTTCTTCTTAAGATTTGCTACATCTTTTCCAAACAATTCTTTATACTGCGCCTGCGCTCTTGACAAATCATTACCTTCAAGTTCTGCATCTGAAGTTCCAGATCCTAAGTTTTTAGCACCATACTCTTTTTCAATTTCAGCACGGATTTCCGCTTCTGATTTTACTGGAGTAAGTGAAGCTTTATATCTTTCAATTGCTTCTTCGGCAATTTCTGCTTCTGATTTAGTTGGAGCAGCATTCGAAGTTGTTACAGGAGTAATGTTAGTTGCTTCCGCTTTTGGAGTATTCAAAGCATCTAATTTTGTTCCTATTTGTTGCAAAATTAAATTACTTTCATCGTCACTAACACAAAGCTTTTCGGTTAATTTTTGAATACCGTTTTCGCCAACTGCAAGTTTAAGAATTTCAAATTGATTATCATCATTCCAAACCACTGCTGTTCTTGTAGCATTATCAGTTACAATTCCTGAATAAAATGCTAAAGCTGCTAAATATTTTGTCTGGTAATTATCTGCTTCAAGAGCTTTAATAATTACTTCTGGATCCTTAGTTGCTTTTTCTTTTAATTCAGCTTTTGCTTTAACAGCCGACCATCCGTGAGCATCAATTTTGAAAACAACTAAAGCCATTGCTTTAATTTTAAGATCATCTGTTTCTTTGATCAATTCAAAAGCTCTTTCAACTTTGTCAAGTGCTTGTAACTTCTCTTCAGACAACATATCTTCGTTGTGAATTTTATAATGCAAATTGAAAAAAGGATGTGCTTTCAAATATCCAATTAAGGCAGTATTATCAACACTTACTTCAATTTCTGTAGCAGGATCAGTTAGAATGTCATTATACATAAAAATAACTTCCTCAGCTTTAATATCTGAAGTTTGATCTTCCACAAAATAACTATCCGAACCCGGGAAATAATTAATTAATTTTCTTCCCTTACCTGGTTTAACGGAGAAACCTCCGCTAATAGACCATGAAGCAGGAGTTCTGCCTTCTGTTAGTCTAAAAATAACTGTTTTTTGATTACTCATTTCGTTTTTATTTAAAAAAAAGCTAGAGAGTTTGCACCCTCTAGCTTTCTAGGTTTATGCGCCAGTATAGTAAGCACCTCTACGTCCTACGAAGAAGGCATTAGCACCAACAACTTGGTTTGTACTTTCGTTCAAAAGTTGCATAGTCATTTTATCATCTTCTTGCTCAGTTCCACCAAGGCCAAAAATCTTAACTCTTCTTTTTCTGTTTACATTAGCTTTTACTCTATTGTAAATAGACAAGTAAGGTTTTTGTGATGTACTTTCATCTTCCGGATTTTGAACTGTCATTTTACCCATTGGAACACCGAAGTAAGCGATACCAGTAGTATCAAATTTACCGCCAGACATTAAAGTAGGATCATCCAATAATCTCCAAGATGTAAAGTGGAAAGTGATTCCGCTTACATAAATTGAAGTAAAGTCTAAGGCCAAAGCCATTTCTTTATCATTGTTAAACGTACCGTAATTTGCTCCATTAAGGAAAGATGCATTTACTCCAGCGCAGATTGCGTTGAAATAATTCATTTGCTCGTGGTTACACCAGAATGTATATTCAGTACAATCAGTTTGTAACTTGATTCTTTTTGCAATGCTTTGTAAAGCTGCCAAAGTATCAATATAGTTATTAGAGATATTACCAAACTTCTCGCAAGTTGGAATAATACCACTCATACCCTGAGTTACACCCGCAACAGTAGAATCGGCACCGGCATCTGCTCTTTCGTGGAAAAACTGAGTTAACTCAACAATGTTGTCAAACAATGTATTAGTTCTTTCCATTTCAGTATTACACCATCTTGGACCATCTGGCGTATCTAACCAAATTGTATGAGCCATATCACTTTCAGAAACGTCATAACGTTCTTTTGTGATGTGTGAGAAATTTTCGAATTTCTTAGGGTTCCAAGTTCTTCCTTTTACAAAAGATTTAGATCCTTTATCCCATCTGTTAGCAAAGTCAGCTACAATATCAACCGTTCCGGCGAAATTGTAAACTCCTGCCTTATCATTCAATGCAACGAAAACCGTAGAAGACGTGATTGATTGAACATAAGCCTGAGCTTCTTTTACACCATCAGAAATTTTGATAACCATATTTGGTCTCAAATTGTGAGCAGTTGGTGAAGTAAAAACATTACCTACTACAGCAACATTTTTAAGTTTGTTATGTAAGCGATTCATTTCCATGTGCTGAACAACGTCAGAAGCATAGGTTTTTTCTCCTGCTAAAAGAGAAAGTAAGCCTGTGATACTTCCCTTGCCATTGGCATAGTGAAGTTCTTTAATAAGTTCAGGCATGTATTGCATGGCATAATCATACAACGTGATGAAATTAGCATTAGTAGCTAATACTCCACCTGGTTGATCAATTACCGCAACACCAGTAAGATTATTGGTTTTTAAATCGAAGGCCATAATTTCTAAGGTTTTATCTGTTGAATAATTCTTTGATAGGAACTATTTTCACACCTGGTTTTCCAGTTTGACCCGGAATTAGAGTAGTGTCTAAGTTCACATTATTACCAACTTTCATTATTTCTTCGACTGCCTGCGCTCTTACCTTGTGGGCAATGGCGCCAACTTCTTTTTCCCAGTTTTCCGGATTCATTCGCCACACAGCCTTTGCAAAAGCTTGGTGATCAAATCCTTTTTCGGATCTAAATAGATTTGCGACTGTTTGATCTAAATCAGATGCCAAAGAGACCATGCCCTTTTTATCGTCTGCATCATGTTCATATTCAAAAGTCAAAACCTCTTCTTGACCCGCGTTATCAATCTTGATACTCAAAGAAGTTGGAGCAACACTGTTCACTGCAACTTTTATGTCTTCTTGGTAAGCTTGATGTATTTTTAAATGGTTTTCATAAACCGTTTTATCTATTTTAACACCATTATCTAAAGTGATCGTTTCGACTTCTTCAGTAGTTGGTTTTTCTTTTACAACTGGAGTTTTGTATTTCTCCTGCTCAGCCAAAAGATTGGCTTTATAATCTTTTGTAAATAAGTTGACTTTTCTAATTTCCAGTTCAGTTAAATCATCCAAACCATCAATATCAACACCCGTTTTTTCTTCGATATAAGAGACTAAATCTTCTCTTGATAACCCCGCACCTAATTCGTGCTCTGCTTTCGCAATTGCTAAATTTTTTACAGGAATATCATTAATGTTTTCCTGAAGCTTCAAATAATCCTGAAGTCCTCGCCCAGTTTCTTTTTTGAAATCTAAAAAGCTTCTGGCTTCAGCATCTTCAAGAATATCTTTATAAGGATTAACCTCAACAGTTTTTTCGACAAACAAATCATCAATTGAACCGAATTCTTTACCTCCAGATCTAGTTTTTAAATAATTTGTAACTAAATCATCATTCAATTCAGGAGTAACTACTTCAGCAGGAATAACAACCTCTTCAGGGTTAGAACTTCCTTCTCCACCAAGATTTTCAGTGTTAATTACTTCCTCAATTACTTCTTCATTATTTGCTTCAGTACTCATAATATAGATTTTCGTTATAGTCAAAGCAAATGTAATAAATAATATTTATTTAATACAAATAATTTACACTAATAGTATAAAAAAATCATAAAAAAAAGAGTCAGATTTTAAGTCTGACTCTTTTAATATAGTTTTCTGTATTTCGTTACGTAATTTTATCCGGGAGTTTGGAACAATAAGTAGAGTTCTTGGGCAGCTCCTTTTGGATGTTTTTACTTTTAAAATTATATAAGTACGACTCCTGTTTAAACCGATGCTGATATATGGACTCTGTAGCTTGTGGCGACAAAACATCCTTATTTAAAAGGACTTCAACAGCAACAATTTCGAAATTTACCTTTACAATTGATTTCTCAATAGCTGGCTTCTCGGGTTTCGATTTATGTGCCACGCTAAAAGCGGTAGCAGAAAAAGCAAAACTAAACACCAATAACAACGTCAATAGTTTTTTCATTTTGATAAAAAATTAGATTAATATTTAATTGAAATCAAATTTACATTATTAGTATCAATAATTGATACTAATTTGGAAATAAATTTTCAACATTAAATTCATTTTCGAAATCTATAGGACCAGAATCATCTTTTCTCTGCGAAATCATCTTAGAATTTTGCGTAGCCTGGCGATCTAACCGAATATCTTTTGCCTCTTCTTTATATTTATCAGAATCAAGTTTATTATTAACTTTCATTTGTTCTAAATAAACATCCTGTTGAAATTCTTTATCTTTTACAGGAGCTTCGATAGATTGAAGTTGTTGAGCTTCATTCAAGCGAATCGAAGATAATTTTGCTTCCTTGTCAATATCAATTTGAGATTTAACAACATATTCCTGTGTTTTTGCCTGCGAAGCAGCCTGTGCTGCCGCAATATCATTTTGGCTTTTTTCTTTTGCCATAATAGATTGTTCTTCCAATCTTTGTTTGATACGTTTTCTGCGACGATATTTCAAATATTCATTAGCCAATTTAATATTGGTTCTCGCGATTCGTTGAGCTTCCATTTTATCCTCTACATCAATAGTACCTTCCTTCATAGCAATTCCTAAATCAATTGCCAATTCCTCTAATTCTTTTTGAGCCGGAACCATTTCTACAGAAAATCCAAATTCATGCAAGCTTCGATCAGCCAAAACTTCAATTGCATCAACATGTTGTTTTCCAACTGCATTTTCGTAAATTCTTCTAAGATATCCTGATTTATCATATTTGAAAATAGAATGTAATCTTGATGAAATTACCTCAGCCACACGTTTATTGAAATAAGTTGCTGCATCAACGATATGTTGAGTAGCGGTATTACTTGCCAATTGTGCCATTTGATTAACTCCAAGTAATGCATCTGCAGGCAAAGAACCATCACGTGCGGGATTTATACCGGTTACATCACGGATTAAATTATAATAGAACGCCCAGGTATTTAATAAAGGAGTTAATGCGCTTCCTTGTGAGTTTGCAATAGGTCTTGCTCCAGCTCCATCCTTCATACCCATATCACCCATATCAATTCTTTGAGAAATGATAACACCTTTTGCACTTAATAAATTTAAAGCTTCCTGCCAATTTTCTTTTTTAGCATCACCTTCACCCGTACCTAAATCAGCTAATTGGTCCAAATCGATATTAATCAAATCCGGTTTTAATTCAGCAACTAATTGTTGGATTTTTAAGTGCTCACGTTGTAATTGCTTACACATAGGTTCAATATCCCCTAAAAACGAATGCAATTCATTATCATAAATATTTGTCGCAACTGTAATAAAAGGAGACTGTGCTTTGTTTTGATCGTCACGAACCAAGTTCTCACATTCTTTATATCCATAAATTTGCTCAGTTCCTACAACATAATTTCCTTCATACCAAGTATCCAATACTTTTGAAGATTTTAATTCGCTTGTGTTCTCTGCAGTATTAAACTCGTCATTTCTGCGACTAATTTTTGTAACCTGGCCTTTTTTATTTACCGAAGTTTTATAAGCAATTGTTTTGGTAGACTTATAAGCAAAACGCATAACATGGATACGTAAATCCAAAATGCTGCTCATTGCACAAGTTTTAAAATTGATGCTAGAATAAGCTGAAGTGGATGTTGTCGAATTTGCTGATCTTGCAATCTTTCTCAATGTTTCATCATCAAAACCACTCTCTCTCTTAATATCATTTATAGAAATTGTATCAACAACAAAATCATAAGTTTTATCCTTAAAGTTGTTTTTTCTAACATAGCTATGTCCATAGTTTTCCGGATCAACATAATCTACTCGGACACCATCATTCTTATCAGTATATACTCTTCCAACTGCAATTCCAATTTCTACTAAATCAGAATTTTTAGATTTCTCAGTTGACTCCCAATCACTGGATTTTTTTACATAATCAATCATGATTTCTTCCGCGATTTCAATGCGAGGACGATCTTTAATTTCCATGTATAGATTCAATTCCTCTTCGTCTTCCGGAACAAAACCTTTTGGCATTAAATCGATACCTAAAATTGCATTGGCTTTTTCAAGCATTGGCTTAGCGTACATGGCCGTTTTAAACGCGTTTAATCTGTCTTGTTTTAGCTTAATGGCAGTTGCATCAAAAGCACGTATATCCAAATTATAATATCTATCCTGAATTCCATTTGATACGATTTTGCAAAATTTCTGAGGAATATTAAGCATAGTCCAGTCAAGATTGATATAATCCAATTCGCCTTTATTTCTGGCAAACAAATTTTTATATTCCTGAGTATCACCTTTAGCACGGACAAACAATCTTTTATTTCTAATCCATTGTCTTCTTGTCATAAATTGACATGAAGTGCTGGAGATACCTCCATTGAACCATTCCTGATCGATGAATTTCGCCATGGACAATCCATAAGCATCAGTTATTTTTTCTGAATCAGGTGCCAGAGGATCAGGTATTTTAAATACGGATAGTTTCTTTACAGTACTCATGTCTTTTAATTTTTTGCGGTTGATAGATTACCTGAATTGTTATATTTTGTGAACGGATTACCTCTTCGTTTTGGTGGTATCGGTTTTGTTTCTATTTTCTGATTTCCTACTAATGACAATGACGAACTAATGTATGCATCGAAATTTGTCCTGTTATCTAAATCCACTTTTTGCCATTGAGTAACAGTTCTGGTAAAAACCATATTTCCAATTGTACCTTTTGGTCGATTAGTATCTTCCATTGCAATTCCAACATGATCCTCTATATAAGAATTCACAACATTAGCCTGCGCTGTACCAATTTTTGCATTTTGAGCTGGACAGCCGCCAAATTCTAATTCAGTAGGAATTAAATCGGCAAAGTTTTTAAAAGGGTTATTCATGCTGAAATGTCGATATCCCCTGTTTTTAATCATTCTTAAAAACTCGTAATTCGATAATTCACAAAGCATTGGCATGGAGAAATACACCATAGCCATCAAAACATCTTCAAAAAACATTTCTATTTTTGGTGCTCTATCTAAGTATTCCAGAATAAAAGTGTTATTTGGTAAAGCACTTGTATTCATTTTTGTGCTTAAATGAATAGCACCCCTTGATCCTTTTGTTGCAGATTTTGTAACGTTATAAGGGTCAACTCCAAAGCATCCAATATGTGTTGCTATTGGTGCCCAGGCTAAAACTCCATTTATATATTTCTTTTCTTTTTTATTTCTGAATTCTTCAGGTGGATGGCATCCTTTTTTTATCCAAAAACGACCATTCGGGTCCGGATTCCATTTTACATTTCCGTCAGCAATTCCATTTTCCCATGAAAAATTTCCAGTTTCTATTTCATCCGGCATCATCTCATGTTCATTGTGAAAAACCTGCTCTGCCAATTTTATAGAGTTAAAAGCACAGTTCCCGGATTCATCACGAAAAGCATCATAAACGGTATCTGGAAACTGACGTTTGTGCTCGTTCAATTTTTCCGGATCGCCACTTAATGATTCTGCTTTATTTTTTAGGAAAGTTCGAGAACCAACTTTTGTTATTTTACCTTCATCAGTTCTAACCTCAGTCGTTGGATCTTCAATAATTGTAAATCCATATTCATCAAACATCCCTTCTAAACAATATTCAGCTGCAATAAAAATTCTATATAACCCGGAAGTTGTTTGTCCGTTTCCGTCTCTTTTTTCTACATCACTATCATTCCAAATTGATTCGTAAGCATCTCCACCTTTGTTTTTAGCATTCACTGTAGAAACAACCATTGATTTCCCTGTGATTCTAATACCTTTTGTATGTGAAGTTTTTACAATGTACCAGTACTTATCAAATGGAACATCCGGTGGATATTTACCACTTTCATCCAAAAGAGATCTGAAAATAGCATCACCATCCATGGCGTTTATTTCCGTATTATGCCAAGAAATAGACGAACCTAAACCATCATCACTAACAATTTCATTCTTCGCTCTTCGCTTAGTTGGAACATCTAAAATCAATTCTTTTTTAGGTGTATTGGTTCCATCCCATAATGGCTGAAAGAAACAAGGCAAACGTTTAAATCCTTTGATTAAACGATTGAAAATCTTTTTTGAATCGTCTCCTTTCTTTGAAACTATTCCAAGAATTTTATCTTCATTTATAGTTCCGGATTCAAGCAATTCGACAACCGCCAAATAAGAAGCTCCAATACGTCTGTTTTTAACGTATTGCATGCCGAAGCATCTGTCGTCTGCTTTACATGCTTCCCAAAAAATCATTAATTCGTTTTGAATAACCCTGAAATTTGGATATTCAGTTTCTTCACGTACCCACTGAACACCATAATAGTAAGTACCAGGAATATAAACCGGAAAACCTTTTACATAAATCCACAATCCTTTTTCCCTTCTATCGTATTCAGTCTCTATATAATCAGCATGTTTTTCATAAAGAGAATTTAGGTATCTGGCTGCCTTATCAGATTTCTCTTTTTCGGTTCCCGTTTGTTTTCTGTTCCAATTTGAAATAGATAAATCAGTAAGCTCTTCAACCAATTCTTCTCGCCTGAATTTTTGATTTTCCGCTGTTTTATCATTATTTAAAATGAATTCTTTTTCGGGTTGCTGAGGCAATCCAATATTAATTCCACTGATATTATAAATTTCTCCCAGAGTTCCATCTTTTGAAATAATAACAACATCAATAGATGCATCATAGCCATAATCCCAAGACTTTGCCTTGTTTCTGGCTAGACGAACTTTGTTGTCTATTAAATCATCAACTTTATCTCCTAAGTAAAATATCATTGTTTGTCTTTTTGGGCGTATTTTTTAGTTGGATTTCTATTAATTATTGGCTTATCATCTTTTACTTCCTCTTCTACTTTTGACTGTAATGCAAATAATTCTGGAGCGTTCAACTCCATTTCAAGCATATTAATCTTGATCATCATTGCATCTGCATTATCAAGAGCGTGATTTCTCACATTTATAAATGAAAACATCTGTTGTTCGGCAGTTATAATTGTTTTTTCGTTTCCTTCATTGTCTAGTTGTTTATCAACAAAGACCGGTAAAGGTTTGGCTACTGCATCAAAAATTAGGTCAACCAATTTTTGATATTTAGCTACTAAATCAGGAATAGATTTTCTCCTGCTTGCCTGTAATTTTGCATTTTCATCCATAACGCTTTTACTAATAGTATCATTTATTTGTACTGAATTAGACATAAGAAATCTATCGTTTTAAGTTTAAAATAGATTTTTTTATACCGACGACACCAAAATCAAGACCATTGACCCTCATGTACTCTGCAGAAAATATATCTCCTTTCTTATTCTGAAAATCAATATCGAACTTATATACTCCACGATCTAAATCGGTATTAATTCCAAGTGAAGCACCAATCAAAACTCTTAAGTATGTTTCTTTAGCAGCAGCTTCAACCTCTCGCTCTTTTAACTCGTAAGTTGGCGTAAGTTCCTGGACTTCTCCGCGGACTAATCCGTCAATCTTCAGTTTTAAATATTTGTCCTCTGACTTATATGAAAATGAATTTATTTCAATTGCCTTGCCATATGCTTTTGATTTGAGCGAATCACTTTTTAATTTTTCGAAATCAGCTTTTAGTTGCACATTTTCAGCAAGCAATTTTTTATTTAAAGGATTTTCTACATAAACCAGTCCGTCTTTTTTTACTTCAGAAATTGGTGTCTGTTTTATTTCAAGCGGTTTTGATTCCGGTTTTTTAGATTCCAGTTTTCCAACAACTGCAGGAACCATGACTTTAACGGTAGTTACATCATTTGAGCATCCGTTAAACCATAATAGCAAAATAAATAACGGCCAGCCTAAAAGTTTGAAAAACTCTTTTATTCCCGGGTTTAATAAATTGATTTGCATAATATTATTTTTAAGATTCGTTTTCTGAAATAGCTCCGGATGCAGCTAATTTTATTACTCGTACATTATCAGGTTGAGCAACTTTCCACTTGGTTCTCCTGATCCCAATACATCGTTCTTTTCTTATTCTGGTAATACATACCATATCTGATTGATTTCCTCCCAAAACATGATAGGAACTACTGTCTTCGCCAACATAAAATCCAACATGACCGCCTCCATCTCTAACAAAAACCAAAATATCACCTAACATGGCAACTGTTTGTTTTGTACCGAAATTTGTCCAGTTTCTAGCCCACAAAGGATCTTTCACTCCGTCTACTCCTGCAACTTTACATACATAAGCCACAAATAAACCACACCATGGAATATCATCTTTACGATAGGTTTTTTCTAAACCTAATGCTTCGGCCCATTTAAGGATTGTAATATTATCTCCCTGTCCAGGAACTTCTTTTATCCCCAAAAGTTTAAGTGCCTCAACAATTACTTTTGGAGATTTCTCGTTTTTTAACCAACTATAAATATTTGCCATGACTATTCTTCTTTTTTAGTTTCTTTAGCGATATCTTTTACTCCAACAAATAAATTCCTTATTCCTTTCGGTATATTCAAACCGCACTTTGGCAAGTTTTCCCAGAAAATCGAGAATATTTCATTTGCACAAAAAAGAAGTAAGAATACTGTAGTTATATCTATCTGTGCGTCTGTTACCGATTTAACAGAAATATTTTTCAACATAAAAGTTTGCTGGAATTTTAATACTAATATTGGAAAACCAGCATACACGATACCTTTAACAAAACACTTCTTAAATTTATCACTCGAAAATCCTTGTGATTGTCCAAAAAAATATTTTCCATCTGGAGCAGTTTTTTTCCATTCAAAATATGAAGCAGATAGACCCGAAAATAAATCTGCAGTAAAAAGCCAAACCAAAATCCAAACCACGTCATAAAAATCTACAACGGGAGATAAAGCGATTACTGGAACTGCAGTAAATATGACAACAGGCTTTTTAAAAAATAAAACCATGAGAGAAAATTTTGGGAACGCGAATGTTAGTAGGTTTTTCATTTTTTTAATTATTTATGAGATTATGTAAGTCTTGTTTTATGGTAACCAGTAACTGATTCAATATATGTTTCGCCTATCTGCACAATTCCACCGGCAGCTGCTGCAGCATCATTCGCATAGGTTAGTAAGTTTGCCGTAGATATTCCGAAAGGAGTAATATTGCTGTTTTTAATACCAATATTGTTTACGAAATAAGCTTTTGAAGATGTTTCAGTGATATTAGGGAATGTTACAGAAGTAGTTGTTGCATCAATTACACCATTTACTTTAGCATAACAGTTTACAACTTGTAATGATTTATCATTGGTGAAATTTGCTGGTGCGAAATCACATATTTTAGAGCCAGTCGCAACTTGTAAATTTAGATCAATATAAAATCTATTTGAGAATACAGTAGCAGTGCCTTTTTTAAATAAAGTTCCAGCTCCACCAAATCCAATAACATTACTATTTGTTAGTTTAAATCCACTCCAGTTGCCTTCTAATATCAAACCATCTGATAATCCGTACAAGCCACATGTTGTTCCAGTAAACTGTCTATAGCCAGATAAAGTGCCTAATGAAGATCCAGTTACTCCTTGAAAATTAACATCATTTAATTCTATTGCATGAGTTCCTGTGGAATCTGTAAGATTAAAAACTGTTCCTACTCCTGGCATATAGCTTATATCTCTTGTGACAAAATATCCACTATTACCCGCTGGACTTGAAAAAATACTTTGTCCTGCAACATTTTTGCTAATAGATGATGCATTGAATCCATAACCAACTATTGTCAAACCTCCAGATGGCACTTCTATAAACTCACCAGTTAAAAGAATTATTGATCCATCGATTATATATGTAGTTAACGAATCTAATGTTCTATTCAATAGGTCTTTCTTTGATCGTATTACAACCTCTTTCGACTTTTCTTTAAAACTTAATGATTCCTTAATGTATTTACAATAAGTACCAAAAGAAGTTGCGTTAGTAACTGCTAAACCATAATCATGTATAATAACCGATCTATCAGGATTAGTGACGCCTTCGTAAGTAATTAGATCATTCGTTGTAATTTCCTGAGTAAAATTATTAGACCCTTTTAAGAATAGTAAATTAGGATCAGTTACTTGTGCTGCTACATTAGCTCCAACATATTTTTTGAATAGATTTGTAGATACAGTTACATTTGAGTTTATAAATTCAAGAGAACCACCTTTTATGATTTGAATATCATTTATTTTTCCGTTAAAACTTTCAAAAGTTCTTTTTGTAGCCACATTTGTAGCCACGGCAAACAAAACAGTATCGAGAGTTCCAGTTATTCTAGCGGTATTTGATAAGTTAATTACACATGTACTATTTATTGATCCGTAGAACTCTACTTTTACACAAAATGGTAAAAAATTTGTAGCAGAACTTATATTTCCTATTTTTAAATAACCTAAGCTAGATGTTCCCGCCGAAGTTCCTGCCGAATTTCCTACTATGTTTTTAATTTCCATAAATGACCCTGCCAAACTCGGACCTACTAAAGTCTGACTGTTATTACAGATATAAGTATTAACCGTAACGTTAGCTACTCCGGGGATAGCGAAACCTTGTGTTAGTTGAGCGGTATCATAAATAGTTCCGAATTCTATAATAGATCCAGGCCTAGCAACACAAGACGAAAAAAATGTTTGAGTAGTTCTTGATCTCCATTCAAGAGTATTTATATACCCAATTAGAGATATAAGGGTTCCATTAAACTCTTTATTACCTACATAAGTGCAAAGTATTGATATGTTTTTATTATCGAAATACCAAAAACTTGCTATTCCGCCAGTTAAATCAAAAACCTGTGTTACGTGAGTTACACCGTCAGATTCCATGCAATTTGTAAAATCTAACGTTACAGGCTTATAAGCCACAAATCTTAAGTTTCGAACTAATATTTTTCTTCTGACTGGAACAGTACCTCCAGTTATATAAATTGTGTAAGTTTCACCTGTTGTAACAGGTAAGGAACTTAATAATTTTTCTATTGTTTTAAATGGCTTTTTACTGTTTTCTATAACAGCTGTCACATCATTTCCATTTGTAATATCCAAAAACGCTGATAACGGCACCAATGGATCTATAGATAAAAGCTTTTGTGTTGGATTAAATGAAACACCTTCAAACCTAACATAATCTTTAATTTTGAATCTTTCAGTTCCAAAAATATCCTGAATAGATATTTCTTTATCAATTGGTGTTGGATCGCTAACAACATTTCCGAAAACATTAATAAAAGAAACAGGAACACCAATTGTTCCTACTGGAATATCTGGTCTTTGAGCAACGGTTAAACTTTCAGTTCCTACAAGTTTTACAAGTACATTATCTGATCTAAAATAAATCAAATCCACCCTTTTATAATCTGTAGTAGCTACATCAATAGTAGTTACAAGTTGAGCAGGATTTGTTCTAATTGTTTTAGAAATTAAAGCCTGATATTGTGCTGCTGGATACGTAAATGTATTAACAACACGCGTTGGAGGAACAGCAGAAATTAATGTGTCTGGTTGAAAAATATTATCAATATCAGTTTTTAGATCTCCTGCGTTTCCAGTATAGGTTCCTTTGTCAAGTTTTCCATTTAATCCAACAATTGCAGCATCAACAGTTAAGTATTTTTGTCCTGTACCATCAGGAACTAAAGAATTTTGTTTATTGGTTTTATCCTCTTTTCCGGAAACGTCAAACATTCCTCCGAGATTATCCCAAACAGTTCCCGTCCATGCCCAGTTTATATCAGTATCTAACGCATTCCATACATCACCAACAACTCTTCCAGATGTTGGTAGGTCTGCATAAGTATTTACATTTCCTTTGTACTTATAAACAGATGAAACCTTGCTATCAACTTCAGGTTTTGTATAATAATTTGTATCTAAGTCCGTAACTACAGCATCGATTTCGTTTTTTAGATCTTGGCCGGTTCCCGAGTAACCACCATGATTTAATTTTGTATCTAATTCTGCTTCGATATCTGTAATTTCAGACATCCATTCTTTTGTTTCCCAATAGATACTATAAACTAATTCATCTGCAAATTCTCCAATATATAGATCATTGTAAGGTTCAACTTCAAAAATAAAATAATCACCTTGATCATCTATTGAAGTTACTTTAAAAGTAAAGAAATTGTTTGGATCACTTGGATTAGCTACTCCAAGATATAAGTTATCAAGATCAATTAAAAACTCGAATAGAACTGTCAAATCATAATTACCTAAAGTTCTTTTGTTAAAAATTAAACTAGAAAAATTATTAACATTAGTTTCATTATTATTGGTAAACATTGCACCTGGAGTAGTAAAATCTACATCAGGTGTTGGTTCACTAAAGAACTGATATTGAATTACATTTACTCCATTTACTCCATTTATAAGATTAATAATGGACTGCAAAGAGAAATTTTTAGTTTTCCCATTAATGTCTTTACTACCAATAAGGTAATCAAGTAGAGAAGGTAAATTCTCTAATGCATAAATGAGTTTATTATTAATCTTTGCCATAGCGAATCTATAATTGAAATCTATTGAAAAACAAAGATAATAGAAAATATTTATATTAGTACAAGTTTTTTATATTTGTAGTATAAATAAATGATACCAAATGAAACGAAAACCGGTAAAAGAATTGCTGTCAAAAGACACTGTTGACACAATGAAGGAGCAAAATATAAAAGTCAAGCACGCCTATAATGGAAAATCACGAAATCCAAAGTATTGTAAAGTGCTGCATGTTGAGTTTTTTACTGGATATGATCTACTTGAAATTCTAATTGTAGCTAGGCCATACATCCAAAAAAGATATAATATTGATCAAGGACTATTGGAACTTTTGCTTTATTTATCTCCAAAACAGTTTTTTACCCAAAAAGATTATGCAGAAATGCCTAAGCAATTTAAGTATTGCTCAATAAAGAATTTAATGGATACCGGCTTTATAGGAATTTTGCAAAAAGGAGAAAATCTAAGTAAGCATATTTATCATGTAAACAGACAAGGCTCTGAATTAGTTCGACATTTCTATGAAATACTTTCCGGAGAAAAGAAAATACCTGAAGATTATAACAATCCATTGGCCCGAAAGAAAACAAGAACACCATTCGATAAAAAGAAAATGGATTTAATCGCTGCGCTTAATCAACTTCCGGCTCCTGAAAAGAAGAAGGCTTTATACCGCTAAGTAAGCCATGGCGCAACTTATTGATTGGTTCTTTATTTATTCGTTCTAAAATCTCACGCAAAACCTTCGCGCGCTGTTCCTCTGATCCTCTGAAAAAGAAAACCGGACTAACCTGATATAAACCACGACCTTTAACCTTTGAAATTAAATGATGTTTGGCCAGGTTTGAAAAACATCTGTGAATTGTAGTTTCAGAATAAGTATCCTGACCTATTTTCTTTAACAGTCCATTGAATTTATTCCTGGTAAGTGCGCTATTGGAAATATAATTGTAATCATCCATTTCCTCAGTAACAAAATCTAAAAATATCCTTTCCGATTTTGAAAGTCGCATAAGCAATGGCAAAGAATTGTAATACCTTTTGGTAAAAGCAGCTTCAATAGATACAGACGAAAATTTAAGAAGCTCCAAATTTTCATTGTAGCTTCTTGAAACGTCTTTTCTTAAGTATGATATTACCTTTTTTTTTTCATTATAGGATTCTTGGCTTTATTCTAACTTTTTCAATTGAAGGACTATTGTCTACCCACACAACACCTTTTGTGTTTAAGAACTCTAATGCTTGTTTACATCTATTTTGATCTATTTCTCTATGTGGAAAACATTCTAAATCGAGAATAAATATATGTCCTTTATTTTTACCTTTCTTTTGATACTTGATCAACTTTTTTATACGAGCTCGTCTTATTGTACACATAATTCTGCCTTTAAATTACCACCATTTATCCTTACTTATTTTCCGCATCTTTTTGCCGTATTTTATGAATCTGTAAATGAATGCATAATCGTGGCAAACAAACTTATTTCCAATCCAACCGAAATTATCTCTTTTCAAATCCGTGAAAAAATCCGGAACATATCGTGGCCTTACTTTTTCCGGCTTATCGTAGGTGCGCTCCATGACCAAAAGCCTACCGTTTGGACTAATCCATTTTACCGGAGCAAACCAATCCTTTACCCACGCTAACGGACCAGTAAGCCCTTTTACTTCATCCCATAGCAAATATTCAACCATGTTATGTCCATCATTACCGGGTTCCACCTTAATCACGTATTTTGGATCTAAATTGTAAACAAATGTTGTTCTACTTGCACCTTCACCAAGTCTTTCACCGCATAGGCATAATACCAAGTCAGCAGACAAGTCTTGCCAAGACAAAAAATTAGTAGTTTCCTGTAGATTATTTAGTTTATTGGACAATCTCATAACTTACTTAAAAATTCAAAAAGCTTTTTATTCCAACGGGCATCATCTAAAGCATTATGCTCATTTTCTTGATTTGGATAGTTAGGAAGTTTTTTAATGTCATTCGCTAAATTTCCTTGAAAAATTGATAGTCCGAATCTCTTTTCTTGAATTTCATCAAGCATCTGTTTAAGATCCCGGCAATACATTGGAAAACCATCTGGTAAGTCCATCATCTTTCCGAAAATCCAACAGAAAGCAACCCAATCGTAATCCGCGTAGTAAGCATAGAATTCGGGATTTCCTCTTACAGAATCAATTCCTGCAACAAGATTTCCATCTATTTGTGTAACGAATACTTCATCACTGCAAAATTTTAATATTTCTTCAGCAATTTCCTTATTAGTTTTTCCGTATTTACTAATTAAAGCTTTTAAACTTTTGAAAGAAAAATAATGATCATATCCTCCAGCATTTACATCTTGGAAAAACTGCTCTGTTTGCTTATTGGACAGTCCTGAGCAATCATCTGCTTTAAAAAACAATTCTCTCCAAATTGGTAGCAATACGTTTTCACGAATCCAATAGTTTTTCTTTTCAATAGTAAAGAATCCTTCCGGATCTGGTTGCCAAACAACCTCTCCATTGTCAACTACTCCGTCAAGCCATATATAACTACCTTTCTCTAATTTGGCACCATCTGATCTATTCCACGCCTCATTCAAATTAAAATCCTTTGAAATAGCGTAATACTCTCGGCGATCTTCGGCGACAATTCCAATCGAAATTAAATCAATTGTAGGTGGAGTTTGTTTTCTGAATAATGATATTGGAAAAACCTCCTGTTGTGGTCCTTCTAAAAATTCGGTGTCTATGAAATATTTCATAATTCGTTTGTTACGTTAAAACCAAATTCATCTAACAATGGTTTATTTGCTGGAATAAATAAACTGCTTAATCCTTTGACCCATTTTTCATGACCTTTTTCAAAAACATCAAAAAAATGGTTATGGTTAGGCAAACCAGTGCCCATAATAACCATCTTTCCCAATGACTTATTTTCAAGTATTGGTTTACAGTTATCAGGTAATTTTGAATAATCAATATATTGATCATCCGGCGATGGGTGTCCATACAAAGCGATATTCAATAAAGAAATATCTATAGGTCTACCACTTAATTTACTTTCTTTAGGCTTAACCTTTAAACCATTACTAAACAAAAGTTTTAATTTTATTTTTCCTTGTACTGTGTAAAACAATGTAATGTAGTAATACTTTGATTTTTCTAAAATTGCTTTTTTTAAAGAAGAAAAGAGACTATCTGATTCAAAATAAATATCACGTCCTTCATGAGTCGAAAATCTTATTAGATATTTCATTATTTCTTAAGATTACGTTTTACAGTTTTTCCTTTATTACAATTACAATTCTCGCATTTGCAAGGCTTCTTACTCACTGAATTTACAATTTCAGCATATTGACCGTTCTTCCAAAATGTGATCGCTCCGCCTACAGAAGTCCATATCTCAGCCTCTTTGTCGTATTCAAATTCAGTAATTCCTGTAACATCAATATTGATTTGATTTGTAATACATGTTACGGTTTTGGCGCTGGAGAACTGATCTCTAACAGCCTGAAGGTTTGGTTTTTTATTTGACATAAATTTTTATTTAAACATTCTACGAACATATTCTGCAACCAAAACAGCATCTACCATTCCTTCGTTGTGGTTTATTGAGGATCCACCTTTGTTTGTGACTTTAAAGTTCTCCGCCGGCCAAAGATTAACTGCAGCCATAATTGAAGTAGCTTTTGTATCGTTAGTTTTTCCGTCAACTTTCTTTTGAGTTTTGACATGTTTCCAACATTCCTTTTGCCATTCCTTTGGTTTAATCAAAATAAATGGAACTTTCAATCCAAGCATCATTCCTTCAATCAAACCAACGCAATGTGATAATGAAGCAACCGCACTTTTACCAATACCAAAAATGATATCCGGATTCTCCAAGCCAATTTTATGATATGGATATTTTGTCAGGATAGAAACTATTCCTTGACGATCATATTCTTTACCAATGAGCGGCGTACCAATTTTTTCAACAACATTTGAGTTTTCGTCGATTACTACGAACGCACCTTGTTTGCCTGGATCAATTCCTAGATAATATTTCATAATTCGTATTTTACTTTTTTCTGTTTCAATAACCACTCAGGAGCAGTCAAATAATATTCAGGAAGACGATCCTTAACTTCTACTTTTTCAAGCGTACAGAGCGACTTTGTAAACCATTCAAGTCGGCCAGCGGAATGCATTCCTTTTTCTTTGTCAATATGAAAATCAACTAAAACACCGTAACTTTTAGGAGTTTCTGCATGGTTTCCAACTCTTACGGTGTAATTAGGCATATCTAGGAATCTAATTTATCTAACTCAACCTGGCGATTCAAAAACTTCGTCGGGTCCGCATCGTACTCGTCAATAATCTGATTCAAGTAAAATGAAGAACTCGGCATTTTCATCGCGAACTTTTTAGTGAAGTTGTCAATCGAATTGAAGACATTAATCAGCATTTCCTGTTCGGCACCATAAGCCTTACTTAAAAGTTTCTTAGCTTTTCTTTCAAGCGCCTTATTTGTTTTTTTGATTAAATTGTCCAGATAGTTATCGTATTCCGGAGTACCTTTCAAAAGATCATTGGCTTCCAGTGCAAGTTGATTCAAAATCATTGCGTTTAAGACCTTACTTTGATATTCCAAGATATGCGAAGGCAATGGAACTTCTTTCCATGAATCGTTTCCTGCTTCATAGAAATGAAACGAACAGTCGTTTACTTGCTGAAGCAATTGAATGATTGGAATGGTAGTAAGCTGTTCTCTACCGCAAAGCGATAAATAAACGTTCGCCAAGTCTTTCGGCAGCACTTTATAAAAGAAGCCATTTGGATGGCCCACAACACCATGAAGCAGATCTTCAATCTTCCATTCATGCGTTTTAATAATTTCGTTATCAGTATTTGAATTTTCTAACTGATTGATACTTTCGTTTGTGTTCATTTTTTCCCTTTTGTTTTTTGTGATCTAATTTTACTTTCTTTGACTTCTTTGATGCAATAGTACCTATGTGAAAGAAACCACATTGGTCGCATGGATATATTTGTGCATTCTTATTATTAGTATCATGCTCTAATGAATATTCAGCTCCAAGAAGTGTTTTATGCTGAACCTTCCCGGCACAGCTTTTAATAAATCTGGTAGAGCATGCCATAGGTTTGATATTACATTACAAATGATTTCTTTTGATCGTCAATCAATGGATGCGTAGAAGTCAAATGTTTATTTCCGTTGTAAGATGCCGCAACTGCTTCTTCCCATGATATTACTTTATCCTTAGTCAATTGATCCCATAAATCATCAATAGTGATTACTTCCTGCTCTCCCATCTTACCAAAGTTTAAGCAGAACATGTAATGCTCAATGTCACAATGACCGTGTACTCTAGGAAAATGTAACTGTAGAAATGAAACGATTGCATTTATAAGAATGCTGTTGTCATAGGTATTAATTCCGTCAGAATTGAATACTTCTGAAATAGTGATAGCATTTGATCTATCTTTAAGAGTTTGCAATCTAATGGCTTCTATTAGCGCAACAAAAGCCTCTTTAGTAATTCTTTCCATTATTCTTTCGTTTTGATATCACAAATATAATTAATTTGTACTAATAGTATCAAAATATTACACCAAATTACCAGCTACCGACATCAAAGTTATCACTGAGTGGTAACTTCAAATCAAATAAAAAATCATAACGCTTTGTTTTTAAACAAGTTAACCCTTAAAAACAACGAATAAATCATATAGTAATTACTTTGAGTAACTTTTAGTTTTCGGATATTCCAAACTTTTAATCGATTTTAACATCAATTAATATCGAAAACAATCATTTTGTAATCCACTTCTTATAGTTCTTATTTGATTATTAATCCGGATATTAATTCAATCAAGGAAGAATCATACAGCAGCACTCATAAATCTTATTTGATCTTTATTTGATAATCCATTAAAAATTATAAAAATTTATTATATATTCTCTTTGTTAGGAGGGTATAGGGGTAAAGTCGCGGTCTGGGCGTTTCGGAAACTCGATTCATTTGGGGTATGGGGGTCGATTTTGGTCAGTCGTTAAATAATTTTTTGGCTTTTTGTTTTGTATCGCCTGTCCATCTGTTTAAGGTTTTACTATCTTACTGTGTTCCTACTTAGGTCACACTAATACTGTGCGAACCCTTACTATCAAAGGAAAGTTTTAAATCTATACTATTTTATCCCGACAATACACACGACCACTACGAAACTGATCTATAATTATACTATTTCGAAAGTCCTGGCCTCTGAGCTTTCGATATTTGAAAACAATCTTAACATTGTCCGGAATATCGAACACCATCACAGCGTAAAAGTGCGTTTACGTCTGCCCTCGTTACTCTTACAGCAAAATCAAAAAAATATAATCGTATATAAATAAAAGTATTGATCAATTGAGTTGAAGTATTGAACTGTCATAATTGTTTGACTGTTGGTTTATTGATTGAGTATATTATACTGATTTGATTGTGTCAATTGATTAGTTGTTTTGATTGGTGATATACTTTGACGAAAAAAAAAAGTGATATTCTTTATAGATATAGCATGCCGAAAAAAAAAAAAAAAAGATTTCACTTTGTCGAAAAAAAAAGATCATTTGATTGTGTTGAAAAATAACTATAAGTAAAACCTATTGATTCAGGTGTTACTATCGATATTTAGTATTAAAACATAGTGCAAATACTGGTATCAATTGTTTGTACTATTAGTACAATGTACTATATTTGTAGTACACAAAAGGGAGGTAGTTTACTTCTTTCAGTTTGTAGGAAATGTAGGAAATCGGGTCGGGCGGTTCCAATGGCGAGACAACAGCCAGTTAACAAAGTTGCGGACTGGAAAACAGGATAAAGCGGGTTCGGTACACTCTCCGGTAATACGGCAGTACTCGTCTTAACTAAATAGGTATAAGGCGTAAAAACTGTAACAGCGTGTGTGCGCTGTCTGACGATGGCTGAAAACAGCCGAAACAGTTAATCTAACATGTATGTATCATGAGCAATCCTCAATTATTAAAAGAAGTACAAACGCTTCAATCTAATTTTAAATCGGGTGTAGTATCAATTAATGAAGCTGTCGCCCGTTTATCTGCTTTGGCTACGGAATCGGGGCAGTTGTTCAGTGATTTATACAATGCGTTTGATTCTGCCGAGCCTGCACTTATTATTAACATGGTTTAATCCTTTCAATTATGGTACACTATTGCGAAACACATAAACTTTATGTCCTGTTGGGCGTTGGTTTCGATTTGTCCTGCTATTCATTAGTAGGATTACAAGAGCAAGCTAAGAAGCTTTACAACTACGATGTTTTAACTGTTTTAAATTAATTAGGTTATGATACCAACAACTATTTTAATCACGAACACGGTTAGCAAAGTGGTTAGTGAGAAGGATTTCAAAAGCAAAATCAAAGCTAAAAAATACATTGATGCAATGAACCACTATAACAAGGTTCATTCAATGACTAACGAATATTACATGTATAAATAATTTAAACTTATCTGTTATGAAAAAGATTTTAATTGTTGCATTTGCGGTTGGTGTTATCGCATTAGGTTTTGTTGTCCGTGAGATTCAAGATTTAAACTTTGAACAGCGTTTAGAGCGAATGAACGCACACATTAAGTATTTACACGATGAAGAGGGTTACTCTTGGGAATCTGCCCGTAAAATAGGCGCTGTAGAGGCTGGATTTATTCCAATGGATAAAGAATATAATTCTTTGATAGAAGATTAAAAAGAGGCGCTTAATTGCGCCTTATTTAATACAAACAATTGATACTAATAATACAAATATACTTCCACATGAGAACATTAGGACTTAAAGCAAATAGAGTAGCATTACAGCAAGCAGAATTTGAAAGATTGATTCAAAAAGGTTATAAGCTTGAAAAATACGACGATTTAAACATTTTCACCATGACTGATGAAATTAGTACTTGGTTGAAAGTTTTTAGAGGCACAGCAACAAAAGAAATCGTTTACAAAAGATACAAAACCGTAGAGCAATCAAACGAAAAAGTAAAAGAGTTGAAAGCCTCGCACGACAGAAACAAAGCTTATAAAGCTGATCTTAAAAATAACCCCACTAAATCCAGTTCGGCAAACTGCGCTACTGCAATACGTGAAGAATTAAAGAAAGATTTTCCTAACGTTAAATTTTCGGTTAAGTCTTCAAATTTTGCTGGCGGTGATAGTGTTAGTATTACTTGGGCAGATGGTCCGACAACTGAACAAATCGAGGGCATTTCAAGAAAGTACGCTTACGGTCGTTTTGATAGCATGCAAGATCTTTCTTATTCTGTTATTAATGACGCCTTACCGCAGGCGAAATATGTTCAAACACGCAGAGAAATAGGCGACAACGTTAACAAAGTGGTTTTTGATGCTCTAAGAAAGTATTTTCATGAAGATGTTACCGACCACGAAATTAATCAATACAAATACAGAATTATTGAAAAGTCACCAATTCCCGTTGGTGCAGTTGTTACGGGGTTACAAGAAACAAACAAAAGCGGAGCAATTGAAGATACATTTTGTTTAGGCTTTGATTTGTCAAATGTTTCAGAACCTAAAGCCGAAGCCGTAAAGGCAGAATTTGAAAAAGTAGAGGTTGCTGAAGGAGAGATACAAATCATTGATTACAGCGAAAAGGCTATAGCAATTATAGGCGATACAAAACCAATCAAAGACAAGCTTAAGGAATTAGGCGGAAAGTTTAATTTCCGTTTGTCTTGTGGCGCTGGCTGGATTTTTCCAAAAACAAAACTAGCAGAAATAGAAACTTTACTAACTGCATAATCATTAATAAATAAATCATAATAATATGTTTAATCCTGACTTTTACCCAACGCCCAAAGATGTTATATTTTCAATGCTTGAAGGCGTTACAATTGAAGATAAAATAGTTTTAGAACCGTCAGCGGGTAAAGGCGATATTATCGACTATTTGAATGACAACGGAGCGAAAGAAGTTCTTTTCTGTGAGATTAACGAAGACTTACAAAAAATCAGCCAGCATAAAGCAAAATTTATGTTGGCTGATTTTCTTACGCTTGAATCGTCGCACATTTCACACATTGATATGATTGTAATGAATCCGCCATTTAGCGCAGACGAACAGCATATTTCACACGCTTTTAATATTGCCCCTGCTGGCTGTAAAATTATCGCACTGTGCAACGCTCAGACAGTCTTAAATACATATAGTTTAAGCAGAAGAGAATTTAAAAAGACCATTGATTTATATGGACACTTTCAAAACCTTGGCGATTGCTTTGCAGATTCTGAGAGATCAACAGGCGTTGAAATTGGATTGGTTGTTTTACAAAAGCCAGGTGAAAATTATTCGACAGAATTCGAAGGTTTTTTCTTAGAAGATGAAGAAGAGCCACAAGGCAACGGAATAATGAGTTATAACTTAGTTCGTGATTTGGTTAATAGATATGTTGAGAGTATTAAAATATTTGATTGCCAATTAGAAGAAGCCGAAAGAATGAATAAACTTACTACAGGTTATTTTTCTGTAAACATTGGTATGTCAATAACTGATAAAGACAAACCAGTAAAAAGAGCCGATTTTAAAAAGGAAATGCAAAAAAGCGGTTGGAAATTCATTTTTAATAAAATGAACATGAAAAAATTCGCAACAAAAGGCCTTGAAGAGGACATAAATAAATTTGTGGAAACTCAATCACATATACCTTTTACAATGCGTAACATTTATAAAATGCTCGAAATTGTTGTTGCAACTACTGAGCAGAGAATGGATAAAG
Source organism: Flavobacterium sp. FlaQc-49 (assembly GCF_044005985.1). Lineage (NCBI taxonomy): Bacteria > Pseudomonadati > Bacteroidota > Flavobacteriia > Flavobacteriales > Flavobacteriaceae > Flavobacterium > Flavobacterium sp. FlaQc-49. The sequence continues at coordinate 417,203 of NZ_JBIPCS010000004.1, read as the reverse complement.
CTATTTTAGAAGTTTTTGACAAAGTAACAATGCACTACCACGAAAACCGCTTTAGTGTTGAAGGATGGAAAACTAACAGTCATTATCTACTAAATCAAAAATTCATTATACCAAACATGGTAGAATCTGGTTGGTCTGGTCAAGTTTCTAAAAGTAGTTATTCAAATTTTGATAAAATTGAGGATTTACTAAAAGCCTTATGTTATTTGACTGGCGATAACTATGATAAAATGATTGATCTATATCAACACATACGCTATCCTTTTAAAGTAAAAATAAACGACGAGTACGGAGATTATAACACCATGTTTGATTGTTTAAATAAGGCTTGCGATTATGATATGAATCGAAAAAATGAAGGTAAAAGCTCAACTGTTGAGCAATCAAAGGTTGAATGGGGAGAATGGATAAACTGGAACTACTTCAGAATTAAATGCTTTAAAAAAGGAACAATTCATTTTGAATTTTTAGACCGTGAAATATGGGGAAGATTCAATCAAAGGGTTGCCAAAATTAAAGGCTATCCGTTGTATGAAAAAGCACCCGACAAACGCACGGAGAAACAAAAAGAGAAAGCAAAATCTCAGCCACGACCAACGGCATACAGTCCAAAAGTAAAGCCAACAGTATTAAGAACTTTTAAATTAAATCCTGATCTATTTAATAACTAACATCATGAACACGCAATATATTATTTTCATTCCTAAGACCGCAGAAAAAGCGGTCTTAGCGACAACGGAATTATTCGGTCAGAACTTCAAAAGTTATAAGAAGCTTGAAAAAGCCGTGAAGAGTTACGACATTGAGTTTAAAGGTAGTTATCACATTGACACCTTTATAGATGATTTAAATCATGCTCGAGTAGATTCTGAAAATAACACTTTCATACCGGTAACGGTTAATGATAAAAACGAGTATAGAAGATAATGAAGACACAAAAATTCAACGTCAATACAGAAAATAATGAAACGTGGTTAACGCCTCCTGAATTGATCAAATCTTTAGGGGAATTTGACTTAGACCCCTGCTCACCTATTAACCGACCATGGAACACCGCAAAGAATCATTTAACTATTGAAGATGAAAGCCTTTTGCATCCGTGGGAAGGTCGGGTTTGGTTAAATCCTCCTTACGGTAAATACATGGAAAAGTTTTTGCATAAAATGGCATTACACCAAAACGGTATTTCTTTAATTTTTGCCAGAACAGAAACACAAGCTTTTCAAAATTACATTTTCCCATTTGCCGAAAGTATTTTTTTTATTGAAGGCAGATTAACCTTTTACAACGTTGAGGGCAAAAAAGCGGGTTCAAATGCTGGCGCACCATCTGTTTTAATTGGTCATGATGAATTTAATTCGCAAATGATCGAGCAATCAGGTTTAAAAGGGCATCACGTTTATTTAAAGCAAAGGATTTTTATTGCTGGTATTTCATTGGACAATAATAAAGTTTGGCGCGTAATAGTGGGCGAAGCGCTGGAAGAATTAGAAAAAGAAGCTTCTCTTTCTGAGATTTACGAAACGGTTGTAAGACTTGCGCCAAATCGCATTAAATCAAACAAACATTACAAAGCCAAAATCCGACAAGTATTGCAAACTCATTATACTAAAATTTCAAAAGCAACTTATAACCTAAACCCGAATTAAAAAGTTCGGGTTTTTTAATACCTAAAAATATCATGAGAGATTTATTTCAATACCCTGACGGATTACCACAAGAAGTAGTCGAAATTTTTGATCAATATGATTTGTCCGCAGTGAGCTTTGACGACTGTGAAAAAATGGTTGTTGAACTTGAAAAAATAGGCTACACGTTTGAATATGATTTAAGCACAAAACCTTACCATCTAATGCTAATTGAAATTAGAGAAAAATCCAGTAAAAATGTGATTGGACTTATTGACATGAGAAAAGATAAGGACAATAATAATATTTCATCTCCACCCTTAGAAATCAAAACCCGTGATCGTATTACGATAGTAAACCACGATATAAATAGTATTAAAAAGCATAGATAATGAGAACACAGCAAATTCCAGCAAACCAATTAAACCTTTTTGATGCAGTACCAATTGATCACAGTCGATTGGTAACAGACAGAGCAATTGATCTGCTGGAAATGCTAAATGAAGGCAGGAAGAAAGATAAATTCAAAATTGAATATTCTATTCAACAAAACAATTTTATCATTCTAATTGCAACTAATGTCCTAAAGGAAATTGCTTGCAATGCGGTCGACATATATGGAAATGTTCCTAAAAAATTAACTCCTAATTGGAGACATTTTAAGCATGTTGAACAGGATTTAAAACAAGAGTATAACGTTACGATACGATTTTAAAATGATAGCAAAAAGACAAGTTAAAAGAAGAACTCCTTTACAAAAAAAGAGGCACAAAGACCGCACTAAGCATTTACTGGAAATGCATTTATCTTATAAAGAACGCGCAGTTTTAAACATGCAAATTGCAACGTTTATAACTCATGTCAAAACGTTACACGATCCAAATGATTTTATATTATTCTGGTTTGATTTATTTTGTGGCGCTGGTGGTACATCCTCAGGAATACACCATTCAGGAACTAATTCTTTTGTCGCTTCTTGTGTAAATCATGACTTTTACGCACTGGCATCACATGAAAGAAATCACCCTCATTCATTACATTTCTTAGAAGATATCACAGATTTTAAAGTTGTGATCAAACTAAGATATTTTGCAGAAAAATTAGAAAGGGCTTTTCCTAATTCAAAACTTCAGCTTTGGGCGAGTTTAGAATGTACTAATTACAGCAAAGCTAAAGGAGGTCAGGCCAGAAATGCAGACAGCAGAAGTTTAGCTGATCACATGCCAATGTATTTAGAGCATTTAAATTTAGTTTCATTCTGGATTGAAAATGTACGTGAATTTATGTCTTGGGGTCCGCTTGACGACAAAGGAAAGCCAGAGTCCAGGAATGCTGGAAAAGATTATTTACGTTGGTTAAAAGTTATTGAAACATATGGTTTTAAAACAGATCCTAGAATATTAAACTCAGCAAATTTTGGTTCTTATCAATCACGAGAAAGGCTTTTTATTCAATTTGTTTCAAAAGGTTATCCAATTGCATGGCCAGAACAAACACATACTAAAGATCCTGTTGAGAGTTCAATGTTTCCAATGGAAAAATGGAAAGCCGTAAAAGATGTGCTTGATTTGGAAGATGAAGGAAAAAGCATTTTCGAAAGAAAAAAACCACTTGCTGATAATACTTTGGACGTTATTGGAAAAGGAATTGTTAAAGCTATGAAAGAAGGCGAAGACCTTTTTCTTTTTAAATATTATGGTAATGGCGACAATTACAGCTCAATAAATAAACCTTGCGGAACTGTAACGACTAAAGATCGATTTGCTAAAATTCAGCTGATTTTTAACCAATATAAAACTGGTACAATTAGCTCTATTAATAAACCTTCTGGAGCATTAACAACCAATCCAAAGCAAAACGTATTAACTTTTATTTTAAATCCTTCTCACGGAGGACACACGCAGTCAATAAATAAACCAAGTCCAACAATCATTGCAAGACAAGATAAAGCACCGCTTTACTTAATCAATGTATTGATGGAAGAATACGGAATTATTGATATTAAAATGCGTATGGTTAAGATTCCGGAATTAAAACAAATTCAGGGATTTTCTAAGCATTATAAATTAATGGGCAACCAAGCCCAGCAGAAAAAGCAAATTGGAAATGCTGTCGATGTTTGGCAGGCCACGGCACTTTCGAAGTGTAGCTATGATACACTTAAGAAACATTTACTAAAAGCAGCTGCCTAAATTATTCTTTTAACCAATCTAAAATCTATTATCATGACAAGCACATTATCAATTATCGGAATTATCATTTTTACCGCTACCTTTTATTGTCTTAAGGACACGATTGTAGAAGGTTTAAGCGATTTTAAATCTTCAAAATTAGATCGTTCAAAAGCACGAAAGCAAGTTGAAAGAAGAAAACTCGTAAGTGTTTTACAAGATACTCTTAGAGTGCTTCTTATTCTCTACATAATTTTTGAAATCGGATTTCACTTTTTTAAACAATTAAACTTTTATTAAAATTAGTATCAATTATTTATACTATTAGTATAAATTTGAAAACTCCAAATATCATGCAGGAAAAGAAAAAAGAGATAATTACGATTATCATTTTAATCGTATTGACAATTTTAGTATCAATTATCTAATTATTAGAAATTATGACAGCAAAAGCACTAGCAAAGACCGATGATTTTTATAATTGGTTTAAAGAAATGGGCGGTAATATGATTACGAAAGAACCTGAAAAGCTTAATGAAAATTTGCACAAAGTTCCGCTTCAAGTTGGAAGTACCTTGAAAGCAAATGCACAACGGATTAAAGAAATGTACAATCACAAATTTAAGCAAAATGGACATTATTAAAAAACTCGAAAACGTGGACGTTGAAAGCTTAGATGCTTTTGAAATCACGATGTACAACGAGTATTTAAGGAAAATGAGCAAATCAGAAGCTCTACAAATCATCATTAATAATGTTGAAGGTGATTATACTCAATTAAGTGATTCTCTTGCAGAAATTGCCCAAGAACAGAACAACGAATAGTTTACCATGGAGAAATATAAAACTATTTATGCAGATCCACCATGGCAAACAAAAGCGGGTCGAGCAATGAACGGCTACAAGGTCGTTGATGGTAAACAAATTTTCAATTCTATAGATAATTCAAGCCGACAACTTAGCTATCAAACAATGACTGTTGATGAAATATGCTCTCTTCCAATTGGGAAACTTGCCGAAGACAATGCGCATTTATATATGTGGGTAACTAACCAGTATTTAATGCAAGCGGAAAAAGTTATTAAGGCATGGGGATTTAATTATTCGACAACTCTTGTGTGGGCGAAAAATGCAATGGGCGGAGGTTTAGGCGGTAACTATAGAATTACTACTGAGTTTCTGATTTTCGCTACAAAAGGAAGCCTTAAAGCGAAAGAAAAACATACTGGCACTTGGTTCAATGTTAAACGTGAATATGAGAATGGCGCTCCTTGTCATTCTAGAAAACCTAAGTTTTTTTCCGAATTAATAGAAAAGGTTTCTTCTGGTCCATATTTAGAAGTTTTTGCAAGAAAACAGCATGAAGGCTGGGATGTATTCGGAAACGAAATCGAAAATTCAATTACAATTTAAAAACAACTATTAATTAAATACCAAAAACGTAAAAATGGGAAATTCAAAACAAACAATTGAAGAAAGAGTAAAATTTTTAATCTCTGACAAACTTGGAGTTGACTTGGAAGAAGTAACAAACGATTCGTTATTAGGCGATCATTTAGGTGCTGACAGTCTGGACACGGTTGAAGTCATTATGGAGATTGAAAAGGAATTCAATATTGTCATTTCTGATGATATAGCCGAAAACCTTGAAACTGTTCAACAACACATTAAAATTGTTGAGAAGCTGTACACGGAAGAAATTGAGGTCGATTTGGAGAACGAAAACACGGTAGAAGGTGTCTAATTCTAGGCGTGTTTTAATATCGGGTAGTGGCTTAGTCGCTACCCATTTATTTAACGCTTTAACGGCTTCTCCAACCATAATATCAAATGAACCTCCGCCAATTCCTTTCAAGCCTTATGAAATCGAACCAATGCTTCCCTATGGCGAACCAAAGTCAGGCAGAGATTTAAGACGAGAACGAAGAAAATCTAATCGTAAACCTAAAAAGTGATGAAAGATTCAGAAGCTATCTATGTGACATTAGGCGGTAACCAATTAAAAGAAAAGCCGTACCGCGAACAGATTAAGAATTTCTTAAAATGTAACGGTCTGCCTTTCTTTTTTGTATGGTCAATGAACTTAAAACCTCAACGGGAATTTGTTTGGGTTTATATCGTAATAGGAAATAAGGTGCGCTGGCGTGCTCGTTTTATTGGTTGGGATGATCGACATACTATTTTAGTAAATAACGATTCAAAAGAGCTTAAATCAAAGCATTTTGCACAGTTAATTGATTTTGAGAAACTACCATTTCCATACGAACAAAGAAAAGGATTTCAGGGATTTAGATACAAAACATAATTCATAAAACATGACAACAATCAATAGTCTTTCAGGAGGACCGACGAGCTCTTATTTAGCAGTACATCATCCGGCAGACGTTGAAATGTTTGCTATGGTTTGTGTTGATGATCATAATGCAGCAGGATGGCTAAGGAGAGATAAAAAAGCATTGCAGTACGCTAATGATAAGCTTGAAAGTTTCATTCCATATTACGGTGAATTCCGAGCTACTGCAGAAGATCCAATTATTATCTACACCATGATGCAATTAGAGCAAAAACTTGGTAGAGAAATAAAGTGGGTACGAGGTTTATCTTTTGAAAACATGATCAATAAAACTTCGGTTTTACCAAATCAATACTGGAGGTTTTGCACAACGTACTTAAAGCTAATTCCCATTTTTGAATATTGCTATATAAATTTTGGTGAAGATGTCTTAATGCGTTTAGGGATTAGACATGATGAAGAAGAACGCCGAGAAACCATAAACAACAAATTTGAATTTCCTTTTTCATGTAATAATTACGGACAAAAAAGGCAAAATTGGAAAGAAGTTGAATGGCGAAACGTCGAATATCCATTAATAGAATCCTTTACTACAAATTATCATGTTAACAAATTTTGGACTAATGAGAATGATGTCATTTTTGCCGAAGATACTAATTGTCAAATGTGCTTTTGGAAAGATGTTCAACAACTACGCAAGAACTTCGATAAAAACCCGCAAATAATGCATTGGGGAGCCGTTCAGGAAGTATTAAAAGATGCAACGTTCAAAAAAGAAATGTCATTACTTGATGTAAAAACAATAGGCATACAGATGGATTTTAATTTCGGCACTGGCGCTGAAGGTTGTAAATCTGGCTGGTGTCGAGGTTAAAAACAAAAATCATGTTAGATCCTAATAAAACTTACAGTCGTACAGCGAGCATTGTTTACGACGAAAATGGTATTCAGGTACTCAAATTCAATTCTTACTTACCTGATTTTACAAAACTATCAGTTGATGCCATAAACTACATGAACAGATATATGTCAGCTTCTCCTGAAAAGTTTGAAATATTCAGTCAGGAAGCTAATAAAGAAAATGATCAACAACTACAATTATTTTAAAAATGGAATACACAGAAGAAGAAATTGAAAAAGAAATTGAAACTAGGGTTAGATTTAAAATGAATGAATTATTAGCAGGAGTTTCTAATGTTTCAAAAATGAATTGGCAAAAAGCTTTTCATTGTATGAATCCTAAATATCATCACTATTCGGAAGCTTTCGCTCAACTGGGAACTATGTTTGAAAAAGAACTATTCATGGCATACCCATATAAGTTTAATGAGAAACAAGAAACCGAATGGAAAGAAAAAAGAAATAAAACTATTGACAAAATTGTCAACAGACTGAACTTAAGAGGAACGAGAGATTGTGTTGCTATTGAGAAGTTTCTTTATCACGAATTAGAAAAACTAAAAACCGTTTAGCACAATGAAAGAAGAAACTATAGAAAAGCAATGGATTCAAGTAGTAGGAAACACTATTTATCAACAGATAAAAGAATATATCGATGAAAATGGTTGGCTAAAAGATTGGATTAAACCAATACCACCGCAGTTACTTTTCATGTTTGATGGTCGATACAATGATAACGAATTGCGACCAAGAACCCTTCGAGGAATTGATGACAATTTAGGTTGGTCAAAACCAAAAAAAGATGGACTACCAAAGAAAACAGGCATTTATATTTTTCTGTGCGCTAAAAACATTCAGCACACATTTTATTTGAGTTTGCCACTTTCTAAGGAAGATGTTAATCATTACAAAAATGATTTCACGCACTATAAACCATTAAAACCGGAGCCTTTACCGCTTCACTAAGCTTATGGAAATTATTAGCAGAACGAAGCCAAAAGCACTCAAAAATCATATTTGCGATTGGTGCAATTGCAAAATAAATAAAGGAACTGTTTACGAAAGTAGCTTTTGTGTTCAGGACGGAGACACTTATACTTGGAAGAATCACACTCATTGCGAAAATATTGCCAGTCATTTAAAAATGTTTGATCATGATGATGGCTATGGAGTAACTGACGAAGCTTTTCAAGAAACAATAAGAGAAGAATATATTCGAATTATGTCAATACATCATTCTGAAATTTATGAGTATGAGCATTTTAAATATCCGGATTTCGAAGGCCAACTCAAATTTGTTTGTGAGTTTCATAAAGTTGAATTTAATATTTAAGGTCATGAAAAAAGAAGAGACAAAATTATATTTCAGAAATGTAGATTCTACAAATTGCGAAACTATTGAAGACATTCTACACGATGCAAAACTTGATGAATTAACTGAAATTACAGTTTTAGAAGCTGATCCGGATAATGATACAGCAGATCATATCTGGTGCAATATCTATGATGCAGTATCAAAATGCGATTGTAAAAAATCGTTATGTTCTGCTTATGAATCAAAATCAGGACGTGGAAAATGTAAAAATAAAGGTAATTTATATTTTCATGGCGACGAAGTAACTTTTAATGTTGAGACTGGCGAACTACTCGAGAAATTAGAGTAGTTCATTACACTAATTCGTAATAAAGCAATTTATTACATAAATACGTAATAAAATCATGGTAAAAATTCATGAGTTGAAAACATGGCAGAAATATTTTGTTGATATTTTCTGCGGATTGAAAAACTTTGAATTACGAAAAAATGATCGTGATTTCAAAGTTGGCGATGAAGTCCTTTTAAAAGAATATGACGCCTTTAAGAGAGAATATACAGGCAGAATTTTACACCGTAGAATAGATTATATATTGCATGGTGGTCAATTTGGACTGGAAGAAGGATATGTAATTTTAGCATTAAGTAAACTTTAAAAATTATGAAATGCCATTACACATTCGATCCAAAAACGGCTAAAAAAGTTTTCATTCCTATGTGTTATGGCACGGTTGACACCAAGGATATAACTGACTGTCATTGTCCTGATCCCTTAACAGAGCATCATTTTCAAAAAGAGAGATATAATGCTGTCCTGAAACAGAAAAACGAATCTATTGCAGATATGCAAGCCGAAATTAAACACTTACATACTGTAATTAATAGTCTAAAAAAGAAAATAAAATGAAATCAAAAGAAACAAGAAATCAAGCCAGAATTGAAATACTAAATTTTATAATCCAGTTTTGCACAGTTAAATGTTTTGGTCCAAATTCATTTTCATTTGGTGAGGAAAAAACCTCTTTTCATGGAAGTCATTTTAACAAACAAGATCCACCCATTGGAAGTTTGTGCATGTTGCAATCAGCTCCAACAAGTGTATATTACTTAGGCTGGTTAAGAGATATAAAGGCATCTGAAAGTAGGTTTTCAACTCAGTTTTTAATAGAAAGTATTGAAGACGGAACAAGGTGTTGGTGGTCAAATGTCGGAATATGGCATTTACCTTTAGAACAAACAGACAAGTTTCCAGAATGGCAATGGACTGATAAGCAATTTGCGTTTAAGAAAAAATGGCATAATTGCTTTAAGAGAAGATCAGCATATGGACTTAGAAGCTTAAATCCCGTTTTTAATGAAGATGGGAGTGTTACGTTAATGATAAGAAAGATGTGGTCAAATGATATTTTTAAAGAAAAAACTTTTGAAAGTTGGAAGAAGGTTCTTTCAAAACAATTACTAGAATTTTACGATGAAACTTTAATAGAATATAATAAAAAGTAAACTATCATGCCTACTGAAATGCAAAAATTCGCAAAGTTTGTTACAGATAAACGAACTGCATTAGGAATTTCTACTGCTGATTTATCTGAAACTATTTTTGGAAACCGCAAAAATAAATACTTGTATGATCTAGAAAAAGGATCTAGAAAAGGTATCACTATCGACATGATGGAAAAGATTCTTAAAGCTTTAAATACTGAATTAAGATACAATGAACTATAGAACTTAAAAGCCGATAATCTTTATTGATTATCGGCTTTTTTTTGTTTCATTAAATCGATCAATTCCCTTGTCAGCTCATTCTGTTCATTAATAGCTTTTTCGATGTTCTTAAGCGTTAGAAATGATTCCAGACTATAATCAATACCATCCTTTGGTAAAGCAGTTCCAAATAAATTAGCCTGGCTTTGTACTAGTTTTGCGTTTTCCTGAATAATTGGAAGCTTACCTTTCTTTAAATACCAATAACTTACCGTTGGAAACTTCTTAATGATTTTATCAATCAAATCGTCGCTTATATTGTTCCTGTCATTTAAAATATGAGCAATAGTTGAATGGCTTTTATAGCCTAATTCATTTGCAAAAGCTAATGCAGAAAATCTTAATTCCGCTAAAAGACTCTTCATTATTTCTGAATCTGGTCTTTCTTTTAAATCGTTTTTTGACATTTTCGTTGTATTTAATTTCCCTATATTATTTTTGTAAAATTCCCGTTTGTAACATTATTTTTCTAAGTTCAGATTTATTTTTAATCTCTCCTTTAAAAAAATTCTCCTTTCTGAAACTTGTTTCGTAAATATATGTTTTATAATCAGGATCAAACTCTAATTCATAATTCTCTAAATTTCCTGATAAAGCATATGTGTCGTGACCTATTTGGCTCCAACCTAAACTTTCAATATCTTCCCTATCAAGGCATTTCACTCTGATTTGTTTATTGTCGATACCTTTTAAAAAGAAACTTTTCCTCCATCCGTCAACTTCTTTATAAGTAAACATTTTTACTGTGTCAACATGAAATAAATTATCTACATATTCAAAACCTTCGTGAAATTCTTGAAATTCAGGAGTATAATATTTTGCTTCCATATGCTTACTAATTAGCTTCTTTTAAATATTTGTTATCCCAAACTTTTTTCAATACCTCAGCATGCTCTCTATTCGTTTTCTTAATATAGTCCAGCATCTGTTCTTCTGATTTCCATCCACAAATAGACATTAACGTTGCATTTGAAACAGTACCAAAAGTATTAGTTGCAAAACTTCGGCGACAAATATGCGAAGTGATAAGCTCATGTTTCGGATATAAATCTACTACTTTTCTTTTTATATCAGTATTAGGGTCGATTTTCATTACTCCACCCATCATCATTTTATTGAACTCCAAAACTTCAGCTATTTTTTTAATATGCTTATTAAATTTCTGATCTGAGACCTTCTCAGGTAATTTACCTTCACGTTTCTTTAAAATTTCCTTTATCATCCAGTGAATAGGAATAGAAACAAAAGTTTTTGTTTTTTCCGTCTGAATTTCTATGTAATCGTCGTCAAAATTATCAATTTTTAATTTTGATAAGAAATCTGAAACACGTAATCCGGTCCATAATCCAATAATTAAATTATCTCTCGCATTATCTAAAACAGAATTTTTTGAAAAATCATGAGCATAAATTTTACTTATTTCAAATTCATCGAAATATGGCTCTTTATAATCAACTGTAGATTGTTCAACAAAAACTCTATTTTTATATGATTGATCAATGACTATATTTTCTGCTTCTGCCCTACCACAAAAAAACTTAAATCTTCCAACCATTCTTTTTGCTGTTTTTGAAGCGTACCCTTTTCCGGAAAGAAATTCCGAAAATTTATCTAATAAAAGTTCATTAATCTGGATAAACCTGATTTTGTCCTTTCCTTCAAAAAGTTTAACCTGGTCATTTAAAATAGAATAATGCTGTATCGTTTCAGTAGACATATATTTATTAGCAGCTACTTTAAATTTTGGTGCTTTTTCTTTCATCCACCAATCAGCAAAATCGCTTAAATATATTTTATGTAAATCAACTACTTTTTTAAGTTCTCCTGAAGGTCTTTTATAAAATTTAGCGATTGATTTTTCAAGCCAAATTTTATTTAAAATTTCACCTTCCATAAAATCTAAATTAGCAGCACTTTCAACATGCAATTTTAATTCAACTAATTTTCTATTGATTTTATCGCGATCCGGTACAGCAATAACATTTTTGATTTTCTGATTTTTTTGATCCCAAAAGTCAGGATTTACAGAAACTTTAATTCCAGCATCAATATCAATAGCTCTTCCACTAAGATATCTTAATCTGATTTCAGACGGATTTTTTTTACCAACAATTCGGTATTTAACTGTAGCCATTTTTTCGTTTGTTTAATAAATAGAATTGCTTTTCCCAAGGCAATCCATCCCGACAATATCCCGACATCGCTAAGCGAATACAAATATATTGCACTGCAAATATAATTATTTTATACTAATAATATCAGTTTACATTAGTTTTTATTTGTTTTCGTGCAAATCTAGTACAAATTCGTGTTCCCACCGTGGTCACTTCATTAAATTAGAAAAAGCTAAACACTAACAATATTTTAGGTGTTTAGCTTTTTTTTGTACTATTAAAAAACAAATAAGGTACAAAAGTTGTGTCGAGATGAAAAATCTCGCAAAGTCGCAAAGCCGCGAAGTTTAAAAAAGGTCAGACGCTCGTAATTCCTCTTCGCCAGAAAACAACATTATACTCCAAAATTATTTCCATTCGCTTTTGCGAATTTAAAGCTGACTGGTTTTTGAAACCTGTCAGCTTTAAATTCACTAGTATTTTTAACTATAAGGAATGCAAAGGAAAATCAAAGACAAATTTACATCTCTTATGTAATATAATTTTTTACTCTCCAAATACAATTCCACACTTATCGTTTTTAAACCATATAAGTAATATAAGTTCATTAAAGTGTCAGCGCTTAAAATGACATGAACTTATATTACTTATATGGTTTAATCTTTTTTATTCCCTTTTTTAAAGTATGACTTCATTTTAAAGCTAAATGATTTCAGAAAATAAGTTCTGAACTTATCTCTGGAATTTCATTTTTAAACTTTAAGATTAAAATCTTCGCTCATAAACTCCCGATCTTACAAAGCTAATTCTCCTAAACCCTAGCAAACAATAAGAATTGAACTACATCTGAACCTATCTTAAAATAAAAAAGCAAAAAAAATAAAACTCCAAACCACACGTTTTCAGAAAAATAAAAAAAGATATGAACTAATGCAAAATTAAGTACACCTAAACACTTGGAAACTTCAATAAAAAGTCCTTATATTTGCACCCGCGTTCAGAAAGCAAATGAATGACTCGATAGCTCAGTTGGTAGAGCACATCACTTTTAATGATGGGGTCCTGGGTTCGAGCCCCAGTCGGGTCACAAAAGGTCAAGTAATTTATTTTACTTGACCTTTTTTTATTTCTGCTATTTTGGAGAGACACTCTTACTATTAAAATCCCAAACCATATAAGAACAACTTTGCGACGACAAGAATCAAGTTCAAAAGTTGTGGAATAATTTTTAGAAATTTCCTTTTGTTAGAAATAGCAGATCTTATACTTTTTTACCACAGCTTTTTAAGGCTCTAATTTCCCAACTTCTTGCTTTGATGATCTCGCAAAGTCGTCAAGCCGCCAAGTTTTTTCTACTTTTTCATTAAAACTTTGCGGTTTTGCGACTTTGCGAGATTTTTACATCCCCACAACTTTTAGATTTGATCCCAGAACAGACTGTAAAACAGATCACACAAACTACACGCACAAAAAATTTTCATTTGCTAACCATAATTTTACAAAAGCACTTCTGTTAGAAATAAATCTTTCCTAAATTCGTTCCTAATTAATTAACCTACTAATCCCAAATTAGTTTATGAAACATTTATTTTTTCTATCATTTATGATGATTACGTTTTCGAGTTTTGCACAATCTGCAACCGGTTATTTTGACAAAGCCCTAAAGAAAGCAGAAGCCGGAAACACAAAAGGCGCCATTGCAGATTACACCAAAGCAATTAGTATGAACTCCAAATTTGTTGAAGCTTACCAAAACAGAGGTGTTGCGAAACTAAAGTTGAATGACTTAAAAGGAGCTTCAGCCGATTTCAGTAAAACAATTGATTTAGACAGCATGAATGCAGATGCCTTTACAGGTAGAGCCAATGTAAATTACAAATTACAAAATTATCAAGGCACTATAGAGGACTGTACTGCTTCTCTTGGCTTAAATCCTAAAGATTATATTGCTTACAACCTAAGAGGTCTGGCTTATAATAAAATTGGAGATAAAAAGAACTGCTGCAAAGATTTCTCAAAAGCGATTGAGCTAGGCAGCCAAAGCGCTATAAAAAACAAAGCTACTTTTTGTAAATAGTATCTAACAGCACTCTAACAATACACTAAGCAATCTGTGGTCATCAAGTACCGCAGATTGCTTTTTCATTTTACAGGGCTCTTAATTTCATCTAAAAGTTATCCTTACATTTGTCCTCAAACAAAACAGCAATGGTACTTCTTAAAAAAATAAACAACAAAGCTAAAACAGATCAAAACTCCGGTTTTGGAACCAATGCAAACAGTTATGGCGGAAGATTCGTAAACAAAAACGGTACTGCCAATATAGAAAAAAGAGGCATGCATTTATTGCGTCGCATTAGCTGGTACCATACCATGATCGACATGCCTAACTGGAGATTCCTGTCTATTTTGTTTAGTTTTTATATCGCAATCAATTTTGTTTTCGCCGTTCTTTATTATGCAATCGGCATAGAACACCTGGACGGAATTACAACATCTGGCGGCCTTTTGGACCAATTTGGGCAAGCTTATTTTTTTAGCGCGCAAACCTTTACCACGGTAGGCTACGGACATATTAGTCCAACCGGCTTTCTAACAAGTGCCTTATCTGCAGCAGAGGCTTTAATTGGATTATTGAGTTTTGCAATTGCGACGGGTTTATTCTTTGGAAGATTCAGTAAACCGACTGCTTTTTTAAAATTTTCACACAATGCACTAATTTCACCTTACGGACAAAACAAAGCTTTAATGATCCGTCTCGTTCCTTTTAAAAACACCAATTTCACAGACGCAACAGCAAAAGTAACTTTAGGAATGAGCATTGAAGAAGATGGCAAAATGACCAACAAGTTTTATTCCTTAGCATTAGAACTAAGTCATATAAACGCACTTTCGTTAAGCTGGACACTCGTACACCCTATAACCGAAGACAGTCCGTTATATAATTTCACTGAAGACGATTTTAAGAAAATACATGGTGAAATCCTGGTCTTCATTACCACTTTTGATGATATGTTCAGCAATACCGTAGCAGCAAGCACCTCGTATACTTTTGATGAAGTTGTTTACGGTGCCAAATTCGAAACTATGTACGACAGAAGTGATGACGGCTCTAAAACCATTCTGCATTTAGACAAATTAAACCGTTTTGACCCCGTAAACCTTGTATAAACTATCATTTTAGGATTGTTTTAAGACGGTATCTCGGATTTTATTTTATTTTTGTTTACTTAATCACCAAAAATGGTAAACAACATAAAAACTGTTTTCAGCATTAAAGACCTTGAGAACTTATCCGGAATAAAAGCACATACCATTCGTATCTGGGAAAAAAGATATAACATTCTTGAACCTATGAGAACGGACACCAATATCAGACTTTATAATCTGCAAAATCTCCAGAAACTTTTAAACATAACATTATTACACGAGTACGGTTATAAGATTTCTAAAATCGCTACTTACCCTGACGAAAAGATCCCACAACTGGTTCGTGAAATCATTTCAAAAAAGAACTCGCAGAACTTCGCCATTACCTCATTTAAAATGGCCATGATGAATTTCGATCAGGAAATATTCTTCAATACTTTTGACTGGTTGATTTCTGAAAAAACATTCAAAGAAGTTTTCAAAGAACATTTTCTTCCCTTATTAAAAGAATTAGGCTTATTATGGCAATCGGAAACCATAACTCCTGCAAATGAGCATTTCATGAGTCATTTAATCAAGCAGAAAATACTCATTTACACCGAAAGCCTTCAAATACAAAAGCCAACCAAAACCGATCGTATTTTTGTTCTTTCCTTACCCTTAAACGAAATTCACCAAATCGGATTGCTTTATCTTCAATATGAAATTCTATCTAAAGGCTACAAAACCATTTATTTAGGAGAAAGCATGCCGGTCGAAAACCTGCAGGATCTCACAAAACATTTTGACAATATCACTTTTATATCCTTTATGACTGTTCAGCCGGATCGTAGTGTTATCAATCAATACGTAAAATCAATGGGGCAAAAATTACTTCTAAAAAACAACGAAATCTGGCTTATGGGCAAAATGGTCGAACACATTGACCAGAGAAATTTACCGGACAGAATCCGTATTTTCGATTCTATGGACGAAACAATAGAAAGAATATAAAGTTTTGTTTAAAGTTTTTGTACATTTGTTAAACAAATGAAGAAAACCATCATCATAATAGGGTCTGGCTTCTCTGCATTAGCAGCCTCTTGTTACCTTGCCCAGCAAGGGAACAGTGTTACCATTTATGAAAAAAATGAAACGATTGGTGGTAGAGCCAGACAGTTTAAAAAAGACGGCTTTACTTTTGACATGGGACCAAGTTGGTATTGGATGCCCGATGTTTTTGAACGTTTCTTTAACGATTTCAACAAAAAACCTTCCGACTATTACGAGCTTATTAAACTCAATCCGGCCTACAGGGTTTATTTTGGAGTGGAAGATTTTATAAGTATTTGTGACAACCTTGAAGCGATACAAGCAACTTTTGAAGCCATCGAAACCGGAAGCAGTAAAAAATTAGCCACTTTCATCAAAGAAGCAAAAAGCAATTATGACATTGCCATTAAAGATTTGGTTTACCGCCCCGGAGTTTCTCCTTTGGAATTAATCACCCCTCAGACCGCTTTAAAACTAAATCAGTTCTTCAGCACCGTCAGCCGTGATGTCAGAAAGAATTTTAAAAACGAACGTTTGATTCAAATTCTAGAATTCCCGGTTTTATTTCTTGGAGCAAAACCAACTAAAACGCCATCCTTTTATAATTTCATGAACTATGCCGATTTTGGCTTAGGAACCTGGCATCCGAAAACCGGCATGTTTGATGTTGTACGTGGAATTGAAAAACTGGCTCTTGAACTTGGAGTTATTATTAAAACCAATTCTGTTATTGAAAAAATAGCTGTAACCAATAAAATCACAACCGGAGTACTCATCGACGGAAAACATATTCAAGCCGATATTGTTTTAAGCGGTGCCGATTATCATCATACCGAGACTTTGCTTGACAAACCTCATCGTTCTTATTCTGAAGACTATTGGGAAAGTCGAACTTTTGCTCCCTCTTCCCTGCTCTTCTTTATGGGCTTCGACAAAAAAATAGAAAATACAACACATCACAATCTGTTTTTTGATGTCGATTTTAATCAGCATGCAATTGATATTTACGATCAGCCGAAATGGCCTGAAGCTCCCTTATTCTATGCTAATTTTCCATCAAAAACAGATGAAACTGCAGCACCAAAGGGAATGGAAAGTGCATTTTTCCTGATTCCATTAGCTCCCGGAATTAAAGATACTGAAGCACTTCGAGAAGAATACTTTGAAAAAATAATCACTCGATTTGAACAGATCACGCAGCAAAAAATCAAAAATAATATTATATTTAAGAAGTCATTTTGCAAAAATGATTTTGTAGCAGATTACAATGCCTACAAAGGAAATGCTTACGGAATGGCGAATACCCTATTGCAAACCGCCTTTTTAAGACCCAAGCTGAAAAGCAAAAAAGTCAAAAATTTATTTTTCACGGGGCAATTAACTGTTCCGGGTCCGGGTGTACCGCCAGCCTTAATATCAGGAAAATTAGTAGCTCAGTTAATTCATAAATCTATTAGATCGTAAAAAATGAAATCACTATTTGACACTGTCTCTTACAGCTGCAGCAAATTGGTTACCAAAAACTACAGCACATCTTTCTCCCTCGCCGTACGCATGTTGGCGCCAAGCATTAGAGAAGCCATTTACAGCATCTATGGTTTTGTTCGTTTTGCAGATGAAATTGTCGATTCTTTTCAGGATTACAATAAAGAATATCTAATAAATGATTTTGAAAAAGAATACTACAAGGCAATGGAAATGGGCATTAGCTTAAATCCTATTTTAAATGCATTCCAGCATACGGTAAAACAATACAATATTACAGACGATCTGATTCAGGCCTTTTTAAAAAGTATGAAACTTGATCTCGTAAAATCGACTTACAACACACAAACAGAATATGAAGATTACATTTATGGTTCTGCTGATGCTGTCGGATTAATGTGTCTCAAAGTTTTTGTGGCCGGGAAAGATAAAAAATACGAACAACTCAAAGGGGAAGCGATGCGATTGGGCTCTGCTTTTCAAAAAGTAAATTTTTTACGCGATCTAAAAGAGGACAATCTGATTTTAAACCGTAATTATTTCCCCGGAATCAATTTAAACTCTTTTGATGAAAATGCTAAAAATGCCATTATCAACGAAATTGAAGAAGATTTCAAAATCGCCTATCAAGGCATCGTAAAACTCCCCATTGAAGCTAAATTCGGAGTGTACACCGCCTTTATTTACTATAAAAAACTATTACAGAAACTCAAAAATACGCCTTATTATGAAATTGGAAATTCAAGAATCCGGGTTTCAAATTATACGAAAGCGGGGCTTTTGGCGCAGTCTTTTGTAACTTATAAATTAAAACTGGTCTGATCTTATTTTAATTTTCAGGGTTATTTTTCAGCCCTTTTACTGACAACTATACAAAAACATAAAATGATTTCTTTTTTAATTTTTCTAAGTGTCTTTCTGTTTATGGAATGTGTAACGTGGCTTACGCACAAATACATTATGCACGGCTTAATGTGGTACTTTCACGCAGATCATCACCAACCCAAATACGAACATACTTTTGAGCGTAATGACATTTTCTTTGTCATTTTCGCTACTCCGAGTATTGCTCTCTTTTATTTTGGTGTTGAAGGCGGGTTTAATTATTTATTTTTCATCGCTTGCGGTATTACCCTTTATGGCGTTTGTTATTTTTTAATACACGACGTACTCATTCATCAGCGTTTTAAATGGTTTAAAAACACCAAAAACAAATACCTCATCGGACTACGAAAGGCACATAAAATGCACCACAAACATTTAGGCAAAGAAGACGGAGAATGTTTTGGAATGTTGTTCGTCCCTTTTAAATATTATAAAATGTAATTGTTTTGATACCGATCTCAGAATAAGTGTGTTTGTTTCTATCATTTACTTCTTTTACCACTTAAAACATCCTGCATAGATAGTTTTTGTTTGAACTCCTGACGCAGACGTTACGAATACTCAGAATTATAGTAATACTACACATTATGAAATTATACAAAATAGAAACCACGCAACATATAAATGCAAGTATAGAAGAATGTTGGGATTTCTTTTCCAGCCCAAAAAATCTTCAAACTATTACTCCAGACACTATGCGTTTTGAAATTTTAGATTTCGACAACAAACGCATGTATCCCGGTCAAATCATTACTTATACCCTGAAACCGCTTCTGGGAATTAAAATCTCATGGGCAACCGAAATTACCGTTTCAGTAGAAAATCACTATTTTGTAGACATACAACTTTCTGGTCCTTATAAATTATGGCATCACAAACACTTTTTTGAAACCACGGAAACGGGCGTAAAAATGACCGATATTGTGCATTATGCCTTGCCATTTGGCTATTTAGGACGTATCATGAATAAACTGGTTGTAGCAAACAAACTAAAAGCCATTTTTAATTATCGCTATAGCAAAATCGAAGAGCACTTTAACACAAAAGTACAATGAAACAAAAAGTGACTATTTTCTGGTTCCGACGTGATTTACGATTAGATGATAATATGGGTTTATTCCATGCATTACATTCTTCGTTCCCGGTAGTTCCATTATTTATTTTTGACGAAGATATCCTGGAGAGCCTTCCAAAAAGTGATGCAAGGGTAAGTTTTATATACGATTCACTTCAAAAAATAAACGAAGAGCTTCAATTAACAGGATCTTCCCTTTTAATTAAGAAAGGAAAAACTACTGAAGTCTGGCAATCTCTTTTAACGGAATATGATATCCAAAATGCAACATTCAATAAGGATTACGAGCCTTATGCGATAAAACGGGATTTAGAGATTTGTAATTTATTACAACAAAACAGCATTGCTTTTTCATCGTATAAAGATCACGTGATTTTTGAAGAGAAAGAAATCACCAAGTCAGACGGGCTTCCTTACACGATTTACACTCCATACAAAAACAAATGGCTGGAGAAATACCACTTGAACGGAACTGTGACGGAATGTGACACAAAACCTTTGTTTGCTAATTTTGCTAAAAATCAATTTCAATTCCCGGAATTATCACAAATAGGCTTTGAAAAAAGCACTATAAAAGTACTTCCGCATAACTTAACCCAAATTAAAAGCTATAAAGAAACCAGAGACTTTCCGGCTCTGGACAGCACCTCATATCTTTCTCCTCATTTGCGTTTTGGAACGGTTAGTATTCGGAAATTAGTGAATTGGGCCAACAAAACAAATCAGACTTTTTTGAGCGAATTGATTTGGCGTGAATTTTTTATTCAAATCCTCTTTAGTTTTCCTAATGTTGTCAATCATAATTTCAAATCGGCTTATGATGGCATTCAATGGCGCAATAACGAAGAAGACTTTAAACGTTGGTGTACGGGCACAACCGGATACCCTATGGTCGATGCCGGAATGCGTCAGCTTAACGAAACCGGATACATGCACAATCGGGTACGTATGGTGGTGGCGAGTTTTCTATGCAAACATTTACTCATCAACTGGCAATGGGGAGAGGCCTATTTTGCCGAAAAACTATTAGATTTTGAACTGGCATCAAATGTAGGCAACTGGCAATGGGCCGCAGGAACAGGTTGTGATGCTGCACCCTATTTCAGAGTCTTTAATCCCGAAATTCAACTAAAGAAATTTGATGACAAAGGAATCTACATCCGTAAATGGATTCCCGAATTTGATTTGGGTTATAATGAACCTATGATCGATCATGCTTTTGCAAGAGATCGTGCTATTGCTACTTATAAGGCTGGGATTGTTAAGTGAAAATCCAAAATTTTTAAATTCCAAATTCCAATTTTTGTGGAAGGGTAATTTATCTTAGATTGGGGGATTGGGGAGGTTTTTTTGTTTCAAGTTTCAGGTTTCAGGTTTCAGGTTTTTGCTTCACGCAGATTTGGCAGATTGAGCAGATTTATTCTTGTTTTTTGTCCTTTCGACGAAGGAGAAATCACACAAGCTGCTCCGTTTCAATTTTCCGCAATATTGTCATACTGAGGAACGAAGTATCTTCATGAGATAATCCGTAAAGTGAAGTTCAACGTTATGGATTCAGCAAACGTAGGTCCTTCGTTCCTCAGGATGATAAACTGTATGGAGTTTCTGGTGTTATTTGTCATGCCTTGAAATGGCAAGGTTGCGCGTGTAACATAAAAAGAAATCTGCTCAATCTCCGTGAAGCAAAAACCTGAAACTTGAAACTTGAAACTTGAAACCTGAAACAAAAAAAACCTCCTAATACTTCAAATAATTCTCCACTGTAATTTTCGCCTTCAGATCAAACATTAAATTATACAGTCCAAAGAAAGTTCGATTCATGTAAATAAAGTGCTTAGAACCTCTGTTTCCGTTCATTTTTTTGAGATTCGTATCGTTTGTGAAACGCTCTCCCAGTTTGGCGATGCTATCGAAAAAAGTTTCATCGGCAAAATCAAACGTTTCATTTTGAAAAGGTCTGGTGAAAAGAGATAGTAAATCATGGAACATCTCCGTAAAATATTCAATTTCTGAAGGAGAATCATCCGGACGAAGAATTTCTAATTCGAATAATTTCTGATTAAAAAGCGTCTCGTCTGTAATGACATTTTTATTGATCAACTCAAAATAAGGCACATAAAACTCTTCGGGAATTTGTTTCATACATCCAAAATCAAGTGCAATCAAATGATTTTGATCGTCTACCAAAAAGTTCCCGGGATGTGGATCTGCATGTACCTTTCTTAGAACATGAATTTGATACATATAAAAATCCCAAAGTGCCTGTCCAATTGCATCACCAACTACTTGGTCCGTATTTTTGGCGGTAAATTCAGAAAGGTGTATTCCGGTCATCCAATCCATCGTGATGATTTTCTCTGACGAAAATTCAGGATAATAGTTTGGGAAAAGTATGTTTTCGATTTTACTGCAGGCTTCTACTACTTCCTGGCTTTGTTTTAATTCCAGTAAATAATTTGTTTCTTCGATCAGTTTATCTTCGACTTCTTTAAAATACTTATCAGAGTCTTTCCCTTGCAAATTAAACATTCTGATTGCAATGGGTTTTACCAAAGCTAAATCAGAAGAGATACTATTGGCCACTCCCGGATATTGAATCTTAACAGCGAGTTTTTTATTATTTTTCACCGCTAAATGCACCTGACCAATACTTGCGGCATTTACAGAATTGGCATTAAACTCATCAAAGATTTCGTAAGGTGTTTTTCCAAAATTCGTTTTAAATGTTTTCAGCACCAAGGGCGCAGAAAGCGGCGGTACAGAAAACTGAGACAACGAAAATTTCTCTACATAAGCCTGAGGCAGGAAATTCTTGTCCATACTCAGCATTTGCGCTACTTTCAGCGCACTACCTTTTAGACTTTTAAGTCCGTCGTAAATATCTTCGGCATTATTTTCATTTAGTTTGTCACGAGTCAGATCGGAATTCACCATTTTTTCGGCATAATGCTTAATGTAGTTAACTCCTATTTTTGCACCGGTCTGAACCAATTTACCGGCTCTTTCTATTTTTGAGGTTGGGATATAATCGATTGTTTTCATTATCTGCTGTAAATTTTTTCTTTGAATAAAAATTTTCCAAAATCCAAAAGGTGATTCATTGGCGCTACATTCATTAACTCAAATGACGCATTAACCGATTTTTCGATAAAAATATCTGTTTTCTCAAAACCTGCAGAAGCATCACTCATCCAGAATTTCAGCGTTAACATCAATTGCAACCAAGCCGATTCCTGAATTGTTTTCTCTTGAAATTTCTGAAATCTCTCTTGTTCTAATCTATAATCATCCGTCAAAATTTCAGCAACGTATTCTTTAAAAGCTTCCCGAAGCGAAGTCAGCTGCACCAAATTTTTGATCGGATTAAGATCTGCTTTTAAGGTTTGCAAAACATAACTTCTGTTTGCTGTCAGAATTTCAAAAAAAGTAAAGTAAAAACTCAACATTTTATTTTTCATGTCATACTCTAAGTAGTCTGTGTTTTTATTTAACAAGTCTATAGTATTCGCAAAAAACAATCTAAATATTTCTTTTTCTAAACTCTCAAGTGTTCCGAAAAAGGCATAAAATTCAGCCTCAGTAAAATCTTTCCCTTTTACAAAATGAAATACGGATGCTGGTCTTTTTCCTGCTTCTAAAACATCATTCATATAGATTGAAACAATATCATCTCTGGTAATTATTTTTTTCTTTGTTGCCATTTTATTAAATTTAGATTTTGCCTTAAAGGTAAACAATGTTTAAGTACCTTTATTTATACGGAAACACAACACTATGTTAAATAAATGATAAATCAGATGTCTCAAAATGTACTCATTACCGGCGGAACAGGGTTTATTGGCAAATACCTGACTCAGGTGCTGCTTGCCAATAATTTTACAGTGTCTATTTTAAGCCGTGCTCCAAGAAAAAACAGTGGCTTGATCACCTATTACCAATGGAATCCCGAACGTGATTACATCGAAGAGGATGCAATTCTCAATGCCGATTACATCATTCATCTGGCCGGCGAAGGAATTGTAGAAAAAAGATGGACCGCAAAACGCAAAAAAAGCATTTTAGAAAGTCGTACAAAACCAATAACCCTTATTCATACACTTCTAAAAAAACATAATAAATCATTAAATGCCTTTATCTCAGCCTCCGGAATTGGAATTTACGGAGCTAATACCAGTGAACAAATTTGCACAGAAGATACTCCGGCTGCCAACGACTTTTTAGGTTTAACCTGTCAGGAATGGGAGAAAACGGCAGACACCATCGGAGCATTAGGAATTCGGACAGTAAAAATCAGAACCGGAATTGTTTTTGGGAGAGCGGGAGGTTTTCTAAAAAAGATAACTCCGGGTTTCAAAGCCGGTTTCGGAACCATTTTAGGAAGTGGTTCACAGTATTTACCCTGGATACATATAGAAGACTTATCTCAAATCTACTTAAAATCAATTCTCGATACCAAAATAGAAGGTCCCTATAATGCAGTGCTTACGGACGACACTACGCAATTAAAATTTGCAAAAACACTCGCCAACTTCTATGGATATTCGATATGGCTTCCAAAAATCCCTCAATCACTGCTTAAAATTGTTTTAGGTGAAATGAGCGACGCTATTTTAAAGGGCCAAAGGGTTTCCTCTGAAAAAATACAGCATACAGGTTTTGAGTTTCAATTTGCAACGCTGGAGACCGCTCTTTATGACTGTTTAAAATAAAACAAATCATTTCATAATACCACTCAAATCGGTTTGTACCGTTTTTGAAATTTTATTGGCTACTATATACGGGATTTCGATATTAAAATCAGCAACCGAAATCGGGAAATTTGAAATAATCTGTATGCCGTCAGGAACTTTTTTGATCAATGCTTTTACTGCAATTGCTCTGGATTTTCCATGCAGGTACAGTTTGCCTACAACATCGTATTCTTTTTCGTTTTCAGTAACCTCTTTCAAATCAAAATTTTGGATTTTGCCTTTAAAAACTGCTTTGGGGTAGCGGTGACTCTCGATATAATTTTCATTAAAATGTTCCTGCATTAAATCCATTTTAAACTGAAAATCTTTGATAACAACCGTGCAAACCAGTGTACTAGAATGGGATTCCAACACAATGATTGCAAGCTTATTTACTGCTTTCACTTCTTCAAAGAACGGAACGGAAGCCTGAAAATTTACAACGGCCGAACTGGTTTTGAATTTATCCTGAGCGAGTATAGAAAATGCAGTAAAAAGTAAAATAAGTAAAGTAGTTTTTTTCATAATCGTTATTATTTAAACAATTATGTCATTCGATTCTTTTTAATTTAAGAGGAGAAAAAAACTGAACTTAAGTAAGTCTGAAAAAAATCAAATGGCAATACTCCGTGAAAATCTGGTAGCTGCAACCTTATACTTAAAATTACGAAATTATCTGCTATTTAGTTCTTGATTTACTGCTAAATATTTGTGAAATGTTTTACTATTGTGAAGTGTGAAATTGTGAGATGTGAGATGGCTTTGAAATTATGATCTGCCTTTAACTAATGCTTGAATCACATTGATAACAAAGACGACCTGTGTAGCAACCATAGTCAAAACAGTTATGAAGATTCCCAACAACATTTTATCGTTAAAAGTCATACCTGCCGTATAAGATTCAATATCTCCGGATGCCATTTCACGTTTAAGTTGAGAAAAGATCCAAATCAAAAGTAAACCGCCTACCGAAACGATAACATGTGTGCTAATCAGCCATTTTATAAGGGGAAATTTTAATTTTATCAGAGCAAAGTAAAGGATTGCCAGGAAGGTATAAATAACAGACAACAACACCGCAAAATGCAAATAAGAAATAACATAGTAAGTATCGTGAATATTTATATCCAGCGTTTCTTTACTATTCAAAAACCCGATTGCTAAAAAAATTACGATTAAGGCCAGAAAAATAAAATAGGGGTTCTTTTGTATGTACTCCATCAATGAGGAAAAATTATTATAATTAATTCAAGTTAGCAGTACTCTTATCTCTAAAATGAAACAAGTTATTAGGATTGTCAAAAAAAGTCTCACGCAGATTTTATTAGAATGAAATAAAAAAAATCCGCAAAATCTGCAGAATCTGCGTGAAAAAATAGCTTAATTTAATGACATTGAGCTAAAGCAGGAGGCTACTCAAATAGTAACAAATTCAAAAAGAATAATTAACTAACAACTTGAATTAATTAATACTCCTTATTCTTTAAACATTATCAGAAAGGTAACATTTGTAGATTTACCCTTGTACTTCGGTACAAATCTCAATTAAAAAACCTTCTAAATCCCTTACGTAAGCCACAATTTGTCCCCAAGGTTTTTGTACGGGCTCTTTTACCAGTACTGCCCCAAAAGAAGTTGCTTTTTGAACTGTTCCGGCCACATCATCTGTCAGGAAGCCTAATTCGATTGCAAAAGGTTTTTCTTCTAAAGTACTTTCAATAAAACCGTCTTTTAAATTTTGAGCTGCCAGTTTTTTGGAAGCAAATGAAATGGTCGTTTCTCCGGTACTTAACTCTCCATAATCCTTCTCCGGAGTTATAAATTTCCTTGAAAACCCGAATGCATTTTCATAAAACACAATCGAAGTTTCAACATTTTCCACATACAAAATCGTATAACCAAATTTTATCATTTCACTTAAATTTAAATTATTGTAAAATCATTTTACATTTTACGCTTTACATTTCACAAAAACCCTATCCAATTTCCAGCAAGACGTTGTACTGCTCTAAACTGGCTAAATCTTCAATAGAACTTACATTGGTAACCTTAGCGTGTTCTTCTACCTCTCTTTTTGATTCAATCTGTTTGATCGCTTGTCTAAAACGACGCACCTCATCCAAACTGGACAAAATAAGTCCCGGAACCTTGACACTTTTGCCTTCTTTATCTTTGGCAACCATTGTAAAATAAGACGAATTACAATGTTTTATTACTCCGGTCTGGATATTTTCGGCCTCTACACGAATCCCTACAATCATAGAACTTCGGCCTACATAATTTACACAGGCTTTCATGGTTACCAATTCGCCAACTTCAATTGGTTTCAAAAAATTCACCGTGTCTACCGAAGCGGTAACACAATAATTCCCTGAGAATTTGGACGCACTGGCAAAAGCGATCTGATCGAGTAATCCTAAAATATATCCTCCGTGAATTTTTCCGCTAAAGTTAGTGTGAGACGGCAACATGAGCTCTGAAATGCTTATTTTAGAGGAGGAAACGGGCTTAAAATCTGGTATCATTGTATTTTATTTAAATTTAAATGGGGAATTTTCTTTTTTAACAGCAGTAACGAAAAAATGTGTATCACCCCACCAGCTAAAGGTTTTATAGCGTTCAACATAGGTTAATTTTACATACTGCCCCTCCAGTTTGTTCAAATCATCAATTACTTTTTGGTCACTGTCTAAAACGGAGAATCTAAAAATCTGCGAACCGGAAACACCCTGACTGATTTCTCCTTCCCAGGTTTTCATGATTACCCCTTTATGGCTCATCCTGATTAATTCTCCTGAACGGTATCCGTTGCTATAAGGAACATAATATACAAAAGCAAAATAGCTTGCTAGAATCAATAGGCAACTTACAGCAATAATAATTAAAATTCTCTTCATATGACTTTAATTTAAAGATTGGTTTTCTTCTGAATTTGATGCTCTTGCAATAATATTCTCCGGAAGCGCTTTCTTGGCCTTCGCTCCCATTTTCTTTAATTTCTCAACACTGGTAATTAAATTTCCTTTTCCGTCAACCAATTTATTCATCGCGCTGTCGTACTCGGTTTTAGTGTCTTTGATTTTGTTACCGATTCTCACCAAATCAGAAACAAATCCTTCAAATTTATCGTATAATGCACCGGCCTGTCTGGCAATTTCGAATGCATTTTCCTGTTGTTTTTGGTTCGTCCACATACTGTCAATAGTACGTAAAGTAGCCAACAAGGTACTTGGTGTTACGATTACAATATTCCTGTCAAATGCTTTATTGTACAGGGTTGGATCTTCGTTTAAAGCAATCGCGAAAGCAGGCTCTATCGGAATAAAAAGCAATACAAAATCGGGGCTCTCGATCTGATACAACTCATGGTAATTTTTACCTCCAAGCTGATCAACATGTCTTCTAATTGAATTGATATGCTCCTTAAGAAATTCGATTTTTAAAATTTCCGATTCTTCGTTGATCCATCTTTCATAAGCTACTAATGAAACTTTAGAATCCACAATCATTTTCTTTCCATCGGGCAAATTAATGACAACATCGGGATACACTCTTGCTCCTTCGGCAGTTGTAAAACTTTGCTGTACCTCGTATTCACGTCCTTTTTCTAAGCCTGACTTTTCTAAAACACGCTCTAAGACTAACTCTCCCCAGTTTCCCTGCATTTTACTATCGCCTTTCAGCGCTTTGGTCAAGTTTAAGGTTTCTTTGCTCATTTGCGCATTCAACTCGCTTAACCCTACAATTTGCTGGCGTAAAGCGGCATGATAATCAATACTTTCTTTGTGAGTCTGCTCGACCTTTTTTTCAAAAACCTGAATTTTATCCTGTAAAGGCAACAGAATATTTTTCATGTTCTCGCTATTCTGCTCGGTAAATTTAGCGGACTTTTCTTCGAGAATTTTGTTGGCCAGATTCTCGAACTCTTTGGTGAATTTTTCCTGTAATTCCGTTATCTCGTTTTTTTGTTCTTTATGACGTTCCCATAAATTCTCAAAATCCACTTCTTTTTTTGAAAGCTGAATGGCCAGACTGTCTTTTTCGGTTCTGATATTTTCTTTTTCGGAATTGTTTAAATGAAACTGTTTTTCAAGATGATTTCGCTCTTTTTCAAACTGTTCTTTTTGTGCTTGCAATTGATTTACTGCTGCATTTAATCTTTCATTCAAACTCACTTTTTCTGATTGGGCTCTGGCCGAAAACAATAATTTCCCCAAGTATATCCCTAAGAACAAAGCAAGCGGAAAAACCAGTAAAAGCGGAAAAAAATCAAACATAACTAAAATTATTTTTAAGTAAAAGTATGCAATAATCTGTAGTGCTTCCTTATGAAGTAAAGAAAAAAAAGTTTTTATCACGCAACCTTTTTAAAAAAGCTACATCTATTAAATATAATTTATTACAAACACATTATGAAAAAATTAATACTAGGCTTATTTGTAGTTTTCGGAATTAGTGCCTGTTCATTGGGTAATGACGATATTGATACCAGCTGTGGATCAAATGTAAACACCACTTTTACCGGAATCCCACTTTTATGCAATTACAGTGTAAAAATTGAACCTGAAAAGTCTGGTGCATTAGTGGTTACTACAGAAGAGAAATTACTTTCTTTTTTCACCAAGCATCCAAACAGCTGTCCAAATCCAAGTGATCCTACAATCGATTTTACAAAAAATTACTTAGTAGGTCTTTTTGCAGGTCAGAAACCTACAACCGGTTATAGCATAAAAGTAGCTTCAATTGTAGAGAACAACTGTGAGATTATCATTAATTTATATGAAAAAGCACCTCAAACCGGAGAATCTACAGCACCAACCGTAACCTACCCTTCTGATTACATTTTGATTCCCCGAACATCAAAAAAAATCTTCTTTAATAAGGTTACTAATGAAACTACAGACAATGTAATAATTGGAAGTTATGCCAAACCATGTACCGGAGATGATTGTCAGAAATTCTACCAGTTGAATGAGTTTAATGTTTTAAAATTCCTAAACGTAGTAGCAGGAAGCTATGAATTTGGCCAATACAAATATCTTGCAACCTCTAAAAGAGGAGAACATAGTCTTTTTACAAAAAATATCCCTGCTGAAATTTTAGCCATAAGAGGACAAACCAAAACCTATGGTACGCCGGATACCTCAACAAAAGGCGGAACTTATTTTGAACTGCGTCAAGGTACAACTGTTACTAAAATTTATATCGATAATAATGACACCGAAGATCAAAGTGCCGCTATAAAAGCTTTCAAGAAAACCATTCAGGACAAAATAACAGCTCTAAAACAGTAGTCAAATCTTGCTTTTTGACAAATACTTATTCTTAAAAATTAGAACAAAAATTCAAATGCTTACTTAATTACTAATTATAGGACCGGGAAGAAAATATAGGAGAAACACCATCTCCTATATTGCTAACCGGAAATGAGTTTCAAAAAAGCACTACCGCATAAACAACTAGAGACAACCTGAATACCGACCAAATGATTTGCTAAAGACGACTTTGCGAGTTAAAAAAAACTAATTTTACCAAAATTAATTCAACCACTTTTTGAAAGACGATTTAGAAATATATATTAAGCAATGCATGCAAAACAACAGAGAAGGACAACTGAAAATTTATCAGCTGTTTTCTCCTGTTTTATATGGAATTTGCCTAAAGTATATGAAAAACGAAGACGATGCTAAAGATGTTTTTCAGGAAGCCTTTATCATTGTTTTTCAAAAGATAAGTCAATACAAATTTGAAGGAAGTTTTGAAGGCTGGCTGAAACGTATTTTTATCAATAAACTTATTGAAACTTTAAATAAGAAGAAAAAGGAAAATTTCTTTTTAGATGTTTTCGATCCGGACACCGATTTTGTAGACGAAGAAGAATTGGACATTATTCCGATACAACAGGAAAAACTATTAGAATACATTCGGGATTTACCGGATCAATACCGGACCGTTTTTAACTTATATGTTTTTGAAAAAATGAAACACAAAGAAATAGCCGAGTTATTGAAAATCTCAGAAGGAACATCAAAATCAAATTTAAACAGAGCTAAAGGAATATTGCAAAAGAGAATTTTGAGCATAAAAAATTTTAAAACAGCATGAAGAAGCAGAAAATAGAGACTATTTTTTCATCAATGGAAAACTTTTTAAGTGTTCCACCACCCGAATTATGGGGTCAGATTGAGGAAAAATTAAACAAACCTAAAAAGAAAAAGAGAGTTATTCTTTGGTGGTCGGCTGCTGCATGCTTATTATTAGGCCTTGCAATTCCTTCTGTTCTTCATCTTAATTCAGATTCCGGAATCAAAAATACCGGAACGACTACTATAGAAAATAACAGTGTTGTTGTAAATAAAAACGACGCGACCTCTACTCAGGACAAAACAGTCTCTGATAAACCAACCATCATCAATCAAAAAACGATCAACAGTAAAAATCCGGTTTCAGGAGCTACCGACAATCAATTAGCTACCTCACAACAAAAAGAAGAAACAGACAAAACAGCTTTGGCTCGCACTGCTTCTAAAAACAACCCAAATCTACCTTCTGAGGAATTAAACGCAGAAAAGAAAAACAGCAATCAGGCTGTAGCTCAAAAATCATTTGTTTCGGAAAAACAAAATGCATTCAATTCTGTTTCTACAAATCAATTGTTTAACTCTGAAAAAAGAGCGCAGAATCAAACTATAGCGCAGAAAAACTATAGTCCGGAGAGAGAAAATGCGTTTGCTTCAGTTTCAAAAAATCAAACGGCAGATCCTGAAACAAGAAAAGCGAATCAGATTTTAGCCGAAAAGACCTTTAGTGCCGGTAAACAGAACCCGTTTAATGCTACTTCAAAAAATCAGGTTTCGAATTCACTTTTTAAAGAGAAATTGCAGTCAAAAAACACGAACAGTTTTGCTTACAATTCCTCCAATTCAATTTTAAGCCAACAACAGAATAAAGATAGTAAAAACGAAAAAGAGCTTAGAAACGGAACGATTTATACTGAAAAAGCAGTTGCTGAACATCAAAAAAACAACTCCAAATTCAATAATGTATTGAGTAAAGAAGATTCTGTTCAATTGGCCGTACTTCAGAATTTAGAAAAAGGAATAATCGCTCCTGAATCTAAAATTGAGAAGGAAACAAAACCTCTTTCTCCCGCAGAAAAATGGGCTGTTGAAGTTTTTGCCGGTATTGCTAATTCTGAAAACTATAAAAATGACAAGACTTTAGGATATAACAATGATTCTAAACAAAGTAGTACATACGGAGTAAAGACAAAATACAAAATCAATAATAAATGGGCAGTTGGTTCAGGTTTCAAGATCAATGAATTAGGTCAGAGTATTGCCAATATTTCGTATATGGATGTGAGAGGACAAAAAAATATGGCTTTAGGCATTGCTGATTTTTATGTTCAAGAGTCGCCTACTCCTCAGATTGCAGCAACTAACGATTATGTATTTGTTTCAAACAGTACTAAAGAGGTAGTAAGCAGTGAGAGCATTCAAAGCGGTACTTTAAATCAGACTCTTAAATATATCGAAATGCCATTGGAAGTTTCCTACGCCGTTTTTAGTAAAAACAGAACTACCGTCAATTTAAATACGGGAGGTTTTGTTGGTAAGCTAATTTCAAACAATGTGGCTTTGGATGGTACTACTATTGGAAAAAATCTTGATGCCAATGACTTTGTTTATGGCTCTGTATTAAGTAGTACTTTACAATACCGCATTTACAAAAAAACAAATGTTTTTGTTGAACCGGCAATGAATTACTACATAAACCCCTTAAACAACCAGTCTTTTAATCAGTTCCAATGGGGGTTAAACTTTGGATTGAATGTTTCGTTTTAAAGCCGTTTTTGTTGTAATTTTCAAAAAAAAGACAACAAAAGCAACTCCCTCATAATGAACATTAAAAACAATTGGAATACTTCGAACTCCATTCCGAACGACCTACTAATCGCCAAAAAACGGGTTTATGATCTCCTTAATTTTGAAGGTACCCAACCGGAGCCTGAATCTGAAAGCATGGAATACAGTGCGTATCGATTGCAATTAAACACCAAACTCATTTGTTATCGGGAAGCCAAAATAACGCCCACAAAAACGGGTCAGTTTGTAACTTTATGGAAACGCAATCCGTCGAAAATCATTGCTCCTTTTGATGCTACAGATGCGATTGATTATGTGATTATCAGTGTCCGAAAAGAGGATTTATTGGGGCAATTTATATTTCCTAAATCTGTCTTATTAGAACGCGGAATCTTTTCGACTGATACCAAAGAAGGAAAAAGAGCCACAAGAGTTTATCCGCCTTGGGATGAAACCACCAACAAACAAGCCCAAAAAACGCAACAGTGGCAATTGAATTACTTTATCAAAATACCTGCTCATGAAACTGTCGATTTAGATCGCACTAAACGTTTATTCAACGAAAACTAGAAAGATTTCTCCTTAGAGGAGCGCATCATTTTGACACGAATTTCACTAATTGACACGAATTAATTAGTGTAATTTGTGCAATTCGTGTTTATTTTTTTTGCGTCACAAATTATTAATCCTTTTAATCCTTTAATCTGTGGCAAAAAAAAACAGGCAGCTTATTCAGCTGCCTGTTTCATTTACCGTTGTATCTCTACTTATTTTTTAATAATCTTGCTACTATATATAACCTTATTGTTTTCTGTTAAAGTATACATATAGATTCCTGTTTTAAGATTACTAATCTGAATTACGGAATCACTTTTCTCCGGAGTCCCTTTTATTTCAACCGGGCTTGCAACCAAACGCCCCGACATATCATAAAGTCTTAACTTCAGATTTTTATCATCATTTGTTTTCACGGCAATATTTACAACATCTGATGCAGGATTAGGGTAGGCTTGAACAAAATATCCGTTTTTAGTTTGGAAATCAACCGTCGATAAATTATCCTTTTTCAATTCAAAACGGGCAATTACCGGTCCATGGTCTGAAGTTGTATTTACGTAATTTGTAATGTCTGTACGCGGATCGTACACGGCAATAGAATTTGAAATATACTGATCTGTCAGTTCATTAGAAATAATAATATGATCTAAGAATCCA
Organism: Flavobacterium sp. FlaQc-49; assembly: GCF_044005985.1. Lineage (NCBI taxonomy): Bacteria > Pseudomonadati > Bacteroidota > Flavobacteriia > Flavobacteriales > Flavobacteriaceae > Flavobacterium > Flavobacterium sp. FlaQc-49. The sequence continues at coordinate 383,578 of NZ_JBIPCS010000004.1, read as the reverse complement.
CCTGAACTTAAAAAGCTATAGGCTCCAGCCTGGCTAATTCCTAAAGTTAAAGCATTGTAACGATCCGTATCTTCCACCATTTTCTGGTAAGAAGAAGGAGTATTTGTACCCACAACCGATATTTTTACATCATCATTAAAATCGCCCAATATCATAAAGTTTGAATTTGGGTAGTGCACATCTAAACTGTCTTTTAGTAATTCAACATCATATTTACGCATATTGTATCTTGAGATGTCGGTTCCACTATTGGCGCGTGCGTGAAGATCGATCAGGTTAATTTCTTTTTGGATTCCACCAATATTAGTTTCAATTTTAACCATATAAGGCAAACGACCTGAAGAGAAAAAACTAGCTCCGTTACCACCAGGATAGTTAGGTAAAGTCACGGCTCCCGAACGTACATTATCGTACAAATCCTTAAACATTACACGCGTACTTTTCACAGTAGTTGTTTGGGTATTATAAAGTACCACTAATTTTTGAGGAGGAAAATTTGGATCCGGTACATTAAACGAATACGACCATGATGTCGAAATTGTTTTATCGAATGTCTTTCCGTTAATACTTATTTTTTGAATCAAAGCATCTATAGAAGGATCATCTGAAACTTCCTGCACTACGTAAACATCAGCATTTAACTTATTCATTACTTTGGCTACATTGTCGATTTGTAATGCATCGTCAATTGGACCAAACTCCGCTCCGTCAGTCCCTTTTACATCACTTCCAAAAAACTCTAAATTGTAAGTCACGATATCAAAAGTTTCTGCTTTAGGCAAAGAAGAACCTGTCAATGCTCCGATTTGTTTGTTTAATCCTGCTCCAGTCACCGTTAAAGGTCCGGAAATAGCTAATGCTTTTACAGAAGGTACAAATCTTGCATAAAGTGTTTTACCAGCCGCTGCATCAGCATTACTAACCACTATACTGGATTGAAATAAAACATTATCTAAAGACAATTGATAATCTGTAGGCGCTGTAAGGGTGATATCGCCATATCCATCAGCTTTTAAGTCAAAAGACTGACTTGCCGATATAGTGTTGGGACTAACATCTCCAAAATTTAAATTTGGATTTGAAGCCACATATCCCACCTCATTTGTAACTGCAAAATCATCAAATGACCATTCTGCCGCATTATTAGTTCCTCCGGCTGTGGTTTCATAAACCCATGCCAAATAGGTATGACTGGTTTTATACGCTCCTAAATTAATGTATAAGGATTGCGCGTAAGTTCCCGTTGCTGTTGGAAAATTACCATTTAACTCTGTCCATGTAGCCGTTTCAGGACTGCTTTTACCGTCATAATTTACTGAAACCATCAATTTTAAACCTGTTCCGGCATAAAATTTACGAGAGTAGAAAGACAATAAAGGAAATTGATTGAAATTATCTAAGTGTAATTTTGGTGAAATCAACCAATCTTCGCTAGGACCATTATCAGAATACCCATTCATAAGAACAGCACCGGTTCCGGAATTTACATTTCGAGCGATGGTCGTTGATCCCCACTTATTTTTGGTTCCAGCCACATTGTATTGTGTCCAGCCACTATTTGTTAAAACATTTACATCATTAAAACCTTGCACATACGGATTGATTCCTGTTCCTGCAAGAGCGACTGTTTTGGTCGTTGCTCCAGTTGACTCATGCTTTATTTCTCCCGAAAAAGTACCGGTAGCATTTGGAGTAAACTTAACATAAACGGTTGGCGTTGCGTTTGAATCAAAGTCAGACACATTGTAGGTTACTGCTGATTGAAAAACAGTATTATCCTTAGAAATCGTAAAATTACCTGAAGCAGTCACTATAACATTATGAGTAAGATTACTACCTTGAATCTGATAACTTGTTATTTCTGAATCATAACCCGCTTCAGAGAATCCTAAATCAAGCGAAGTACTTGTCGTTACTAAAGAAGGAATCGCAACACTTGAAGTTGTAATCTCTAATTTATGAACTGAAGCCTGAATATTATGGTAGGGATCTTCAGAAATCGAATAAACAGTATAGGCTGTGTTAAGAGCTAAACCATCAAAATTTTTCACATATACCTGAGAGGCATCAACAATATCCAAGAATCCGGATTGTAAAGCTGCCGTTCCATTTGCATCAAGACCGGACTTAAGTTGCGCTACGGTAGGTTCTGCACTTCCGCCATTTAATAAGACATAATAGGTTTTTCCTTTTTCATCTAATTTATTAGAAAAATCAAAACTTTGTGATAAAACATTATCCGCTTTTGGATAACCTGCAGCATTTACCGGAGCTGCAATATCACTTCTCACGTCGATATTATCAATTGCAAAAGAAGGACGAGAACCTCCTCCGGAATTTTGCTTAGAAATCCATCTGATCTGAACAATACTTTGATTATCGCATTCCGCAGGCAATGTTATTTTTATCGTTTTTGTATTTTGAGGATCGGTAACCGCTCCTGTCTGTTGCGTTGTGTTATTTGTATAAGCGGTTTCCAACAAAGTTGTAAAAGCAGCGGTTGTACCCACACGGTACTGCAAAACCATCTCATTTATTCGCTCCGATGTTGTTGTACCCGACACTAACCCATACGGATTACGAATGGTCATCGCGTCATACTGCACCTGAACACCCGTTTGTCCGGTGCTCGAGAAAGCCAAGGCAATTGTAAGATCAACTGATCCGGTATTAAGAAAACCTATTTTACCACTATAATTATGAATGTTACCGCTTGTAGTTGCTGCTGTACTGCTATTTGTGCTTCCGGCCGTCAACGCCTTATCTGCAACCAAAGTAGCTGCTGTAACATAAGCACTTCCGGGTGCCGTGGCCGCACTCCAACCCTGCAATCCTGCTGGATATGTGGTGCCATTAGCTGCTAAACCGTCAAAATTCTGTGTATACGGCAAGGGTTGTGCGCCCGGCATCGTAACCTGCGCAACGAGACTTGCCGAACAGCAACAAAAAAAACTTAAAAAAGCCACCAAGTGGCGCATCGTGTAAATGTTTTTCATATGTTTAAATAATAGAGTTTTTAGAAACCAAATTTATAGTCTTTAAAGTTAAGAGAATATTGTAAAATCTTAAATTTAATGCTTCCTATTTTATAAATATTCACTACTATTAACTAATTTATTCAACAAAAAAGTTAATTATCATCAATAAAAACAAGCTTTAATAGCATTATATATTTTTAGAAAAATTTACCTACAACATTATTTTTAACAAGCAATACCACACGAAAATAGTATTTTTTCTTTACAGATGAAGCAAAAAAAGAGTCCAAAAAAACAAAAAAACGTCACTTTAATGTACGAATACACCTCTAAATACTGTTTTTATTCTAATCGTAATCATACAGTATCTTTCGTACTAATTATCCGAGTATGAAATAAACATCTTCATAATCTCCTCTTTGGTTTATGGTATATTTTTTGTATATTAATTTCGTTTTTATCACCATCTTTAAAAAATCTGAACGCTATGAAAAAATTAATATGTATTGCAACAATTGCTTCTTTAGTACTTGCTTGCCATCCCAAAAAAGAGGAACAAACTACGGCGCCTGAAAACGAAAAAACGGTAACCAAAACGAATGAACGCTTCAATAAAACATACGTATTTGAAGGAGTATTGCCTTGTGCGGATTGCAGTGGAATTAAAACTACTTTAAAAATAGATGCCGATTATGGCGTAGCGCAAAACAATAGATTTGAATTGATTACAGTGTATCAGGGAAAAGAACCTGAAAAGGAATTTAGCGAAAAGGGAAATTTTAATATCGAAAGAGGATTGGACAATGATCCTGACGGTACCATTTATGTTCTGAATTGGGATCAGCCCTTAGAGAAGCAAATTTACTACGGATATTATAGCGCAAATCCCGAAAAAATATACTTATTGGATCGTGACAGAAAAATAATCAAATCTGAGTTGAATTATTTTTTAACGAAGAGAAAGTAATTCTTCTTTTGGTACTCCTAAAACAAAGCTATCTTTGCCACAAAAAACAACATGCATCGACACTTTATTCTTTTTAAACCTTACGGCTATCTAAGCCAGTTTATCTATGAGTTAAAAAGAAAGAAAAAACTTTTGGGAGAATTACACAATTTCCCTGCAGGTACAATGGCTATCGGCCGATTAGATGAAGATTCTGAGGGTTTACTTTTACTAACCACAAACGGAAAGGTAAGCGAACAAATAAGGAGTAAAAAAGTAGACAAAGAATACTATGTACAAGTTGATGGTGTTATTACTCCCGAAGCTATTGAGCAACTACAAAAAGGTGTGGAAATTGGTTTCGACGGTGGCAAATACATTACCAAACCCTGCAAAGCTTTTATCGTTACCGAAATTCCAGATTTTGGACTGAGAGCCAAAAAAATCAGAGACGAGCGCCACGGACCAACTACATGGGCCTCGATTACGGTAAATGAAGGTAAATTTCGTCAGGTTCGAAAAATGACCGCTGCGGTTGGTTTTCCAACTTTAAGATTGGTTCGCGTTCGGGTAGGAAATGTATATTTGCAAAACCTAAAAGCCGGAGAGGTACTGGAGGTTTCTGATTTTAAATTAAATAATGTGTCGATTTGATAATGTGTCAATTAGATAATTACTAGAAACTTTTACATTTTTACATTTAACTTTTAACAAAAAAATCAATGCTGAATATTGTTCTTGTAGAACCTGAAATACCAAATAATACCGGAAATATAGGACGATTGTGCGTGGGTACCGAAAGTCGCTTGCATTTGGTGCATCCGTTTGGTTTTGTAATTAATGACAAAAACCTGAAGCGCTCGGGTTTGGATTACTGGGTACATCTTGATGTTACCGAATATGCGGATGTGGAAGAATGGATCCAACAAATTCCGGATCAATCCCGTGTTTTTTTGATGAGTTCTCATGCTGAGAAATCGTATCTGGAAACCGATTTTCAAGATGGAGACTGGTTGGTTTTTGGTAAAGAAAGCGTTGGTTTAAGCAAAGAAGTCCTGGATCGTTTTGAAAATCATTTGACAATTCCGATGTCCAAATTGATTCGAAGTTTTAATATTGCTAATTCTGTTGCCTTTGTGGTTGGCGAGGCAAAAAGACAGATTGGTTTAAAAATTTAATCTTCTCGTGCTTTCTTCCTGCAAGGTTTCCAAAACCTTGTAGGTATCTTTGAAACGTAAATGCACTCCATATATCATGATCTCACAGGAACACAAATAGCGACCTGACACTTTTTTCATCATTTGACGTGAAGAAGAAGAAGAAGAAGAAGTACTGTTTATCAAGGAAAATATTGAACACGAATTTCACTAATTGACACGAATTATTTTGGTTGTTTTGTTTTTTTATAAGCAAGCACAAGGTTTTGAAAACCTTGCAGGACTGGTGAAGTTCTTTTGGATACAAGTGCCCTAGCCCTTATGGGAGGGAAAATCCTTTTGCTTTTTTCTTTAAAAAGCAAAAGATTGGAAGGAACAGAAGGATTAGCTCCTGAGAATAATTATACTTCTAAGTAATTACAAACTTCCCTTTTTCAGCATCAAAAACAATATGTTCGTCTTTGAATAAGGTCGCAAAACTTCCTTTTGAAATCAAATTACAAGGTTCGTCTTGCACGAATAAATCGGGTGTCATGATGATCATTTCGTCGCTTAACTGAATCGCCAAATCAATATCGTGCGTTGAGAATAAAATGCATTTTTGCGTTTCCTGAGTTAGCTTTTTCAGCAATTTAAAGAGGGAAACTTTGTGTAGTAAATCAAGATGTGTTGTGGGTTCATCTAAAATAATTAGCGGCGTATCTTGCGCTAGTGCTCTTGCAATTAATACTTTTTGCAATTGTCCGTCACTTATTTCGAAATGTTTTTTTCGGGACAAGTGTGTGATTTGTGTAAGCTCTAAAGCCTCGTTTACTTTTGTTACATCTTCGGGCGTTAAGGTTCCTATCCAATTGGTATAGGGTTGGCGTCCCAAGGCTACTAGTTCAAAAACCGACAAATTGCTTGGCGGTAGTTTTTCGGTTAAAACAACGCTTAGGTTTTGTGCTAATTCTAAAGGTTTAAATGTGGTGATGTCTTTGTCACTAAGTAAAACTTTTCCGGATAATGGTCTTTGAATTCCTGTAATAGTGCGCAATAAAGTCGATTTCCCAATTCCGTTTGCCCCTATTAGCGAAATGAGTTTTCCTGAAACTAAATTTAAATTCAGGTTCTCAGCGATTGTGACCTTCGCGTTTTTATTTCGATAACCTATACTTAGATTTATTGTTGATAAGATGTTTTTCATTACAGGATAATTTTATTTTTAACACATAGAAACATAGACTAACTAAACTTATTTTTTTAAATCCCTTTTAGAATTTACTCGTAAATTATCACATAGTTTCATGAGTTACTTTTCAGGCAATAATCTAAAATATTCGTTCACAAATGTTTTCTGACCATCTTTAAAAATATTGAAACAATTAAAATTAATTATAATTCCTTTTGGTGCTTTTAAAAGTTTCATATAAGTCAGCAGCTGGGCCTTATGCATTGCGTTTATTTCAGAAACTGTTTTTAATTCTACTACCAAACAATTTTCAACATACAAATCGCATCTCAGATCTGCGTTTAATTCTTTATTTTTATATTGCAATGGCACTTTCATCTCTGTGAAAAAATTTAATTTTCTTTGTAAAAGCTCTTCTTTCAGACATTGATGATAAACCTTTTCAAGCAATCCATTCCCAATTGCTTTATGCACTTCTATCGAAGCTCCAATCACCTCGTAAGTCAACTCATTCAAATATTTCTGAGTAATCATTAATTAATAAATTGAAATAAAAGCTATGTTTCTATGTGTTTAAAAAACCAATTTACTAATTATTTTTGAAAGAATTAACTTATGAAAAATTTTTCTTCCTTACCAAAAGCCAGATTACTACCGGCGCACCGATAATAGATGTAATTGCGTTTATAGGAAGCGTGACTTCAAATCCCGGCATTTCTGAAACGATATCACAAAACAACATAATTGTGGCACCAAAAAACAAAGTACTCCAAAACAAAATAGTATGATTACTGGTCTGAAAAGTAAGTTTTGCTATATGGGGTACTGCCAAACCAATAAAGGCAATCGGACCAGCAAAAGCGGTAATACTTCCTGCCAAAATACTTGTTGCGAATATGATAATCAATCGGGCTTTCTTGAAATTCAAGCCCACACTTTTAGCATAATTCTCTCCTAGAAGCAAGGCATTTAAAGGTTTTATACTACTCGCGCTTAAAAGCAATCCAATACTCACACAAATTGTAAAAATACCAATGGTAGACCAAGAAAGGTTTCCTAAACTCCCCATCGACCAAAAAGTAAATTTCTGAAGCTGTTCTGCGGTACTAAAATACGTTAAAACACTTACAATGGCAGTGGTAAAACTTCCAAACATAAGTCCAACGATTAAGATCGCCATAGTGTCTCGTAATTTCTGTGAGACCACCAAAACCAATAATAAAACTAAAGTACTTCCTAAAGTGGAGGCCAATACAATTCCGTAAGAAGACAACGCAATTGTACTTAAAAAAGACGGCAAAAATCCGGCTCCCAAAATCACAAAGGCGACTCCTAAACTGGCACCGGAACTCAGTCCTAAAACATAAGGTCCCGCAAGCGGGTTTCGAAACAAAGTCTGCATCAGTAAACCACTAATTGACAAACCCGTTCCTACCAAAACAGCCGTAATTGCTTTTGGTAATCTGTAATTTATAATGATGTATTCCCATGCCGATTTACTCGCATGTCCACCCGTCAGACTCGTATACACTTCTTTTAATGGAATGGTGACGGAGCCCAGACTAATGCTGGCCAGAAACATAAAAACCAAGCCTAAACCCAACATCAAAAATAAAATGGTATTTCGTTTTTTATCTGCCAATTTAGTTCAATTTAGCAGCAAAAGTAAACTCATAACCTGGAAGTAAATCCGGATGAAAAATCTTGATATAATCTTTTAAAACCAAATCAGGTCGGCTTGGTGATAATTCGTAATAAATAGTACCTCCGGTTGCCCCTAACTTGCTTTCAAAATTATAAACATTTTTATTTTTAAAAGCATCAAATTCTGTATAGTGCGGATTGTTCTTACCTAATTCTTCGAGGTTTTTAACAGCTCCCGTAGCAATCCAAAAATTAGCCGTTTTGGCTTTTACCAGTACTTTTTCGTAAGACAAACCTTCGCTTCCGGTTCCTTTAAGATCAGCCCATAAATAATTGGCTTGTGCATCTTTCATAAATTCAGCTACCCAACTGTTTCCTTTTGCTACATACCAGGTGTCTTCGTACATCGAACCATACAAAACGGTAGAAGCGGCTTTTTTGCCCGCTACTAATTTCTTAGCCTGATTGTAACTCAAAACAATTTTATCAAACAATTCTTTTGCTTTTTCTTCTTTGCCAAACAGGGCGCCGTAAAGTTTGATCCATTCTGCTTTTCCAAGTGGAGACTGCTCCATCCAATCGGCCTGAATGAATACATTTAGTCCGCTTTTTTTCAAATTATCCAACATTGGATTGTTGTTGTCTACACCAAACGTTACAATTAAATCCGGTGTCAATTCGATTAATTGTTCGATATTCAGTTTCTCGTTTTGCCCTACGTTTTTAACAGCTCCTTTATCGATTAAGGCTCTTGTTTTCTCAGAAGAAACATAATCGGTATGCGGAAAACCTACCAGTTTGTTCTCTACTTCGAGCATTTCCAGAAACGGAATATTGGTTGTTGAAGTCACTACAACAGACTCCAAAGGAACTTTTATAGCAGGATAAGATTGTAAACTATCCGGAACTTCCGCTGTTTTTTCTTTTAAAACATAAGTGTAGTTTTTATTGGCATTTGGCCACGGATTTGAAACCGTTACCACCGAATACCCTTCGTGTTTTACGATAGAAAGCCCCGAAGCATATTCTATACTGTTTTTTGCAATTTCAGATTTTACGCTTTCTGTATTTTCACTCTTTTTACATCCAACCAGAAGAAAAAAAGAAAAAACAAAAATAAATTTAGATACTAAATGTTTCATAAGTAGATTATAGGTATAGTATTTGTAATTCGTGATAAATATAGGTCATTTTGAATCATTACAATTTCATAATGCCGGTTTCAATTAACAGCAAAGGTAAATCAATTTCTATTTTTTTTACCCCTCTTTAATCTGACAAAATTAAATAAATATTATCTTTACCTACATGAATACCACAAAAACAAAAGTTTGCTCAAGCTGTGAATCTACTTTTAGCTGCGGAGATATTTCTGTTGAGAACAAATGTTGGTGCAATAATTACCCTCCTATTTTTAATCTCTCCGAAGGCGGCGATTGTCTTTGTCCGGCTTGCTTTAAAGAAGCCTGTGAAGATAAAATTGAAGCTTATGTAGAAACTATAACTCCGGAAAAAGCGCTTCGCAATAAAGCCGCAGCCTTACCCAAATCAGAACAGTTAATTGAGGGAATTGATTATTATCTCGAAGACAATAAATATGTTTTTAAAGCCTGGTTTCACCTAAAAAGAGGCAACTGTTGCGGAAACGGATGCAGACATTGTCCTTATTAATACTGTGAAATGTAAAATGTCATTTGTAAAAAGTGAATTACAAATTACGGTTTAGTATCTCTTTCCATTTACATCTAACATCTCACAAATAACACCTCACTTCTAACCAATAACATCTCACAAAAAAATGATCTATCTAATTACAGGCGGCGAGCGATCCGGAAAAAGCAGTTATGCTCAAAATTTGGCTTTGCAACTTTCTAGCGCGCCTATGTATGTTGCGACAGCAAGAAAATGGGATGCCGATTTTCAGAATAGAATCGACCGTCATCAGCAGGAACGTGACGAGCGTTGGACGAATATTGAAAAAGAGAAACATTTAAGCGAAATTGATTTCACGGGAAGCGTAGCCCTCATCGATTGTGTTACCCTATGGCTTACCAATTTTTTCGTTGATACTAAAAATGACGTGTCTTTATCTTTAGAAGAAGCCAAAGCTGAATTTGAAAAAATAGCCAATCAAAAAGACGCGACCTTGATCATTGTTACCAATGAAATTGGAATGGGCGTTCACGCAGAAACTCATATCGGAAGAAAATTTACCGAGCTGCAAGGCTGGATGAATCAATTTTTAGCTTCAAAAGCAGATCAGGTTGTTTTGATGGTATCCGGAATTCCTGTCAAAATAAAGGAACAGAGGTAGTAAATTCCAAATCTCAAATTCCAAATTCCAACGCATTTATTCGCTTTTTGGAATTTGGAATTTTTAATATTGTAATTTTACAAGCTTATGAGTTATTTAGACGATATTTTAAAATCACGTCGGGACACCCGACATTTCACCGCAGATGAAGTACCTGATGAAGTAATCAATAAAGCTTTACAGGCAGGACATTGGGCTCCTTCTGTTGGTTTGACTGATGCTACAAAATACTACATCATCAGATCGACTGAAGTTAAAAGTGCTATCAAGAATTTATTTTTAGAGTATAATAAAAAAGCAGAGGCTCTTACAGACAATCCAGAGCAAAAAGAGCATTATAAATCGCTGAAATTAGAAGCGATTGAAGAAGCTCCAATTGGACTTATTATCGCTTATGACCGAGCAGTTCTAAATCAATTCACTATTGGAACGGTTGGCAGTAATGAAGCCGTTAAATTTAGTTCGGTTTGTGCCGCACAAAACATTTGGCTTTCGCTTACTGAACAAGGTTTTGGGATGGGATGGGTTTCTATTCTAAACTATTATCAATTCAAAAAAATACTCGATCTACCGGAGAACATCGAACCCCTTGGTTATTTCTGTATCGGAAAACCGGCTACCAATTACGATAACCAGCCGATGTTGCAACAACTCAACTGGAAACAAAAATCGGAAGTCCCTGATGTGACCGAAATTACTAATGTGCTTGAAAGTGTGGTTTCGAATCTTCAAATAAATCCACAATTAGCATCTAAGGACCAATCGGATTTCACTACACTTTTACAGGAAAAAATCGATTCTAAAACCAAACCTATCGGTGCCTTGGGCGTTTTAGAAACCTTGGCTTTGCAAATGGGACATGTTTTTGAAACTTTAAATCCAAAGATAAAAAGCCCAAATATCGTTGTTTTTGCAGCCGATCATGGAATTGCAAATCATGGTGTCAGTGCCTATCCGCAGGATGTTACCCGCCAAATGGTTGCTAATTTTCTCGAAGAGGGCGCAGCAATAAATGTTTTCTGCAAACAAAATGACATTACATTATCTATTGTAGATGCGGGTGTGAACTATGATTTTCCAACAAATGCCAAATTAATAAATGCCAAAATTGCAAAAGGAACACAATCGTTTTTACATGCTCCCGCTATGAGCGAAACGGAGCTGCAATTCTGTTTTGAAAAAGGAAAAACCATTGTAAATACTATCGCAGAAACGGATTCTAATTGCATTGGTTTTGGTGAAATGGGAATCGGAAATACCTCTACAGCAGCAGTATTAATGAGTCTTCTAACGGGTTTTCCGATCGAAGAATGTGTTGGAAAAGGAACTGGTGTTGAAGACGAAAAACTGATCCAAAAACAAAACATACTGAAAAAAGCGATTGAAAATTATTCAGGTCAAACTGAAATGCAACAGCAATTGGCCTATTTTGGAGGTTTTGAAATTATACAAATGGCGGGTGGGATGCTCGCCGCATATGATCGCAAAATGTTGATTTTGGTAGATGGCTTTATTTGCAGTGTAGCATATTTAATAGCTTCGAAAATAAATCCGAATATTAAAAGAAATGCCATTTTTTGCCACGTTTCAGCCGAGCAGGCCCATCAGAAATTGTTAAATTATTTAGAAGCGAAACCTATTTTAAATCTCGATTTACGCTTGGGAGAAGGAACAGGCTGTGCGATCGCTCTTCCAATTTTAAAATCTGCAGAAGCTTTTCTCAATGAAATGGCCACTTTTGAAAATGCCGGGGTTAGTCGCAAGTAAAGTAGTCGCAGTTTTCAGTTTCAGTCACAGCTTTCTATTTAATATAAAATTACATACTTGTTTTCAATGAAAAAAGAACTCCATATATTCTTCACAGCGCTCATGTTTTACACCCGGATTCCATGTCCAAAAAACATTGATCATAATCCGGATTATCTAAATAAAGCCACACGGTATTTCCCTTTGATAGGCTGGATTGTTGGAAGTATTTCCTTTTTGGCATTTTATGTTTTTTCTCTTTTTCTGTCGGTAGAAACTGCTGTGATACTAGCTTTTATTGCTTCTATATTAACTACAGGAGCTTTTCATGAAGATGGCTTTGCAGATGTTTGTGATGGTTTTGGAGGAGGCTGGACTAAGGAAAAAATACTACTGATAATGAAAGACAGCGCTATTGGTGCCTATGGTGCCATTGGTTTGATTTTGCTTTTTTTATTAAAGTTCAAACTGCTTTCAGAATCTATAGCACCTTTTCAAATTCAGGATTCAACAGCCCTTTTTCAAATTTTCTTATTGTTTATTTCAGCTCATGCTTTGAGTCGTTTGGCAGCGATTAGTATTATTTTCACTCATGAGTATTCGCGTGATGATGCTTCAAGTAAAAGCAAACCCATTGCTAAAAGCAATACCTGGAAAGAAATTTTGGGTTCCTTTTTCTTTGGATTAGTCCCCCTACTTGTGCTGTCCTATTTCAAATACCAGATTCTTTTGGTTTTAATTCCTGTTTTTTTGACCCGTTATTTTTTAGCGCGTTACTTTCAGAAATGGATTGATGGTTATACAGGCGACTGCTTGGGAGCTACGCAACAGGTGTGCGAAGTTGTTTATTATTTAGCACTTCTTTTGGTATGGAAATTTATTTAGTCCGTCATACCGAAACGCTCTGCGAAAAGGGCATTTGCTACGGACAGTCTGATGTTGCTCTAGCAGAACCTTTTGAACTTATTTTTGAAAATATCATTTCACAATTGCCACAAAAAGCGATTCTTTTCTCAAGTCCTTTACAACGTTGTGTAATTTTAGCAAAATACATTCAAAACGAAATCAAAACCATTTATTACCAGGAAGACAAAAGACTAATGGAAATGAATTTTGGAGATTGGGAAATGAAAAGCTGGAATGACATTCTACCCGAACAACTTAATCCGTGGATGGAAGATTTTGTGACTGTTCACGCTACAAATGGAGAATCTTTTATTGAATTACATGACAGAACCGGCGTTTTTTTATCAGAGCAAATTTCAAAAAAAGCAGAACAACCGATAATTGTTGTTACCCATGCAGGAGTCATCAGAAGCCTGCTTTGCCACCATACTTCACTCCCGCTGAAAGATGCTTTTCAGAATAAAGTCGATTTTGGACAAGTCGTCAAAATAAACCTACAGCTGTAAATTTGTTTTAGGAATTCACATAAAAAACAGACCAAATTTGAAAATTCAATAATTTTAACTTTATCTTTGCAAAAAATTTAAGGTTGTGTTACTGATTTATTTAGCACATTAAAAAGGGAATCAAGTAAAAACTTGAGCTGTACCCGCAACTGTAAGCTTAGTTCAGAAATGAATGCTTGTTGTTAACTACAAAACCACTGCTCGCTTTGGCGAATGGGAAGGTAAACAACAAGACGCGAGCCAGGAGACCTGCCTTTGTAACTAATATCGAACTCTCGGGAACAAGAGTGTAGAAATTATGACTTTAAAAAAACGGTTGTCTTTTTGTTTGCTCTTATTGTGTCAGATCCTTTTGGCACAGAACGATTCTATCACAAAATTAAAAGAAGTGATTGTTTCAGACACCAATCTTAAAAAATACTCCGGCACACAGTCTGTTCAAACCTTGAATGATTCGATTATCAATAAAAACGAGGCTTTGCTAACTGATTTATTAAATTATAATTCAACAATTTATTTTAAAGAGTACGGTCGCGGAATGCTTTCTACTGTTTCGTTCAGAGGAACCAGCGCTTCGCAGACTGCCGTAATTTGGAATGGTATTAATATCAACTCTCAAATGAATGGAAGTACTGATTTTAATACAATCTCAGGTTCTGATTATAACTCTGTCACCGTAAAAGCAGGTGGAGGGAGTGTCATTTATGGAAGTGGGGCAATTGGAGGAACGGTACATTTAAACAATGAATTAGGTTTTTATGATCGTTTTGAAAACACCTTAAGATTAAATTACGGGAGTTTTAACACCATTGGAGTTAACTACAAAACAAATATTTCAAACAAAAAATGGAGCGCTCAAATTGGTTTTTCTAAAAATAGTTCGACCAATGATTACAAATATCTGGATCGATATACCTGGAGAGGAGAACAACGTTGGAATCAAAATGGAGAATACGATGTTTTTACAATGAGTGCCAATTTGGGATATAAATTTGACGCTAAAAATAGTTTAAAATTATATAGCCAAACTTCTAATACAGATCGAAATACTTCTTTGATTACAGAAACAGATACTAAAAGCAAGTATATAAATGGTTTCAATAGAAATTTATTGGAGTACGATGGCGATTTTGGAAAATTGAAAGCAAATTTCAAAACCGCCTATATCTTTGAAAATTACCAATATTACGAAGATAATACAAAGGACTATTTTAGTTATGGTAAAACCGAAAGCTTGACAACAAAACTAGATTTAGCAGGCACACTATCTAAATCTATACAAATAAATGCTATCGTAGATTACAACCGAACTAAGGGATCTGGAACTAGTTTCGGAGATCATATTCGTGAAATCTTTTCAACATCATTACTCTTGAAGCAGGATATCTCTGCCGTTTGGAGAAATGAATTTGGTATTCGAAAAGAATTTACAGACAACTATAAATCACCCCTTTTATTCTCTTTGGGTTCATTCTATCAGTTTAGTAAATTATACCAGCTAAAATTAAATTTGTCCCGAAATTTCAGAATTCCAACTTATAACGATTTATATTGGGACCAAGGCGGTAATCCAGACTTAAAACCGGAGAATTCTTATCAGGCAGAAATTGGTAATATTTTTACTTTCAAAAACATTACACTTAGTCAGACCTTTTATTATATCAAAATAAAAGATTTACTGCAGTGGGTTCCTGGGCAAAATGGTATTTGGTCTCCACAAAACACAGCCAAAGTAGATAGTTATGGAGCAGAAACTCTGTTAAACTGGAAGGGCCATTTTGGCAAAAACTACTTTAGTGCAAACACTACTTATGCCTATACAGCATCAAAAGATGGCGAAACCAAAAACCAACTTTTCTTTGTTCCATACAACAAAGTCACCGGATCTGTTTCTTACTCAAGAAATAAAATAACTGCTTATTATCAATTCTTGCATAATGGTTTTGTATACACAAGAGCGGATAACAATCCAGATGAAATAATAAATGATTATAGTGTTTCAAATTTTGGGATCGATTATGATTTCAAAATTTTACAAACGTTCAAACTTGGCTTTCAGATTTTAAATATTTTCAATAAAAATTATGAAAGTTATGAAGACAGACCTATGCCGGGTCGCAATTTTAATATGTATCTAACCTTAAAATTCTAAATATTATGAAATTTAGCAAACTGCTTTTAATAACACTCAGCATCTCTTTATTTGTTTCCTGTTCAAGTGATGATGACAAAAACAATGATACTAATGTTGAAATAGAGAGTCCGTATAAAAATGGCTTTTTCATTCTAAATGAAGGAAGTTTAGGACAAGGTTCTGTTTCGTTTTTAAGTAAAGACTTAAGCACCTTTACAAAAGATGCCTACACTTCAGCAAATCCAAAGGACTTGATAGGGAAATATGTACAAAATATTTTCTTTGATGGTGATAAAGCTTATATCATCTCTGGTGGATCTAATGTAATTAATGTCGTAAACAGATATACTTTTAAATTAATTGCTAAAATCGACTCAGGACTAGCTAAACCAAGATATGGTGTAGTAAAAGACGGAAAAGCATATGTTACCAATGCCAACACTTATTACAATTTTGAAAAACCATTAGAAAATCCAAATGGAAATATAGATGATTATATTGCTGTAATTAATTTGACCACTAATACTGTTGAGTCTAAAATTGAATTGAAAGCAACTGGTAACAGAATTGTATTAAAGGAAGGAAAACTATACATTACTGAACCTTATAATAACAATAACCTGTTGATCGTTGACATAGCTACTAAAACACTGGAGACTATAGCTATTGGTTCAAGTGCAGACACGATGGAAGAAGAAAATGGAATTTTATACATTCTAAGAGGTCCTTACGGAGCCAGAAGTGAAATTGTAAAAGTGAAATTATCTGACAAAACAACTACCAAAATTGCATTTCCGGAAAGTTTAGATGGAGCAGGATTTTTAGACATTTATGAAAGCAAAATTTATTATACAGCCGGGAGCTCCGTTTATGCAATAAATACTACAGCAACAACGCCCTCAACAACGCCAATTTTGACTTCTACTATTGGCTATCTATATGGTTTTGCAGTTAATAATAATTTTATCTATCTAGCTGATAGTGGAGACTATAAACAAGACAGTAAAGCTTACATTTACAATCTAGGCGGAACACTTCAAAAAGAATTAACGGTTGGTGTAGCACCAAACGGTTTTTACTTTAATAACTAAGAAAAACGTCTGATAAAATAATTCTGTAATTATTTTTCAACGTAATCAATTCATCCTTTATTATTATTTTATTTTTTTGGAACAAAGAGGTTGTCTAATTAAAAATTAGGCAGCCTCTTTTTATTTGGAGCTATTCACCGTAAGAACAAAAAAAACACCCATAAAACTAATTTTATGGGTGTTTAATTAAACTATTTTTATCTAATAATGTATCTCTTACAATACGATCATCATTAATTTAATGTTCTCAAAAGCCCTTCCGGAGCTTTCTCAACATACATCTGATTTCCGATACCATTCATTGCTTTGGAATCGATGAAAGATCGAAGTGCCTTTCCTCTGTCCTGTTGTACTTTTTTAGCCGAAGCACCGGTAATTTTTGCAATGGCAGTATTTAATAAAGGTTCTGAAGGATCTCCTAAAACACCTAAATTAGATAAATACTCAAGTTGCTCATAAGCAGGCTTTAGACCATCTGTATATTCACCAAAACCTGTTGCATTAACAATTTTAAGAACCAAAGGTTGCATGGCGTATTTATGACTTGTATTGACTTTGTTTTTTGTAAATGTTTCGGAATCATATAGTGTTACGGATCCAACATTTTTTCCAACTGTATAATCTCCTATTTGTACTACACTAATGTAAGGAACTAATCCATTTATAATTAATTCACTTGCAGACGCAGTTCCATTAGAAGTCAGCACATATACTTTGCTTAAACGCAAACTATTAATGGCTCTTCCGTTAATATTGTCTACAAACCTATTGTTTAAAGATTCTGAATCTTCCGTTTCAAGATAAGCGGTAAGCTTAGCGTTCCATTTTTCTTTAGCAAAAATCTGGTCTTTAAACTGCCCCGTAATCATACTGGCCAAACGTGTAGCGGTCTGAACCGATCCTCCTCCATTGTATCTCAAATCAAGAACTAAGTCAGTTACGCCCTGCGTTGCTAATTCCTCAAAAGCATCATTTAACTGCGAATCATAAGTGCTATAAAAACCATTATACATCAAATAACCAATTTTATGACTTCCGGACGTAATAACTTTATTGATCAGAATTGGATTTTCATTCAGCGTTGTCTTTACCAACGTAACCGATTTTCCATTTGATTCTATAACATTTCCGTTATACTGCGCTAAATTCAAAGTATAACTCTCCGAATCCAAAAGCAATTGTCTGTAATTAGAAGCGGTAAGCGGAGTTCCGTTTACAGCTGTAAATAGATCACCACGTTTGATACTTTTGCCCGAAGCGTCTGAACCCGGAACAACATAACGTACAAAACCTACCAGATCTGAATTGCTTTCTCCTTTATAACTCAACTTAAAATCAATTCCGGTACTTTTACTGGTTCCTTGAAGTTCTTGTTCTAAAACACTATAATCCTTAACAATCCAACTGAATCGGTCAATTGCTTCTCCTTTGGGAAATTTACTCGCCGGTTTATTCAATAAATCCTGAAACAAATTCTCAGGCTCGGCATAACCACTCAAAAAAGAATTTAAGGCACTTTGCTTATTTCCGAAGCGCTCATCAGATAAATTAGGAACATCAGCCTGCCAAAGATAGTACTGATTTAGTCCTTTCCAGATAAAATCGTTTATCTGCAAATTTGCCGGAGCAGCAATGTCATCCTGGTCTTCACAAGATTGTAAAGAGAAGAGAAGTAAGCCTAATAATAGTAAACTTCTTAATATTGTTTTCATAAACTGGTATCTATATAAAAGTAATAACGTAAAAATACTATCTTTAGTTTTAACAATAGGTAGTTTAATTATCTTTTTTTTTATACTATTTTTTTCAGTTCTGTTGTAACAAAATTAATTGTACCTCGTCTTCCTTTATATAAGCTAACCAATAACCCTGATTTATGAATCAAATTGTTTTCATAGAATTAATAAATCCTTTTAAAGACAAAGTATTTCGTCTGGCCAAAAGGTTGCTGACCAGCACTGAAGAAGCCGAGGATGCTACTCAGGAAGTAATGGTTAAATTATGGAATAAGAAAGAAAATTTAGAAACCTATTCCAGTGTTGAAGCTCTAGCGATGACCATGACCAAAAATTATTGTCTCGATCAGCTAAAATCTAAAAGAGCCGGAAATCTTCAAATTGTACACAACAATTTTACAGACCGACAGCCACAATTAGATAAAAAACTCGAAGATGAAAACAGTTTAGAATGGGTAGAAAAAATAATCGGTCAATTACCCGAACAATTACAAATATTAATACAGTTACGCGATGTTGAACAATATGAATTTGATGAAATAGCAAAAATTGTCAACATGAATGAAACGGCTATCCGGGTAGCCCTTTCGAGAGCGAGAAAAAAAATTAGAGAATCAATGCTTAATACACACCGTTATGGAATTAAATAGAATAGAATATATATTAGAAAAATACTTTCAGGGAGAAACTACTATTGCTGAAGAAAACGAATTAAAAGACTATTTTTCTTCACCAAATGTTGCGCAGCATTTGGAGCAATACCAACCAATGTTTGGTTATTTCTCTCAGGTAAAAGAACAAAAATCGACGCAGGAGATTCCACTACAAACTAAAAAACGAAATGTTACGTGGTTATCAATTGCAGCCTCTGCTGTTATTTTACTGGGAATCGGGACCTATTTTTATGTAAGCGATAAAAACGCAACTCCGGTTGTAGCGCAATCAGAATTAGGAACCTACGACAATCCGGAAGAGGCCTTAGCGGCAACGCAAAAAGCCTTAGCCTTAGTGTCAAACAATGTGAATGTAGGTCTAGAAAGTGTACAGTACATTCACGAATACGAACAATCAAAAAACAAAATCTTCAAACAATAATTTAAAATTTATAAAAATGAAAAATTTCATCATAACACTAGTTTTCACATTCGCTACCACTGTTTTTTATGCACAGGGTGCTTTTGACAAATTTGACGGTCAGGACGATGTGACCTCTGTAATTGTAAACAAAAAAATGTTCGACTTAATGAGCAAAGTAAAAGTCGATGCCAAAGACAAGGAAACGCAACAGTACGTTAACCTGATTAAAAAATTAGACTATCTAAAAGTATTCACTACCAAAAACCCAAAAATTGAAGCCGACATGAAAGCTTCTGCCGACAAATACATTAAAACTGCCGGTTTAGAAGAATTAATGCGCATAAATGACAGTGGTAAAAACGTTAGAATATTAATCAAATCAGGGGCCAGCGATACACAGGTAAGAGAATTACTAATGTATATTGACGGTGCTAAAAACGACGAAACTGTTTTATTATCTCTTACGGGTAATTTTGACTTAAATGAAATTTCAGTGCTAACAGACAAAATGCAACTTCCTGGTGGTTCTGACCTAAAAAAAGCTTCTAAAAACAAAAAATAATATGAAAGTCAGCGTCTTTACCTCAGCCCTTTTAGCTTTACTTACTTTACTAAGTTGTAAATCTGAGCCTTCCTTGCAAAAATATTTTGTTGAAAATACAGATAACAAAAACTTCATTGCTCTTGATATCTCGCCTAGTATTCTAAACTTGGACAAAGCAAAACTATCTACAGAACAATCCGAAGCTTTAAACTCTTTTGACAAAATGAATATTCTTGCCTTTAAAGCAAATGCAACAAACAAGGCCGAATTTGAAACAGAAAGAACTAAAGTAAAAGCTATTTTAAAAGATCCAAAATATCAGGAACTGATGAAGTTTGGCTCCGGTAAAGAAGGCGCTTCTATAAGTTATGTAGGTACTGATGAGAACATCGAAGAATTTATAGTTTTTGCCAACAGAAAAGAAAGCGGATTTGCAGTAGTACGCGTTTTAGGAAAAAACATGAATCCGAATAACATCATGACCTTAATGTCGGTTTTACAAAAATCCAAAATTGACATGGAGCAGTTGAAACCCTTGGAACAGCTAATTAAAAAATAATCTTACTTTATTAAAACAGAAAAAGCTCCTAATTTGGGGCTTTTTCTGTTTTAATTCCTTTTTAAATACTAATACTATAATTCACTTTTACTCGATCCATTACAACGTGCGTATAAAAATGTTTCAGATTTTTATTATCCAGAAGATACTTCTTTTGAAACACTTCAAAATGATGCATGTCTTTTACTTGTACAATTAATACAAAATCATAACTCCCCGTCACATAATAACATTGAGACACTTCTTCGCAGTTTTGCATTCCGGTTTTAAATTCATCAATTGCTTTCGAACTACCATCAAGCAGAACAACATCTACGACACATGTTATCCCAATACCAATTGCCTCAGGAGATACAATAGAAATATCTGCTTCAATTATATTTTCCTCCCTCATTTTAGCAATTCTTCTTTGAACTGCACTCTGACTTAAATTTACTTTATGACTTAATTCTTCTGTGGTTATCCTGTTATTCTTTTGAAGAAAATGCAATATCCTTTTATCATACTCATCAAGTTGACGCATAATTAAACTATTTAAGCCCTAAAATTAAAAGTTTTATCCCACAAAAGAGACTACACAGCATAAAATAGTCAACATTTTGCTTCTAATTTTGTTTCTCAATTTAAACGAAAAGCGATGAAAATAGTAAACAGCACAATCGATGACATACCAACCATCAAAACACTTTATGATGAAGCAATAGTTTATCAAAAAGAAAAAAAAGGAACACCCTGGCCGGATTTGCCAAAAGAAATTATAGCAACGGAAATTGCAGAAAACAGACAATGGAAATTAGTCCTAAACAATGAAATTGTATGCGTATGGGTTACCACTTTTGACGATCCTGAAATTTGGAACGAAAAAAATGCAGACCCAAGTGTTTATCTTCATCGAATAGCCACTAACCCAAATTTCAGAGGATTAAACATTATTTCAAAAGTTTTGGAGTGGACGAAAAATTTTGCCATTCAAAACAACAAAAAATATGTAAGACTAGACACGGCCGGTATAAATCCCGGATTAATTACCATGTATGTCAAAAATGGTTTCAAATTTATTGAAATCACCAAAATAAAAAATCCTGAAAAACTACCGGCGCACTACCACAATGTTCCAGTTTGTCTCTTCGAAATAAAATTATAACCTAACCTCACTAACTATGCTATCACTAATCACTGACCAAATTGGTTATTTAGGAATCACGATCAATTTATTTTCTATGGCTCTTAAAGGAGAAAAAAACCTCAGACTATTTTCCCTGATTGCCAATTCTATATACATCACTTACGGAATGCTTATTGGCGCTATACCCATTGTGATTGGCTCCGCTATAGCCGTATTATTGCATACCTACAGATTACGAAAAATTGATTCTGATTAAAAAAACAGCATCCTTCCGCTCATAAAAAACCGCTGCTTTTGCGGTTTTTTGTTATAAAAATTAAAAAGATTTTTCTTGACAATTCAGCGCATTATCATTTTGATATAAACTTAAATTAGTTACATTTGAAAAAAAAGAAATTAACATAATCACCTTGAAAAAAGCACTTAAAATCCTTTTAAAATCAATCTTATTCTTTTTAGGATTTGTTCTACTCTATATCGCAACCGCCTTCGTACTTTCAAAAATAACTGTAGATAAAGAACCCGACACAAAACCCGAAGTTCAGATATTCATCCTGACAAATGGTGTTCACACTGATATCGTAATGCCGGTCAAAAACGACCAGATAGACTGGAGTCAGCAAGTTCAATTTAAAAACACAAAAGCAGCAGATTCTACCTATAACTATATCGCTATGGGCTGGGGAGACAAAGGATTTTATCTGGAAACCCCGGATTGGTCTGATTTAAGAGCTTCTGTTGCTCTAAAAGCGGCAACCGGATTAGGCAAAACTGCCATTCATGCCACTTATTACAGACAAATGAGATTGGGCGATGATTGCAAATCCATGATGATTAGCAAAGAACAATACAGCCGTTTGATTGCCTACGTTACAGCCAGCTTTCAAAAAGACAACTCGGGTAATTTCATTCCCATTAAAACAGACGCCAACTATAGCAGAACAGATGCTTTCTATGAAGCCAACGGAAGTTATAGTTTGACACACACCTGTAATACCTGGGCCAATAACGCTCTGAAAGCATCCGGTCAGAAATGCTGTTTCTGGACGCCAATGGACACCCCAATTTTTTCGAAATACAACTAAATTAAATATAAAACATGGTACAAAAAACATCGAATGCCTTTATCGCGGCATCATGGGTCGCTCTTGGAGCTGGAACAATCGGATTTATAGTAGGGCTTGCAAGAGCCGAAATGTTACTTAACGAAAAAGGATATTATTTCACTGTTTTAATGTTTGGTCTTTTCGCTGTAGTCTCCCTGCAAAAAAGTGTCAGAGACAAACTGGAAAACCTTCCTGTAACGGATATCTATTACGGAATTTGCTGGTTCGGAACTCTTTTATCAATTGTATTACTTGTCGTTGGTCTTTGGAACGCTACAATTCTCCCAAGCGAAAAAGGTTTTTATGCATTTGCATTTTTACTAGCTCTTTTTGGCGCCATTTCGGTTCAGAAAAACACCCGAGACAATATGTCTTTTAGCCAAAGTGAATAACACATACAACTAGCCAAAACAAAAGAAAAAACTCCATTTAGGAGTTTTTTTTATGCCTTCTCTTACTTATAATTTCCGTTTTTACCTAACCAAATATTAACAACTATTTATTTACATTTGGCTCCAAATTAATAAATCCCATAAATGAAAACACCCAAAATTTTATTCTTATTTTTAGTTCTAATCTTAAACAGCTGCTCAAGTGACACTGACAATAGCAACAATACCGAAACCCCTGAAGTTATCAAACCCGTAACGAAATACGCGATGACTGCCAAAATTGATGGTACATTATGGGAAATGAATAATCCGTTTGGTTCAGATTATGCTACAAAAACAATATTCGAGATGTATCCAGCAGAAGAATATATCCTTTTACAAGGGAGAAACCGTAATTTTGTAGATGAAATTAGACTTTACATTAAGAGAAGCGATCTAAAAATTGGAACATATCCTATAACAAAAAACACTTTTGATGCATCTAAAACACAAGTTGAAATCTCATTCAACACTAAAGGAAAAAGTCAATATCCTGTTAGTGGTTCCGTATCAATTACAGCAATTGACTTAAATACTAAAAAAGTAACCGGAACATTTTCATTTAATTGCGTAGATGACGATGATAAACCAATCGACGCTTCTAATCCCATTACTACAAAAGTAACAGACGGAACATTCAATTACAGATACGACGTTACCAACTAAAGAATAAACATAAAAAGGCTCCAAAATTTTGGAGCCTTTTTTTATAATCACGATTTGAGTTTATTTACTCAAATACATTTTTCTTCTTGAGTACAATTCGTAGAACTGATCGTCTTTAAGATCATCAATAAACAAGATACTTTCTCCTGTTGATTTCATTTCCGGTCCTAATGCTTTGTTTACATTATGGAACTTGCTGAAAGAGAAAACCGGTTGTTTGATCGCATATCCTTTTAACTGTGGATTGAAATCAAAATCAGTTACTTTATTATGTCCTAACATTACTTTGGTAGCATAGTTTACATAAGGTTCTCCGTATGCTTTTGCAATAAACGGTACTGTTCTGGAAGCTCTTGGATTGGCTTCGATGATATAAACCGTATCATCTTTTATAGCAAACTGAATATTGATCAAACCTACCGTTTTTAAAGCTCTCGCAATTTTAATTGTATGGTCTTTAATTTGTTGCATCACGAATTCTCCTAAGTTAAAAGGAGGTAATGTCGCATTACTATCTCCCGAGTGAACTCCACAAGGCTCGATATGCTCCATAATTCCGATGATGTATACATTTCCGTCAGCATCACAAATCGCATCTGCTTCTGCTTCGATTGCTCCGGCTAAGTAATGATCTAAGAGTAATTTGTTCCCCGGAATCGTTTTCAATAAATTGATAACATGTTCTTCCAGTTCTTTTTTGTTGATTACAATTTTCATTCCCTGACCTCCTAATACATAAGAAGGACGAATCAATAACGGGAAGTCTAATGTATCTGCCAAAGCTGAAGCTTCGTCTGCTGTTTCCGCAATTCCGAATTGTGGGAAAGGAATGTGTAAATCTCTTAATAAATCAGAGAAACGTCCTCTGTCTTCGGCTAAATCAAGGGCATCAAAACTCGTTCCGATGATTTTTACTCCGTATTTAGATAATTTTTCCGCTAATTTTAAAGCAGTCTGACCTCCTAATTGCACAATAACACCTTCCGGTTTTTCGTGTTGAATAATATCGTAAATATGTTCCCAGAAAACAGGCTCGAAGTATAATTTATCTGCTGTATCAAAATCAGTCGAAACTGTTTCCGGATTACAGTTGATCATGATCGTTTCGTAACCACATTCTTTTGCTGCCAATACTCCGTGTACACAAGAATAATCAAACTCAATTCCTTGTCCGATCCTGTTTGGTCCTGAACCTAAAACGATGATTTTCTTTTTCTCTGTTACTACACTTTCGTTATCTACATAACGCTCTCCGTTTGCTTTTTCGATTTCAGCCTCAAAAGTAGAATAGTAATAAGGTGTTTTTGCTTTAAATTCGGCAGCACAAGTGTCTACCAATTTAAACACACGGTTCACCTTCATATTCATACGCAACGTATGCACTTCACTTTCCAAACAATTTACCATGTGAGCGATTTGTCTGTCGGCAAAACCTTTTTGTTTGGCTTCCAGTAATAACTCTTTTGGTAAATTAGAAACCTTATAGTTAGAAATTTCTTTTTCTAAAGTATAAAGTTCCTCGTATTGTTTCAAGAACCACATATCGATTTTAGTAATCTCATGAATACGGCTCAACGGAATCCCCATTGCAATCGCATCATAAATTACAAAAACACGATCCCAACTTGCAAAAGTCAGTTTCTCGATAATTTGTTCGTAGTTTTTATATCCTTTTCCGTCGGCACCTAAACCGTTACGTTTTATTTCTAAAGATTGAGTTGCTTTATGTAACGCTTCCTGGAAAGAACGTCCGATTCCCATCACCTCACCAACAGATTTCATCTGAAGTCCAAGAGTTCTGTCAGCTCCTTCGAATTTATCAAAGTTCCAACGTGGGATTTTTACGATTACATAATCCAAAGTCGGTTCAAAAAGAGCCGAAGTCGATTTTGTAATCTGGTTTTCTAATTCATCTAAATTATATCCTAAAGCTAATTTAGAAGCAATTTTTGCAATCGGATAACCGGTTGCTTTTGAAGCTAATGCAGAAGAACGCGATACACGAGGGTTGATTTCGATTGCCACGATATCTTCTTTTTCGTCCGGTGAAACTGCAAATTGTACGTTACAACCTCCTGCGAAGTTTCCGATACTACGCATCATCAAGATCGCATAGTCACGTAATTTCTGGAATGTGGTATCGGATAAAGTCATTGCCGGCGCTACTGTAATCGAATCTCCGGTGTGAATTCCCATTGGATCCATGTTTTCGATCGAACAAATGATTACTACGTTATCATTTTTATCTCTCAAAAGTTCCAATTCGTATTCTTTCCATCCCATTAAAGCTTTATCAATTAAAACCTCATGTATAGGAGAAGCTTCTAAACCGCGAGTCAAAAGCTCATCAAAATCTTCTTTTTTGTAAACAATCGCTGCTCCAGTTCCTCCCAGTGTAAAAGAAGGGCGAATTACTAACGGGAAACCAAATTCCTGCGCAATTTCTTTACCTTCTAAGTAAGAAGTAGCTGTTTTTGCAGGTGCAGTAGGCACATTAATTTTTTCTAAAAGCTGTTTAAACTGCTCTCTGTCTTCCGTAATGTTAATTGCATTTACATCAACTCCGATTAATTTTACTCCGAAATCTTGCCAGATTCCTTTTTCGTCGGCTTCCAAACATAAATTCAAAGCCGTTTGTCCACCCATAGTAGGCAAAACAGCATCGATTTGTGGATGCTCCTTTAGAATTTCAATAATCGATTTTGTAGTTAATGGTTTCAAATAAATATGATCGGCCATTGTTGGGTCGGTCATAATAGTCGCTGGATTTGAATTTATCAAGATAACTTCAATCCCTTCTTCACGAATAGAACGTGCAGATTGAGATCCTGCATAATCAAATTCGCAAGCTTGACCAATAACAATAGGGCCTGAACCTATTATTAAAACTGATTTTATTGATGTGTCTTTAGGCATTTTATTTGTATTGTGTAGTTATTATATTGTATTCAAAAACATCCGTAGTGCTTTAGAAACTAGAATGTTGCAATGTTTTTTACCGACAAGGTATAAAAAAAGGCGATACTAAAAAAGTAACGCCTTATTTATGTTTATAGAAACATTATTTCTTGTGTCTAGGTTCGCTAGAAACAGTCAATTTATGTCTTCCTTTAGCTCTTCTACGCGCCAGAACTTTTCTTCCATTCGCAGAAGCCATTCTGTCCATAAATCCGTGCTTATTTCTTCTTTTTCTTTTCGATGGTTGAAATGTTCTTTTGCTCATTGCTTTGTATCTTTAAAATGGTATCTAATATCTGTTTTCTGTTTTAGAATTTCGTTATCCCAAAACCGAGTGCAAATATACAAAGACTTTTTTTTCTGGCAAGTAGTTTTATAAAAATATTTTTAATTCCTTTTACTATCTTTGCAATCACAAATATACATCTATTATGTTTCACAGAAATATTAAACTTATTTTGGCCGGACTTCTAGTAGTCGCAGGCGTTTGGCAATTTAAAGAGAACAATATCGGGAATGGTATTTTTCTTATTTTACTGACTGCAATCCCAATCTTTCTTTACTTTAAAAACGAATTTATCCTTTTAGCTTTCCTAAAATTAAGAAAACAAGATTTTGAAGGCGCTAAAAAATGGCTATCCTATATTAAAAACCCTGAAGCTGCACTGGTAAGAAAACAACAAGGGTATTTTAACTACTTACACGGAATCATGTTGTCTCAAACCAATATCAACCAAGCAGAGAAACATTTCAAAAAAGCAATCGAACTAGGATTGTCTATGGATATGGATTTGGCTGTAGCTAAATTAAACCTTGCCGGAGTTGCGATGTCACGCAGAAGAAAACTGGAAGCAACTAACTTATTAAACGAAGCTAAGAAATTAGACAAACAAGGGATGCTAAAAGAACAAATCTCTATGATGAAAGATCAAATGAAGAAAATCTAACGAGTTTCTTAAATTCCAAATTTTTAAAATCCCAAATTCCAATGAGTTTGGGATTTTTTTTTGGCTAATCTGAAATGTCTGATCTCAGATAAAAAACGTGAAACATGAAACATGAAACATAAAACATGAAACCCAAAACACTAAGCCCCAAAGTGTCAGGCTGAGCGAAGTCGAAGCCATTTTGGAATTTGGAATTTAAAAAAATTGGAATTTGAGACATGTTCGCTCAGCGTGACAGATTGGTTTTTCACTCCTTTCAGGAATCTGAGTTTGGAATTTGGAATTTTTAAAAACGTGAAACATGAAACACCAAGCCCCAAAGTGTCAGGCTGAGCGAAGTCGAAGCCATTTTGGAATTTGGAATTTGGAATTTTAAAAAATTTGGAATTTACCCCTTCAGAGGTTCCTGTATAATCAATGGCAAATTCTCATTAAGCCATTTGTACTTATTCAGAATCATAACATGGGTTCCTCCTTTTACTATGATGCAGCTTTTGATGTATTTTATAGGAAAAACATCATCCTGATCGCCGTGAATATGGATTACCTTTTCATCAATTTGGTTTCTGTCCCAAAGGATTACGGACTCTACGGCCCATTGCAGATAATGGAGATCACGTACCGATAAAAACTTCTCGTACAGTTTAATCCGTTTGTTTATTTTTTCTCCGAAAGAAAATTTAGCCAACTTTTCAACATTCAGCAACAACTGCATTGGAATTAATTTATAAGCTTTTGTCGTTTTGCCTATCTTCATTCTTTTAGGAAATTCGAGATTGCTTCTAACACTTGAAATAATAATTATTTTTCGGGCATTAATATGTCTGGCCATTTCCTGAACTAAAATACCTCCAAACGAAACGCCAATTAAAACAGGGTTCGGATGTGTTATCTTTTTAGTGATGCGAAGGGCATACTCCGATAAAGATTCTTTTGGAAGCGGGATCTCCCACTCCAACAAACACACTTCAAAAACAGAATCATCCAATTGAATTCTTTCAAAAATAGATGAACTTGCCGCCAGACCTGGCATAAAATAAACCGGAATTTTACTCATTAGATAAACAGAAATTACAATTACGACTCTTCACTTATAAAAGTTAAAGTTACTTTTTTTTATAAACTTCAAGCAAATTTCAGACCGCAATCTTACGACTGAAATAAAATCTGCTACAGCAAAGCACCGGGCTTTAGAACTGCTCCTTTAAAAAATAATTCATTATTGAAAATCAATTGATTACCTTTACATATGAAATAATTCACAATTAAAGATCTTATACAGATTTTTCTTTCACAACTATTTCGCCCCACGATTATTTGCTTTTAAACATGACTAAAACACATTACTACTATGGAACTACCTATTGAAACTATGGAAATCAAAGACAACACTTTTGCAAGACAATTTGAAACCATAGTCCCAGAAGGAATGCTTACAGTTGAATATTCTTTTCAGGAAAAAAAAATCTTCTTAACTAAAATCAACACACCCGACGGCTACGACAATCAAGCTGTAATTGATGGCTTACTGAAAAGTATCATGGAAATTATCATTGAAAAGAAATTCAGATTAATGCCTATTTCTCCAAAAATTGCTCAATTCATTAAAAAAAATCCAAAATACAAAGAACTACTTCCTCCGGGAATCCGGATTTAATCTTTTTAGAAATAACCGATCACCCGAAGCCATGCCCCACCGATCGTCATATAAATAAAAAGCATAACCAGTCCGGTCACCAAACCTTTTACCCACCAATCTTTCAGATCGACATAACCGCTCCCAAAGAAAACCGGTGCAGGTCCGTGACCATAATGGGTTAGTGTTCCGTATAGCGATCCTACAAAACCAAGCATAAAGGCCAAGAGTAACCCGGGAATTCCGAGCGAAACACCTACGCCCAGCAATGCCGCATACATTGCTGCCACATGCGCTGTGGCACTCGCGAAAAGATAATGGCTAAAGAAATACACCAATACAATAATCGGAAAAGCCATCTGCCAGCTTAATCCGCCAATTTCTGCTTTTACCAGATTACTAAACCAGCCAATAAATCCTAATTCGTTAAGCGAACTGGCCATCATCACCAGCACCGAAAACCAAACGATAGTATCCCAGGCTCCTTTTTCGGCTTTTACATCATCCCAACTTAGAACAGAGGTTAAAAGTAAAATCACCAAACCGATAAACGCAGTTGTTGTGGCATCGATAGAAAACAAATCACCGGTCATCCAAAGAAATAAAAGAATAAAAAAGGTCAGCAACATCATCCATTCATTGCGTGAAATTGGACCCATTTCTTTCAGTTTTTGACTTGCAATTTGTGGCGCATCTCCCGTCTTTTTAAGTTCGGGCGGATAAATTTTATACAATACAAAAGGAATTATAAAAAAGGCCACCAAACCCGGAACAATTGCTGCCACGGCCCACGAAATCCAAGTGATTTTTATACCTAAATTGAGTGCAAATTTTTGACACATCGGATTACTCGCTGTTCCTGTCAAAAACATAGACGAAGCAATCAAATTCATATTATAACTGTTTAATGTCAAAAATGCGCCTAGTTTTCGGTGTGTATCCGGTTGATCGGGCATTGAACCAAAACTCATTGACATTGATTTCATAATCGGATAGATGATTCCTCCTCCTCTTGCTGTATTACTGGGTACTGCCGGAGCGAGAACCAAATCTGCCAGACCTAAACCATACGCCAACCCAAGCGAACTTTTACCAAATATTTTGATAAACAAAAAAGCAATTCTGTTTCCCAGACCTGTTTTAATAAATCCTCTGGCGATAAAAAAGGAAATTCCAATCAGCCAGATTACTTTATCACCAAAACCCTTCAAGGCTAATGTGATTGACTTACCGGCATCTCCGGGTGCTAAAACCTGTGAAAAAGCCGTCAATGCAATGGCAATCATACACATCGTTCCCATTGGTGCCGCTTTTAAAATAATACCGAGAATCGTAGCCACAAAAATGGCAAACAAATGCCAGGCTTCTATCACAACACCTTCCGGCGCCGGAATCAACCAAATTGCTATTCCAACTGCCAGCGTAATTAAGATCTGAGGGATTTTTACTTCTTTCATAAGGTGAAAATTAGATTGTATTAAAGTCTGCATTGAAACTGTATAATAAACAAGTTATCATTATACATCGTCGTATCCGGAATATTTTTATCAAAGCGGTCTATTTCAAACCCCATTTCAATTCTGCCCGTATAGGCTTTTCCAAACTCCAGACTGATCATTGGTGTATAGGTTTGACGAACATTAGAATCCAATTTAAAACTGGTATCGAAAGACTCATAGCGGCAGGATAATTCTAAGGAACTCAATTTTTTATAATTAATGCGATACCTCAAATTCGGCATTATATAATAGCCGCGCATCTGATAATCATTCGCATTTTTGGTTCTGGCCTCAGCGGGTAAGGAGAAATACAAATTATGATTGGTTCCCTGTTTGTACTCTATTTGAAGATCAAAAGTAAACGCATCATTAAGTATAAAATCACTGGTAATATCAGCTCCCAGAGCAAAAACATCCTGATCGAATACTTTTCCGCTTCCGCCGTTTAAGCCTAAGTTAATCTTATGGAGTTTAGACAATCCAAAAACCAATCGTGTCGAATAGAGTTTTCCGTTGTCTTTGTCTTTTTCCTGATTCTTTCCGTTGCCGTTTAAAACAGAAACCGCATAACTTACGGGTACTTTCCCAAGATCAAAAGAACCTGTTGCCGAGGCTCCGATTTGAAAACTCGTCCAACCGTTTTTTCCAAATTCATAATATTGATTAGAAAAATCAAAAGACTTGATGATGTCAACGGGAACCAATTCTTCAATTCCAAAAGCGGGACGAAACTGTCCTCCCGTTATCGCAAAATATTTATTGAAAGTATATTTTGCGTAGGCATTTTCGAGTACTTTGGTTTTGGGATCTGATTTAAAATCAGCGAGATTTACTAAAATTGCCACTTCTGTATTTTCGCTCAGCTTGGTATTAAGTCCAACACGCATTCTTTTAATATCAAAAGACGATTGTGTAACCTCTCCTGTAGAATGATGAAGCCCGAGCACATCCACATTATCCGAAAGTGCTCCGAGAAACCGGGCCTGAAAAAGTCCTTTAAATTGAAACTGTGGATATTTAACAACGGCATCAGAATTGGTCGTTGCCTGATTTACATCGGTCTGGGCATTTGTAAAAAAAGGGAGTAGTAAAAAAATAAAAGCAATTCTGATTCTTAAAAATTTCCTCATAAAGTAGTAAACTAAAAATTAGACTTTCAACTAAAAAAATGTACTCTTTAAAACTTTCGATTATTTATACTTCTTCAAAACACCCTTGTTTTTGACTTTAAAAAAAGTTGAAACCGCAGCTTAATTAAAATAACACCCGACAAAACCAAAGCCATTCATACCGTAACAGATTGCAAAAAACACAGCAGTTCTACGCAACTAAACCTACAGAATAAGTACAAACGCCATCACTTTTTTCGCATTAATAAATCGTTAAATTCGAAATGCCCTACTAAGATATAAAAAAACATTCCATGTATAACATTGCTCCGTAACTTTCTGTTTTTACAGAAAAAACTGCAAAAATAATTCTTGCCATTTAAAAAAATCAGCTGCCAGGAGACACAGCATATAAGACTAGCAGGTTAAACTTTCTAAACAGTTGTCCAACGCAAAGCCCAGACTGAATTTATAATATCTTATAAAATTTGCTTGCGATTTATCATGCATTCAAACCAAAATTACAACACTATTTGAAACAGAAATGCACGCTACAAAACCATACTATTCATTTTCTCTCAAATTTCCAAGAGAACCAAGGTGATTCAGGAAGAAACACAGAAAGCACTATTTCGGAAAGAATCTGAAAAGACAGAGATAATCGGACTCTTCTCTCTTTCTTTTTCAACAATCTGATACACAAAAAAGAATCTATTTTCAAACGCATATAAAACACATAAATACATTTATAAAATACATCAGACCAATTAATGAATTAATTACTCTTTTTGTTGTCATAATTAAACAAAAAGATGAAACTAATGAAACAAAGTTCCCTTACAATAGCGCTTGTTTTTTTGACCGGTTTTGCCGGTTATTCTCAAACTGTTCAGAAAATAGGAAACAATCCCATGACTCTAAATAGTACTGCTGCTTTTGAAACAGAGTCTACTACTAAAGGTCTTTTACCTCCCAGAATGACCACTGCGCAAAGGGATGCTATTGCTACTCCCGCATCTGGTTTATTGGTATACAATACAACAACAAACCTACTGGAAGTCTATAATGGAACAATTTGGTCAGGAATCTACAATCTGCCAAAAGAAATGGTCAGCATACCACCAAACGGAACTGTAACGGCTTCCAATACAGAATCACAAATTCTTGTTTTGAACAATTGCAATAATTGTAATGCAACTGTTGTATTACCATTGAAAGCTTCCAGTGGATTAGAACATATCATATACAACAGAAACTCTGGTGGTACTATTACTGTTACAGTACCGTCAGTAGCGTCTGGGAATAAACCTACTCCTTTTATTGATAATAAAGCTAGCTCTGCTGCATTATTAACAACCCCTAGCATGAGTCTGACAGCTCAAAAAGCCACAAAAATTGTGTTTTTTGAGTACGATCCAAATGATATCTACAATGGAGTCTGGTGTTTCTATAAATAACCCGCACCGCTCTATTTTAAACCGCTTAAAATTTCAAAGCCGATTGCCTGATTCAAGAAAATGTAAGTATTGAATTAAATGAACTTACATCATTTATATGATTTAACCTGACTTCAAATTCGTTTCATAATACCGTAAAACAAACTTTTTCCTCAAGCTTTATCTGGAATCGAAAAACTACTTTTCACCCTCTCTATTGAATTCTTTTTACTCTCATTTATAAACCATAAATAACCACTAATAAATTAAAACAATCCAAATATTAAAAATTTATTTCCCTTTAAACTAAACATTATAAATATTAAAAAAAATGAAACAAAATTTAATCATAATCGCATTTGTTTTTGGGGTTGCTTTTACAACCCATGCCCAAATGGCTCAAAAAATAGGAGACAATCCCATGACTCTAAACCCCTCTGCTATTTTTGAAACAGAGTCTGTAACTAAAGGTCTGTTACCTCCCAGAATGACCACAATACAAAGAAACGCCATTGCTTCTCCCCCTGCTGGTTTAGTCGTATACAACACAACTACAAACCTATTGGAGATATATAATGGAGCAATGTGGTCAGGAGGTCACAATATACCAAAAGAATATGTCGCCATACCGTCAAGCGGAACTATAAATGCTTCCAATACACAATCGCAAATTTTCATTATGAACAATTGCGATACTTGTAATCCAACTATACTATTACCAACTGAAGCTACTAATGGCTTAGAACACATCATACGCAACAGAACCACTAGTACTATTACTTTTATGAAACCACCCAGCGTGTCTGGTAATAAACCTGTTAGTTTTATTGCCAATAGCAACAGTACAGTAGAAGCTACTAGCTTCATTTTGACAGCTTACAAAACTATAACAATTGTATTTTTTGATTATGATGCGAATGACTCCTTCAGTGGAACCTGGTATTTCTTTGACTAATCCGTCCTAATTGTTTGAAGCACAAAAAATATATACAGAACCTAAAAAAAAAGAAAGAAGCAGTCTCATAACATTGAGATTGCCTCCTTCTTTTTTTTATTTAACAGAATATCGTTATAAATAACGCTTTTTTTCTTTTTAAGTCGTGAGACCAAGAATTTTCTATTATTATGAATCAAAAAACTACTTTTCGATTTCTCTCATAGAATCCATTTTTTTATGTGCCAGGAAACCGGCAACATCTTCAAAATGTTCTTTCACGCGTTTATTTCCAAATTCAAAAACCTTTGTAGCTAAACCGTCAAGAAAATCACGGTCGTGAGAAACCAAGATCAAAGTACCATCAAAATCACGTAATGCATCCTTGATAATATCTTTGGTTTTCATATCCAGGTGATTCGAAGGCTCATCGAGAATCAACAAGTTAACTGGCTCTAACAACAATTTAATCATCGCCAGACGTGTTTTCTCTCCACCCGAAAGCACTTTTACTTTTTTGGTAATATCATCACCATGAAACATAAAGGCACCTAATATATTTTTAATTTGTGTTCTTACATCACCAACCGCAATACCATCTATAGTTTCAAAAATAGTAGCATTCTCATCTAACAATGCAGCCTGATTCTGAGCAAAATAACCAATTTGTGAATTATGTCCAATATCAACACTTCCTTCATCAATGCCAATTTCTTTCATAATGGCTTTGATCATAGTCGATTTTCCTTCTCCGTTTTTACCTACGAAAGCTACTTTCTGTCCTCTTTCGATTACGATGTTAGCATCCTTAAAAACAACATGATCACCGTATGATTTCGACAATTCTTTGACCACAACCGGATATTGTCCGGAGCGTGCCGCAGGCGGAAATTTTAATTTTAATGCCGAAGTATCTACTTCATCCACCTGAACAATCACCAATTTCTCCAACATCTTAACACGAGACTGTACGGCATCGGTTTTAGAGAACGTGCCTTTGAAACGATCAATAAAAGCTCTGTTATCAGCAATCATTCTTTGTTGTTCATCATATGCTTTCTGCTGGTGAATACGACGGTCTTTTCTCAATTCTAAATAATGCGAATATTTAGCTTTGTAGTCGTAAATTCTTCCCATCGTAACTTCAATAGTACGATTGGTAATATTATCTACGAAGGCTCTATCGTGCGAAATCACCACTACTGCTTTTGCCTGATTCAGCAAAAACTCTTCTAACCACTGAATACTTTCAATATCCATGTGGTTGGTTGGCTCATCGAGTAAAATTAAATCCGGTTTTTTCAAAAGGATTTTAGCCAATTCAATACGCATTCTCCAACCTCCTGAAAATTCAGAGGTCTGACGTGTAAAATCTTCACGCTCGAAACCTAATCCAACCAGAATTTTCTCTACTTCGGCCTCGTAATTCACCTCTTCGATGGCGTAAAATTTCTCACTTAAGTCTGAAACTCTTTCAATAAGTTTCATGTAGGCATCACTTTCGTAATCGGTACGAACGGTTAATTGTTCGTTGATTTCATCGATCTCTGCTTTCATGCTAAAGATTTCACCAAAAG
Source organism: Flavobacterium sp. FlaQc-49 (assembly GCF_044005985.1). Taxonomy (NCBI): domain Bacteria; kingdom Pseudomonadati; phylum Bacteroidota; class Flavobacteriia; order Flavobacteriales; family Flavobacteriaceae; genus Flavobacterium; species Flavobacterium sp. FlaQc-49. The sequence continues at coordinate 347,644 of NZ_JBIPCS010000004.1, read as the reverse complement.
CTTTTGATGCTTCTTCCATTACAGTTGCCCCATCTGAAGTTAACAAATGTTGCGGCAGATACGCAATAACAGCCTCTTTTGGAGCCGAAATATTTCCGGTAGAAGGTTTGCTCTGCCCTGCGATTATTTTCAAAAGTGTCGATTTCCCCGCACCATTCTTACCCATAAGGGCAATTTTATCATTTTCGTTTATAGCAAAAGAAACATCACTAAAAAGAGTAGTTCCACCAAACTGAACTGAAATATCGTTAACTGTAATCATTTTTAGATTCTAAGATTTTTAGATAATTAAATTATCTGATTTTGAAAGCGCAAAGATAGATTAATTAGATAATTAGGCAATTAGAAAATGAGGAAATGTGGCAATTGAAAAATGTGCCAATTAGATAATTAGATAATGTGTCAATTTGGGAATGTGTCAATTAGAGAATGTGTTAATTAGAGAATTTGTCAATTTGGGAATGTGTTAATTAGAAAATATAACAATTTTGCAAAAAACAGCTGTAGCGTAACGGCTGTAGTAAAACCAATTGGCTTAAGCAGCACTTATAAACTTAATTATGACAGCGATAAATAATTCACAATCGCTCTTTTAAATTATAGTTAATTTCAATTCTGTGTTTTAAAAAACGGAATTCTTCAATTGACTTCTAAACGTTTATTCACATCAATTAAAGCAACTTTGAGAGATACAAAAACAACTATTCAAACATAGTAGAGCCAAAGATTACATAACCAATCAGAATCCTTTTTAAGAATGCAAGTATGAAAACAACACTCTTATTACCCATTATCATTTTAGCTCTTTTGTTATGTACAACAGCATGTCGCAAAGACCATAACCAAGTGTTGATAATTAATTCTGCTGAATTACCCGTTGCTGCCACTACTTTTATTTCGACTTATTTTCCTGATACCGCTTATCAACAAATAAAAAAACGAAAAACTACCGATTCTGACGATTTTGTATACGAAGTTAAACTAGCCATTAATTTTAAACTGAATTTTGACAGCAATGGAAACTGGATGGATATTGACGGAAATCACCAAACAATACCCGTTGAACTAATTCCGGAAAAAATAAACTCTTATATGGCTGAAAATTATCCAAACGCATTCATTACTTACATTGATAAGGAAAAAACACATGTCATAACAGAACTTTCTAATGATCTGGCATTAACCTTTGACTTACAGGGAAATTTTACGAGAATAGACTATTAAATCTATTTTTAAGCAGGAAAATCATGACTTTCCTGAAGTTTTCTACACTATCCATTCCAGATCTCTGCGGCATAATAAACAACAAATACCTCAATTACATCCATCGGGTTGGCAATAAGATGCAGCTGTGTTTTCAAAAAACAAATTTATAAACATACAAATCGCCTGTTTGTATATAAAACCACTGAAAAGTTCAAATAACCAGAAAAAATGAAAAAGAAAAATAACTTCGTAAACTATCTTACCCTAGTACCCTACCTATTGTTTTTGCAAGGTTGTGGTTCAAATCAGTTTAAAGAAAATTATAAAAGTGAAGAAAACTATTTCAAGAATTATGATCCTAACTTAATTGAGAAAACCGAAACTCCTTCCATTTATACTACCAACAATCCGCAAACAGACCGAATTGGATTGCTTGAAGATGGATATATTTATCTTGGTAAATCTCAATTTACAAGTATGGAAATTAATTCGAGAAATGAAGCTTTAAAATTTGCCAAAGAAATTGGCGCAAGCATTGTTTTATTAGGGGCAACATATGAACGTACCAAGAAAATAACAGATCCGATCTATCCCTATTATCCGGTACCAGAACGACAAAATAATATTGTAACAAACAATCCTGTTTATGCTATGGGATTACCAAGTGTCAGTTATAATTATAGTTTCGACAGCAAAAGCAAAACAAAAAAAGAAACTATAACCACAATTGCTCCAAATGCGACTGTCTATAATCAAAGCATAATTACAAATGGGAAATCATCGGATAAACAAACGAAGCAAGCCATAAATCAACAAATATGGACCGCACACAATCCTAATGGATCTTCTACTAATGTTGAACCGGTACTTTCTCCTGTCTACGCCACGATACTTCCTACTGAAAACAGAGAAGTAGACATTTATACCTATGATGCTACTTTTTGGGGTAAAACGACCCGACCACCTGCGCTGGGGATTGATGTAATTGATCTTTCTGATGAAATAAAGAAAAAATTACACCTTAACGGCGGAGTACTTGTTACCGCAGTAATGAAAAATTCACCAGCACTTTTTGCTGCCATTTATCGTGGAGATATCTTGATCAGTATTAATAAAACTACCATCATTACCACAAGTCAGATTGGTGAATTACTTAGAAAAAACAAAGGGATAGTTGTAAAATTAGAACTGTATCGAGATGGAAACAAAATCATTAAAGAAGTTAAACTGAACGACTCAGCTTATTAATTACAGTCCTTTTTTGCAAGACCACAGAAAGTATAAAAAAAGTGAGTCCGATTGTTATCATACTCACTTTTTTTTTATTTCTAAATCTGTCTAAACTTTTAAATTTAGCGGATAAAAACAATTGTTGTTTTGCGTCGAACTCCTTCCAAAGTCGAAAGCTAAATTTTAAAAGAATCCGTTCTTCGGACTTATTCGGGTTCTGAATTCGGCTTCTTTGACATTTAGTCCTTTCTCCACTTTTTGGTTTCTTCAAAAATATGTTCTAAGATTGCTGATTCGGTTGCATCAAAGTCAATATTTCTGCGTCCCATAACCAGTTTAGCGGTTTCGAAAGCTTTTTTAGTCACATAGGTTGTAAAACCTGCCGCACCGCCCCAAGAAAAACTCGGAACAAAGTTGCGTGGAAATCCACTACCGAAAATATTAGCACTCACACCGATTACAGTTCCGGTATTAAACATGGTATTGATTCCGCATTTACTGTGATCTCCCATCATCAAACCACAAAACTGAAGTCCGGTTTTTGCAAAACCTTCTGTCTCGTAGCTCCATAATTTTACTTCTTCGTAATTGTTTTTTAAATTTGAATTATTAGAATCGGCACCAATATTACACCATTCTCCTAAAACAGAATCTCCTAAAAATCCGTCGTGTCCTTTATTTGAATTGGCAAAAAGAACCGAATTTTTAACCTCTCCTCCTATTCTGGAGCCAACGCCAACGGTAGTTGCTCCATAAACTTTAGCGTTTAATTTTACCTGTGCATTTTCGCACAAAGCAAAAGGACCACGAATGGCAGAACCTTCCATAATCTCACTGTTCTTACCTATATAAATCGGACCTGTTGAAGCGTTTAAAGTAACAAACTCTAATTTAGCTCCTTCTTCTATAAATATATTTTCGGGTGCAATGGCATTTACACTTTTCGGAATTGGCATAGATTTTCTGTCTTCCGTCAGATATTTAAAATCTTCGCGAATTGCAGCATCATTTTTAGAAAAAATATCCCAGGTATGTTCAACAGTCAAACAATCGTCATCATACGAAATGATTTCATACGAATCAAAGTCAACTTCCTCCTGGTTCTCCGTCGTAAAAAAAGCAATTACATCATCACCTCTAAAAATCGCCTGATTTACGGTTAAATTAGAAACCATTTCGGCTAGCGTTTCATTTGGTAAAAACGCAGCATTAATCATTACATTTTCTTCTAATTCTACCATCGGAAATTTCTCCGACAAATATTCCTCTGTAATGGTTGTTATAGTTGAACCTAAACGCATTTCCCATTTTTGGCGAATGGTCATAATTCCGATTAGAATATCAGCCACCGGTCTGGTAAAAGTAAAAGGCAATAAAGCATTCCGGACGGGACCGTCAAAAAGAATGTAGTTCATAGATAAATTTAATATTTGTTAAAATCTTGATTTGGTTATCAGGTTCAAAGTTACAAATATTTTAAAGAAAGGAAATACAGCCAAAGTTATATCGACTTGAATTCGGGAATTATTTTGGGGTTTTATAGAAACTGCGCCTTTTTGTATGGGGTGGTTAAACCATATAAGTGATGTAAGTTCATTTAAAAAAAATCTAATTGAGTAAATGTAGTAAAGCCTTAAAACTGTAGTGCCTATTACCCACAAGATTACTTCTCTATTATTTATTCTAACCCTCACGGAATCGTAAAGTTATTTCTTTAGCACGCAGATCTGGCAGATTAAGCTGATTTACTTACCTTATAATAAAAACTATTTTACCTTTCTACCCAAAAAAAATCTGCGTAATCTGCGTAAAAAAAATTAAGCTTCAAACTAAAACGATGCCCGCAAACTATTACTTTTTTAACCTCAAAGCACGCAAAGCTTAAAATAAACACAAAGCTTAAAATGAACTTACATCACTTATATGGTTAAAAAAAAACATTACCGCATAAAAAAAGCCTCCCAAATTGGAAGGCTTTTATATGAAAATAAAAAACAGCTATTATTTTTTAGCGTGTTTTGCATATTTAGTTTTGAATTTATCAATACGTCCTGCAGTATCGATAAGTTTAGATTTACCAGTATAAAAAGGGTGAGATGTTCTAGAAATCTCCATTTTTACAACTGGATACTCAACTCCGTCAACTTCAATTGTTTCTTTTGTATCTGCAGTAGATTTAGTGATAAAAACTTCGTCATTTGACATGTCTTTAAATGCAACTAATCTGTAATTTTCTGGGTGAATTCCTTTTTTCATCTTTTCTTTTATTTATTGTTTAGAGCATTTTCATTTTGAAGCTTTTCCATGGTTAGAAAAAGGTGTAAACAAACGATACTCTTTTTTGTTTAAAAATTTAATTATTTTTGAGTGTGCAAATTTACATTTATTTTTCAATAAACAAATCTTTTAACCAATATTTTTAACGTCCTCTTTATCTGTGTCAATATTTTTAATATATATCTCACTTTTGTATATAGGGTAATTGCTATATTTGTGGATTAATTTTAAAACATATAGAAAATATGATCAATGAAGTTATAAAGAAAAATGGGATTACCTACGGTGTAATGATTGGAATTGCATCTGCATTAGTTACTGCTACAATATATGCCGTTGATTTAAACTTGTTCACCTCTTGGTGGATTGGAGCTACAGGTCTCCTTATAAGTTTTACACTGTCGATTATTCTACTAACTAAAACGAAAAGAGAGCTAAAAGGTGTTTTTCCTTTTAAGGAAGCTTTTACCACTTATTTTATTGCGGCTGTAATTGGAATATTGATCTCTACTTTTTTTAATGTTATCCTTTTTAATGTAATTGATCCTGAGGCGAAAGATACTGTGAGCGAATTAATGATTAAATATACGGTATCGATGCTGCAAAAATTCGGAACACCTGCGTCTGCCATTAATGAAGCTGTTGCCAAAATGAAACTAAGCAATCCGTATTCTACTTTAGAGTTATTAAAAGGATCTGTTTTCACTATTGTGGTCAGTTCTATTTTAGGATTAATTTTCGCCGCAATTTTTAAAAGCAAAACTACAATACAAGAATAAAAAAATAAATGAATTTATCTATACTTATACCGCTTCTAAACGAGGAGGAATCACTGCAAGAACTCTATACGTGGATTATTAAAGTGATGCAATCTAACAATTACTCTTATGAAATCATTTTTGTAGATGATGGTAGTACAGATGATTCCTGGGCAATTATTGAAAAATTTTCTACCGAAAATCCGAATGTAAAAGGAATTCGTTTCATGAAGAATTTTGGAAAATCACAGGCTTTACATGCCGGTTTTGCAAAAGCAAAAGGAGATGTAATCATTACAATGGATGCCGATTTGCAGGATAGTCCGGATGAAATTCCCGGATTATACGAAATGATTACAGCAGAGAAATTTGATTTGGTTTCGGGATGGAAAAAGAAACGTTATGACTCTGTTGTAGCCAAAAATCTTCCTTCGAAATTATTCAACTGGGCGGCAAGAAAAACATCCGGAGTAGAATTAAACGATTTTAACTGCGGATTAAAAGCATACAAAAATACGGTTGTAAAAAACATAGAAGTTTCGGGCGAAATGCACCGTTACATTCCGGTTTTGGCAAAGAATGCCGGTTTTAATAAAATTGGTGAAAAAGTAGTACAGCATCAGGCCCGTAAATATGGCGAAACCAAATTTGGAATGGAGCGTTTTATAAACGGTTTTCTTGATTTGATTACGATTTGGTTCCTGTCAAGATTCGGAAAAAGGCCTATGCACTTGTTTGGCGCACTGGGTTCGGTAATGTTTATTATCGGATTTTTTCTGGCCGGTTATATTGGTATTTCAAAACTATACCATATGTACAATGGCATGAGATACAGCCTGGTTACAAACAACCCTTGGTTTTTTATTGCCTTAACTACAATGATTTTAGGAACTCAGTTATTTTTAGCAGGTTTCCTTGGTGAAATTATTTTGAGAACCAAAAGCAACGAAGGACGTTATAAAGTAGCACGAGAAGTTAATTTTTAACGTAATCCATTGTCCATTAAAAAACAAGCGGACTAAGAGTAGAGTGAATTGACGAAATAAACAACCGCTCCTGAAAACAACAATTATTTTGATCTAAAATAAAAGAATACGAAAGATGAATATAGCACCTAACATTTTAAATGCTGTAAACGAATGGCTGACACCAACATTTGACAGCGAAACACAAGCAGCTGTTAAAGAATTAATGACCACATCACCAAAAGAGCTTGAGGAAAGTTTTTATAAAAACCTGGAGTTTGGAACTGGTGGAATGCGTGGTGTTATGGGTGTTGGAAGCAACAGAATCAACAAATATACGCTGGGTAAAAACACACAAGGCCTTTCGGATTATATGCATCAGGTATTTCCAAATCAGCCTTTAAAAGTGGTTATTGCCTACGACTGTCGTCATAACAGCAATACCTTGGCCAAACTTGTAGCCGATGTTTTCTCTGCCAATGGAATTCAGGTTTATTTATTTTCAGATTTGCGACCGACTCCTGAACTGTCTTTTGCTCTTAAATATTTAGGATGCCAATGCGGAATTGTACTTACGGCTTCACATAATCCACCCGAATACAATGGTTATAAAGTATATTGGGAAGACGGAGGACAAATAGTACCTCCTCAGGATACTGAAATCATTACTATTATTGAAAATTTAAGCTACGATAAAATCAAATATCAGGCTAACGAAAAACTGATTCAGTACATTGACACTGAAATCGACAAAGCTTTTATAAAATCTTCTATTGACAATGCCAGTTTTAATACACCGGCTGAAGCAAAAGAAAACCTGCAAATTGTTTTTACCTCTTTGCACGGAACTTCGATAAAATCTATCCCGGAGACTTTGTCTCAGGCCGGATACACCAATGTGCATATTGTTCCCGAACAAGCAATTCCCGATGGAAATTTTCCAACAGTAAAATCGCCAAACCCGGAAGAGCCTGAAGCATTGACAATGGCTTTGGCTTTAGCAGAAAAAACCAATTCTGATATTGTAGTAGGAACAGATCCGGACTGCGATCGTTTAGGTGTTGCTGTTAGAAATAACGAAGGCAAAATGATTCTTCTTAACGGAAATCAGACCATGGTTCTGATGACTGCTTTCTTATTGAAACAATGGAAAAAAGCCGGAAAAATTAATGGCAAACAATTCGTTGGTTCTACCATAGTTTCTACTCCGATGATGATGGAACTGGCGACAAGTTATGGCGTAGAATGTAAAGTGGGTCTTACCGGTTTTAAATGGATCGCCAAAATGATCAAAGATTTTCCTGAACTTCAATTTATTGGAGGTGGTGAAGAAAGCTTTGGTTTTATGGTTGGTGATGCTGTAAGAGATAAAGATGCTGTTGCCGCTACCTTATTAATATGCGAAGTAGCCGCACAGGCAAAAGCAGCCGGAAGCTCTGTTTACAAAGAACTTTTACAACTTTATGTTGAAAATGGTTTTTACAAAGAACATTTGGTTTCATTGACCAAAAAAGGTATGGAAGGTTTAGAAGAAATTAATCAGATGATGATTAATTTACGTCAAAATCCTTTGAAAGAAATCAGCGGACAACGTGTGATTATGGTGGAAGATTACCAAGCTTCTACCGCCCTGAATCTTTTTACAGGTGAAGAGTCTATAATGGACCTGCCAAAATCTAATGTTTTGATTTATTATACAGAAGACGGATCTAAAATTTGCGCCAGACCAAGTGGTACTGAACCAAAAATCAAGTTCTACATCAGTGTAAATGCCGAATTAGAATCTGTGGAAGAATTTGATGCTGCAGAAAGTTTCTTAGACCAAAAAATACAAAATATCATTGCAGGAATGCAATTGAAATAGTAGAATGAGTGACAAACCTGACATAAATGACAATCCAAAACTATTAGATTCTATTATTGGATTAATAGACCAGACTCGTCATTATGTTGCCAAAACGGTCAATCAGGAACTCACTTTGCTCTATTGGAAAATCGGAAAATCGATTAATGATGAGATTCTGAAAAATGATCGCGCTGATTATGGAAAAAAGCTAATTCCATCATTAAGTGTCGTCTTAACCACTAAATATGGAATAGGTTTTAACAAACGAAATCTTCAAAGTTTCATCAAGTTAAACACTACTATTCAAGACATTACAATTTTGCACACAGTGTGTACAAAATTGAGTTGGTCTCATATCAGAACACTGATTTATATTGAAAGTGATATAAAACGTGAGTTTTACATACAGATGAGCATACATGAAAGATGGAGTTATATCTTCGATGGTTAGAGAAAAATGAACAAAAAGAAGGCGAAAACAAACCAATTGGATTAATTTTGTGCAGTGAAAAATCACCTGAACAAATTAATTATTTAATGCTCGACAATGACGAACAAATCAAAGTCTCAGCCTACTTAACCCAATTACCTGAAAAAAAATTATTGCTGGAGAAGCTTGAAAGAGCCATTGCCATAGCAGAAAATAACATCAAAAATAAATGAGTAATTTCAAAAAAATAGTTCCTTTTATATACCCATATAAAAAATATGCGATTCTAAACATCTTTTTCAATGTTTTGTACGCACTTTTCAGCACCCTTTCCTTTATGGCATTAATCCCTATGATTCAGGTATTATTTGACCAGACAAAAAGAAACACCGTTCTACCTAAATACGAAGGACTCGTACATATAAAAGAATATGGAGAGCAATACCTGAGCTATTATATCACGACAACTACTGAGAAACATGATATTGGTTATACCTTATCTATCATGGTAGCCGTAATTATTTCGATATTTTTACTAAAAAACCTGGTCGATTATTTAGCGATGTTTTTTATCACTTTTTTAAGAAATGGTGTTTTAAGAGACATGCGAAATGCCATGTATAAAAAAACGCTCGAACTGCCTTTGGCTTTTTATTCTGAAAAAAGAAAAGGAGATGTTATCTCCCGAATTTCTGCCGACGTTAACGAGGTTCAAAACTCCTTTCTGGCCATTCTGGAACTTATCATAAAAGAACCCCTAACAATTGTTTTTACTATAGGTGCCATGTTAGTGATTAGCGCTAAGCTAACTTTATTTGTTTTTGTTTTCATTCCGGTTTCAGGATATATCATTTCATTGATTGGAAAACAACTTAAAAAACAATCTACAAAAGCACAACAGGAACAAGGAACATTTCTGTCAACCATTGAGGAAACCATTGGAGGCCTGAAAGTCGTAAAAGGTTACAATTCAGAAAACTACTTTAATTCTGTTTTTCAGAGTTCAACAGACCGTTTTTTCAATTTATCAAATACTATTGGAAATCGTCAAAACTTAGCTTCTCCTGCCAGTGAGTTTATGGGAATTACTGTAATTGCAATATTACTTTGGTACGGTGGACAGATGGTTTTAATTGACAAAACACTAGACGGCGCTTCTTTCATCGCTTACATGGGACTAGCCTACAACATCCTGACACCTGCAAAAGCTATTTCTAAAGCTTCTTATGGAGTAAAAAGAGGAAATGCGGCAGCAGAGCGTGTTTTAGAGATTTTAGATCAGGACAACACCATTACCTCAAAACCGGATGCCATCAAAAAAACCACTTTTGATTATGCTATTGATGTTCAAAACATCAACTTTAAATACGAAGAAGAAACCGTACTGAAAAACTTTTCACTTACGGTTAAAAAAGGACAAACTGTTGCACTTGTTGGTCAGTCGGGAAGTGGAAAAAGTACCATTGCCAATTTATTGACCCGTTTTTACGATGTTAATGACGGAACAATTTCTATTGACGGTATCAACATCAAAGACATGAACCTGCAATCGCTTCGTAGTTTAATGGGATTGGTTACTCAGGACAGTATTTTATTTAATGACACCATAAAAGCAAATATCTCGTTAGGAAAATTAGATGCTACCGATGAAGAAATCATCGAAGCGTTAAAAATCGCTAACGCCTATGAATTTGTAAAAGACCTGCCATTAGGAATCTACACTAATATTGGAGATAGCGGAAACAAACTTTCCGGAGGACAAAAACAACGTTTGTCTATTGCCCGCGCAGTACTTAAAAACCCTCCGATTATGATTCTCGACGAGGCTACCTCTGCATTGGATACGGAAAGCGAAAAATTTGTTCAGATCGCGCTTGAAAACATGATGCAAAACAGAACTTCGATTGTAATTGCACACCGTCTTTCGACTATTCAAAAAGCAGATCTTATTGTAGTAATGCAAAAAGGAAAAATTGTTGAACAAGGAACTCACGAAGAATTAATCGCACATAACGGAACTTATAACAAACTGGTTACGATGCAGTCGTTTGAATCTTAATTGCTGATTTTAGATTTCAGACTTTAGATTGTAGATTATTGATTGTAGACTATTTTTTTGATATTTTACATTTAACATTTGACTCTTCCCTTTTGATTTCCCAAAAAAAATCATTAAATTAGATAAATGTATATCAACAATCCGAACATAAAACTGCCTGCAGATCCAGACACCGTTGTTTGGAAATACTTGGACTTGTCTAAATTTCTTGACATACTGCTTTCTAAGAAGTTATTTATGTCCCGTTCGGATAAATTTGAGGATCAATATGAAGGCACTTTTAGCGAACCTACTTTCGAAGAGATTAAAAAACTGGCGATTGACAATCCTGAATTTTTAAGTTATTACAAAACACATCGCGAAAAAGTAGCCATAAGCAGTTGGCATATCAATGAATACGAATCGTTTGCTATGTGGCAGATTTTCACTCAAAACAGTGAAGGGTTAGCCATTCAATCAACTATTGGGAGATTGCAGAAAGCGTTAAAACCCGAAAACAATTTTGATCAATATATTGGCAAAGTAAATTACATCGATTATAAAAAAGAATACATTCCTTTTGACGATTCGTTCTTTCCGTTTTTATTTAAGAGAAAGAGCTTTCAATACGAACGTGAAGTACGCATCATTACAGATACTTCTGAGAGCACTATAAAGCTAAATGACGGAATAAAAATTAATGTTGATATCAATCAGTTAATTGAAAAAATATACATTCATCCAAAATCAGAAAACTGGTATAAAAAATTGGTAATTGAATTAGTAGAACGTTTAGGGTTTGGGATTGAAATCGAAAAATCAGATTTAGAGAGCGATATTTTGATTTAAGTTTTTTTTTGCCACAGATTAAAAGGATTATTAATCTGTGACGTAAAAAAAATTAGACACGAATTGCACTAATTACACTAATTAATTTGTGGCAATTGGTGTAATTCGTGGCAAAAGATCAAGACAATCAAAAAACATGGAATATAAACGACTTATCCATAAACAGCTTAAAAAGGGCTAGATAGGAATAAAATGATTAATAATCTGTCACGCAAAAAAATTAAACACGAATTGCACTAATTACACTAATTAATTCGTGCGAATTGGTGAAATTCGTGGCAAAAGAATCTAGATAATCAAAAAAAGAAGCGCCTTTTAAAATTAGTTTTAAAAGGCGCTTCTTTATATCATAGATTAAAAAAATCATTCTAATCTGTGTAATCTATGGCAAAAAAAATCAAATAGGCTTATAACTTTTAACTTCCCATTTTTTAGACGCCAAATCAATATAGCTATAGTGCAAAACGTCGTTTTTATCAAACTGACCGTTTTGATTGGTATCTTCGATTGTTCTGAAATACAAACGGTTTTTAGATTCGATTAAATTCCAATCTACCAATTCCTGAAAATCTTCTGAAACTTTGGTAAAATTTTCTCCGCTAATATGACTTAAATACAATGTTTTGATGTCACTAGTATCGATTTTTCCGTCTTTGTTCGTATCAGAATCGGCCAATGTATAAACCATAACTTGATTCTGTGTTTTATCGGCAATTGTTTTTAAATACGTAGCCGTTAGAATCAAAGCCGGTTTATCAGTCAAAGGACGAATTGAATCTGAATCTGTTTTTTGAAATTTCAGGTTTTGCAAATAACCCGTGATTTCAAATTCGCCTAAATTAGAAATCGTAAAACTTACATCATTAACACTTGAAGAGCCGTATCGTGCTTTTGTTCCTTTTTCATACACTCTCAAATCACCTACCGGATGAATTAAATAGTTTGTCCCCTCCATCTGAATAGGCAAATCTGCTACTTCAATCTGAGTTGAATCTGTTTTTACGGCACTACTGGTCTTATTCGTTCTATCGTAAATAACTTTAGGTTTCTGAACTTCATCACGGCAACTCGCTAGAGTTCCGACAATTACTAATACTATATATTTTAAATAATTTTTCATCTGCATTAATTATATTCGGTTATCAAATATAGTATTTTTGGCTGTATTATTTATTTTTATTGAATTTTACTAAAGTAAGGATATTTAGAAATACAATCCCAAAAAAGCCTAAAGCAAAGAATCAAAGATTTTTCATATCAAGAAATCAGACAGAACTGATTTACTTCTTACCAATTCCACAATTACAACCTCGCATTCAGCTTAATATTAAAAACTCTCGAAGTCATATAATTCGGAATGGCGTATTGTGTTTTAGAGTACACATCACGCACCCAAGTATTGGTTATCGCATTTTGATTGTTGAAAAGATTAAAGATTTCAAAACCAACAGACAATTCTTTGAAGTTTTTCAACCAACTTGTTTTAGCTGTTCTGGTACTGCTGTCTACAAAAACTTTCGCAAAACCAATATCTGCCCTGCGGTAATCATTAAGTCTGCTCTGATACAAATACGGGTCAGAATAAGCGGGAGAACCTCCCGGCACACCTGTATTATACACTAAATTCAAATACATTTTAATACTGGGAATATTAGGCATATAATCCTGAAACAACATGGCAAATTTTAATCGTTGATCTGTTGGTCGCGCGATATATCCCTTGTTTTCATAGTTCTCTTCTGTTCTCAAATACCCAAAACTTATCCAGGATTCTGTTCCCGGAACAAACTCTCCATTCAACCTGAAATCAAGACCCTGTGCGTATGCTTTTCCATTGTTATTAGCCACGTAGCGAATACGAACATTATCTACCGAGTACGTATTTACATCCGAAAGTGATTTATAGTACACCTCCGTTACCCATTTAAAAGGACGATCCCACATTTTAAAACTGTAATCGTTACTCAAAACAATATTTATAGACTGCTGTGCTTTTACATTTGGATTCACTACCCCATTTAAATCCCTCAGCTCTCTATAAAAAGGAGGTTGATAATACAATCCACCTGAAAGTCTGAAAACCATATCCATATCCCAATCCGGTTTTATAGCAAACTGAGCCCTCGGACTGAAAACAATTTGATTTTTGCCTTCCTCAGTAGCCCCTTGCACGGACCAGCTCTGAAAACGCGCCCCGATATTATACCAAACCTGATTGGAACCAATTGTCTTTTTCTGATTCCATTGTGCATATCCCGAAAATCTGTTTATCGTATTAAAGTTCGTCGCACGGACATCCTGGTACGGCAACAACAGTCCCGCATAGGGCACATAAGGCTGGTTGTTTTCCGGAAGACCAATAATTGGCGGTCGTATAGAAAACCCAGCCGAATCAATCATTTCCCATTCTGCTATCCGATCCCGAATGGACTCGCGGGTATACTTCATACCAAATTCCAACTGACCATCTATCCATTCCTTAAAACCTTTTATTTCTGCATTTGCAATCAGAGCATCGAGATCGTTTCGGGCATGATTAAGCTGAGAACCTATTCCGCGTGTGAAATCAACATCATCAATAGAAGTTGTCCCATCCGCATTAACGTTTCCTAATCGGTATTGCGCCAAAATATCGAAATGTTCTTTTTCTATGGTATGAAATAAAGAACCTATAAATTTTAAAGTAAAACCTGGCGACACTTTATAAGTTGTTTTCAAAGCACCAAAATAAGTATCATATTGGTCTTTTTCCTGACCCTCATAATAAACCGCGAGCGCCATTGGCTGATCAATTGTTCCAAATTTAGTCTCGCGTGTTAAAGGCTGATATAAATATTTGTTCTGAGAAATATTCCCCAAAAAACTCATTTGCCATTTTTCGGAAATATCATAATTTATGTTCGTCTGAACATCAACAAAAGTGGGGGTGTAATTCGTTTGCGTATCCTGACTGTTTACAAGCAGACTATTATTTCTATATCGGACTCCGGTGACGGCGGACCATTTTTTATTTTTAGAAACTGCATCAACCGATACACTCCCTCCTAACAAACTTGCTTCTAAGGAAGCACCAAACTCCGTAGGTTTTCTGTACGTAATATCCAAAACAGAAGAAAGTTTATCACCAAATTTAGCTTGAAATCCTCCTGCAGAAAAATCAACATTCTGAACTAAGTCAGTATTGGTAAAACTCAAACCTTCCTGTTGTCCCGAACGAATCAAAAAAGGACGGTACACTTCTATTTCGTTTACATAAACCAGATTTTCGTCATAATTCCCACCACGTACCGCATATTGTGTACTCAGTTCATTGTTTGAATTTACACCGGGTAAGGTTTTTAGAATATTCTCGATCCCGGCATTTGCTCCAGGAACCTTTTTAATTGTTGCAGCATCAATAACCGTAATTCCCTGCACCCTCTTTTTATTCTTGGAAGACACGAAAACTTCGCCCATTTGTTCTTCGGAATTACTCATTACAGGATTAAAGACAAAAACTTCATTGGTTTTTAAATTTACCGTAAGACTCATCATTTTTAATGAAATATGAGTAAAGATCAAAGCCACTTTTCTATTGGAAGGAACTTCAACTTCAAAAAAACCATTTGAATCGGTCTGTGAAGCATTTCCTAAAAAGGAAATATTCACACTGGATACAGGTCGTTTTTCACTATCTAAAATGATTCCTTTAACACGGGCTTTTTGCGCAAACGAAACATAACCTATGCACAAAAAAAAGAAGACGAATATTAACTTACTACGATTCAAATGTCTGATTTTATTTTTGTTGACTTCTAAAAAAGTGAGTTTCAAAGGTAGTAGAATTTCCTACATTATCAACTACTTCAATTTTTAAATCATTAGCACCTTCTGCGACAATCCCATCTTCAAAGCGGTGCGTAATTTTTCTCGTTTTATTATCATATTCAAACAATATCCAATTTCCATTTAAATAACCATTATACGATTTAACTCCAGACAAACTGTCCCCGATCGTAAACTGAATTGTTTTCATATCACTGATCCATTTGTCCTGAATTGGTTTTGCGATTCTGATGACCGGTGCTATCGTATCGAGCACCAATCCGAATTGTCCCAGAATTTTTGATTTAGCCGTAAAAACATCATTTTTGCGAATCGTTCCATTGTAACTCTTGCTGTTTCCGCTAAATCTGGCAATAAACAATTTATCTCTGAGTGCTTCCGGATAAGTAGCGTCTTTTATAGTAACGGTAAAATTAGAATGCACCGGAACTACATCTTCATGAATATAAATTCGGTTGTTCTTTACATCAAAATTCAAATTAAAATCCTCATAAAAAGTTCCCGCAGGAAAAAATACGGACATATTGTCTTTTTCGAAATTAGAATCTTTATTATAACGAACGACATACTTTGACGTTATTGGTTCTGCAGTTACTATTGGCGTAGCGGCATCATATTCAACTGGAACCGTCACCGAATTTAAATTCCCATAATAATCCGAAACCTCAATCTTGTAAGTCGATGTCAAATTGGGAGCAACCGGAATAATTCCGCGCAGCGAATCTGTTTTTATAATACTTAAAGCAAAAGGCGTTTTCATAAAAAGCTTCTGAATACGCTGTCCTGATTTTTTATATCTCGGGTAATCGATAAACGCGTTGATAAAGCGCATCTCATCAAATGAGTACGTGTTAAACTGATAGTTGTAATTTTGATTTCCATTTAAAAAAGTGGAGACATTAAAAACACCATTTTTATTAAAAGAAACATCATCGGTATCAACAGCATTAATCCCAAAGCCAATCGCACCATTTGCTTTTACTTTTCCTGCGAGATAGGTTCCGTCTTTCTGAAGTGACAGACTTAATAATAAAGGCTGTTTGGACAGATTCACCACGGTGTTTTCATTTATCGGATAAACCAACAAACTTGAAATCGTTGGTTTTTTTGTGTCTTTTATATTTTGATCAAAGCCAAAAAACATTGGATTAATAACAAATTCAGTTTTAGAATCGCGAAATTCAAAATGCAAATGCGGACCTTCTGAAGACCCCGTATTTCCCGAAAGCGCAATCAATTGTCCTTTTGTAACGGGCAATTCGTTTGGTTTTGGAAACATTTCTATTTCAAAAGAACGTTCCGCATAATGTGTTTTTTGAACATAATCCTGAATCGGACCCAATGTAGTCTGCAAATGTCCGTAAACAGAAGTGTACCCATTGGGGTGTGTGATATAAATACATTTACCGTTACCAAAAGTAGAAATTTTGATTCTGGACACATAACCATCCGCAACGGCGTATACATTTAACCCCTCTCTCTGATTGGTTTTCAAATCGAAACCGGCATGAAAATGATTCGGTCGCAACTCCCCAAAATTACCTGAAAGTTGCATCGGAATATCCAGCGGCGGACGAAAATAATCTTTCGGATATTGCGTCTGAGCACAAATAAAATTAGATAAAAACAGAACAAGTATTGAAAATCTCATAACCAACATTTTTGCTAAGATAAAAAAATATGAGGCCAAAACCGAGTAAAAAGCTACAATAATACAATGAATTGAATTTCATTCAATTGCCTATTTTTAATGTAAAAAAATCGATAAAAAATTGCATTAATAAAAAGGAATACTAACTTTGTATGATTAAGTAATGAATTAGGATTTATAATGAGTGTAATTGCCGAAATAATTGATACTCTTGAATATAAAGTCGAAAAGCTTTTTGAGAAATCAAAGGCACTGGAGAAAAACAATCAGGAATTAAGATTAGAACTAGCCAAAGCTTCGCAAATCATTCAGAAAAAATCTGAAGAAATGGACGCTTTGAGAAAGCAATACGAAACACTTAAGATAGCCAATTCATTGCTGGGCAGTGACAATAATAAGAGAGAGACAAAGCTTAAAATAAATTCATTAATTCGCGAAATTGATTACTGTATAGCACAACTATCAGACTAGGAAACATGGACGAAAAGCTTAGAATTAAAATATCAATTGCAGATCGGGTTTATCCATTAACGGTAGAACCAAATCAGGAAGAGGGACTTAGAAGTGCTTCTAAAAAAATTGATGCTATGATCAAGCAATTCGAAGAAAGTTATGCGGTTCGCGATAAGCAGGATGTATTAGCCATGTGTGCTTTACAATTTGCTTCACAAGTAGAACAAAAACAAATTGATTATAATGTTGATGGTCACGAAACCATCGAAAGAATTAAAAGATTAAATTTACTTTTAGATCAATATCTCGAAAATTAAACGTTCTTTACAAAAACTAAGATACTGCCTACATTAGTTCATTTTTGGTAAACTCAACACTAACAATTTAGAATGAGCGAATCATCACTACTAGAGCATGCCACGCTTTTTTGCGAGGAAACTTGAACAGTGAGTTAGCTCAAAACTTGTCTTTACGAGTTTATTCAAGCAATTAATGTAGGCTTTTTTATATATAAATTTTAACAACATGGACATAATAACGATCATTATTTCAGGTATTATAGGAATTGCGGCAGGGTTTGCAATCGCTAAAATTATCGAAAAAAGCAATATTTCTAATTTAATCAAAAACGCTAAAAAAGAAGCAGCCTCAATTTTAAAAGACGCCAATTTAGAAGCCGAAAACACTAAAAAAGACAAAATTCTTCAGGCAAAAGAACGTTTTATCGAATTAAAATCGGAACACGAACAAGTAATCTTAGCCAGAGATAAAAAGGTAGCTGAAGTTGAAAAAAGAGTTAGAGACAAAGAATCACAAATATCAAATGAGCTTTCTAAAGCTAAAAAAGTAAATGACGATTTCGAAGCTAAAACACAAGAATACAACAACAAAATTGAAGTTTTAGACAAGAAACAAACAGAAGTTGACAAATTACACAAAAGCCAATTACAACAGCTTGAAGTAATTTCAGGACTTTCTGCAGAAGAAGCTAAAGAACAATTAGTAGAAGGTTTAAAAGCCGAAGCTAAGAGCAAAGCAATGTCTCACATTCAGGATACTATTGAAGAGGCAAAACTTACTGCACAGCAAGAAGCTAAAAAAATCATTATCAATACCATTCAAAGAGTTGGAACAGAGGAAGCAGTTGAAAATTGCGTTTCTGTTTTTAACATTGAATCTGACGATGTAAAAGGTAGAATCATCGGACGTGAAGGTCGTAACATTAGAGCTTTAGAAGCTGCAACTGGAGTTGAAATCATCGTTGATGATACACCGGAAGCGATTATTCTTTCTTGTTTTGATCCTGTACGTAGAGAAATTGCCCGTTTGGCTTTACACAAATTGGTGACGGACGGACGTATTCACCCGGCAAGAATTGAAGAAGTTGTAGCTAAAACAGCCAAACAAATTGACGACGAAATTATCGAAGTAGGTAAACGTACTGTTATTGACTTAGGAATTCACGGCTTACACCCTGAATTGATAAAAGTAGTTGGTAGAATGAAATACCGTTCTTCTTACGGACAAAACTTATTGCAACACTCGAGAGAGGTTTCTAAACTTTGTGGTATCATGGCTGCTGAATTAGGTTTGAATGTAAAACTGGCAAAAAGAGCCGGTTTACTTCACGATATTGGTAAAGTACCGGATACAGAAAGCGATTTACCTCACGCCTTATTAGGAATGCAATGGGCAGAAAAGTATGGTGAGAAAGAAGAAGTTTGTAACGCCATTGGAGCACACCACGACGAGATCGAAATGAAATCATTGTTATCGCCAATCGTTCAGGTTTGTGATGCGATTTCAGGTGCAAGACCAGGCGCAAGACGTCAGGTATTGGATTCTTACATTCAACGTTTGAAAGATCTTGAAGAAGTAGCTTACGGATTCAGCGGTGTTAAAAATGCTTACGCTATTCAAGCCGGTAGAGAACTTCGTGTAATCGTAGAAAGCGAAAAAGTTTCTGACGATAACGCTGCCAACTTATCTTTTGAGATTTCTCAAAAAATTCAAACAGAAATGACTTATCCGGGTCAGGTAAAAGTAACTGTAATCAGAGAAACAAGAGCAGTTAATATTGCTAAGTAACCTCCGATTTTATATAACAACAAAGGCTGTCTTGAGAAAGACAGCCTTTGTTGTTTTTACGTAATACCTAAAACCTTGTATAAAATGAGTTTAACTGTTTTTAGTATTGATTTTGCCTCAATTTCCTACACTCCTGTCATTAGGCTAGAAATTGCATTCGGCTCAACGTCAGTACGTGTTTGATTTCTCCTATGGAATTGACACAAGCTGCTCCGTTTAGACTTTCCGCAATCTTGTCATACTGAGGAACAAAGTATCTTCACGACATAATCCGTGAAGTGAAGCTCAACTGTATCGTTTCAGCAAACGGAAATCCTTCGTTCCTCAGGATAACAAACTGTACGGAGTTCCTTGTGTGATTACCGGTGTTTCAGTATAACAAAAAAAGCATCCCTAAATTCTTTATTAATCTAAACAATTTATCACCCACAAGCCCCCGCATAGTTCCCGTTTAAAATTGGAATTTGGAATTTAAAATATTGGAATTTAAACCCCAACTTGGTCTCGGCTGTCCCAAATCACCTAAACCTTAAATATCATTAAATACAATTTTAAAGCTTGTCCCTACTCCTACTTCACTTTCAACAGAGATAGAGCCTTTCATCGCTTCAATTTGATTTCGGGTAATATACAATCCAATTCCGCGTGCTTCGCGATGTTTGTGAAAGGTTTTATACATTCCGAACAAGAGATCACCATAAACGTTCAAATCAATCCCTAAACCGTTATCGGTAATCTTAAGTGATTTAAAACCGTCCGGTTCAATTGCAAAATCAAAAATAATAACAGGGTCCCGATCGGGGTGAGCATACTTTATAGCGTTTGTTGTGAAATTCAATAACACACTTTCAAGATAAGCCGGATTAAAATTGATGCTCACGTATTTGGGAACATTATTTACAATCGAAACATTTTTTTGTCTGTCATGCCCTCTAATGGTAAAAATCGTTTTTTCAATATATTCACTTAACCTCAAAGGAACCACAATGATATTGATATTACTTTGTGTTTTTACAATCTGGGTCAGATTAGAAATAGTTTCATTCAAATCATTGGAAACGGTTCTTAAATGCTCTAACATTTCGTCAACAGTTTGTTTGTTAACATCCGCATCGATAAAGTCTAATATCGATTTTATATTCCCGGCCTGTGTATTTAGATTATGCGAAACAATATGAGAGAAATTCAGCAATCGGCTATTCTGATCACTGTATAATTTCATTGTTTTTATAAGATCCAGTTCTTTTTCTTTTTGCGAAGAGACATCAGTATGCGTTCCGATTACTCGCAAAGGTTTTCCATTCTCATCGCGCTTGATTACCTTTCCTCTGTCAAGTATCCATTTATAATTACCGCTGGACGTCATGACACGATGGTAATTTTCGTAATAGGGAATTTTATTCTCAAAATGATCCTTAATATCTGAATAATACTTAGGAAGATCATCGGGATGCACGATTTTATCCCAACGTTCCGGATCATCAAAAATATCGGTTGACTCCAACTCTAAAATTTTCAATGACAAGGACGAATAAAAAACACGGTTGGTCACCATGTCCCAATCCCAAATACCTGCAGTTGAAGCCTCCAAAGCAAACTGAAAACGTTCCTCAGAAATACGAAGATTCTCTTCTTTCTCTTTTAGATCTGTAATGTCAGAAATATGACCAAAGAAAGCAACACCACCATCTGCAGCTAGTTCGGTTTTAGAAGAAACCTTAAACCAGCGCAATCCTTTTTTAGGCAAGACTGCTCTAAATTCAATCTCCCAAGGCTTTATCTCTTTTCTTGCTTTTACCAAAGACGTAAAAAACAATTCTTTGTCCTGAGCAAATATCCTATCGTAAATAATTAACTTAATATCATTAGTAAAATCACTAGCGGTAAGTTCAAAAATAGCATCCGCAGACTTACTGACAAGTGGAAAAGAATATTTATTATCACGATCAATAATAAATTGAAAAAGTAAATCCGGCATCTCTGCAAACAGCTTTCTGTAAAAATTATTTACCTCTAAGCAATCCTCACTTCCATACAAATCAAAAACCATATATTACTTATTTTATTTAATTTGAACTCCCTACACCCTATTCAAGATAAAAAAGTAAGAAAAATAACCCTATATTTTCCTATATGTAAAATATATACCCAATATATTAAAATTTAAAAAGAAAAACGACAGTTGATCACAATTATTATTCGAAATTATTTTCGGGGATGAAAAGAGTGTATGACTTCTTTCAGAAAACTTCTGTCTAAATGAACGTAAATCTCAGTAGTTGTAATTGACTCATGTCCAAGCATTAACTGAATCGATCTCAAATCAGCTCCATTTTCGAGCAAATGGGTTGCAAATGAATGACGCAAAGTATGTGGACTAATATTTTTATTCAGATTTACTTTTACGGCCAGATCTTTTATAATAGCAAAAATCATGGAACGCGTAAGCTGACTTCCTCTGCGGTTTAAAAACAAAGTATCTTCGTAACCTTTTTTTATATTTAATGTATTTCTAATACTGCTTTGATATATGCGGATGTACTTTTCAGTGAACTTACCAATCGGGACAAAACGCTCTTTATTTCCTTTTCCGGTGATTTTAACAAAACCTTCCTCAAAATACAAATCAGAAATCTTAAGCGACACCAATTCCGAAACCCGGAGTCCACAGCCGTATAAAGTCTCTAAAATAGCACGGTTTCTTTCTCCTTCATTTGAACTCAAATCTATAGCCGCAATTAAGGCATCTATTTCCGTAACAGACAAGGTATCCGGTAATTTCCGTCCTGTTTTTGGGGCCTCAATTAATTCTAACGGGCTGTCTTTTCTGTAATCTTCAAATACTAAATAATTGAAAAAACTTTTCAAACCAGAAATAATCCGGGCCTGAGACCTTGGATTGACTTCTTTTGAAACGTCATAAATAAACTGCTGTACGGTTTCGTCTGTGATTTTCAATGGCGAAACTTCAATACCGTTCGTCTCTAAAAAAAGACACAATCGTCCGATATCGAAACCATAATTTTCAATTGTATTTTTAGACAATCCTCTTTCGATTCGCAAATACGATTGATAATCTTTTATGTAGGTATTCCAATTCATACGTGCAAAGTAAAACATTTTTGGGTATAAAAAAACCTTCCCGGTTAGGGGAAGGTCTATTTATAAAAAACCGAACTCTACTGAACCCTAGTCGGTTCAATTGCTATAGAATACAACCCAGAACTATATTCTCTAGTTTGATAAACTCCAGGACTTGATTCGTTAACAATAATATTATCTGCAAAATTCACAATAACATCACCTAACAAATCATTTCCTTGTGTGAACGTTCTCTGAACTGTACTCGTCGTTATAGTCTTAAGACTAGACCCATATTTTAAACCTACTTTTGTAAGAGTACCAAAAGCAGCATCGATACTAAAATTAGTCGCAAACTCGACACTTCTTGTATCAGTTAAAACAATAGTTTCTGTTAAATCGACCTCTTCAACGTTAATCTTAATAGTAGATGCGTATTGATCAAGATCCCAATTAAAAATTGGAATATTCAAATGTATCGTCTTGATACTATTTATTTTACGATGATAAACATCCCTTCTATTCCATCCCTTCTCAGCCTTTACAAAAGTAAAATCAAATAAATCTCCCAATGGCACATTGAAATATTTTACTATTTCACTTCCTATTCCATTTTTACCATTAACTATTATTCTAATTTTAAACTCAAAACTTCCCTTACTCCAGTTTGAAATTGTAAAGTCGCCAGCCATATTATCCGCTAATGCTTTTTCTGCTATCACTGGATCTCCTGTTTGATCCGCAAGTGAATTAAAAGCTGCGGTAGGATCTCCTAATAATGTAAATGATTTTACAGTTTCTTGGAAATCATACTTAAAAGGCCCTTTAGTTGTCGTTGGTGTGATACCATAATAAATGAAATCTCTATGCCAACCATCAGCAGTAGCATACATATTATAAGCATTAATAATTTTTGTATCTAAAGCAACTGAAGATATGTTACGTGAAGTTTCTTTCTTAGCATTTTTAGATTTATCAAAACAATCATCAATAAATTTAAACTCTATACCACTAGCATTTCTCAAAGACCTAGTTTTTAACTTACCGAATCCCTTGTTCCTTGAGACAACAACCCTTTCATTGTCTTTAATAACAATTACAGGAAAACTAGGAATCTCCTTCGCTTTGATTATATCCTCAGTTCCATCTTCATTTATAATCGGCACATCATTACTTGTTGTTAATGCAATAGCAACTTTAGGTATCTGCTTTTCTGTATCCCAAATACTAGCAGAAAACGAATTTTCAGGTAATTCAGGAACAAAAAATGTAAGCGCAGGATTACTTACTTCAATTAAATTCAATAATGCTTCACTTCCCAAATTTTTAAGTATAATCTCCCTTACAGTAATATTACCCTCCAATCTTTCATCCTTTATCATTTGGTACAAAACCTCATAATCATTATCAAACATTTCTAAAGATTTATTCTTTATCAAATCTCTCAACGCTTTACTCTCGGCTAAGGATTTAACCAAAGACTTACCAAATTCTCTTTTCAAATTTGAATTTGAATCATATAATTTCTCAACACTTGCTTTACTAGCTTCATCACTTGACATCTCCGAGCTATTATCTTTTTCACAACTTGACAAGACTAATAAACAAAAAGAAAACACAACAGACATTTTAAGGCTGTTCATCATAATATAAAATTTTTAATGTTAATTTAAACACAAAATAAAGTAAATACTTTCAAAAATACTATTTGCTTTTATAAGAAAAAAAACAGTCTTAAAGCCCGAATCTACTGAATTTACACATATGCCTGAGAAACAGAAACTCAACATTTATTTGGGAATTTATAAAGATTATAAAAAAAACTTCATAAATACATTTAGATAAAATTCAAATCAATAGCCTTTCTATAAATTCTGAAATCATATACATATAAACTTTGTCATTAAACCAAATCTAACTTTCCTAAAATTGATAAATCACACATTAAAAATCATAACTAATACCAAAATACTCTTCACCTATTCTCCTTACTTTATAGATTAATAAATATTCTCCAAGCTTTAACTTCCAAAAAAAAACCTTCCGGGTTAAGGGAAGGTTTTAACTTGTATTATTTTAATTTACTAGAATTTATAACCTAAAGACAATGCAAGAACGCTGTTCTTAGGGCTGTCAAAATACTCTTCTGTATCTTCAACATTGTAATCTCCTACATTAGACAAACCTACCGTATAACGAAGATTTACAAAAACATTATCTGTAAAGTTATATCCTGCTCCAAAATTAAAGCCTAAATCTACTGATTTGTAAAAATCCTTTGCATCCCTACTTTCTTCTTTTGCAGAAACTAAAAATCCGATCTGCGGACCAGCTTCAACAGTGAACTGTTTAGTTATAAAAAACTTAGCCAAAACAGGAACATTAATATAATTCAGTTTCGCATCGATATCAGAATTCCCAAAAGACTCTAATTTTGCTCCTTGTGTAGAAAACAAAACCTCCGGCTGTATGGCCAATCTCTCTATAATTTTAATCTCAGCAAAACCACCAACGTGGAAACCTACTAAAGATTTAGCATCCCAATAATTTCCTCCCGCAAAGGTTGAAACGTTAAGACCACCCTTTACTCCAAATCTGGTTTTCTGCGCATTTACAAATCCAAATGCCAAAATCGCAACCAATGTTAAAACAATTTTTTTCATTTTTTATTTTGTTAAAGTTTAGAACGCAAACGTATAAAACGCATGTTAAAATTCCTAATAAAAGAATTCAAAAAGCGATTCGAAAATGCACTTCAAAACCAGACCAAATATCTTGCATCATATTGATTTAAAAGGCATTAATCTTACTCATTTCATTAAATAAGTAAGTATACAAAGAACAATATCTGTTAAAAATTTAACAACTAAAATCTTTCAAAATAATTTAATAAATAAAAAAAAACTTCCTGAATCAGGAAGTTTTTAACTTTTAGAATTTGTAACCTACAGATAATAAATAAACACTGTTATAAATTTTATTGCCATCAAGGCTTTTTCCATAAGAAGTGAGGCTTAAATTATATCGAAACCCAACAGATAGATCCTTAGTAAAATCATATCCAGCGCCAAGATTCACTCCTAAATCTAAATCATCATATGAACTTTTCACATCGTCATTTCCTGAAAAAGTACCATTCTCACTTGTCACTTCCCACTTAGATTTAGCCCCTAATAAAAATCTAATCTGAGGACCTGCCTCAATACTAAATTTATCAACAACATAAAACTTAGCCATAACCGGAATATTTAAATAAACTAAACTTGATTTCTCTTTACTTCTAAACCCAAATCCAGAGCCAGATATTTCAGTACACCTACCTTGAGTAGATAACAAAAGTTCCGGTTGAATGGCAAATTGATCCGAAATTTTAATCTCTGCAAACCCTCCAACTTGAAATCCAACTCTTGATGTTGATTGAGTACCATATCCGTTTATTGATGTAAGATTAACACCCCCTTTAATACCAATTCTGGTTTCTTGTGC
Source organism: Flavobacterium sp. FlaQc-49 (assembly GCF_044005985.1). Classification (NCBI taxonomy): domain Bacteria; kingdom Pseudomonadati; phylum Bacteroidota; class Flavobacteriia; order Flavobacteriales; family Flavobacteriaceae; genus Flavobacterium; species Flavobacterium sp. FlaQc-49. Next base: position 321,461 of record NZ_JBIPCS010000004.1, on the reverse strand, counting down.
ATTAGAAAATGCGAACGTAATTACTGCCACAGCAGTTAACATTAATTTTTTCATTTATTGTTTTATTCAAATTTCAAAGCGCGAATATAGTAGTAACCCTGTTATAAAATGATTTGTATTTGAAGGAATAAAGCGGTAGTGACAGCAAAAATCAACATTCTAAAACCATCCAACCGATTAAAAAACGGTAACAAAAACCCTCCAAATAACTACCCAAAAAAAAGCCTTCCTGAAACGAGAAGCCTTTTGCGATTTAAAAATAGTTGTTAAAATTTATATCCAGCTGATACTGATAAAACTCTATTATACATTTCATAATTACGCATGTTCTCTCCAAGATTCGAACAACCAATATTATAGCGAATTCCAATAGAAAGATCTTCGGTGAAATCATATCCGGCACCAAAGTTTACACCTAAATCTGCGGCCCTAAGATAACGCTTCAAATCTTCCTCTCCCGATACTCTATTACCATAACTCGTAATTTCTGATGTAGCTCTTGCTCTTGCTAAAAATCCAATTTGAGGACCAGCCTCAATACTAAATTTATCAACCACATAAAACCTGGCCGTTATCGGAATATTTAAATACATTAAATTTATTCTTTTTTCAATTTTATACTCATTGTCAGGCTTAACTATTTCAGTGTGCACACCTTGAGTAGAAAACAAAAGTTCAGGTTGAATAGCGAATCTATCCGTAATTTTAATCTCTAAAAGGCCACCAGCCTGAAATCCAACCCTTGAAGTTGCTCCTTCTGCATCCCCGGTTAATGTAGCAATATTAATACCTCCTTTAATACCAGCTCTGGTTTCTTGTGCATTCGAAAATGCGAACGTAATTACTGCCACAGCAGTTAACATTAATTTTTTCATTTAATTTCTTTTTTGTACAAATTCCAAAGTGCAACTATAGAATTATCACTACTAAAAAATAATTTTGAACCATAAAAAAACCTCCCTGAATCAGGGAGGTTTTGCTATTTTTCAACTATAAATTAGAATTTGTATCCTACAGATAAAGCTAAAACACTGTTTCTAATAGCGATGCTAGGTACATCAAAACCTTCAAATTCTGCATCACCTTTTGGAGTCTTAGCAACACTTGACAAACCAGCTGTATAACGAACACCAACAGAAAGATCTTCTGTAAAGTTGTAACCTGCTCCAACATTGAAACCGAAATCTACTGATTTGTAAAAATCTTTAGCATTTTCTCCATCTGCTTTTGCAGATAACAAAACCCCTAATTGAGGACCTGCCTCAACACTAAACTCCTCAGTTACATAGTACTTAGCTAATACTGGAATATTTAAGTAACTTAAGTTAACATCATATTTATCTGTCTCTTCAAAGAAAGTTTGTTTTACTTTTGCTCCTTGAGCAGAATATAAAAGCTCTGGTTGAATTGCAAATTTGTCACTTAATTTAATTTCTGCGAAACCACCAACATGGAAACCTACCATAGATGAAGCACCTTCGTAATCACCAGTTAAATTAGCAAGGTTAGCTCCACCTTTAACACCAAATCTAGTTTCTTGTGCATTAGAAAATGCGAAAGCCATTACTGCAACAGCAGTTAAAATAATTTTTTTCATTCTACTTTACTTTTTATTTGAATTATAGAGGACAAATATAAAAGCATACTTGTTAAAAAATAATTTGTTTTTTAACAAATAAAGACTTAATAAGACTAAAAAACCTGTTAAAAAAAGCCAATATTTGACACATCCGTAATTTTTACACTTACAAGCCCATATCATAAATTAGTAAGTTTTTACCTCTATTCTATCCTGTCCTCTATAAATAAAACTTAAAAATTATATTACAAAAAAGCGATGGCAAGCAAATAACAGGCCTTAAAAAAAATGTTTTTTTAGCGAAAGTAAATCTTTAACCTTTAGATAATTGAATCATTATTTCAATCAAAAAAAAGATGAAAATTTAAAAAAACATGCGAATTATAGTAATTATTTAATCTAAAATATAATACAATAAAATACTAATTCTGTAGTTTTGACCTATAAAACAACTTTAATTCTAAAAAACAATTTTATGAAAAAGATACTTTTAGCAGCAGTATTGTTCCTAGCTACAACAGCAACAATTCAGGCACAATTTTTACAACTTGGGGTTAAAGCGGGGGTTAATTTCGCAAACCAAACAGGAGGTACCTCTATTGACGCAGGAGGATTTGACAAAGAAGGAATTACAAGCTACCATGCAGGTGTTGTTGCAGAGCTAAAAATCCTTGATAGCTTTTCTATTCAACCCGAACTTTTGTATTCTACGCAAGGTGCAACTTACAAAAATGCTGTTTCAGAGTTTAAAAACGAATTAGGTTATTTATCTATACCGGTTATGGCTAAATTCTATGTAGGTAAATCTTTTAGTATTGAAGCTGGTCCGCAAGCATCATTCTTATTAAGCGAAAAAAATGATTTTGATGTAAAAAATGCAGAAACATTTGATTTCGCACTTAATGCAGGACTTGGATTTAAAATTACTAAAAGTCTTTTTGTTCAAGGACGTTACAGCCTTGGTTTGACTGAAGCTTCAAAAAATGCAGATATTAAAAACTCAACTGTACAATTATCAGCAGGATTTATGTTCTAAAAATAATATCACATACTTTTACCAAAACCGCTCTATTAATTGGAGCGGTTTTTTTATTTTTACCACTCTTGTAAAATGTTTTTTGTGAAATGTAAAATGGCTTCCTTAAAACACCTTAATTAATTTAAAATCAACTTATGAAAATCTGCATTGTTAACGGACCCAATTTGAATCTTTTAGGAAAAAGAGAACCCGAAGTTTACGGAAGTCAAACTTTTGAAGCTTATTTTGAAACATTGCAGGAAAAATATCCAAACATTGAACTTTCTTATTATCAAAGTAACATTGAAGGGGAACTGATTGGCAAAATCCAGGAATGTGGTTTCACATTTGACGGGATTATTTTAAATGCCGGAGCTTATACCCACACCTCTATCGGTTTAGGTGATGCTATGAAAGCGGTTACCACACCTGTTATTGAAGTTCACATCTCAAACACCTATGCTCGTGAGAGTTTCAGACATCAATCGTATTTATCCGGAAATGCTAAGGGTGTAATTTTAGGCTTTGGTTTAAAAAGTTATGAGCTGGCAATTCAGTCATTTTTGTAATACTCTATTTAACAAATCTTTAATAGACTCTCTTTTAAGTTCTCCTATTTTTGCAGGATAACCAACTTTTTATGAGAAACTATACTTTATTAGCCTTTTTACTTTTTTCTCTTTCCAACTTTGCTCAAATCAAAGGAACTATTACCGATGAAAAAGGAAACCCACTACCCTTTGTTTCTGTTTTTGAGGAAAATACGTATACCGGCACCACTTCAAACGAGCAGGGAAAATACCAACTTACTGTAAAAGAAATTGGCAAAAACAAAATTACTTTTCAGTACTTAGGTTTTAAAACCCAAAAAATCACCGTTTCACCTGACACCAAAACCATTGTTCTGGATGTAAAAATGCAGGAAGAAAATTTTGTTTTAAATGAGGTCGTCATCGACCCTAAAAACAATCCTGCCAATGCCATAATCCGAAGTGCCATTGCAAACAAAAAAGAAAACTCCCAAAAAACAGCACGGTATACAGCCGATTTTTACTCAAAGGGAATGTTTAAAATCAAAGATTTACCTAAAAAAATATTAGGTCAAAAAATAGATCTTGGCGCAGATATGGCCTCCAATCTAGACTCAACAGGAACAGGAATTTTGTACTTATCCGAAACCGTTTCCAAGATCACTTTTGAAAAGCCGGACAAATTGAAGGAGAAAATCATAGCTTCTAAAATCTCCGGAAACAACAGAGGTTACAGTTACAATACAGCTGCTTTATCTACTTATGATTTTTACGATAATACTTTAGATTTTGATGTAAAATTAATTTCTCCATTGGCCGATAATGCTTTCAATTATTACAAATACAAACTGGAAGGAACTTTTTTTGATTCCAATAACCAGGAAATAAACAAAATAAAAGTAATCCCAAAACGGGATAAAGAACCTGTTTTTGAAGGCTACATTTATATTGTTGATGATAGTTTTGCACTCTATGCAGTAGATTTTGACATAAAAGGATATCGAATGAAAAACGAACTTACCGAAATTATGACTTTAAAACAAAGCTTTAGTTATCATTCGAAAAATAAAATATGGTCCAAAAATGCCCAAACTTTATCGTTTAAGGCTGGTATCTTTGGCATCAAATTTTCTGCCCATTTCAACTACATTTATTCCAATTATGATTTTCCGGATTCTTTTGCAAAGAAAACGTTTGGGAATGAAATTGTAGCTTTTGAGGCCAACGCCAACAAAAAAGACAACGCTTTTTGGAATGAGATTCGTCCTATTCCGTTAACAATTGAAGAAAGCAACGATTACACCAAAAAAGACAGCATTCAAACCATCAGAAAATCACAGAAATACACCGATTCTGTTGATGCAAAAAACAATAAATTTAAAGTCTTAGATGTATTAACGGGTTACAATTACAAGAATACCTTCAAGCAACATTCTTTTACCTACGATGGTTTATTAGACATTTCTTCCTTAAGTTTTAATACCGTTCAGGGTTTTAATTTCGATACCGGTTTTTCTTTTAAAAAATGGGATGAAGAAAAAGGAAAAAGCACTCTGATAAAAACTACTTTTAATTATGGTTTTTCAGACGAACGATTCCGCGCTACAGCTCAATTTCACCATAAATTCAACAACACAAATTTTGCTACAATCAGTGCTTCGGGAGGAACAAAAGCAGTACAGTTTAATGGCGCGGAACCTATCTCTAAAATTGTAAATTCTGTCAGTTCCTTGTTTTTTAAAGACAATTACATGAAACTCTACAATCTGGAATTTGCTCAAATTAACTATTCGCAAAATGTTGCAAACGGCGTCACTTTGAATGCTAAAATGGCCTATGAACAGCGAAAACCACTTTTTAATACTACCGACTATTCTTTCTTTAAAAGAGATGATATGTACTCTTCTAATAATCCTTTGGCACCAAATGATTATGATGCTCCTGCTTTCAATCAGCATCATGTACTCAAAACCAGCCTAACCACGCAAATTAATTTTGGAAACAAATACATTTCAAGACCCAACGCAAGATTCAATGTTAAGAACGACAAATACCCAACACTGTATTTAACTTACGAAAAAGCCTTTGCGGCAAGCGAGAAAAAGTATGAATTTGACCGAATCGCAACTCTGATACAATATGATTTAGCATTAGCCAATAAAGGTTTACTGGGAACGAGTTTCAGAGCAGGAAAATTCTTTAATGCAGAAAATATTTCTTTTATAGATTACAAACATTTTAACGGAAATCAGACGCATATTGGAACAGCTGATCGCTATCTAAATGTTTTCAACTTAATGCCCTATTACGCAAACAGCACTAACGACAGTTATTTTGAAAGTCATTTAGAATACAATGACACCGGATTTATCATGAATAAAATTCCATTATTGAATCTATTAAAATCAACCTTGAATGTAGGTTTTCACTCCCTGGCGATTCCGGATAGAAAGCCTTATACCGAATTTACCGTTGGTTTAGATAATCTGGGATTTGGGAAATTCAAACTATTCAGAGTAGATTATGTACATTCTTATCAAGGCGGCATCCAACAAAACGGAGTTATTTTTGGACTGAAAATTCTAAATGTGTTGGATTAGGAGGAAGTGGCTAAGGCTCTGAGATTCTGAGGGACTAAGTTTTTGAATTGCTTAACGGTTCTCGACTTCGCTCGAACTGACAAAATGGATTGGGAACTGAGTATCCGAAAGGTTTTACCTTTCATTACTTTAGAAATAGATTTTTTTCTTTAAAAGCGCAAAAAAATAGTGATATCCCACAAGTAACAACATAAAAAAATCCGCTTAATCTTTCAAAGAACAAGCGGATTTTTTTATACTTAGAACCTCAGCATCTTAGTCACTTAGCAACTCCCTAATGATAATCATCCGGCTCAATATGGATTAAAACATTTCCTAATTGAGGAATTACTTCTTTGAGGGTATCCTGTAATTTATGTGATAACTCGTGTCCTTCTTTTACCGAAATTTTTGCCGACACTATAGCATGAAGATCAACATGGTATTGCATTCCTGCTTTTCTGATAAAACATTTTTCTGTTCCTAAAATGCCGTCAACTGTCAAAGAAGTGATGCGAATTTCTTCTACCAAATCGGCGTTTAGATTTTCGTCCATGATTTCACCAAGAGCGGGTCTGAAAATTTTATAGCTGTTGTATAAGATGAAGAAAGCAGCAAAAAGTGCCGCCCAGTCATCGGCAGATTCATAACCTTTTCCCATAATCAAGGCAATTGAAATTCCAACAAATGCCGCAATAGAAGTTATAGCGTCACTGCGATGATGCCAGGCATCTGCCGCCAGAGAGGAACTATTGGTTTGTTTACTGCGTTTCATTACCAATCGGAATGAATATTCCTTCCAGATAATAATCAGGCCTAAAATATACAATGTCCATGATTTTGGTAAATCGTGTGGGGTTTGAATATTGGCAATGCTCTCATACCCAATAATCGTTGCAGAAGTAATTAGAAAGCCAACTACCAAAAAGGTAATCAGAGGTTCGGCACGACCATGTCCGTAAGGGTGATTCTCATCAGCCGGTTTACTTGAATATTTGATTCCGAATAATACCAAACAAGACGAAAATATATCCGTTGTTGATTCGATCGCATCGGCAATCAAGGCATAAGAATTGCCAAAAAAACCTGCCAATCCTTTTACAAGGGCAAGGCAGGTGTTTCCAGCTATACTAAAATAAGTAGCTTTTATAGCTTTTTGTTCATTCGTCATTTGAGATTTTTTAACTATGCTCTCACGATTTTTGCTCCAATAGCTCTTAAACGCTCGTCGATACGCTCGTATCCACGGTCGATTTGTTCTATATTTTGAATTGTACTTGTACCTTTTGCAGATAAAGCAGCAATTAACAATGAGATTCCCGCACGAATATCCGGAGATGACATTGTTGTAGCTTTAAGTTGAGATTCGAAATTATGTCCCATCACCACCGCTCTGTGCGGATCACATAACATAATTTTTGCCCCCATATCAATCAATTTATCAACGAAAAACAAACGGCTTTCGAACATTTTTTGGTGAATCAAAACATCGCCCTTAGCTTGTGTTGCCACCACCAAAACGATACTCAATAAGTCAGGCGTAAATCCTGGCCATGGTGCATCAGCAATAGTTAAGATAGAACCATCAATGTCAGTTTTTACTTCGTACCCATTTGTATGAGCAGGAATGTAAATATCATCACCACGTTTTTCGATTGTAATACCTAATTTTCTGAATGTGTTCGGGATCAAACCTAAATTTTCCCAGCTTACATTTTTGATTGTAATTTCGCTTTTTGTCATAGCTGCAAGACCAATCCAAGAACCGATTTCAATCATATCCGGAAGAATTCTGTGTTCACAACCACCAAGGCTTTCAACACCTTCGATAGTCAGTAAATTAGAACCAACTCCGGTGATTTTAGCTCCCATCGAATTCAACATTTTACATAACTGTTGCAAGTAAGGCTCGCAGGCAGCATTATAAACTGTTGTTACTCCTTTTGCTAAAACTGCTGCCATTACAATATTTGCAGTTCCTGTAACAGAAGCCTCATCAAGTAACATGTCAGTTCCTGTAAGACCTCCTTCCGGAGATTCTACACCATAAAAGTGATCTTCTCTGTTGTATCTGAATTTTGCTCCAAGGTTAATAAAACCTTCAAAGTGTGTATCTAATCTGCGACGACCAATTTTATCTCCTCCCGGTTTTGGAATATATCCTCTTCCGAAACGAGCCAATAACGGCCCAACAATCATGATAGAACCACGAAGTGCTCCACCCTCTTTCTTAAAAGCTTCTGTTTCTAAATACCCAACATTTACCTCATCTGCCTGGAATGTAATAGAACCTGGTTCGTTTCTTTGAATTTTCACCCCTAAATTACCCAACAAAGTGATTAATTTATTGATATCAATAATATCAGGAATGTTATTAATTCTTACCTTTTCTCCTGTTAGAAGCACTGCACATAAAATTTGTAATGCCTCATTTTTTGCTCCTTGCGGAGTGATTTCTCCTTTTAAAGGTATTCCTCCTTCGATTTTAAAAATTCCCATATTCTTTTTTTAGGTTCTGAGGTTCTAAGGTTCTGAGGCACTAAGCTTCTGAAAAAAATCAGGATCTTAGTCTCTTAGCAACTTAGCCGTTTTTTTTATTATTGTTTTCTTTTTAAAGGTTCTAAGATTCTGAGACTCTAAGGTTCTGAGACTCTAAGGTTCTGAGTTTACATCCAAACAAAATCTCAGCAACTTAGTAACTTAGCCTCTTAGCAACTTTTTTTATTATTCTTTTTTAAAGACTCTAAGGTTCTGAGTTCACATTCAAACAAAATCTCAGCAACTTAGTAACTTAGCCTCTTAGCAACTTTCCCTAAACATTCTTCTGATTGTTGTTTTTCTGAAAAGGTTTTGGCTTCCCGCCTTTATTATTGTTTTTGTTGCTTTGAATTTTTGGTTGTCCAGCCGGTGTGATTTTATTAGAGATACGTTTGTTCGTACGCAATAAATCGGTGGTATTCAAAAGTTCTTCTGTACTTTGCAGTAAGTTGATTTTTCCGCCTGACAATTCAAATAAGTGTTCAAAAATAACATCGTCTTTTACGGTGTCTTTATTCCAACTTAAATATGATTTTTTCATATGGTTGGCAATCACCAGAACCAATGCATTTTTCATTTCGCCATCGTCCCATTTATTGGCAACATCAATCATATATTTGATATTGTTCCCATAAAATCTGTATTTTGGAAAGTTCTGTGGATATTGCAAAACATCCGGTTTCAGTTGCAATACATCACGAGATGGAATTGGGTATGGAGATTCTACATTTAATTTAAAATCAGACATGATAAAAAGCTGATCCCATAATTTATGCTGAAAATCCGGTACATCACGTAAATGCGGATTCAAACTTCCCATTACCTGAATGATATACTTTGCCGCTTTATTACGCGTTTCAGCATCTTCAATAACGGTTGCCTGATCAATCAATTTTTGTAAATGACGACCATATTCCGGAATAAGTAAACGCTGTCTTTCAGAATTGTATTCTAAATTAAAAACAACGTCATTTGCGACTTCTTTTTTATATTTTTCGACCATAAGTTATAATGAAACTATACCTTCTATTGTAGAAACTTCTTTGTACTTAACGATCACTTCATCAGCACTATTCATCGTTACATCTACAGAAACACTGGTAAATTTACCTGTTTTAGATTTTGTTGTTTTAATAACCGCACCCATACTGTCAAAAGCTCTTTCGACTCTCTCAACATTATCAGCAACTGAAGGCATTATAAATTTATACAAATATTCTGCCGGCCAAGTGTTACTGTTGTCTAACTCAGTCTTTAATCTTTCGTAAAATTCAGCGGTGCTTTTTTCTTTATCGTTCTCCATGCTTATATTAAAATAAACGCAAATATACGGTTTTGATTTCAGATTTCAGATTTTAGGTTTTAGATTTTTCTGAACCGGAAATATCTCGAATAAGTTTACTTTGTTCAACACGAATTTCACTAATTTTCACTAATTATTTTTGAGCAAAATCGAATTTCACCAATCCAAAATTGTGTTAACGCTTCCATAAAACTAAAATTAGTTGAAATTAGTGTAATTCGTGTCTATCACGCTACCTGATGGACTTTTCAATCTTTTTGCTTTCCAGAACTTAAAATACCGTAAAGCTGCTTCCTTTGTTCAACACGAATTTCACGAATTGGCACTAATTATTTTGACGCGAAATCAAATTTTACCAAATCAAAATTGTGTTAACGCTTTCATAAAATTAAAATTAATGGAAATTAGCGTAATTCGTGGCAACCTCTATACCTGATAGACTTTTCAATCTTTTTGCTTTCTAGATCTTAAAATATCGTAAAGCTGCTTACTTTGTTCAACACGAATTTCACGAATTGGCACTAATCATTGGGGCGAAATAGAATTTTACCAATCCAAAATTGTGTTAACGCTTCCATAAAATTAAAATTAGTGGAAATTAGCGTAATTCGTGGCAACCTTTTACATTTGAAATATCTTACAGATTTATGCAATTAAAAAACAAAAAACATGAGTGATAAACCAACCGACTCTTCCGAAATTAAAAATACTGACCCAAAACCTGTGCAGGAAGAGAAAACAAATTTAATTTCACATTTAGCAATCCGACTTGGGATTCCTTTTTTTATTATTTTTCTAATTGCCGTAAGCATGACTGATGCCCGTGATGAAAAAGCAATATTCTTAGCTTGGACTACTACAGTTTTTCTTTTGCTACTTCTTATTTTCTTAGCGAAAGAAACTTCTCGATTTACCAACAAAAAACAAACGTTATTAAAAAATGTAAATATTTTTTTACTACTACTTTACATTTTTCTTTTTGTGATATCCGGCTTATTTACGCTCTTTATTGGCGGATACAATTAAATTTCTCTTTGAAAAAAGTTTTAGAATCAACAAAGCATTCTTATATCTATTGTTATTTCCAAGGAATTAAAAACCACTTTTAAAATGAAAATACAACTCCTGTTATCAGCTTTAACTCTCGCATTATTCATTCAATGCAAGAAAGTAGACACTGAAAAGTCAAAAAATCAAAAAATAGAAAAAATTTTAGCTGTAAATAATTATGACTTTGGAGGAAGTACAAAATTTGAATTCTATTCCGACAGCACTTACGTGTTTACAACTATTGAAGAAAGCACAGATCATGAAAAAACAGAAAAATTTAGTGGTTTTTGTTATTCAAAAAAGGACACACTTTATTTCGACCGGACAGGGTTTCGTTTTAACGAAAGTGAAAAGGCCGTTATCAAAAACAATTTTATCGAATTTATTGATGGAAAGTTTCCTTTAAAAATTGAAATCAAGAAAAATCTATTACAAACAAAGAACAAACTGCCCCTTAAAAAATACGAAGATTATGCTTTTTTTACATTTGACTCAAAATTCTATAGTCCTTATTTTGATTACAAACCAAATACAATAAAGCCTTATGACTTAACTGAAAATGAATTGCATGAAGTTGATCAGATTTTAAAAAAATGCTTTTCAGAGAACAATGTCAAACTTAGAAAAATAGACCAATATGTAAAACAATGTATCGCCATTTTAAATGATAAAAACGAAAAAGAAGTTTTGATTTTGTGCTATTGCAAAAGCCCTCACAATAACAAAGAATTTAAATACTCTTTAATTCAAATGAACGATGGAGGAAACTGCAATATTAGCTTAAAGATCAATCTAACTAAACATAATTATTCAGCCTTAAGTATCGCCGGACTAGCTTAATAAACAATCTACAATTCAACTCTCCTGCAAGGTTTTAAAAACCTTGCAGGTGTACTTTCAGAAGAAAAAACCCTGAAGAAAAGGACCTCCTTTTCTCTTAACATTAATTGGAACACCTTATTTTCATAGCCTCTGATTATTATTACTAGTCATCTAAAACAAAGCCAAAAACAGAGACCTTTCTCCCTAAAATTGCGAAATCGTTCGTTTCTGAGAAATAATCTTTTTAATTACGAATAAGTTTAGGTAAATTTGCGCTTTATTTTTAGAAAGTGCAAAAACAAATCATAGTTCTCATTGGTGGCCCGGGAACGGGGAAATCTACTCTTATTAACGAATTGGTAGCTCGTGGCTACTCCTGTTATCCTGAAATTTCAAGACAAGTTACACTCGAAGCGCAACAACGAGGTATCGATCAATTGTTTTTAGATCAGCCTTTATTGTTTAGCGAAATGTTACTTCAAGGACGTATCAAACAATATGAAGATGCGGTTCAAGAATCTGACAAGGTTGTTTTTATAGATCGCGGAATTCCTGATGTTCTCGCTTATATGGATTATATTGGTGATGAATATCCGGAGCATTTTGTAAAAGCGTGTGAGGATATCAAATATTCTAAAATTTTTATTTTACCACCTTGGGAGGAAATTTATGAAAGCGATACAGAGCGTTACGAGAATTTTGATCAGGCTGTAAAAATTCAAAATCACTTGGTTGACACCTATAAGAAATATGGCTACGACTTAATCGAAGTCCCTAAAGACACGGTTGAGAACAGAATTCTTTATATCTTAGATAAAATTTAGGCCTGTTTTAAAGTTGCAAAACTAGAAACTGATTTCTAAATTTTTTAACTTTAAAACAAGACCAATGCCCGAAGCGCAGGAAATTCTATTAAAATACTGGAAACATGACAGTTTCAGACCGCTGCAAAAAGAAATTATTGATTCGGTTTTAGACGGTCAGGATACCTTTGCCCTGTTGCCAACGGGTGGAGGGAAATCGATTTGTTTTCAGGTTCCGGCTATGATGCAGGAGGGAATTTGCCTGGTGATTTCGCCTTTGGTCGCGCTAATGAAAGATCAGGTTGCCAATTTGCAGAAAAGAGAAATCAAAGCGATTGCGCTTACCGGTGGAATTCACACCGAAGAAATCATCGATCTTCTGGACAATTGCCAATACGGAAATTACAAGTTTTTATACCTTTCGCCCGAAAGACTACAATCAGATTGGATTCTCGAACGCATTAAAAATCTACCCATAAATCTAATTGCTATAGATGAAGCACACTGTGTTTCGCAATGGGGACATGATTTTCGTCCAGCCTATTTGAAGATTTCTGAACTTAAAAAATTCTTTCCAAAAATTCCTTTTTTAGCTTTGACTGCTACGGCAACACCCAGAGTTATAGAAGATATTAAGACAGAACTGAGTTTAAAAGATACCCGATTTTTCCAGCAGTCATTTGCAAGAGAGAATATTGCTTACATGGTTTTTGAGGTAGAAGATAAACTCTACCGCGTCGAACAAATCTTAAAGAAAAACCCGCAACCTTCTATTATATATGTGCGTAATAGAAAATCATGCCTGAACATTTCAACACAATTACAATCGTTGGGTTTTAGAGCAACTTATTATCACGGTGGCCTTTCCTCCAAAGAAAAAGATAAAAACATGCAATTGTGGATGTCCGAACAAGCACAGGTCATTGTAGCAACAAATGCATTTGGAATGGGAATCGACAAAGACAATGTAAAAACAGTTATTCACACCCAGCTTCCTGAAAACATAGAAAATTATTATCAGGAATCGGGAAGAGCAGGAAGAAACGGAGCTAAATCTTTTGCTGTTTTACTCACCAGTCCATCAGACACCAATCAAACGGAGCAGCAGTTCTTGAGCATTTTACCTGATAAAAAATTCCTGAATACCGTTTACGTCAAGCTTTGCAATTATTTTCAGATTGCTTATGGTGAAGGTTTAGATGACTCTTACTCTTTCAAACTGAATCATTTCTGTCAGAAATACGACTTCCCTACTTTAAAAACATACAATGCCTTGCAATTTCTAAATCAGCAAAGCATTATTACAATGTCTCAGGAGTTTTCAGAAAAGATAACCCTTCAATTTTTAATAGAATCGAAAGAAGTGTTACGCTACATGAGCCTGAATCGAAATGACGAAGAAATCATTTTGGCTATTTTAAGAACCTATCCGGGGATACACGAAATGAAAGTTCCGTTTAATCTTTCCCTAATTGCAAAAAAATCAAATCATACCGAAGAACAGGTTACGATTGTTTTAGAAAAATTAAGAGACAAAGAAATCATAGAATACAAATCTAAAAACAACGACGCTACTATATTATTTAACGAAGTTCGCGAAGACGACCGCACGATAAACCGCGTATCGAAATATCTGGAAAAACAAAATCAGCTTAAAAAAGACCAGCTTTTGTCTGTTCTTCACTATATAAAAGAAGACAAAACTTGCAAGAACCGATTAATTCTGGATTATTTTGGAGAAAAAGCAGAATCGAATTGCGGCGTTTGTTCGTATTGCATTACCAAAAAAGGTAAAATAACCGAAGCCGATTCTATAGCGGATAAAATTCTGTCTTTATTAAAAACAGCTTCTTTGACCTCCAGAGAAATCCAAACCCAAATAAAACTGGATACCAATGATGTTATTTTGGTACTTCAGGAATTATTAGAAAACAATCACATTATCATACAATCCGATAACACCTATACTTTAAAAACCTAATGGAAAAATTAAGAATCATATTTATGGGAACTCCGGAGTTTGCAGTTGGCATCCTGGACACCATTATCAAAAACAACTACGATGTCGTGGGTGTTATCACTGCAGCTGATAAACCGGCAGGACGTGGTCAAAAAATAAAATATTCTGCCGTAAAAGAATACGCGCTTGAAAACAACCTGACTTTATTGCAACCTACAAATCTAAAAGACGAAGGTTTTTTAGCGGAATTAAAAGCGCTAAACGCTAATTTACAAATTGTTGTTGCCTTTAGAATGCTACCAAAAGTAGTTTGGGAGATGCCAAGTTTGGGCACTTTTAATCTACACGCTTCTCTATTGCCTAATTATCGTGGTGCGGCACCGATCAACTGGGCTATTATCAACGGAGAAACTAAAACAGGGGTTACTACCTTTTTTATCGATGACAAAATAGATACCGGAGCCATGATCCTGAATTCAGAAATCGCAATTGATCCAGCAGAAAACGCAGGACATTTACACGATCGATTAATGCTTTTAGGAAGTCAGACTGTTGTTGATGCTTTGCAGGTTATCGAAAAGGGAAATGTCATTACTACAATTCAGGAAGACAACGCTGAAATAAAAACAGCTTACAAATTAAACAAAGAAAATTGCAAAATCGACTGGACAAAATCGGGAGAAGAAATCAATAATCTGATTCGCGGCTTGAGTCCTTATCCGGCAGCATGGTGTTTTCTGAACGATAAAAACGAAGAATTAAGCATCAAAATATATGAAGCAAAACTAGTTTCTGAGCCACACTCTTATGAAGCTGGAAGCTTGATTAGCAGCAAAAAAGAGATCAAAATTGCGATTAAAGAAGGCTTTATTCAGCTTTTAAGTCTGCAATTACCAGGAAAAAAGAGAATGCAGGTGGCAGAATTATTAAATGGGATCACATTTTCTGAAGCAGCAAAGGTGCATTAAGACCAATAAAACAGGGGTTTTTACCTGTTTTAATCGATAAATAACACGCTTTATGAACAAAAAAAGCAAGTTATCAACAATTTTTGCTAAATCTAGAGAAAACACTTGCAAGGAACGGATTTCCTACTAAATTTGTGTATTAACAATTTATTTTTTAACCAACAATTAATAACTAATTATTATGAACAAATCAGAATTAATCGATGCTATCGCTGCTGATGCAGGAATTACTAAAGCTGCGGCTAAATTAGCTTTAGAGTCTTTTTTAGGTAATGTAGGGACTACTTTGAAAAAAGGAGGAAGAATTTCATTAGTAGGGTTCGGATCATGGTCAGTATCTGCTAGAGCTGCAAGAGACGGTAGAAATCCACAAACTGGAAAAACTATCAAAATTGCTGCTAAAAATGTAGTAAAATTTAAAGCTGGTGCTGAATTAGAAGGTGCAGTGAACTAAGTAAGAAAGTTCTCTAAACTTATAATATAATCAAAACCCTTCCATGTGGAGGGTTTTTTTATGCGGTTTAACGATTTTATTTGGGATTTTTAAAATTTTATAACTAAATTTAATAAAAATTGTAACCGTATGATTTCAGAAAAATTAAAAAAAGGACACCTGCTTATTGCCGAGCCTTCAATAATTGGAGATTTATCTTTTAACAGATCGGTAATTTTATTAGCAGACCATAACAAAGAAGGATCAATAGGATTTATCATTAATAAACCTTTAAAGTACACTATTAATGACCTGATACCTGAGATTGAAGCTTCTTTCAAGATATATAATGGAGGACCTGTAGAGCAGGATAACCTCTATTTCATTCACAATATTCCAGAATTAATCCCGAATAGTGTTGAAATTTCTAATGGGATTTATTGGGGAGGTGATTTTGAATCAACTAAAGACTTAATTAACGACGGATCTATTAACAAAAATAACATTCGTTTTTTCTTAGGTTACACCGGTTGGGATGAAAATCAACTCGAAAGTGAAATGCAAGGAAACTCCTGGATAATTGCTGATAATAATTACAAAAACAAAATTATCGGAAAATCCACCACTCATTTTTGGAAAGAGCAAATAATAGAGTTGGGCGGAGATTACCTTATTTGGTCAAATGCACCCGAAAACCCATATCTGAATTAATTTTCAGATATGGATTCGTTTAGTTTTTGCACCAATAAATGCGCCAGATTACTTGTAAACTCTTTTTTTCGATATTTACTTATCGGCTGTATTCCTGTGATTACATTTGTTAAAAATAACTCGTCTGCTTTTTGAAGATCAAAAGGCGAGATTATTTCTTCAACCACTTCTATTCCTTCCACTTTTTTAGCTAATGCTAAAATTTGCTTGCGCATTACGCCGTTCAGACAACCTTCAGAAACGGGTGGTGTACTCAGTTTTTTACCGACAACCATAAACAGATTCCCTTGTAATGCCTCAACCACATTTTTAGTATCATTTAACAAAATACAATTGTCTAAGCCATTTTCGTGAGCAAATATACTTCCCGTGACATTAATCAACTTATTAGTCGTTTTAATGGACGATAACAATTGTTTGGCTACATAGAAATCTTTATACAAATCAACTTCATAATGAGCCTTATTTAGGCCATAAAAAGCGCTTTCGAGAGTAGTTGCGTGAATTAAAAATGAAACATCGTTTGTTTTTGGTAAATACAAACCTCCATCGTTTCTAAAAACGGTAATTCGAGCTCTTGCGGCTGCCGAGAATTGGTTTTCACGGATTACTTTCAAAACTTCCGCTTCAAAATACTCCATGGTAAAATTCATCGGGATTTCCATTCTCACCACTCGCATGGAAGCCATCAGTCTGAAATAATGATCTTCAAGAAACAATATCTTGTTATTGACTATTTTTAGTGTTTCAAAAACACCATCTCCATACAAAAAAGCACGATTTTGAGTTAGTATATTCTCGTCCTGCGCTACCATGTTTCCGTTAAAATTGATCATAAAAAAACCCTGAATTTTGTTCAGGGCAAATATAACGCTTAAAATAGACTTTTACTAAACAGATCCGATAAGATGTTTCAAATCTGAGATTTGATTTTCCCACAATTGTTTAGCCTCGCTAACTTCTTCTTTTTCAGCAAAATCGACTACCATTAATGATACATCTTTAGTCAATTCATCGACTAAAATATGCAATTCAAAAAAGTACTCTGTATCCTTACTACTTTCATCAACCCATTTAAACTTTACTTTTTCACCAGTTTTTTTAGAAGCCAGGCGTGCTTTTTCCTGTGAATCATTCCAGATGAAAGTAAAAAATTCTCCCCGTGAATTTACATTATCAGCAAACCATTCAGACAAACCTGACGGAGTGGATATATATTGATATAATAATTGCGGCGAAGAATTTATAGGAAACTCGATTTCGTAACGTATTTTTGTATCCATGAGCTACTTTTATTTTTTTTGGAAATATAAGAATATATGTCCGAAAACAATGCATTTTTAAAAATATTTTTTTTTCTTCATTTTTTGCTTGTACCATTTAATATTATTTCTATCTTTGCACCCGCAATGAGGGAATCATTCCTGATAGCAGTCTTGGCGAGGTAGCTCAGTTGGTTAGAGCGCAGGATTCATAACCCTGAGGTCACGGGTTCAACTCCCGTCCTCGCTACAACCTTGAAAGGTAAAAAGTATAGATTTTATGCGGTTTTAAAGAAATTTAAAACCGCTTTTTTTATGTCAAAAATCAAAGACCTCTTAACTAAAGAATACGCTAACGCATACGATTTGACCTATAAAAAATCATACTCATCTCCAACTATTTACGACGCAAAAGGCGATCTATCAAAACGCTGGTACGTGTATTTTTCTTTCAGAAATCCTGCTACTAACAAACTAGAAAGACAAACACCGGTATATTCTGGCGTAAATCAATTCAAAACCTTAAAAGAACGCAAAGAAGCCATAAAAATTCTAGCAAAGGCGATTGAAACTATTTTGGAAAATGGATATAACCCCTATGACTATTCAACTTCAATTGATGAATCTAAAAAATACAATATTACCGAAGCAGTTACTTTCGCCCTTAAATTAAAAGAAAATTCACTAAAAGAAAATAGCTATCGGGATTTCAGAATACGTCTAAAGTCATTTGAAAAGTGGTTGTTGGCAAATGGATTTCAAAATAGATACATAACAACTGTAACTAAAAAAACTGCAATCAACTTTTTAAACTCGGTTTTAGAAACTACGAGTCCAAAGAACAGAAACAACACAAGATCAATTCTATCCATGTTTTTTCAATCATTGGGAGACAATGATATAATTACAGATAACTTCATAAAGAAAATTAATGTTCTAAAATCAACCCCAGAGCGAAATAAAACATTTAGTTCTGAGCAAGAAAACGACATACTAAAATATTTACTTAAAAACGATACCACTTTACTTCTGTTTATTCAATTTATATCTTTTAATCATTTGCGACCAATTGAAGTTATCCGACTACGAATTAAAGACATCAATATAAAAGACAAACTTATTTATGTTCGTGCCAAAAACAAGTCTGCAAAACTAAAATCATCCCTGAAATCTTAATAAATGAAATCCCTTCATTGGATAAATTTGATAGCGAAAGCTAACTATTTACCCCGAGGGAATTGGCCTTGAATGGACAACTAATGAAACCGATAAGCGCAACTATTTTGGCAAACGTTTCAAAAAAGTAAAAGATAGTTAAAATTAAACAAAGACTATGGCCTGTATAGCTTTAGACATACATTTATCACCAAATTACACAAAGAGCTAGTAAAAGAAAGCACACCCTTTGAAGCAAAAAGCAAACTAATACTAATTACTGGACATAATATAATGACTGCGTTAGAAAAATAATTACGTGATATTGACGCCGTTTTACCAGACGATTACTCTAAGCACATACAATAATTGTAGATTTTTTTTTACTCAGATCAGCTCTTTCGGATTTTTCTGGTTTGCAAAATAGTCCACATTTTATTAAAATTTATTAATAATTCATTTTAAAAACAAAAAGTTTGATATAACAAACGAAATAAAAGTTTTACAATTGAAAAACAGTACAAATACGTATTGTTTCATTTTTCCATTATCAATAACTTAGTGTTCAGCAAATTAATATTATTCCCATGCATTTTATTTTACGATTTTAATAAACAAAATTATATTTATGGATACTGGAGCCATTTCATTTTTACTCTACTCATTTTTCATATTAATTGGATTAACATCTATCTTTATAGTCTACCGATTTATGAAAAAAGAAAAATTAGAACTCGAGAAATTTATTAATTATTTTAAGTGGATTATTGTAACTCTTGCCGTTAGCACTGTAACACTCATCGTAAGTAACCTTTTTAAAGAGAGAGATCAAGATTTAAAGGAACTTGAATACTTTGATAAATATGTTACTGTGGTGAAACAAGAGAATCTATTAGCACGCGTACAACTTGCAAAATATCTCGCAATTGTCGCACCAAATGGTGATATGAAAACTTCTTGGACTAATTATCATGATTCTTTAAAAAAGGAGTACAAAGAATATTCGGTAGCACGAGAAAATATTAAAAATGACACTCTTATTAATAAAACACCTGAACAAATAAAGGAAATTGAAGAAAGCCAACGAAAAGTTGAACTATTAGAAACACCTTTAATAAATAGCAATAACTCTTCGACTGAATTATATATCATTGCTGGTGCAAATAAAACGTTTGAGGGTGCAAAGGATAAGCTTAATAATGCCCTTGCAATCAATCCGAATTCCACCATAATAAAAAAGGGGAATCAATACAGAATAGTTTTAAGAGGATACTCAAGTAGAATTGAAGCTGATGCGCAAATAAATTTAATTAAAAAAACGGTTAATTCAGGAGCGTATATAGTTACTAAAAATTCGTGGTGTAACAAGGTTATCCCTACTGAGAAATGTTTAGTTTGTCAATAAGTCAATTGAAATATTATGGCTTTTGACATTCAAACAACATTAAACACATTAAGCAATCTTAACATAAATGTATATGCAGAAAACATTGGTTTATACTCTATGATCGACAACAAACCTAACTCTATTTTTTAAATAATTACTGATGTTTTAAGTAATGTTTCAGAAATGGAAAGAACATTCTTATTGGAAAGACAAAGAGAAGGCATCATCATTGCAAAAGCAAAAGGAACCTATAAAGGCAGGCAGTTAAATACGATTGAAACACCTCAACAATTTTTATCAAAATACAATCAATCACATTTAGAATTAATAAAAGACAAAAATTATTCAATTAGAAAGCTTTCATCAATTACAAATTTATCCAATAACACTATCGTGAAGATTAGAAAAGTTTTACAATGAGATAAATCAAAAAAAGGGCTATTTGAACTGTTTGTAAGAATTATTTATATATTAGCACAAACAATTTTAATAATAAACAATCATTTCAGCCAAACATAAAAATTGAATAATGATAAAAAACATTACTATAAACAAGCTCTATGGAGTCTTTAATCACAGTATCGATGTAAAGGATGGTACAATTACATTAATATTAGGTGAAAATGGATTAGGAAAAACTGTTATCCTAAAAATGATAAAATGTCTCTTCGACAATGATTTATTCGAAATTGGAAAATTTGAATTTGACTTATTTTCAATAACTTTCGATGACTTATCTACTTTAGAAATAGTTAAAGAAAAAAAAGAAAAAAAAGTTAGGTTGCGGTATGAAGATTATTCATTACATATATCATACAAAAGAACTAATCCAAAAAAAGCTAATAAATTTTCTATAAAATCAGATGATATTATTGAAAATTACAACAATGACAGGCATAGTATTTACAGAAGAAATCAAAACAACAGGATTCATAACATATTAAGAAATTATATACCAACTGAATTAGATAGGGTTGGACCAGATAGATGGCTGGATATCGCTACTGGTGTCATTTCTAACAGTAATGAGCTACTTCAAATTTATTCTAAATATCTCCCGAAAGAAATCGTTGATGATTTAAACAATAAATTAGTTCCTGAATGGTTTGTCCTCTTAACTAAATCTATTCAAGTAAAATTAGTTGAAACTCAAAGACTTTTGACTAAACTAAATTCTGAGGAAAAAGAATACAGAAGTTCTGTAGTTCAATACTCAACCGAGTTAAAAGAGATTATTAGAAATAAAACTCTGGAAGCAACTAATCTCTCCGCAAAACTTGATAGAACATATACAAATCGTCTAATCGAAAAGATAACCTCAATAAATACATCGTCAAATACGTCTATTGATAATTCATTAAATGAACTGGAAGAAAAACGTTCTTTTTTAATTAAGGTTGGTTTATTAGAACAAGTGGAAGAGACATTAATTCCTATAAATCTAAACCAAGAGTATCGCGACAACGAAACATTAAGAGACGTTTTAGAAATATATATTGATGATAGTAACGACAAACTTAGTATTTACAAAGATTTAGGCTTAAAACTTAACACTCTGATAGATATTATTAATAAAAGATTCAATTACAAAGAATTTTCCGTAAATAAAAATGAGGGTTTTGTCTTTAAATCAACAATAACAAAAAAGCCAATACCTTTATCTAATTTATCATCAGGAGAACAACATGAACTTGTATTGTTTTATGAACTTTTATTCAACACACCTGAAAATTCATTAATACTTATTGATGAACCAGAAATTTCTTTACATATAACTTGGCAGAACGAATTTATTAATGACCTTTTAGAAATAAATGAATTAAACAACATTAAAAGCATTATAGCTACTCATTCTCCTGATATTATAAATAATAATTGGAGCTTAACAATTGAATTAGAATGAGAAATGACATTAGTATAGATAGAATTGCAAATTCTATAATCCAACGTAGAAAAAGATATAACAATTTCATTTTAGTTGAAGGTTCACATGATAGACTTTTTTTTCTAAAATTTAAAGACGAGAATACCCAAATAGAAATAACATTTGGATGGGAAAAATTAATTAGTATTATTTCACGATTAAAAGAACTTGGCTTCGAAAAAGTTATTGGTATAGTAGATAAAGATTTAAGGCAAATAATACCCGAAGAATTAAAAACAGAAGAAAACGTTATTGTAACTGATGAGCATGATATCAACATTATTTGTATCGAAAAATCATTTGAAACAATTTTTCAAAGTTATTGTTCAGCAGAAAAAGTGGACAAATTTAAAAGTAATAAAAAAATAGATTGTTTAAAAAATTACACTCATGGCATTATCAGACCTTTGTCCTATTTAAAAGTTCTTAATAAAAGAGAAAATCTAAATCTTTCATTTAAAGGCAATGATTCTTCTAAAAAAAATATTGATTACTCTAAGTTTATCGACAAGCAGAACTATGAATTTATTTCGTTAGATAAACTTGTTGAGACAATAACAAATTACAGCCGTAATAGAACAGAAAAAACAATATTAACCAATAAAGCTATAGTTGAAAAGTTAACAAATCTAATTCAAAAAGAAAGTTACGTAAATCCAGACTTAAATTGTGGACATGATTTTGGTGAAATTATTTGTTTGGGCTTAAAAAAAGTACTTGGTACAAAAGAAATTGAGGGAGAACTTTTCTTAAAAGAAACTTTATTAGTATATGAAACTAGTGATTTTATAACAACAAATATCTTCAAACAAATAAAATATTTAGAGAATAAACAGTCTACGGAATATTTAAGAAAGAGTATAAAAATTCCATCTAAAAATTAACTATTATGAGTTATTATATCTCTATATTTGCAACACAAAATATTAAAGGTTCTTACGTATATAGTGGAAATTAACCCACAAGAAATGAATTAAGGAGTAACGAAAACAGATAAAAACGTTTCAAAACGATTTTGGTCTTTTAAAAATCTTAACATTAAACACGTTACAATCAATAAACGTGTCTAATATTGAGATTCATAACCCTGAGGTCACGGGTTCAACTCCCGTCCTCGCTACAAAAACAACCCCCTAATCATCCATTGATTAGGGGTTTTTTATTGGTGTTTTATTTCAAAAAAAAGGGACAATAACTCCCTTGAAAACAACATTTTGCAAACTAAGTAATTTACAAACAATGGATATAGTAAAATTTAAAATCACATCAAAAACGATAAAAGTAGAAGTACGCAATTCGAACAATTATGTTTTTAATTTTAATACTGCTCTAGATATTGCAAAAGAAGACAAAGATGTTTTATTAAAATTGTACAATGCATTAGATATTCTTTTTAAGAAAGAAAATGCTAATGAAACGAAAAATTACGTCTCACCCAACCAAACCAATATACTGGATCAGATTTCTGATGTTGATAATTTAGAACAGGAAAAATAATTCAATTATCGATGTATTTTTTTGCAATCTTATCATTTTAAATGAGATATACCCATAAAGCAAAAAAACCTTGTATCAAATCTAATTTTATAAAGAGAATTAAATACTAGAAAAAACAAAGCTGGCAGGTTTCAAAAACCTGTCAGCTTTGTTTTAAAAGTAATAAAACAATCGGGGCTAATGGCCCGAAACTGCATTAACAATAAGTACTGAGAACCATAGTATCATTACCATCATTCTCGTTTCCCGTTAATATAAGCATACATGGCGGTGGCATGTCCGTGTCCGAGATCATAATCGGCTTTTAACCAATTGATGATATTAGTGGCTTTGATAGTTGGCCCCATCGCTCCATTTACCGTATAGCCTTTTTCTTCGGCAAGAAGTTGAAAATCCTGAGGTGTTTTACCTGTTTTTTCTTCGATGTTTTTTAGATAGGTTGCAAATGACATAGTTTATAGTTTTTCAGTGTTCGTTTTTATATTTCTCATGGTACTCTCGATATCGGCACCAATGATTTTATCCATGTTTACAAATAATAAAATAATATTCATTGGCCAGTCCTTCCCTCCTTGGTACTTCCACACCAAATTTGTTTGATTCTCGTTGACCGCATTAACGAACAAAGTTCCGTCGGCAGTAAAAACATAAGGTGCCATAAATCTGATTTTAAAATCTATTTGCTTGTTTTTAATAAGTCGGACATTTTCAAACTCGCCCTTTCCACATTTTTCATGCTCACTTTCAAAAGAGAGAATCGCTCCCTCCTGTCCGTCTGCATTTCCTTTTAATTCAATTTTAGTATTCGGATCATACTTCAGCCATTGATTAAACTCCCTATGATGATTAAGAAACCTCAGATACTCGTATACATTTTCAGCAGGTTTATTAATCGTAATCTCCCTTGTGATGACATACTTTTTTGGGGCAAAAGCGGCAATTATACATAGTACAGCTATTAGAATAACTAGTACTACCAGAATTTTTAATAGAAACATTTTCATTTGTTTTAAGTTTTTTTATAGCATGATTAATAATCATTCCCTGACAAGGATCAAAGGTACCTGATCTTTAAAGCTTTAAATGGTTCAAAAAAGGACAATAATGGTCAATTCTGGCATTTTCAATTTATTCTTACAAAGGAGCGTTTGAATATTGCACAATTCGATTTGATTTTCGATATTAGACTTTACGTTAGCGCGTCCTAAGTCGTTAGCCTGCAATACGTCCAAATACATTTAGTAAATTAGTTATAATCCTTTATTCTGTTAGACTAACACCTTAAACCAATATGCCTGAAGAAAAAGAAAACATTCCCTTTTACGATAGTATCAATTCTTTTTTAGAATCAACCGGTGTTGAACACCGTACCTCGAATCCTCTGTTTTATTGTATGAGATTGGCAGAACACAAAGGAGATATTTACCGATCTCCATTTCGCAGAGGTTTCTATTTTGTCGCACTTTTAATTTCTAATGGAAACACGCAGGTGGGTTACAATAATATTGAAGAGAATATAAAGGAATCCTTTTTAGTCTTTCAGTCTCCAAGGCAGGTTTATAGTTTTTTCAGAGACAAGAATACTGAAGGCTATTTAATCTACTTTAAAGAGGATAGTTTTCATTTTTTTAAACCCGATTTCGTACAGGAATTCCCTTTCTTTGATACGTTAAATACCAATTTATTTCAACTCACTCAAAGTCATTACACAAACATAGCACCCCGTTTCGAAGAGGTATTTCTGGCCTATGAAGCCTCTCAATCTATTTACAACATAGCTGTACATAAGTTCTTCGCATTGCTTTATCAGTTAAAAGAATTTGAGATTATTGAGCAACAAAAAGTGGTAAAACTGCCCAACGCACAACAAGTACTCACCAAAAAGTTTATACAATTGATAAACCTGCATTATCTCACTAAAAGAACAGTAGAAGAATATGCAGATCTTCTCACGGTGAGCGTCAGCCACCTGTCTAAATCTGTAAAAACCATAACCGGTTTAACTGTGCTTACGCTGATCAATGACAGAATTATCAAAGAGGCCAAACTGATGATCAAACACACCGACCTCAACATCGCAGAGATTGCGTTCCAACTTAACTTTTCTGACACTTCTAATTTTGGAAAATTCTTCAGAAAACAAACCGGAATGAGTCCGCTTAGCTTCAGGAGCAATGAGAAAGAACAGGTTTGACTGACCTCCTGTCTTTCTTATCAAGTCGTAAAATAATCCCGACGATTTCTTTAAATAAAAAAACGGCAGCAATTCAAAATCAAAATTTATCTAAATAGTATTATCTTTAGTTTTACTTATTCGGCATCAAAGCGATAAGCAATTTTCACGTAGATTTAACGGATTCTTTCTTTATATATTAAGGAGCTTGACTTACTAAATCTGCGTAAAACCATTTAAACAAAACCACTATGACCAAAACAAATCCTGTAATCTATTTTGAAATTCCCGTGAACGATCTGAATCGGGCCGAAAATTTCTATAAAACTGTATTTGGTTTTAGTTTTGAAAGAGAAATAATCGATCATTACGAAATGACCTTATTCCCATTTGAAGATACTCGTAGCGGAATTTCGGGAGCATTAGCAAAAGGAGATGTTTACAAACCTTCAAAAGAGGGTGTTATAATTTATTTCAGAACAGCTAATATTGACCAAACCTTACAAAAAGTACTGGCGCAAAACGGAACCATTTTGTATCCTAAAACGATAAATGAAAATTACGGATTTATCGTTGCCGAATTCCAGGACAGCGAAGGAAACAGAATCGCTATACAAGAAATAATAGAAAAGTAAAATCACCTGTGACAGTGGAAGATCATCCGATTAATTCTAAACATAAAAGCATAAAAAAAGCTATTTTAGCTTAGCTATAAAAAACAACAAAAATGAAAAAAGTAACCGGTATTGGGGGCATATTTTTTAAATGCAATGATCCTGACAAAATGAAAGAATGGTATAAAACACACCTTGGTTTGGACACAAACGAATATGGAGCCACTTTTGAATGGAAAGAAGCTTCCGACTCCACCAAAAATGGTTCTACCCAATGGAGTCCGTTTCCCGAAACCACAAAGTATTTTGAGCCTTCCGCAAAAGACTTTATGATCAATTACAGAGTCGCCGATTTGGAGGCATTAGTCGAAGAATTAAAAAAAGAAGGCGTGACTATTGTTGACATCATAGAAACATACGAATACGGAAAATTTGTTCATATTATTGATATGGAAGGCAACAAAATTCAGCTTTGGGAGCCATACGATTAAGCAGTATAGAAAAACCGGAAATTAAAACCCATGGAAAAACATAGAATATTCACCACCTCCTTTGCAAGCGTCTATCCGCATTACATCAATAAAGTGGAGAGAAAAGGCCGCACTAAGGAGGAAGTAGATACTATAATTTACTGGCTAACCGGATATAGCCCTGAAGAATTACAACAATTAATAGACAACAAAACTGATTTTGAAACCTTTTTCGCAGAAGCGCCACAAATGAATGCAAACGTTTCAAAAATCACAGGGGTAATCTGTGGTTATCGTGTAGAAGAAATTGAAAATAAACTCATGCAAAAGATTCGCTATCTGGATAAAATGGTCGATGAACTGGCAAAGGGAAAAGCGATGGAGAAGATTTTAAGAAGCTAAACTAAATCAAAATAACTCATTTCAATCCAATAATAAATGAATCTGTTCTCGAAGCAAATCGAAAAAATACAATCTAAACCCAAAACTATTTTTCTCCTAGATGGTTTGGGAGCTCTTTTGACCGCTGCTCTATTATTGTTTGTTCTTAGTCCTTTTGACATTTATTTTGGTATGCCAAAAGCGATTCTAACTGCGCTGTCGTTAACAGCATTTCTTTTTGCGTTCTATTCCTTCTTTTCCTTTACAATATCCAAACCCAATATTCGAAAATTATTAAAACCAATTATTCTGGCCAATTCCATCTACTGTCTTACAACACTTGGACTGGTATTCTTTTTTCTGGATCGGCTTACTACTTTAGGAATAAGCTACTTTATTGGTGAAATTTTAATAATCTTTGGATTGATTTACATAGAAGTAAAAATTCTAAAAACAAAGCAACAACTGTAAACCACTGATTATCTTTACCTATAACCTATACAAACTTCTTTTCGATAAAGTATTCTTTTTCTCTAAAAACAGGTATTTATACGTGTTTTTTTATTTACAATAAAAACGATTTTTGTAATCAGATGTAAAAAACTGCTGCCGATAAAAAAACAAAAAGCAGAATATCACAACAAAACATTGCAAAAGTTAGATTAATAAAAAATAATACAATGAAAAATCTTTGGTGTTGGCGTTGCAAAAAAGAAGTCCCGATGTTGAATGAAGAAGAACATCTTATAGCAACAAAACTGTATCGTCACGGTTTTCAAACCGGCAAGTGTACTATGACAAGACAGGAACGCTTTAAAGGACTACTCGATTATTACAAAGAACTTTCCGGTTATGAAGAAAAGGACCCCAATGTCATCATGCATCACAGAATTGTATTATATGGTTCTCCCTGCGAAAATTGCAACAAACCCTATCGAACTTCAAAAGCTGCCTTCTGTGCCGCCTGCGGACATAAAAAGCCTGTGCAGAAGTTAGTGGTTAGTCTTTAGTCTCGTTGTGCAGTCTCAGTCTACAGTCTAGGTTTACAATTTACAAACCACATTTTACTATTTACCATTAATAAAATCACTTTCAATCTTATTCAAAAGTATCGTGTTTGTGCTCGCAATTGTTGCTACAGGTAAACTTTGATAAATGGGTTTCGAAAGATTAATTAAACCATCATTATTTACTTTATCAACTGCTGTTTCTTTAAAAACATAGATGGAATTTTCAAAAACTACCGGATGCATTTTATTGTCATAGGTGATTAATGCTTCCGCGCTGGCTTCAAAAGATTTTAATGCCAGTACTTCATTTTCTATTTTATGAAAAGTCAACCTCCACGATGCTGTTTTGTTTTCTGTTATAGATTCCTTTTTACTCTCTTTTACAATTCCCTTAGTTAAATTGTTTTGGTATTCGACCGTGTTTCTAAATTCTAAAACGGCCTTAGATTTTTTATCAAAAATAACTTTACCTCTTACTCTTTTAGAAACTTCTTTAGTCGTTTCCCAATCCGACTCAAAAGATACTATAATCTGATCTGAAGGAGATTCTTCGACTACCCCAATTACGTCTTTATTAAACTTAACGAAATTCGAAAGACAGGAATTCAAATAAATTGCACTAATTAAAGAACCAGGATTTATATAACCACTGTTATTCTCATTGACACGCGGAACATCTGTAAAAATATCCAGCGGAATATTTTTATTATAATCAATCGCGCCCAATCGCAGTTTTATTTTACTCCTCTTTTGAAATTCATACGTTTTGTCCCACCAATTGATCTTGCTCAGAATTAATCTTTTTAGTTGATTATCTACCGATACCGTTTCTTTAAAACTGCACTCTTTTTCAAATGGAGTATGAACGTAAAAACGAGCATAATTATCTAAAACATATTGTATTGCTTTATTTAAATTAAAAGATTTTATAACGATCTCGTCAAGCTGAACTGCTTGGGCAATCATAAAAATAGTATCTGATTGAGTCTCCCATCCTTTTTCTAAAATAACATCATCAAAACCTAATTTTGAGATCTTAAAAGCACCATTTTTCAATACAATAGCCGCTTTACCTTCTGAATTTGTAAATGTTCCTTCGTTTTCTTCTACAGAAAAAATAGCGGCATTATCTATAGGAAAACCCGTTGTTTTGTCGACAACAACCAGTGTCCTATTTTGCGAAAGTCCAATTTGAAATACAAGACACAATACAATTACAATTTGTTCCTTCGTCCATTTAAAAATTCTCATAAGTGGTTTTTTATTTAGTTAGTTTGGTATAGTTTTTTGATAGTCATCTAAAGCGCTCCTCGACTAACACAAATTTTATTCCAAAAAACCTGGTGTCTTTTTTTTTTAGTTTGCAGTTACAGTCGCAGTCGCAGTTTTCAGTCACAGTCTCATCTCAAATCCGAACTCGCAAACTGAGACTGAGACTGAGACTTAGAGCTAAATATTAAAAAAAAATCGTTAAAATCCCCTTTCGTCTACTACTTTTTATACAATAAAAAATATATTTGTCAGGAAGAACAAAGGCGACCACTTTGTTACTTATAGAAACCCGGAAAATATAATGGTATGGATTATGAAAAATTTATTTTCTGTCTGGAAGGCGTTCCCGATGTAGAAACCATTGGCGCAACTGAGGTTGTCAAAAATTTAGAAGAAATTGCAATTAACCAAGGTATAGCCAGTATCTACAGAACCTGCGACACCATTGAAGGATTAGAAGAAAGCCTGAACATATTACTTTATGAAGATCATAATTTTAAAGATTATGAAATCATATATTTAGTGATGCCCGGAGAGCCCAACAATATTTGCCTACACGATTATTACTATAGTCTGGAAGAAATAGCCGAACTCTTTGAAGGAAAAATGAAAGGGAAAGTAATTCACTTCGCCAACAGAAAAATCTTAGACTTAACCGCCGAGGAAGCCCAATACTTTCTGGATATAACCGGAGCACGTGCTATTTCGGGTTATGGATCTTCTTACAACAAAATTGCCAGTTACAGCACTATCGACAAGGCCTTTTTTAGCTTGTATCAGGACAATGATGACCTTACCGAAGTAGTTGAAGAGTTGTATCAGAAACATTACAATCTTTGTAAACTACTTGATTTTAGATTGTATTATTAGTTTATTACTATGAAGTTGTGAAATGCAAAATGCAAACTGAGACCGAGACTGTGACTGAGACCGAGACCGAGAACTAAAAAAATAAAACATTCCTAAAATCACCCCTCTAATTCAAAGCATTATTAAACAATAAGCAGCTTTTAAATGCAATAATTAACATCTAATTAATATTCTACTTAGCCGATAGATTTTGTTATAAAAAAAATGTGACTTACATTTGCAGCGAAATTTAGAGAGATTGTGTTTTTCTTTCTACTCTTCAAATCGACTAGAAATACCAGAATATGATAGAATTAAAGAATATTACTAAAAAGTTTTATAAAACAGGAAGAGAAATTATTGCTCTTCAGGATGTATCACTTCACGTACCTCCGGGTAAAGTTTTTGGAGTTATCGGTACCTCCGGAGCAGGAAAAAGCACCCTGATCCGTTGTATCAACTTACTGGAAAAACCAACTTCAGGAGACGTAATTGTAGACGGAAAATCATTATTACAATTAAGTAATTCTCAGTTGGCGCAGGAAAGAAGACAAATCGGAATGATTTTTCAGCATTTTAATCTTTTATCCTCCCGTACCGTTTTTGAGAATGTGGCTTTTCCATTAGAATTAGCCGGAGCTTCCAAAAATACCATCAAAGAACGTGTACTGGAATTATTAGACCTTGTTGGACTGGCGGAAAAAATCAATGATTATCCGGCGAGTCTATCGGGCGGGCAAAAACAACGTGTAGCCATTGCAAGAACTTTAGCCAATAATCCCAAAGTCCTTTTATGTGATGAGGCAACAAGCGCATTGGACCCTGGAACGACGAGATCGATTTTAAATTTATTAAAAGACATCAATAAACGTCTGAACATTACCATTTTACTAATCACCCATCAAATGGAAGTTGTAAAAGCAATTTGTGATGAGGTTGCCGTAATCAGTAATGGAAAATTAATTGAACAAGGTACTGTGGGCGAGATATTTGCCAATCCAAAAAACGAATTGACACGCGAGTTTATAGCTTCCTCTTTGCATATTGAAATTCCCGAACTGTATCAGGACCGTTTACAATCGGTTTACAAAGAGGGCTTATTTCCTTTATTGCGATTGGAGCTCAATGGAAAATCGGTAAACGAACCCATACTAACTCAGGCTGCCATTCAGTTTGGTGTGAATGCCAATATTATTACCGCACAAACCGCTTATGCCGGCGAAACCAATTTCGGAATTCTTATCGTTGAATTATCTGGTAATGAAACTCAGCAAAAAGAAGCCATTCAATTTTTTAATGACAAACACGTAAAAACAGAACTATTAGGCTATGTCTGAATCTATTATAACACTACTATTACAAGGTACATTAGAAACTATTGTAATGACATTTTTAGCCGGATTCTTCGGTTTTTTATTGGGTCTTCCTTCGGGAATATTACTCTTTCTAACCCGAAAAGGTCAGATTTTAGAACACGTTATATTCAACCGAATTCTTTCGATACTCGTAAACATCTTCCGATCGATTCCGTTTATTATTTTAATCGTTTGGATGATTCCTTTTACAAGAGCTTTGGTTGGAACTTCAATTGGAGTTAGTGCTGCCTTAGTTCCTTTAAGTATTGGAGCTGCTCCCTTTATTGCAAGATTGGTCGAAAACAGTTTACTGAGCCTGCCTTCAGGATTAATCGAAGCGGCAAGAGCTTTAGGCGCCACACCATTACAAATTGTATATAAAGTGTTACTACCGGAAGCACTTCCGTCTCTTATCAATGCTGCCTCCATTACCCTGATCACCCTTGTTGGCTATTCTGCAATGGGCGGAGCCGTTGGTGCAGGCGGACTAGGACAAATTGGTTACCAATATGGTTATATCGGTTATGATGCAACCATTATGAATACTGTTTTAGTTTTGCTAGTGGCCCTTGTATTTATCATACAATTTACCGGAGACAGACTTTCAAAATATTTCGACCACAGATAAACTCCTTTTTAATTTAAAAAATAAAAATATGAATACCAGAAATAAACTTTCAATACTTACAGGAATTCTACTCTTAGCTTTAACGCTTTCTAACTGTGGAAAAGAAAAGAAAAACGACCCTAATCACATAAAAATCGGTGTTGCTACAGGGCCGGAATTTGCTGTTGCTCAAGCCGCTCAAAAAGTAGCTAAAGACAAATACGGTTTAGAAGTTGAACTCATTTCTTTTAATGATTATGTGGTACCAAACGAAGCTTTAAATCAAGGCGACATTGACGCCAATGCTTTTCAGCACAA
The DNA here is from genome assembly GCF_044005985.1 of Flavobacterium sp. FlaQc-49. Lineage (NCBI taxonomy): Bacteria > Pseudomonadati > Bacteroidota > Flavobacteriia > Flavobacteriales > Flavobacteriaceae > Flavobacterium > Flavobacterium sp. FlaQc-49. The sequence continues at coordinate 288,893 of NZ_JBIPCS010000004.1, read as the reverse complement.
ACCTTATCTTGATGCACAAGCAAAACAAAGAGGATACAAATTGGCAATAATCGGTAAAACTTTTATTTATCCAATCGCCGCTTATTCCAGAAAAATAAAAACACTTGCTGAATTAAAACCGGGAAGTACAATCGTAATTCCAAATGATCCGACAAATGGTGGGCGTTCGTTATTACTACTTCAAAAAAATGGGCTTATAAAATTGAAAGATAATGTTGGTCTTTTGCCAAAAGTAATTGACATTGCTGAAAATCCAAAGAACTTAAAAATCTTAGAATTAGAAGCACCACAAATTCCAAGAACCTTAGACGATCAAAATGTAACGATTGCTATTATCAATAACACATTCTCCTCACAAGCCGGACTTGTTCCATCAAGAGATGCTTTGTTTGTGGAAGATAAAGATTCACCGTATGTAAATCTGGTCGTTTCGAGAGAAGACAATAAAAATGATCCAAAAGTTCTTAAATTCTTAAAAGCATTCCAATCGGTTGAGGTTGAAAAAGCGGCCGAAAAAGAATTTAAAGGCGGAGCTGTAAAAGGCTGGTAAAAATCATTTTTTTTCGAATACAAAAAAGGCTGACGAGTATATTGTCAGCCTTTTTTTATGAATAAGATTCTACATCAAAGCAAGCAATTTGTTTTTTTTTAAATAGTGCCTCGAATTATTTTTTTGCCACAGATTAAAAAGATTCTCACAGATTTTTTTAATCATTTTAATCCTTTAATCTGTGCCTTTTTTTCGTATGCCAGGTTAGCAACTCTTTGCCAAAGTTCAAAACGCACTTTCTTGAAATCTGTACCATTTTCTCGGAACAAAGACAAACATTTTTATTCGTTCCTCAATTTATGTTTTTCTTTAAAAAATTACGCTACTTTAACTTCCTGTACTTCCACAGCGGTACTTCTTCTCTGAATAAGAACAAAAGTGATAAGCATTCCAACAACAGACATTCCAACCCCGATAAGATTGGGTGAAGCATAACTGTAACCCGCAGCCAGAGGCAATCCACCAAGGAAAGCACCCAATGCATTTCCGATGTTAAAACTTCCCTGTAAAGAAGCCGAAGCAATCATTTCTGCATCTTTCGCAGTACGAATCATCAACATCTGAATAGGTGCAATAACAGAGAAAGAAATTGCTCCTGTTAAGAAAGTAAAGAATAAAGAAGCATATTGATTGAAAGAGAAAAAGTAAACCAAAATCAAATCGACCGACATTACAAACAATAACGCTAAGGTAGTCGGTGCCGGTGAAAATTTATCGGCCAATTTACCGCCTAAGAAATTCCCAACAACCATTCCCAAACCTGCCAGAATCAAAATATAAGAAACATCTTCTGCTGCAAATTTAGATACGTTGGTCAATAAAGGTGCGATATAACTAATCCAGGCAAACAATCCGCCAAAACCAACTGCCGTAATTCCGATTATTAACCAGGCATCGATCTGTTGGAAAAATTTTAATTGTGTTCTCATATTTACATTTTGATTTTTCTCGAGATTTGGCATCCATAAATAGAGAAACAAAAAAGTAAGCAAACCGACAATTGCAATAAGTATAAAAGTATGACGCCAGATAAAATGGTGTCCAATATAAGTTCCAATTGGCACTCCGATCAGATTAGCCAATGTCAGACCTGAAAACATAATGGCAATCGCCTGAGCTTCTTTGCCTTTATCCGCCAAACGACTTGCTACTACCGCTCCTACTCCAAAGAAAGCACCATGGGGCAATCCGGATAAAAATCTAGAAGCGAATAAAAATTCGTAATCCGGTGCAATGATCGAAAGAGCGTTAAAAACGGTCAGCATCACAGCTAAAATTAAAAGCATTTTCTTGGGAGCATAATTTCTTCCAAGGATTACTAATAAGGGTGCTCCAATAACAACTCCAAGTGCGTAAGCCGAAATCAAATATCCGGCCACAGGAATGGAAACATTCATATCTGAAGCAATATCAGGCAACAACCCCATCATTACAAACTCTGTAATACCGATCGTTAAACCACCTAATGACAGCGCAATAAGACTTTTTTTCATTTTGTTTTTACAAGAAAGGAATAGATTTTCTATACTGCAAATTTAAAGCCGTTACTGATAAAAATAATTGTATATTTACGACATAAACTTGTATATATACGCTATGCCAAGATTAAATCAATTCAAAACACTTGTAATAGATGAATTTGAAGATGAAAAATTTCATCTGCCACCCCACTCTCATAGCTATTATGAAATCATTTTTATCAAAAAAGGAAGTGGCATTCATCATTTAAACAACAATTTATTACCGTATAAATCAGGTGACTTATTTGTTATTTCGCCCGATGACGAACATTATTTTGATATTAAAAAAAGTACTCGGTTTTTTTATATCAAGTTTACCGATCATTATTTCAATTCGAAACAAAACCTGACCTGCGATGAATTCTTAATCCATACTCCGGAAAGTTTCATGCGTGATAAAACATTAAAAGAAATAGTTCTGAAATTAGATGATCCGTGTAAAACAATACTGCGAAATACAATCGAAAACATTGCCGCTTACAACTGCGAAACCGATGTGTCCAATTCACCAATTGTATTTTATCAAATCCTTTCGATCTTTGGTTTGATAAAAGAAACCCTACGCGGGATGAATCTGGTTGTTAAAGGAAATGCCATCGACAACGAGCAAATCACTTCTTATATTCATCAAAATATTTATCAGCCAAAATTGGTTCAGATCAAAGTAATTGCGGCTCATTTTAATATCGCGCAAACCTATTTTAGTTCTTATTTCAAAAGAACTTTTTCCATTAGCTATCGGGATTACATTCACAATTTACGAACCACTTTGATCGAAAAACGTTTTCAAAACAATCAACTGTCAATCAAACAAGTCGCTCATGAATTTGGATTTACTGATGAAAGTCATTTGTCACATTATTTCAGAAAAAGAAAAAACATGAACCCAACAAATTATAAAAGACTTTAGTTATTGAAATCCTAAAAGAATCCTCCAATAACTATTTTTGCCTAAATTTGTATTGCAAATAAGATTTTCTTGAGTAAAAAAACCTGCATATTATTCCTTTTCCTGACCATTGGATTCTTCCTGATTCCAAGTCATGGTTTTGCATGTGGAAATAAAACAGAAAAAAATACTCCAAAAAAAGAAATTTCTTCAGATAAAAAAGAAAAAGACAACTGCACAAAAGACTGCTGCAAAAACACCAATCCCGCAGAAAAAGAGCAACACGATTGTGACGGTAAATGCAGTCACACCAATTGTACAACCTCATCCTTACAATTCAGCATCCCTGCTTCGAATGATTTTGAACTTCAAACCAGTAGTTTCAATTTTTCAACAAAAAAAACGATCTCCTATTACAACGAAGCCAACATTTCTGATGGTTTCACCTCTATTTGGTTACCTCCTAAGATAAAGTAATTGTATTCGTGACAGCCATAAGTGGGTTTTGTCGGTGAAAAGCAGTCTCGGTTTATAGTCTCGGTCACAGTCTCAGTCTCAGTCTCAGTCTCAACCTGAAACTTGAAACTTGAAACTTGAAACAAAAAACTTTGCGTCTTTGCGAGCAAAAAACAACACCCCTTGCCTAAAATCTTGCGAACTTTGCAGTTAAACTTTCGCACAACCCCACAAATTCTCAAAGAAAAAAACTAATTTAAAGGAATTAAAATCCTTATTAAAAATATATCAAAATGAAAAACACAATAAAAGCTGTTTTAGCAGCAATCACAATAGCCTTGTCTGTAAACACCATAACAGCGACAGAAGCAAAAACTCAAATATTGACAACAGACGTTCAGGACTCCAATTCACTTCAAGCTGTTTTTGACAATTATTTTGCTTTGAAAGATGCCCTTATCAAAAGTGATGCAAAAACATCTTCAGCGAAAGCAACCACTTTATTAGCTTCAATTGGCGCTGTAAAAATGGACAAACTAAAAAACAACGAGCACAATGTCTGGATGAAAGTCATGAAAAAAATGACCTCTGATGCTAAAGCAATTTCATCTAATCAGGATCTTAAAAAACAACGTGAGACTTTCAAATCGTTGTCTAAAAACACTTACGAACTGATCAAAGCATCCGGTGCATCTCAGCCTGTTTATTACCAATATTGCCCTATGGCAGACGCCAATTGGTTGAGCAAAGAAAAAGCCGTTAAGAATCCATACTACGGTTCATCGATGCTGACTTGCGGAAATGTGGTAGAAACGATCAAATAAAGATGAAGCTCTATATCAAAAACATGGTATGCAGCAGATGTAAAATGGTTGTGAAGTCTGAGTTTGAAAAACTCGGGCTTCCAACTATTTCTGTAGAATTAGGTGAAGTTGAATTAAAAGACACGATCACAGAAAATCAAAAAGAAGCTTTACTCCATAAGCTAAACGCCTTAGGTTTTGATTTGATTGATGACAAAAAAAGCAAAACGATCGAAAAGATCAAAACCCTTATTATCGATCTGGTCCATCATAAAAACAATGAACTCAAAATCAACCTATCCGATTATCTGGTCGAAAACCTCAACCAGGATTACAGTACGCTCAGTAATTTATTCTCGGAAATAGAAAACACCACTATCGAAAAGTATTTCATCAGCCAAAAAATAGAGAAAGTAAAAGAATTACTGATTTATAATGAACTTTCGTTAAGCGAAATCGCCGATTTACTCAATTATAGTAATGTGGCACATTTAAGCAATCAGTTTAAAAAAATTACAGGTTTTACACCTACCTATTTTAAGCAGTTGAAAGACAAGAAACGTATTCAGATTGAGAATTTGTAAGCATTAATACAACCACAAGGTTCACAAAGGTTTACGCAAAAATTCTAAACCATATAAGTAATATAAGTTCATTCAAATTAAAACTTACATTTTCTTATATTACTTATATGGTTTAAAAATATCATGTTTATTTATTTTGAGCGCACAAAATTATCCAGACTAAGCATTGCGAACCTTTGCGTTTTTACAAAGCCCGGCATATCAAAAAAAAAACCTTGCGCTCTTTGCGGTTAAATAAAATTTTGTAAATCTTACAAATCATACTCAAAATTATACAACAAGAAGTAATCGTTACTTCGGAAATTTGCATTGTAATATTAAAAGAACAAAGCAATGACACATCAATATATAATTTCAGGAATGTCCTGTAATGGTTGCCGCACCAAGGTTGAAAACACTTTAAACACGATTGAAGGCGTACAAGCCGTCGTGACTTTAAATCCGCAAACGGCAACGATCACAATGGACAAACACGTTGCAACAGAAAAATTTCAAGAAGTTTTAACTGCAGCCGGAAAATATACCATTGAAATGAAATCGTCGAAAGACACTGAAGAACCAACCGTTAAATCTTGCTGTTCTTCTAAAAATGGACATGACCATAAAAGTCACGAACAAAAAAAAACGACTGTTATCCCGCATAACGCTACAGGAGTCTTTTATTGTCCAATGCATTGTGAAGGAGACAAAACCTACAACAAAGCAGGAGATTGTCCGGTCTGTGGTATGGACTTAGTACCACAGATTGCCATCACCCATACGCAGTTTACCTGCCCGATGCATCCGGAAATTATTTCGGATGAACCCGGTGACTGTCCTATTTGTGGAATGGATTTGGTTCCGATACAAGCTTCAGAAAATGATGAAAACAAAACCTATTTAGATTTACTGAAAAAAATGAAGATTGCCGTATTATTTACGCTACCCCTCTTTATTATTTCAATGTCGGAAATGATTCCGAACAATCCGCTTTACAAATTGATGTCTATTGAAAATTGGAATTGGGTTCAATTCCTTTTTTCTATTCCGGTGCTTTTTTATGCCGGCTGGATGTTTTTCGTTCGCGCCTGGAAATCAATTCTAACCTGGAATCTGAACATGTTTACTCTGATCGGAATCGGAACCAGCGTTGCTTTTTTATTCAGTATTGCCGGAATGTTTTTTCCGGATATTTTTCCCGCAGAATTCAAATCACATCACGGAACGATTCATTTGTATTTTGAAGCCGCAACCGTTATTATAACTTTAGTCTTACTCGGGCAATTGTTGGAAGCAAAAGCACACGGACAAACCAACGGAGCGATCAAAGAATTATTAAAATTGGCACCAACCGAAGCCACTCTGGTAGAAAACGGAACAGATAAAGTAATCTCTATTCACAACATCAAAAAAGGAGATCTATTACGTGTAAAACCGGGAGAGAAAATTCCGGTAGACGGAAAAATCACTTCAGGTGAAAGCAATATCGACGAATCGATGATCACCGGAGAGCCAATTCCGGTGGATAAAAAAATCGGTGATGCTGTCATTTCAGGAACGATAAACGGAACCAAATCATTTGTTATGATTGCCGAAAAAGTAGGTTCAGAAACCATGCTTTCACAAATCATTCAAATGGTAAATGATGCCAGCCGTTCAAGAGCACCAATTCAGAAATTAGCCGATAAAGTCGCTAAATATTTTGTACCTACTGTCGTATTAATTTCGATTCTAACGTTTATCGCCTGGGCGAAATTTGGTCCGGAACCCGCTTATGTGTACGGATTAATCAATGCAATTGCCGTTTTAATTATTGCCTGTCCGTGTGCTTTAGGACTAGCCACTCCGATGTCGGTTATGGTGGGTGTGGGTAAAGGAGCTCAATTGGGTATTTTAATTAAAAATGCCGAAGCGCTGGAAAACATGAACAAAATCGATGTTCTGATTACGGATAAAACCGGAACCATTACAGAAGGAAAACCCTCAGTTGAAAAAATTTATGCTGTAGACAATGATGTTGATTCCCTATTACAAAATATCGCTTCACTAAATCAATACAGTGAACATCCTTTGGCACAAGCCGTTGTAAATTTCGCAAAAGCTAAAAATATTGTCACAGTAGAAGTTCCGGATTTTGAAACTATTGCCGGAAAAGGAGTTTTGGGAACAGTCAATGCTAAAAAAGTAGCCTTAGGAAATAAAAAACTGATGCTTCAGGTTAAGGCTTCTATTTCTGAAGCTATTGAAAACAAGATCATCGCAGAACAAAACTTAGGCAAAACGGTCTCGTATATCGCAATTGACCAAACTGTTTTGGGTTATGTAACCATTACAGACGCCATCAAAGAAAACAGTGCCAAAGCAATCAAAGCCTTAATTGATCAGGGTGTTGAAGTGATTATGTTAACCGGTGACAATCATAATACCGCAAAAGCAGTAGCAGATCATTTGCATTTGACTTCCTTTAAAGCCGATTGTTTACCGGAAGACAAGCTAAAAGAAATTCAACGTTTGCAAGCCGAAGGAAAAATTGTGGCCATGGCGGGAGACGGAATCAACGATGCTCCGGCTTTAGCACAATCCAATATCGGAATTGCCATGGGAACCGGAACCGATGTTGCCATAGAAAGTGCCAAAATAACCTTGGTAAAAGGAGATCTTAACGGAATTGTTAAGGCCAAAAACCTCAGCCACGGTGTAATGTCAAACATCAAACAAAACTTGTTTTTTGCCTTTATATACAATGTTTTAGGGGTGCCAATTGCAGCAGGAATTTTATATCCGCTTTTTGGAATTCTGCTTTCGCCTATGTTAGCGGCCTTAGCAATGAGTCTGAGCTCCGTATCTGTAATCGTCAATGCATTGCGATTGCGAAATTTAAAACTTTAAACTCTTATGAAAGCTTACTATATTATTTTAGCCTTTTTTGTTATTGTAACTGTAAAAGCCCAAAAAGTGGTGCGCTATGATCTGTACGTACGTGATACAATCGTCAACTTTTCCGGGAAGGAAAAACACGCTTTTGCCGTAAACGGTCAGATTCCAATGCCAACACTAACTTTTACAGAAGGAGATACTGCCGAAATTTATGTGCATAACGAATTAAAAGAAAACACTTCATTGCATTGGCACGGTTTATTTTTACCCAATAAAGAAGACGGTGTTCCGTATTTAACTCAAATGCCGATTGCACCAAAAACAACGCACAAGTACAGTTTCCCAATTATACAAAACGGGACGTATTGGTACCACAGTCATTCCGGACTTCAGGAACAAGTGGGGTTGTACGGACTTTTTATCATCAATAAAAAGAAAGACGATCCAACTTTCAGAAAAGGTATTGACGATTTACCAACAGTTCCGGTTATTTTGAGTGAATGGACCGATTTGAAACCCGAGAATGTACAACGAATGCTGCACAATGCCAACGATTGGTTTGCGATAAAAAAAGGAACTACTCAAAGTTATGCCGAAGCCATCAAACAAGGCCAATTTTCGACCAAGGTGACAAATGAATGGAAACGAATGAATGCCATGGACGTAAGTGATGTGTATTATGAGAAGTTTTTAATCAATGGAAAAAATGAAGACCAACTTTCGCAATTCAAACCCGGAGAAAAAGTCAGGCTTCGAATTGCAAACGGAGGAGCCTCCAGCTATTTTTGGCTGACTTACGGAGGCGGAAAAATAACAGTCGTGGCCAGCGATGGTAACGATGTTGAACCCGTAGAAGTCGATCGTCTGATTATTGCCGTTTCTGAAACCTATGACATTGTAGTTACCATTCCCGAAGACAATAAATCCTTTGCTTTTTTGGCTACAGCCGAAGACAGAACAGGCGCAGCTTCTTTATATTTAGGTAATGGAATGAAACAACCAATCGTTCCTCTTTCAAAATTAAAATATTTTGAAGGTATGAAAATGATGAACGACATGATGAAAATGAATGGTGACATGAATGATATGGGTATGAATATGACATTGAACAAAATGGATATGAATGCCGTCATGTATCCTGAAATTACGGGCGAAGAGGAAACAGCAAAGCCAATGGACCATTCACAACATAATAGGGAAGGAATGCAAATGGCAACTGACAGCACCGAAACTGCCGATATTGTTACATTGAATTACGGAATGCTAAAATCACCGACTAAAACAACGCTTCCGAAAGACGCACCCGTAAAAGAATTACGTTTTGAATTGTCCGGAAACATGAACCGTTATGTATGGAGTCTGGACAATAAAGTAATTTCTGAAACCGACAAAATCTTAATCAAAAAAGGAGAAACCGTTCGAATTGTATTGTACAACGGATCAATGATGCGCCATCCGATGCATTTACACGGGCATGATTTTAGAATCCTGAATGAACATGGTGAATACTCTCCCCTAAAAAACGTAATTGACATCATGCCAATGGAAACCGATACAATCGAATTTCAGGCGAATGCAGATGGCGATTGGTTTTTTCACTGTCATATTTTATACCATATGATGGCAGGGATGGGACGTATTTTTAGTTATGAAAATTCAGCACCGAACCCGTTGATTAAAGACCCGAAAATGGCCTACAAGATGCTAAAAATGGACGATCGGATGTTTCATTTTATGGCAGAAAATGATTTTGCTACTAACGGAAATGATGGGGAAGCCATGTTCAGCAACACCCGCTGGAGCATTGGAACGGAATGGAGATTGGGTTACAACGATCGTCACGGTTACGAAACCGAAACCCACATTGGACGCTACATTGGTAAAAATCAAATGTTAATGCCTTTCATTGGTTTTGACTGGCGCTACAGAAAAATGGGAATGGACGAACAAGAACAAAACCTTTTCGGACAAAAAAACACAAAAGACAATCGTTCTGTTTTTAGTGCCGGTTTAGAATACACCCTACCCATGTTGGTAAAAGCGCAAGTTGAAGTGTATACGGATGGAAATGTTCGTTTCCAATTAGAACGAAAAGACATTCCGTTATCCAGACGTTTGCGAATGAATTTAATGTGGAATACAGATAAGGAATATATGGCCGGTTTAAAATACATTGCAACCAGAAACTTAGGAATCACGACGCATTATGACAGTGATATGGGTGTTGGATTTGGTGTTAATTTGAATTATTAATGCTCTTTAAACCATATAAGTTATTTTAGTTCATTTAATAAAACACTTTATGACATAATGCTTTTTGTTCCAAATTAGATCAGATGGTAAACTTCGGCTTCTTTATATGAATACAAGAAATTAGAAATAATTGCTTAAAAAACATATATTAGTTCCCGGAAATTACCATCTTCCAACCTCATTATGAAAGCACACACACCATCCAATCTGTATCATTTTCTAGATTTAATACGAGAAAGACCGGAATTATATATCGGAAACAAGACATTAACCACATTATGTGATAACATTAATGGATATAACTTATGCTACACTTTAAATAGTGCAGATGAAAACCTTACTCCGCATTGGCAGGAATTTCATGATTTTGTTGCTTTACAATTAAATTATTCCGAGTCAACATCCGGTTACAAAAACATGATTCTTGAAAGTAATGATTTTGATGAAACAGAATCGCTAAAAGTATTTTATCAGTTATTAGATTTATTTAAAGAAGAAAAATCTAAACTTATATGATACATCAAATTACGGAAAGCCAATACTGTTATATTGAATTCGATTTTACAAATGAGGAAAACTTTAGCGCTTTAAAACAAACATTCGAAATATTAAAAGACTCCAAAAATAATTCCGTCGAAAGGGCTGACGAATTCTGGCTTGCCACATTTCCGGAATATGCTTTAGTAAAATTCAAATTCTTAGATTCAGATTTAAAACCAGATTTTGTGACAAACAAAGAGACAGAATCTACCTGGCATTTTTATTCTCTTATCGAATTATTATCTATAAATTACGAAATAGAATATATCGACTTAAAAAAGACAGACACTACCAAAGGCATACTTATATACGATGCCTACTCTTATCCATATGGCGGAATCGAAGGACTTCTTGTGTTTTTAAAGTCTTTTAATTGTGAACCCAGAATATACGATGACGGAACCGGAGTCTATAATTATCCTCAACATAAAGTCATTCAAAAAGACGAGGCCAGAAATTCCAGGTGGACTTTCTATAAGTTGAAAAAATTATTTAAAATATCGTTTATCTTATTATTTATAAATCTAATTGTAAGTTGCACAACTAAAACGGTTTCCTTGCAATTTGAAAAAGAAGTAATGTACGAGATTTATCCTGACCTTATAGATTCGGTTTGGGTTAGCGCAAGTTATCGCTTTAGTCCTCCACCGCCGTCACATATCGAAATAACGCCGGAATATAACATCGAACAAAAAAAAGAATCCAAGAAAAGATTCAATGAAGAATTAGCACATTTTAAAAAATCTGGTTTTATAGTAAATCTGGTTGTTCTGGACAAAGTAACTAAAATCAAAGAGAATCAAAAAGAACTTAAAGAACACTTTAGAGACGTTGTTCTATCAGAAAACAGTCTTTCCGATACACTCGAATACAAAATTGACAGAAAAAGGATTGATTCTTATACCATTTTCAAACTAAGGTACCTTTCTCTAATACCCCGAAAAGGAGAAAGGTTGTACTACAATGAATTCGGGTATTCTATACGAGGGATACTTTACTTTAGTCGCATTCAATTTGATTCTGAAAAAAAATATGGTGTACTCATAGCAGGAATCAATTGTGGCGATGGGTGCGAAAAAGGCTTTCGTGTCTATATCAAAAAAATAAAGAACAAATGGATTGTTGATAAAATAGAAGAAGCTTGGATTGCTTAGTGGCATTACTTTTGAGATGACGGATAAGCAACAAAAATTAATCTAACTTAAATTACATGTCCGGAATTATCCTTTTTTTATTAGTCACTTCACCACTAATTTTTCAAATACTATTTGGAAGAAAAGCTATCGCAGAAAGCATAAAATTAAATTTATCTCAAGTGTGTTTGATTAGTTTTATTTCACAAATTGTATTTTTTTTCTTAGCCTCTGAAACCCTTAGTTCTAATTTAGAGGGACGATCTCATTGTGGGATGCCTTTTGTTGGATTATTAGTTTTAAACTTCTTTTTTATAATCGTTTTATTCATAACAATGTTAATTCAATTTTTCATCAAAAGGTCGTATGACTCTGAGGAACAAGAATAAGAAAACAGATTCAAGACTGTTCACATTTTACATTTTAACATCTGACAATTCACATTTACAAAAACATTAACAATACACTTATTCTTACGAACCGAAAATCCTTTTATATTTGATTCGTTCAAAAACAGAATCATCAACTTTCAAAAACACAAAAAATGACAAAAGTAATTACAGTATTGACCGTTGCTTTATTTTCAGTTGGTATATCAGCTCAGGAAACTAAACCGGCAGCTAAAAAAGAAACAGCAGCAAAAACAACAAGCAAAGAAAAATCTAAATCTGACGCAAAAACTTGTGACATGTCTAAAAAAGACAGTAAAAAATGTTGCTCTAAAAAGAAGTAATCTTTGTTAATTTCAAAAAGAAAAGCCGTTTCATAATTCATGAAACGGCTTCGTTTTTTATATATTTTACTTCCAGGCAAAGCTATTCAAAAACCTCTTCACCTTTGTGCCTCTGTACCTTTGAACCTCTCCTCAAAAAAAAACCTACTTTAACCTAACACTCCACTCAAAATCCATTTCTGAGACTTGAACGCCTTCTTCGTTGGTTCCTATAGATTTCATCCAGAAAGTTTGTCCTTCTCCGGTTGCAATAGTTTGCTGAATCGCTTCGGCTATTAAATGCCCGTCGTTACAGGCAAATGTAATTCGGCCTGTTGCCTTTTTAGTAAAGTTCCCTTTGTTGTTGGCTACTAACATAGAAATCTTTCTTCCGCTTTCCTGAATTTGAGAAATCACCAAAGCGCCTGTTGTTAGCTCAGCCGCCATTGCCTGAACTGCAAAATACATCGAACTAAACGGATTCTGATTAATCCAACGGTGCTTTACACTTACGATACAACTGTCTTTGTCGATTGCTTTTACCCGAACGCCACAAATGAACGCTGAGGGTAACTTGAATAATACAAATTTGTTGAGTTTGGAAACTGAAACTGCCATATTATTTATTTTTTTATGTAAAAATACAAAAAAACTATGCACGCACAATAAATTCTTCTTACTTTCCTACAATAGCCGTAAACACTGGCATTAGCACTGATTTTCAAGCTTTCTAATGTGTATTCAAAACCTTATACATGTTAAAATTTTGTTAACATTTGGTACTATGCAAAACAAGATACTGTCTTTTGGATATATATTTGCATAAGAAATTACTATATACTTTTAATCATGGAAACATCAACACCACTCATCATGGAAACAACATCAGAAAAGAACACTGCAACGTTCACACATCTTAGTGCATTAAGTCAATATATTATTCCATTTGGGAATTATATTTTTCCAATCCTGATCTGGACGGGTTACAAAGACAAATCAGAATTTGTAAACCACCACGGAAAACAGGTATTGAATTTTCAATTGAGTTTATTGCTTTACACTTTGATTCTGGCTTTAATTGCAATTCCGATTTTCATCAGTGTCGTATTGCAAAATATTCCGATCGAAGCTTTTCTTTACAATGACAACTATGTAATCAGAAATTTCAACTTTGACGGGCATATCGGATTATTAAGCGTTGGAGCAACGGCGGTTTTACTTTTTGGAATGTTAAAAGTAGTAGAGTTCTTTTTAATCATTTATGCTTCTATAAAAACATCAAACGGAGAATATTACAAATACCCACTCACAATTCCTTTTATAAAGTAATTGTAAAAGATTAAAAGTTATACGACAATACGAGCTAGTTCTAACAGAATAAATTCGAGATCAATCATCAATCAACCATCATCAATCAAAAAACGAATTGTTCAATCTAAAAAAAACAAAATGAAATTATGAACATTGAAAACACAAAAGCACAGATGCGCAAAGGTGTTCTTGAGTTTTGCATCTTATCGGTATTAAAAGAAAAAGACGCATATACATCAGAAATATTAGACACTTTAAAAAACGCCAAATTACTAGTTGTTGAAGGAACTGTTTATCCACTTTTAACTAGATTGAAAAACGACGGCTTACTTAATTATCGTTGGGAAGAATCAACTTCAGGACCACCACGAAAATATTATGGATTAACTGAAATAGGACAAACATTTTTAAACGAACTTAGCGGTACCTGGACAGAATTGTCTGACGCCGTAAAACTAATCACCAATCAAAAACAATAGTCATGAACAAAACAGTAAATATTAACTTAGGAGGTATGTTTTTTCACATCGATGAAGATGCATATGTAAAACTAACGCGCTATTTTGACGCTATAAAACGATCCCTGAATAATTCTTCCGGACAGGATGAAATTATTAAAGACATCGAAATGCGTGTTTCTGAATTACTAACAGAAAAACAAAAAAGCGAGAAACATGTTGTGGCATTGAAAGACGTTGATGAGGTGATTGCAGTTATGGGTCAGCCGGAAGATTATATCATTGAAGACGAAGAAAAATCAAACCAGACCTTTAATGGATCCGGTACCAGAAAACACAAAAAATTATACCGTGACAAAGAGAAAGGTATGCTTGGTGGTGTAGCAACAGGTTTAGGTCATTATTTTGGAATTGAAGCGGTTTGGATAAAAATTCTATTCTTAATATTTGTCTTCGCAGGTTTTGGAACAGGAATTTTAGCTTATTTCGTTCTTTGGGTTGTAACTCCGGAAGCTGTTACAACATCTGAAAAACTGGAAATGACAGGGGAACCGGTAACCATTAGCAACATTGAAAAAAAGGTTCGTGAAGAAATTGAATCTTTATCTGACAAATTTAAAAATGCAGATTATGATCAAATGGGAAACCAGGTAAAGTCGGGAGCTGAGAGAATAAGTAGTTCATTTGGAGACTTTATCATGACGGTTTTTAAAGTCTTTGCTAAGTTTTTAGGAATTATTTTGATCATGTCAGGAATATCAACTTTAATTTTATTGTTGATTGGCGTTTTTACTTTGGGATCAAACATTTTTATTGAGTTCCCATGGCAGAATTTTGTTGACGCAGGAAATTTTACCGACTATCCGATCTGGGTGTTTGGTTTACTAATGTTCTTTGCTGTTGGAATTCCGTTTTTCTTTTTGACACTTTTAGGTTTCAAACTATTATCACCAAACCTGAAATCAATTGGAAACATTACTAAATATACGTTGTTGGCCGTTTGGATTATTGCGGTAGCTATTGCAATAAGTGTTGGAATAAAACAAGCTACTGAACTTTCATACGACAATAAAGTAGTGGAGAAAAAAACAATCAACATTGACCCTCAGGATACCCTTTTTGTAAAATTCAGATACAATGATTATTATGCTAAAGGCCTGAATCATCACAGAGATTTCGAATTTGTACAGGATTCTGCAAACAATGCCTTAATCTACTCAAATGATGTCCGTTTACATGTTTTGCGTACCGATAATGCAACGGCTTATTTACAAATAGAAAAAACCGCCAGAGGAAATTCTTTTACAGCTGCCAAACAAAGAGCCGAAAAAATTGACTACAAAATTCAACTAAATGGAAATCAATTAGTTTTAGACAATTATTTCTTAACAGGGGTTAAAAATAAATTCAGAGGACAAGAAGTTGATGTATATTTGTACTTGCCGGAAGGACAGTTGTTTAAACCGGACACTTCTGTACAAGATTATGATGATTCTGAAAATGATTTCTTCAACTTACACTTTAGCGGCGACTATAACTATAAAGTAGAAGGTTCAAAAGTTAAATGTCTTAATTGTCCAGCGGATGAAAATGACTTTGATGAGGATGCAGACGAAGAAAACAATATTGTTACAGACACTGTAAAAGAAGTATCGATTAAAATTAATGGAAAAGAAGTTTTAAACGGTAAAAAAACTACCGGAAAATTAACCACAGACAAAAACGGAGTAATAATCAAAATTAACTAAGCCATGATAAAAATAATCATTCATATTACGAAATTTGTAGTTGCTACTATCACTGCATTGTTGTTTGCCTCTTGTGGTAACATCAACAGTGTTGAAGGAAGCGGAAAAGTTACTAAGGAAAAAAGAATCGTTAACGGAGATTTCAAAAACGTATCCGTAAGCAATGCCATTGATCTGGTTATCGTACAATCTGACTCTACAGAAGTTGTTGTTGAAGCCGATGACAATTTACAGGACAACATCATTACTAAAGTAGAAAACGGGACATTGAGAATTAGCTGTAAATTTAGTTCTTTCCGAAATGTTACAATGAAAACAGTGACGGTAAAAATGCCGGTTATTGATAAATTGGAAGCTTCAAGCGCTTCTAATGTACAAAGCAAAAACACCATTCGTGCAGTAGATATAAGTCTGGAAAGCTCTAGTGCTGCTAATATGATGGTTGATGTAGAATCTGACAATATTAGTTGCAATTCAGGAAGCGGAAGTAATATCAATATCAAAGGAAAAGCATTAAAAATCACCACTTCAGCATCCAGCGGAGCCACTATTGATGCACAGAAATTATTAGCAAACGAAGTTCATGCTGATGTTTCGAGCGGAGGAACTATAAATGTACATCCTATAGTAAGTCTAAAAGCGGAAGCTTCCAGCGGAGGAAACATAAATTATGACACTACTCCTAAAATTATTGAAAAAACAGCGAGTTCGGGAGGGAACATTAGCAAGAGTTAAACCTTACTAATGTGTTAAATATAGAAGAAATCATTCACCAAAAGTGGATGATTTTTTTATATTTGTCTAAAATCAAATTATAGAATTAATGAAAAAGAACACCGCCTTACTCCTATTATTATTACTTACAACGGTAACTTTCGCACAAAAGAGAGAGAAAATAAAAGGATCTAAAATCGTAACCACTTCGGTAAAAGAAGTAGGAGAATTTGATGGTATTGAAGCCGATGATAATTTGGAAGTTTACCTGGAAAAAGGAGAGAAAAACGAGATCAAAATCGAAGCCGATGACAATCTTCATGACATCATTGGAATGGACCTTAGAGACCGAACACTTCGTTTGTATACTTCTAAAGAAACTACCATTTTTAAAAAACTGATTGTTCGCGTTACCTATACAAACTCTTTTAAAAATGTAATTGCAAAAAATGAAGCCGCTATTTATGCCCTTCAGGAAGTTCAATTAGACGACATTACCTTTAATAGCCTCGATTATTCTAAACTATTCCTGAATGTGAATTCAAAAAAATTCACTTTGATTGCCGACGACAAATCAAAAACAGAACTCAACTTAAAATCAGAAGACGCCAGTTTACAATTAAGCAAAAGCGCTTCAATTAAAACACTGGTATCTGCCATAAAATTCAAATGTGATTTATATCAGAAAGCTGTTGCTGCTATTGAAGGTATTGCCGAAAAAGCAACCATTCGTTTAGACAATAATTCTATTTTCACGGGAACAAAATTCACTTTAAAAGATTCTAATGTTACAGTTGAGAACTATGCGACAGCAAGTATTCTGGCAGAAACCACCATTGCAATAGCCGTTGGTGACCATGCAGAACTTTCTCTTCTTGGAAACCCAACGATACAACTAACCCGTTTTTCTGAAGAAGCTAAACTTATTAAGAAGATTAAGTAGGGGGATTTAGTTTTCAGTCGCGGTCTCAGTTTTCGGTTTTCGGTTTTCGGTCTCAGTTACGGTTTACTCTTTTCGGGACTGCTACTATTTAATTCAAGTTCCTAGTTTTCTTATCCCTAAAACGAAGCAAGTTGTATCTCATTTTCTGAATTGTTATACTGTAAATTAAAAGATTTATAAAAGGATCATTTTGAACAGCCTCCTGTTTTAGCTCTACATCATTAAGTTAGGAGCTTTTTTCACGCAGATTCTGCGGATTCTGGGGATTTTTTTATTTTAATCCGCTAAAATCTGCGTGAGACTTTTTTTGATAATCCTTTAATTAATGACATTGTGCTTTAGCTGGAGGAATATTGCTACAGCCAAAATATATCGTGCTTCTTTCGGCTAAAGCCAACTGTGCGCCTCTTAATTATTTACCCCCAGCTAAAGCAGGGAGCTATTCAAATAGTAACAGATTAAAAAAATAGTTAACTCACAACTTGAATTATTTAAGTAAAAACAAAAAAACCGTTTCAAAAATATGAAACGGTTTTTTCCTTTATTGTAAACAGACCTCTGAGACTTTAAACTCAGACTGTAAACTGAGACTGTAAACTGAGACTGCAAACTAAAATTATTCTTTCCCAGCCAAATATCTTTCAGCATCTAAAGCAGCCATACATCCCGTACCTGCGGCCGTAATTGCTTGACGGTACACGTGATCTGCAGCATCACCGGCTACAAAAACACCGGCTATATTGGTATTAGAAGTACCCGGAGTATTAATAATATATCCGGTTTCGTCTAAAGTAAGATAGTCTTTAAAAATATCGGTGTTTGGTTTATGACCAATTGCAACGAAAAATCCTGTTGCAGGAATATCAAAAATCTCTCCTGTTGTTTTGTTTTTAGCTCTAATAGCAGAAACTACCTGTTCGTCTCCAATAACTTCAACCGTATCGTGATTCATTAAAATCTCAATATTCTCTGTTTTACGAACACGATCTTCCATGATTTTTGAAGCTCTGAATTTTTCGCTTCTCACCAACATGGTTACTTTTTTACAAAGTTTAGACAAATAGTGTGCTTCTTCACAAGCAGAATCTCCTGCTCCAACAATAACTACTTCCTGATTGCGGTAGAAAAATCCGTCACAAACCGCGCAAGCAGAAACACCACCACCCATTTGCAAGTAATGCTGCTCTGATGGTAAACCTAAATATTTAGCCGAAGCACCAGTAGAAATAATGACCGTCTCACAGTGTAATTCGATGGTATCGTTTATCCAAACTTTATGAATGTCTCCTGAAAAATCAACTTTAGTTGCCCAACCATCGCGAATATCAGCACCAAAACGTTTTGCTTGTTCTTGTAATTGAATCATCATTTCAGGACCGGTAACACCGTCAACATAACCTGGAAAATTCTCTACTTCATTTGTTGTAGTCAACTGGCCTCCCGGCTGCATTCCCTGATATAAAACTGGATTCATGTTAGCTCTGGCAGCGTAAATAGCAGCGGTATAACCTGCAGGACCAGAACCTATAATAAGGCATTTAATTTTTTCAATAAGATTTGACATAATTATGATTGTATTAATAATTGATGGTGCAAAAGTAAGTTTTTATTGTGGGATATGGGAATCCACATAATCAGTTTTTGTTATTCTGAAATAGAGCATTACAAATAGAACCAAAATAAAAAGTCTGTTCTACGGCTACAGAAAAACATTCTGACAACACTGCTGTAGTCTTTTCTTTATTACTTAAGAATAAAAGTATCAAATACTAATCAAACCCATACATAGCAAGCTGTAAGAGTGTTAAACATTTTAACTTTTCTATACTTTATAACCAAGTATTTATACCTGTTTTTAGAATCGCTCGCAGGAGTACATTTCGCTTTTGTGTATTTTTATCGATAACAACTTAAAATAAGTACTATGAAAACAAAACTACTTTTTCTTTCTATTTTTTTATTATTCTTTTTAAATGGCTACACTCAGGTAAAACGATTTACCTCTGATAGTCCTGGTTATATGAAAACAACTTATATTTTTACTGATGCTCCCAAAATAGTAAAAGTAGATGGTGCCGGAACCGAAATTACTGACGATGAAAATATCCCACTTCGAGCACCTATAGGGGCAAGATTTCAAGTTTACAATGAAATTAAAAACTCCAGAAATGTTATCACCCATTTTATAATAAAGTTTTTATACTATAATAACACAAAAAGAGCAAATTCTTATCTGACCTATAATGTTACAGAAACTACAGATGAAAAAGAATCCCGAAAAAGCATAAAAGAAGAGCAACTTACACCTGCAAAAGCTACCACTGCAGAAGAGTACAAACTTACCGAAAAAGCAGCCAAAACCTTAAACAAAGAAAAATTAGATGATCTTCCGGATGCCTATTTTAAAGTACCAGTTTCAGATCTTGAAAAATTTGCAGCGGTATATGTTCCACAATCAAAATATCATTTTGCATATGGGACTATTAGCTATCTGGCTAGAATTCGACCTCGCACACACGACATCCCGAGTAAATGGTCCACTGACCTTAGCCTTGGACTTGCTGCAGGACTGCGGTATGACCTTACAGAAAACTGGGCGATCACAGGACTTGGCGGTGTAGCCATAACCCGCATATCGATTGATAAAAATTCTGTTCGAAATCTTGAAATCACTACTCCAATAGAAAAACCTGCCATTACACCTAATATTAATGCTATGATTTCATACAAAAACTTCTCCTTTGGATTGGGCGCTGGTTTTGATTGGATTAATCGCGATGGAACACCGGAAGCCGCAGCATGGGTTTACAATAAAAAATTGTTTTATGGTATCTCTATTGGTATTAATGTGTTCACCAGTAATTCAGAAAACACAGTACCTCAGGATGGAGATCAGGATCAAAACAAAAAAGGATAAATAGAAAATACTATAATTTGCATAGAACAAAAAAAAGCCGAACATTTCTGTTCGGCTTTTTTGTCGGGGTGGCAGGATTCGAACCTGCGGCCTCCTGCTCCCAAAGCAGGCGCGATAACCGGGCTACGCTACACCCCGTAAGCGGCTGCAAAGATAGAACTATTTTCGGCTTATCCAAAAGAATTTTAAAAATAAGAGCAATTTATTTTACAGTCCTGTCTGCAAAAACTAAAAACGATCTTATAAACTACTGGTAATGAAAATCAAATCCCATTTACACCCTGTTCAACTTTTTTTTAAAGAATTTGAAAAAATTAAATTTTACAGCTTTTTTCCTTTAAAAATAAAAAAAAAAACCAAATCAAACACGCACAAAACAACGCTTAATCGAAGTTTCTTAAATGTTAACAAAATAGATTTTCAAAAACCATAAATAATTGTATTTTTACGGTTCAAAATTCAGAAAATAAATGGGCAAAATCATTGCGATTGCTAATCAAAAAGGAGGCGTTGGAAAGACTACTACATCTGTAAATCTTGCAGCCTCATTAGGTGTTTTAGAAAAAAAAGTGTTACTGATAGATGCTGATCCTCAGGCAAATGCTACATCTGGCCTTGGGATTGATGTAGAATCTGTAGAAATTGGTACTTATCAAATACTTGAACATAGTCACACCCCAAAAGAAACTATAGTTCAATGTACCGCTCCAAATGTTGATGTGATACCTGCTCATATTGACCTTGTTGCCATCGAAATCGAATTGGTTGATAAAGAAAACAGAGAATATATGCTTAAAAAAGCATTAGAAAGTGTTAAAGACGAATACGATTATATCATTATCGACTGTGCACCTTCATTAGGTTTACTAACCTTAAATGCATTAACAGCGGCTGATTCTGTAGTTATTCCGATTCAATGTGAGTATTTCGCACTTGAAGGATTAGGAAAATTACTGAACACTATAAAAAGTATTCAAAAAATACACAACCCGGATCTTGACATTGAAGGATTATTATTAACCATGTACGACTCGAGATTGCGTTTATCCAATCAGGTTGTAGAAGAGGTGCAAAAACACTTTAACGATATGGTTTTTGATACCGTTATTCAGCGTAATGTAAAATTAAGTGAAGCACCAAGTTTTGGAGAAAGCATCATTAATTATGACGCTACCAGTAAAGGAGCAGTTAATTACATCAATCTGGCTCAAGAAATTATAAAGAAAAACAGTAAATAGTTTTTATGACAAAAGCAATTAAAAAACAAGCCTTAGGAAGAGGATTATCAGCCTTATTAAAAGATCCGGAAAACGACATTACCTCAGTAGAAGACAAAAATGCTGACAAAGTTGTTGGAAATATAATAGAGCTTGAAATAAGTGCTATCGAAATAAATCCATTTCAACCAAGAAGTAATTTTAACGAAGAATCATTACGCGAATTAGCCACTTCTATTAAAGAACTAGGCGTAATTCAACCTATTACTGTTCGAAAATTAGATTTCAATAAATACCAGTTAATTTCCGGAGAGCGTCGTTTGCGCGCTTCGACTTTAGTGGGTTTAAATACGGTTCCTGCTTATATTCGTATTGCGAATGACAACGAATCATTGGTTATGGCTTTGGTTGAAAACATTCAACGTCATGACTTAGATCCTATTGAGATCGCTCTTTCTTACCAGCGTTTAATTGATGAAATTCAATTGACTCAAGAACAAATGAGCGAACGTGTGGGAAAAAAACGTTCTACAATTGCCAACTATTTACGTCTTTTAAAATTAGATCCGATTATCCAGACCGGTATTCGTGATGGTTTTATCAGTATGGGACACGGTAGAGCAATCATTAACATTGAAGATTTAGACATTCAGACCGATATTTATCAAAAAATAGTAAGTCAAAATTTATCTGTTCGCGAAACAGAGAGTTTGGTAAAAAACTACCACGAAAGTTTAAAGCCACAGGCAGAAGGAAAACCGAAACCGGAATCTTCTTTTGAAGTCGAAGAAACTAAAAAAAGCACTTTCAATGATTATTTTGGCGCGAAAGTTGACATAAAAGTTGCCAATAACGGAAAAGGAAAAATCACAATTCCTTTTAGTTCCGAGGCCGACTTTAACAGAATTATAAAATTAATAAACGGATAGTGAATAAAATTGTCCCCATAGGATTATTGTTCTTTCTCACAGGAACCGTATCTCTTTTTGCTCAGGCAAAAGAAGACACGGTTTTGGTCGTTAAAGACACAACCAAGTTACAAGAAATTGATCCGCTAACCCCTGCAAAAGCAGCATTCTATTCTGCAATCGTACCGGGTCTGGGTCAGGCTTACAATAAAAAATACTGGAAAATACCATTGGTTTACGGAGCAATTGGTACCAGTTTATATTTCTATATAGACAACAATAAAAAATACCACGATTACCGTGATGCTTACAAAAGTCGTCTGGAAGGTAAAACCGATGACGACTATAGATACCTGGATGACAGCAGGCTTATCGCCGGACAGAAATTCTATCAGCGTAACAGAGACTTATCTGCCTTATTTATTGTAGGTTTTTATGTTTTGAACATCATCGATGCTAATGTCGATGCGGCTCTGATTCAATTTAATGTGAATGAAAGACTATCGATGCGTCCCGAAATTTATCCCAACGATGTAACGTTCAGACCAAATGTAGGACTAACTTTTAATTACACCTTTTAATAGACTTCACCTCTATTTAAAATTCAAAAAATACACAAATGAAAATTGCTCTTTTAGGATACGGAAAAATGGGTAAAGTAATCGAACGAATTGCTTTAGAAAGAGGTCATGAGATTGTTTTAAAGAAAGATGAAAACAATACCTATGACGGACTTTCAACAGCAGATGTTGCGATCGATTTTAGCGTTCCCGCTGCCGCCGTTGACAATATTACAAATTGTTTTCACTCCAATGTTCCGGTAGTATCAGGAACAACAGGATGGTTAGAACATTACGATAAAATGGAAGCCCTTTGCAACGAAAAACAAGGTGGTTTTATCTCCAGTTCTAACTTTAGTTTAGGCGTAAATGTCTTTTTCGAACTGAATGAATACTTAGCCAAAATAATGGCTCAATTTGATTCTTATAAAGTTACGATGGAAGAAATTCACCATACTCATAAACTGGATGCTCCAAGCGGAACTGCCATTTCATTAGCCAAAGGGGTTATTGAAAACAGCACCTATACCAATTGGACTATGGAGGAAGCAAAAGCAAATGAAATTTTTATTGAAGCAAAAAGAATTGGAGAGGTTCCGGGCACACACACCGTAACTTATGACTCAGTTATTGACAGCATCGAATTAAAACATACTGCCCACAACCGTGAAGGTTTTGCCCTTGGAGCCGTTATAGCTGCGGAATGGCTAGCCGGTAAAAAAGGTATTTACAGTATGAAAGACGTATTAAATTTAAAATAAACTACTTACCGTTTAAGGCCTAATTTTTTTCAAACCTTAAACTTAAAACAAAATATTATGACACTATATCTTTGGTTTATTTTTTTCCTGGCCGTACAAGTTATTCATTTTTTAGGAACATGGAAAATGTATCAGGCAGCCGGAAGAAAAAGTTGGGAAGCTGCAATTCCGGTATACAATGCTATTGTTTTAATGAAAATAATTGGCCGACCAACCTGGTGGACTTTATTGCTTTTTATTCCTATTATCAACCTGATTATGTTTCCGGTTGTTTGGGTAGAAACCTTAAGAACATTTGGTAAAAAAACCACTTTAGATACGGTTTTGGGCATATTTACTTTAGGATTCTATATCTATTATGTAAGCCATACTCAGAAGTTAGTATACACAAAAGACAGAAAATTAACTCCCGAAAATAAAGCAGCTGACACAGTAAGCTCTTTGCTTTTTGCGATCATAGTAGCAACATTAGTACATACTTATATTGTACAACCTTACACGATTCCAACTTCTTCGTTAGAAAAATCATTATTAATTGGTGACTTTCTATTTGTAAGTAAAGTAAATTATGGCCCAAGAGTCCCAATGACAACGGTAGCTTTACCAATGGTTCACGATTCTATCCCTTTAACCAAGCAAAAATCATATCTGAAATGGCCACAATTACCTTATTTCAGATTACCGGCTTTAGAAAAAATCAAACGATGTGATATTGTCGTTTTTAACTGGCCAGCTGATACCGTGCATTATTTCTACGAACCAAAAGGAAGACCAGGAGTCATCAAACCAATCGACAAAAAATCGAATTACGTAAAAAGATGTGTTGGTATTCCGGGAGACAGTTTGTCAATAAAAGACGGCTTGGTTTTCATCAACGGAAAAAAATTAGTTTTACCGGAAAGAGCTAAACCTCAATATTCTTACGCTGTTGCGTTGGATGGAAAAACGTCAATAGACTTTGAATCACTGTTAAGAGAATTAGATATTACAGACCGTGCCGGTTTTAAAAGCGAGAAAAGAGATACGCTTTATTTTGCCGCTTTGACTGAAGCCAGCGCTGAAAGAATAAAAAATACACCTGGAGTTACCGCAGTAAAAAGAGAAATCGACAGAGGAAACGACAATGCTATTTTTCCCCATATCGACAAATGGAGTCAGGACAATTTTGGTCCAATCTATATTCCGGAAGCAGGAAAAACAGTTGCTTTAAACAATGTATCGTTGCCTTTTTACAAAGAAATCATCACTAATTACGAAGGAAACACCTTAGAAATAAAAGGTTCCCAGTTCTTAATTAATGGAAAACCGGCTACGACTTATACCTTCAAACAAAACTATTATTGGATGATGGGAGACAACCGTCACAACTCTGAAGATAGTCGTTATTGGGGTTACGTTCCTGAAAATCACATTGTAGGCAAACCCGTTTTCATCTGGATGAGCTGGGATACCAACGGAAAAGGGATTAATAAAGTTCGTTGGGACCGCGTTTTCACAACCGTAGATGGCGAAGGACAACCACAATCTTACTTTAAATACTTCTTAATTCTACTGGCAGCTTATTTTGTTGGAGATTTTTTCTGGAGAAAAAGAAAAGAAAACAAAGCATAAATAGAAGTTTTTTTAGTTTCAGGTTTCAAGTTTCAGGTTTTGTTTAAGAACATGAAACCTGAAACTTGAAACCTGAAACTTTTAAACAAAAACACAAAACAATGAATTCCTTATTACTTCCTACCTATTTTCCGTCCATCAGCCACTTTGCAGTTATGGCTCAATCTGAAAATATTACTTTTGAGATGGAAGATAATTTCCAGAAGCAAACCAACCGTAACCGTACTTATATCTACAGTCCAAACGGGATACAGTTACTAAACATCCCTGTTAAACATTCAAAAGCAGCACATCAAAAAACCAAAGAGGTTTTGATTGAAAATGAATTTGACTGGCAAAAACAACATTTTAAATCTCTGGAAGCAGCGTACAGAAGCTCTCCCTTTTTTGAGTTTTTTGAAAACGACATTCTTCCTGTTTTTGAAAAAAAACATACTTTTTTGATGGATTTAAACCTTGAAGTATTCGAGATTGTTACCAAATGTCTTCGAATGAAAATTGAATTCGGCAAAACGACAGAGTACTTTCATGAAGCAGAAAACATAACCGACTTCAGATACTTGGCAAACGGAAAAAAAGACGCTAATACCTTCGAAAAATACCCTCAGGTGTTTGACGACAAACATGGTTTCATCAACAACCTAAGTGTATTGGATTTGCTTTTTAATGAAGGGAAATTTGCTGTGGATTATTTGAAGACTCAGAAGATACAGTAGTCTTACTCCATTGAAAGCCTCGTCATAATAGGATAATGATCGGAGTTTTCGAAATCAGAGAAGCTTTCGAATTGTTTTACTTTTATTTTACTGTCTGTAAAAATATAATCGATTCGCGCCGGATAATAGCGGAATTTATAGGTAGCACCAAACCCTTCACCTGCTTCCTCAAAAGTATCTTTTAATTTTCCTCTTATACTTCTGTACACATACGAAAAAGGACTGTTATTCATGTCGCCACAAATAATAATCGGGTTTTTACATTGTTTAATATTTTCCTTAAAAATCTCAGCCTGCTCTTGTTGCTGTCTGAATCCTTTGCTGATTCGGGTATAAATCAACTGAGACTTCTCCTGGTTTACGTTATCGATATTATTTGAAATATCACTAACATCGGGTGAAATCTTAATCGACTGCAAGTGCATATTGTAGACACGAATCACATCTTTACCACGTTTTATATCGGCATAGATTACATTATTGTCCGATTTAGGAAATATAATATTCCCCTGATACAGAATTGGAAATTTAGAAAATATAGCCTGCCCTGTTTTGATCTGATTGCCGTCAATAAAAATATAACGGTGCGGATAGACCTTTAAGTCAATGTGAGCCGAATTTGAATACTCCTGAATGCAGAGAATATCAGGATCTTTCTCATCAATAAAAGCTTTAATATTCGAAGGAACATCATCACGATCCAGCCACTTAAAAACATTAAACAGACGAACATTGTAACTCATTACAGAGAAATCCTTTTCTGTCTTCACATAGTCTTTGGCAGAGAATTTATAGAATTTACTGATAAAGGTAATTCCCGTCAGCAATACCAAACCGGATAAAATAAGACGTTTCTTAAACTGAATTGCCCAGTAGACAAAGAAGAACCCATTCAACACAAAAAAGGCCGGCATAAAGAGCGTTAAAACCGATAAAAGCGGAAAACTCTTGGGCGCCAAAAAAGGTAAAATATAGATGCTGAATGTCACTACAGTAAGTACTATATTCAAAAAGAACATCAATTTATTAAACCACGACAGGTTTTGCATGCTTTCTTTATTACAAGGATTATTTTCCTGCTTTAAATAAAAATTCTTTTTCTTCTTTGGTCAGACAATCATAGCCGGATTGGCTGATTTTATCCAAAATTTCGTCAATTTGTTGTTGCGTTTTGTCTTTCGTAACAATTTTCGAAATCGGTTTTTCTGTAGGTTTTTTATAATTCTTATGCACCGTCTTGAAAGGGGTTGTAGGCGATTTTCGGAACAAATTAGAGAAAAAATCTATTGTTTTGGAAACCACGATACTCAAGTCAGTACCATTTTGAAGCAATTTAATAAAAATAAAACCAAAAACAGCACCTGCTAAGTGCGAAATATGTCCACCCATATTCCCAAGGCGGAATTGCATTAAATCCAGAATTAAAATGACTGCCGTAATGTGCCAAAGTTTCACATTTCCAATCAATAACAAACGGATATTCATTAAAGGCTGATAGGTCGTTGTAGCCACTAAAATCGCCATAATTGCTGCCGAAGCCCCGACAATAGATGCGGCACTATTTAAGAAATAATAACTTAAGGCAAAAACAACTCCGGCAAAAACAGCACTTAAAAGATACAATCCCAAGTATTGCTTTTGCGTAAAAAAGGTCAAAAACAAATTACTGGCAAAGTTAAGCACCATCATATTAAACAGCAAATGGAAAAATCCATCATGAAAAAAGGCATACGTTAAAAAGGTCCAGGGCTTAAATAAAAAAACCTGAGGGTCTGATGATAAAGCCAGCCAACCCGGAAAGGCAAATTGTCCGACTGAAAATTGATAAAAGAACACCAAGGAGATCATAAAACAAGCAATGTTCCAATAAATAACACGCATGGCGATGCCTCCTAATTTATACTGTAATTTTAAATCATCCAGAATATTCATAAAAGCCTTTTTAAGTTTCTATTTTTTTGATATTAAAATTAAAAATTAATTCCAACGATTCTTATTAAATTGATTCTTTTTCCAGTACCACATAATTAAGAAACCAAATAAAGCTCCTCCAATATGAGCATAATGCGCAATACCTGAATCAACCCCTAAAAATGAACTTCCGAAAATACCAAAAAAACCATCAAACAAAAGCATATAAATAGGAACAAAATACTTCGCTTTTATAGGTATTGGTATAAACATAATCCCCAATTCTGCATTAGGAAACATAAAAGCAAAAGCAACAAGTAATCCATATACAGCACCCGACGCACCTAATACATTCCCAAAATAAGATTCCATAAAATGTTTATATTCAGAAACACTTAATACCTCCTGCCATCTTGTATCTATTTTACCACTATTCAACAAATCCAAAATCTGCACCTTACTAAACCCATTGTTAACTAAAACATTCAACGCATCCTGATAGAAATAGTAATTCACTGCAAAATTAATCAATGCTGCTCCTAGCCCACATGAAATATAGAAAAACAAGAATTTCTTTCCTCCCCAAAAATGCTCCAGTGTAGAACCAAACGAATATAATGCAAACATATTAAATGCAATATGAACAAATCCTCCATGCATAAACATATGAGTAATTGGCTGCCAGGCTCTAAATCCAGGATTTTCAGGAAAAAAAAGATTAAAATAATCATAAGATACAGGCACTAATTGCGAGCCTATAAAAAAGATAATATTAATTATCAATAATTGCTTTGCTACAGGAGTTATTTTCATCATAAGGCAAACTTTTTATCTATATCCTCAACACGCATGGTGATGAAGGTAGGTTTCTGAAAAGGTGAAATATTGGGGTCTTTACAAGCAAACAATCCGTTAACCAGATTATCCTGTTCTTTCTCGGTTAAATAAGACCCGGTTTTAACCGCTAAACTTTTAGCCATTGATTTGGCAATAGTATCATTCTGACTGTAACTACTTGCCGGAATTCCGTCTTGCAAATCACTTAACAATTGTTCGATTACAAGCGAAACTTCACTTTCTGTAATGTTCACGGGAATACCGGAAATCACAATATGATCCGCCTTTGCTGCGTCAAAAACAAAACCGGTCGTTTCTAAGGAAGGTTTCAATTCTTCTATCAATTCCATTTCTGCTGACGAATAAAACAAGTCCAACGGAAACAACAATTGCTGACTGGAAGCTTGATTTACCGTCATATTCAACAAAAATTGCTCGTACAAAATACGCTGATGTGCGCGTTGCTGATCGACAATAACCATTCCTGATTTTATAGGAGAAACGATATACTTTTTATGAATTTGATAAGTCTTCTGAATGGCTTGCTCTACATCTTCGTCATTAAACAAAGACGAAGTAACTTCCTCATTTTCGAAAGTAAAAGGAGAGCTTTCTATACTTTCCGTCTCTAAACCAACGTACAAACTTTCCCAACTTGCGGTAGGCTCTACTCTTTTAGAATATCCGGAATAAGAACTTGAATCAGAGGAGTACGAACCCGATCCTGAACCTGAACTACCGGAAGAACCAGATCCTGAACTGGATTTAGAGTAATGCTGATTGGTTTTGTCGTCTGTAAACGGATTAAAAGTGCCATCTACCTGAATGGTTGGCGTTTCGCCTTCCAAATCTTTATAATGATAAGGCGTATCTAAATTAGAATCCCGATCAAAATCAAGCACAGGAGCCACATTAAATTGCCCTAAACTGTGTTTGATTGACGCTCTTAAAATAGCATACAACGCTTGTTCATCGTCAAACTTGATTTCTGTTTTGGTCGGATGAATGTTGATATCGATTGTATTTGGTGGAACTTGCAGGTACAAGAAATAACTGGGTTGCGAGCCGTCTTTCAAAAGTCCGTCATAAGCCGCCATTACCGCGTGGTGCAAATAACCACTTTTTATAAAACGATCGTTTACAAAAAAGAACTGCTCTCCCCTGTTTTTCTTAGCAAATTCAGGTTTACAAACAAATCCCTGAACATTTATAATCTCTGTATCTTCGTTTACCGGAACTAATTTTTCATTGGTTTTACCGGACATCATGCCTACAATTCGCTGACGATATCCCGCAGCCGGCAAATTATACAATTCGCTGCCGTTATGATAAAAAGTAAAATGAATATTAGGATGTGCTAAGGCTACTCGCTGAAACTCATCCATAACATGGCGAAATTCAACCGTATCTGATTTTAAGAAATTACGTCGGGCAGGAATATTAAAAAATAAATTTTTAACAGCAAATGAAGTTCCTTTTGGCAAAACGGCCACTTCCTGAGAAACAAACTTACTGCCTTCAATAACAATATGCGTCCCCAGTTCTTCCTGATCTTGCTTGGTTTTCATTTCCATGTGCGCAATTGCGGCTATAGAAGCCAATGCCTCTCCACGAAAACCTTTGGTATGCAGCGAAAATAAATCTTCGGCCTGACGGATTTTAGAAGTTGCATGACGTTCAAAACACAAACGTGCATCGGTCACACTCATTCCCATACCATTATCAATAACCTGAACCAGCGCCTTTCCGGCCTCTTTAATAATTAGCTTAATGTCGGTTGCTTTTGCATCAACAGCATTTTCTAATAGCTCTTTTACAACAGAAGCGGGTCTTTGAACCACCTCTCCAGCAGCAATTTGATTAGCAACGTGATCAGGAAGTAATTGAATAATACTCGACATTAAGAAATTTGGGTTTAAGGTTCTGTCCTCGATTTCAGCCAACTGCAAAATCTCAGATTGATATTGTTAATTTTATCTGGTTTTAAAAACCAAGGTGTACAAATTTAATGAATTTTGATGGTGATTCAGAGCATCTAAACTCATAAAAAAAACAAAAAACCTATACTATTTTTACACAGTATAGGTTTTAGTATTTTTAAAACGATTGTGTTTTATTTTTTCTCTATCTTTTTTTGTGTTTCTTCAATTTGAAGTGCACCTGAAGACAACAAAGGCTGATTGAACGGATGCGACATAGAGGCTTGTTGACGGATATAGGCCATTTTGATAGCTGCAATTGCCGCTTCTGTTCCTTTGTTTCCGTGAATTCCGCCACTTCTGTCAATAGATTGTTGCATGGTGTTATCAGTCAAAACACAAAAAATAACCGGAATATCTGTTTGAACATTCAGATCTTTAATTCCTTGTGTTACGCCTTCACACACAAAATCAAAATGTTTCGTCTCTCCCTGGATTACGCATCCAATTACGATAACGGCATCAACATTTTGGGTTTGAAGCATTTTTTTTGCGCCATAAATCAGCTCAAAACTTCCCGGAACATTCCAACGGATAATTTGTCGAGCCGGAACATCACAATCAACCAAGGCATCAAATGCACCATTGTAAAGTCCTTCTGTTATCGTTTCATTCCACTCAGAAACAACAATCCCAAATCGAAAGTCTTTCGCATTTGGGATTGTGTTTTTATCGTATTCTGATAAATTTTTATTTTCGGTAGCCATCTTTATATTTAAGATTTTAGATTTTACTTTAGATTTCAGATTCTGAAATACAAATCTACAATCTAAAATCTACATTCTAATATTTTTATTGCGCTAATCCAATCAATACATCAACAGAAGCAGCTTCCGGAGTTGCATCGAAGTTTTCTTTGATGTCTGTAAAATACTTTAAAGCATCTTCTTTTTGACCTAAAGCCAAAGCAGTTTTACCGGCTTTTAGCAAGAAACGAGGTGTTGTAAAATCGTTTTTATTAGATTCAGCCGCTTTTACATAATAGCTTAAAGCTTCTTTTTGTTGATTTTTTTGAGAGTAAGCATCTCCGATTGCTCCTTTAGCCAAAGCACTTAAAATCAAATCTTCTGATTTAAAGTCCCCTAAATATTTAATAGCATCGTCAAATTTACCTGTATTCAAATAAGCCATACCTGCATAGTAGTTCGCTAAGTTTCCGGCATCAGTTCCAGAATATTCGTCAGCAATTTTCACAAATCCGAATTTCCCTTCAGAACCGTTTAATGCCAATTTGTATAAAGAATCACTAGCTACACCGTCTGTTGCTTTTTGAAAATTTTGTTGAGCAACAAACATTTCGTTTGCAGCCTCATCTTGCTTAGGTGCTTCAATAAATTTTTGGTAAGCCAAATATCCAATTGTCGCAACCGCAATACCGGCAACTAAACCAATAATGATTTTTTGATTTTTAGCAACCCAATCCTCAGTTTTAGAAGCAGTCTCATCTAACTTAGAAAAAACACCAGCTGTTGTGCTGTCTTTCTCGTCAATGATTACTTGTTGTTCCTCATTTACTTCTTTAACTTCCTTTTCTTTTGGTGCTTTATATCCTCTTTTATTGTAAGTAGCCATTTAAAATTAATTTAGTGAACGGCAAAAATAAAATTTTTATTGAAACCGACGTAAAAAAAATCAATTTTATCACTATTTTAGAAAAAATAATTTCAATTCTCCTAAGTCCTTCCACTTCAGCAACAAAATAATTCATCCTCAAAAGCACTAAAAGTCTTTTATATCGATATTTTTCGATAATTTGCACCCTCAAATTTTATGGTTTCCAAACCTGGCTTATCTCAGCTGAAACTATTGTTTTTGCTACAGATTTCACCAATTATCACTGATTTAAAAAGACCAAAAAGAAGTTTTAGCACAGTAATTCTTTTAAAACTTCTAAATCGATGGACGAAAAAACGAATCTGAAAGAAAAAGTACCGCAATAAAAGAACCAATTTTATCCTTAGAGCTTAAAAATGCATTTAAACAAAATCTCTTTATTCAATTATAAAAATTTCTCCGAAGTCAGTTTTGATTTCGACACTAAGATTAATTGTTTTGTTGGAAAAAACGGAATTGGAAAAACGAATGTACTTGACGCTATTTATCATTTGGCGTATGGAAAAAGTTATTTCAATCCCTTGGCCGTGCAAAACATCAAACATGGTGAAGAGTTTTTTGTAATTGATGCGGAATTAGAGAAAAACGATAGAACGGAACAAATTGTTTGTAGCTTAAAAAAAGGGCAGAAAAAAATCTTAAAAAGAAACGGCAAGGCTTACGATAAATTCTCCGACCACATCGGATTTATTCCTTTGGTAATCATTTCGCCTGCCGATCGCGATTTAATTGTGGAAGGTAGCGAAACACGTCGTAAATTTATGGACAGTGTGATCTCGCAATTAGACAGCACTTACCTGCAGCAACTCATACAATATCAAAAAATAATTGTACAGCGAAATGCGCTATTAAAGTATTTTGCACTCAATCACGTTTTTGACAACGATACCTTATCTATATATAATGAGCAATTAAATGTTTTTGGAAAATCTATTTTTGAAAAACGAAAAGACTTCCTGGAACAATTCATCCCTATATTCAACAAACACCATCAATCGATAACCGGCTCTGAAGAAACGGTACAACTGGTTTATGAAAGTCATTTGTTTGAAAAAGACCTACTGACTCTTCTACAGGAAACCATCAATAAGGATCGTGCTTTACATTATACAAGTGCCGGTGTGCATAAAGATGATTTGTCATTTGAAATTGATTCCTATCCGATCAAAAAATTTGGCTCACAGGGGCAGCAAAAGTCCTTTTTGATTGCTTTAAAATTGGCTCAGTTTGAATTTCTGAAAAAACAGAGTGGTGTAAAACCGCTTTTGCTTTTTGATGATATTTTTGACAAACTAGACGAAAGTCGTGTTGCAAAAATCATCGAGATGGTCAACAGTGAAACATTTGGTCAACTTTTCATTTCTGATACGCATCCGGAACGTACTGAAACAATCGTAAAATCGACACATCAGAGTTACAAGATCTTTAATTTATGATTTCATTCAGAATACAAAAATGAAAAATCATTACTTTAGCGGTACTATTTTAAAAATCAAGTCCCATGAAATTCTTTTCAACATTACTGCTACTAACCGTATTTACCATTACATCTTGCAACCAAAAACAAACAAACTCTTTTGAGGAAATCAGCCCGAAAGTATTTGCAGAAAAAATAAAAACTACCGAAAACCCTCAAATCTTAGACGTTAGAACCCCTGATGAATTTGCATCTGAACACATAGACAATGCTATAAATGTTAACTGGAATGACGAAGATTTCGCTACAAAAGCGGCAACTTACGACAAATCAAAACCTGTTTTTGTTTATTGTTTAAGTGGCGGAAGAAGTAAAAAAGCGGCTGCAAAACTAAACGAATTAGGTTTTACAACCGTCTACGAATTAGAAGGCGGAATCATGAGCTGGAACGCAGAAGGATCATCTAAACCATCAACCGCCCAAATCGGAATGACTCAGGATGATTTTAATAAATTACTGAATACAGATAAAAAAGTTTTAGTAGACTTTTATGCTGAATGGTGTGGCCCCTGCAAACAAATGGAACCGTACTTATTGAAAATGCAAAAGGAAATGGGAGATCAGGTAACCATTGTTCGAATTGATGTGGACAAAAACAAAACATTGACTACGGAGATGAAAATAGACCAACTTCCGACTATGTTTTTATACGAGAAAAAAGAAGTCAAATGGAGAAACGTAGGTTTCATCAGCGAACAGGACTTAAAAAAACAACTGCAATAAACTCCCGACTATGCTAACGAAAGAATCATTGCAATTTTTAGACGATCTAAAAGCCAACAACAACAGAGATTGGTTTCAGGACAACAAAAAAAGATACGAAGTTTTCAAAAAAGATTACCACCAATTGGTAAGTGATTTTCTGGATGTAATGAAACCGCTTGACCCTTCATTAGAGTTACTTGAAGTCAAAAATTGTACTTTCAGGATCAATCGTGACATTCGGTTTTCTAAAGACAAATCTCCTTACAAAGCCCATTTGGGTGTTT
Organism: Flavobacterium sp. FlaQc-49; assembly: GCF_044005985.1. Classification (NCBI taxonomy): domain Bacteria; kingdom Pseudomonadati; phylum Bacteroidota; class Flavobacteriia; order Flavobacteriales; family Flavobacteriaceae; genus Flavobacterium; species Flavobacterium sp. FlaQc-49. The sequence continues at coordinate 253,926 of NZ_JBIPCS010000004.1, read as the reverse complement.
GGATATCGGGCGGAACCAAAGGCTTAAACCGTGCCGGGTATTATGTGCATATTGAAAAAGGTGCCAGTTTTATTGCCGGAGGATTTTATTCCCCTGAATCGAATGATTTGAAAAAAGTCAGAAAAGAGATTGCCTTTTTTCACGATGATTTAGAAGGAATTCTATCCGACAAAAACTTCAAAAAAGAGTTTGGCAGTTTTGATATCAACGAAAGCAATTCACTTAAAAATCCGCCACGTGGTTATGAGAAAGACCACCCTGCAATTGAATTCTTAAAATTGAAAAGTTTTACAGCTTCTCAAAAATACGACATAAAGGAAGTAGCTCAAAAAGACTTCGTTGCTAAAATGAGTCAAAAACTAATTGCGTTAAAACCTTTAAACGAATTCATCAACCGTGCTTTAGATACGGATGAATTTTAAATTTTATTCGCCACAGATTTCACAGATTCGCACAGATTATTTTTTGAAACGGATTTAGATCTATATAAATTTTTCGCCACAGATTCACACAGATTAGATCATAAACAGGAATTAAATCCTTTTAATCTTTCTAATCTGTGGCAAAAAAATACCAATGAATTTTAAACCTATATATTTTTTTTACCACGAATTCCACGAATTAACACCAATTAATTCGTGAAAATTCGTGAAATTCGCGGCTAAAACGCATTGAATGAAAAGAAAAATACTTTTTCTTGGCGAATCTTATCGTGCCGACGCTATCACCTGGATGAAAGGCCTGAAGGAGTTTGGTGATTTTGAGATTTGCACCTGGGAGCTTAAAACTCCAAACAATACGAAACTGAACCGTTTCAAACGTATTGCAGAATACCTGTTTGCTCCTCTTTCCATTCGCAAAATCATTCGTCAGGAAAAACCGGATATGGTTATTGCTGAAAGAACGACCAGTTACGGTTTTTTAGCCGCTTTATCAGGCGCCAAAACCATCGCCATTGCACAACAGGGAAGAACCGATTTATGGCCTGAGGGTTCTGTTTTATTGCCTTTAAAAAAAATCATTCAGAAATACGCTTTCAAAAAAGCACATCTAATTCATGCCTGGGGACCGGTCATGACCATTTCAATGAAGGAAATTGGTGTTGACATGAGCAAAGTTTTGGTGCTGCCAAAAGGTATTGATTTGTCTCTTTTTACTCCTTCAACTTCAAATTCCACCAAAATTGAAGCCATCGTAACCCGTTCTTTGCAACCGGAATACCGACACGATTCCATCTTAAAAGCTTTTTCGATTGTTCAACAAAAAGGAATTGATTTCACACTGACTATCGTTGGTGACGGTACCCGTTTGACTTATTTGAAGGATTTAGCTTCAACCTTACAGATAGAAAATAAAGTGGTTTTTACAGGACGGATCCCGAATACGGAACTTCCTAAATTACTACAACAATCGAATATCTACATCAGTATGCCAATAACAGAAGGGGTTTCTGCTTCTTTATTTGAAGCTATGGCCTGCCATTGTTATCCTGTAGTTTCCGACATTCCCGGAAATCAGAGTTGGATCACACATCGAAAAAACGGACAGCTAATAACAATTGACGATATCGAAAAACTGGCAGAAGAACTTATTTGGTCTTTTGAAAATCCGGAATCCCGAAATCAGGCTGTACTGCAGAACAGAAAATTTGTTGAGGAAAATGCGAATTACAGCAGCAACATGAAAATGATTGCAGATAAATACCATGAATTACTTGGCTTACGAGATATGTAGCGTTACTTAACCGCAAGGCTCGCAAGGATTTTTTCGCAAAGGCCGCAAGGTTTAAAACTAAGCCTCACCGCCTTTACAAATACTGCAGTTAAAAAAACTTACTGTTACCCCAAAACCATTACAAAAATTGCCCATTCAGAAACACAAAATGACAGATTTTACAAAAAAATTTAAATTAATCTACCTTCCATTTTTACTAATTACAATAAGTTCTGTACTAGGTTATACTTTTTTACACTGGCTTCTTTTTATCCAACTAGAATTATTTTCTATTAAGGAAGATATTTTAAAATTCTGGCTTCCGATCGGATTAGCCTGCCTTTCGATTTACTTTTTTTTATACCCGAAAGTAAAATTACTTCGTTTTAAAAAAGACGACACACCTTCTTTTATTTGTTTTTTAGCAGCACTTATAATTGTCATACCTACCATTACAGCCCAAGAGTATTTAACAACCGCCACAGGAAAAGTAACCGACCTTAAAGATATTTACCAAATACAGAAATTAGAAAAAACAAAATATTATACTTTAAAAAGATGTTACATAGACAAAAGAAATATTGGCGTTCTAAACACGACCTCTCTTAGCGGAAAAGGCAATACAACTTTCAATATCGAGATTTACGTTACAATACCCATTTTCAGAACAGCCAAAGACACCTCAAAAACGGAATGTGAATATTGGCTGGGACAGAAATATACACACAGTATAAGCAACAGTCTTTCCTCTGATGATAAAAAATATTATCACAACGAATTCGCACAAACGGTAAGCCAAGAATTTAAATATACCGATTTTAGTGATTTCACTTATCTGGAGGCGATCGGCGACACTAAAGATCATGACAATTTTGACGATGCTGTTACCAAAAACACGCAATACGATTTTAAAAAACCAATTATTTTTAAAGCCCATAAGGAACGTTTTGAGAAAAGAAATGGCGACAAATTAGAGTGGTTTTTTATCCTATTAAGCGGCGGACTTTTCATCTCGTTAATTTTCCTTCTATTTGCAAAACTAAAAACGGGAGCGGTTTACGATTTTAAAAACAGAAGAAAAGCCAGAAACAAAAGCCTAAAAGAAGCCTTTGATATTCTCCTTCCAAAAGAAGACTATTATATAACACCAATCTTGGTAAACATTAACATTATAGTTTTTCTTATAATGGTTATTTCAGGTCTTGGTTTTATGCAGTTCGAAGGAAAAGATTTACTGCAATGGGGAGCCAACTTTAAACCCTCTACAATCAATGGGCAATGGTGGAGACTCCTAACTGCTACATTTCTTCATGGTGGAATAATCCATCTAGCGTCAAACATGTTTGGACTTTTATTTATTGGCGCTTTATTAGAACCTGTTTTAGGGAAAACCAAATTTTTACTTCTCTATTTATTAACTGGTCTTCTTGCAAGTTTAGCAAGTATATGGTGGTTCGACGCAACTGTTAGTGTGGGTGCTTCCGGTGCTATTTTCGGACTTTATGGGGTATTTCTTGCTTTACTATTAAAAAAGGTATTTCCAAAAGAATTTAGTACTGTTTTTATGACCAGTACTTTAATATTTATCGCTTATAATCTATTAATGGGATTAACCGGCGGTATTGACAATGCAGCCCATATTGGAGGTCTTTTGAGCGGTTTTATAATTGGCCTTGTTTTATCTCCAATAGTAAAGAAAAAATCAGAATTCGATAACAAATAAAAAGGCAGTTCAAATAAATTATAATCCTTACTTTTGGCCTCAGAATTAATTCTCTAAAAAAGCCTTTTTTATTTATGGAAATTCAATCCAATTTTTCTTTAAAAAAACACAATACATTTGGTATTGAAGCTAAAGCAAAACAATTTGTTGCCGTTCACTCTATTGCCGAACTGAAAACTGTTTTACAAGAAAATAAAAACCAGAAGAAATTCATTTTGGGCGGCGGCAGTAATATGCTTCTGACTCAGGATATTGATGCTTTGGTAATTCATATTGATTTAAAAGGAAAAAAAATCATTGAAGAAAATGATGATTTTGTCTGGGTTGAAAGTCAGGCGGGCGAAACATGGCATGACTTTGTTCTTTGGACGATTGAAAATAATTTTGGCGGGTTAGAAAACATGTCCCTGATTCCGGGAAATGTTGGCACAACTCCCGTTCAGAATATTGGCGCTTACGGAACGGAGATCAAAGATACTTTTGTTTCTTGTGAAGCGATAAACATTGAGTCTCAAGAAATCAAAACTTTCACTAATGCTGATTGTAATTTTGGTTATAGAGAAAGTGTTTTCAAAAATGAAATTAAAGATCAGTATATCATCACAACTGTGATTTATAAACTAACCAAACGCAATCATAAAATCAATACTTCGTACGGAGATATTCAGACCGAACTAGCCAAAAACAACATTACTACACCTACCCTGAAGGATGTGAGCAATGCTGTAATTGCGATCCGACAAAGCAAATTGCCGGACCCTAAAGAATTGGGCAACAGCGGAAGTTTCTTTAAAAATCCGATTCTATTAAAGTCGGACTTCGAAAAGATCCATCAAAAATTCCCTGAAATGAAATTTTATGAAGTTTCGGACACAGAGGTAAAAGTTCCGGCGGGCTGGTTGATTGAGCAAGCGGGTTTTAAAGGAAAACGTTTTGGAGATGCCGGAGTACATAAAAATCAGGCCTTGGTTTTGGTGAATTACGGAAATGCAACGGGACAGGAAATTTTAGCAGTTTCCAAAGCGGTACAGGATACTGTTTTCAAAACATTCGGTATTCATATCGAAGCTGAAGTAAATGTAATTTAAAAAATAGTCTAAGAATTTAATTTCTACATGAAAAAACTTAACATACGAATTGTTTTAATCCAATTAATAGGAATGATTTTCTTCGTTAATGGTATTATGCAACTCCGATTTTATACGGTAGCCGATGAGATTTTCTTCGCAAAGAATCATTTTCACTATCAAAAACTAGAACACTGGATTCGATTTTTCCCAACAAAAGAAGAGAGTTTTAATTTCTGGCCCAACGTTTACATATGGATCTTTTATGGTTTGTCATTTGGAATCTTAATCATTTCTTATCTGAACTGGAAAAACAAACTTTCTGCACTAAACACCATTTTGGTTGCAATCGTAATGTACGTTCTTTTAAGATTGAAATTTTTCAGAAGAGAGGTAATCTCTCATTTTTTCAATCCCTTTAGAACCTTGTTTTCTAATGACTTTGCCATACAATGTTTAATTGAAGGAGCAGCTTTTACTTTAATTGGAGTCCTTATTTTATATATAAGCATCAGTCCAAGTTTATTTAATTCTGAGGAAACTCTAATTCAAAATTAAAAACAACGATAGAGATTCGTTCATTTCGTTCTTAAGTCCAAAATAATAAAAAACAGTAATACCGACGAATAAACAATAAGAAAACACTTATATTTGTTTTAATGACAGAAGGAAGTCAGACCGACGTTTTACCGTTTATATTAGAGAACAAAGCCAAAGAAGGTGACGGCATAACGGTAACTTAAGAACGATAGTCGAGAGCAAAAAAAGGACTTGTTTTTCTAAAACTGTATTAAATGAATTATCGTAAATTACACGAAATACATAAACTGACCTGAAACTATTTACTTCGGTAGTTTTTTTAACTCGATAACACCAACTAAAATGTACACACCTCAGCTCTATAAAAACGAAGATCCGGAAGCAATCAAAACTTTTTTGAAAGAGAATAGTTTTGGCATTCTGATCAATCAGACCAATGGAAAATTATGTGCCACGCATATTCCGATAGAACTCGAAATTAACGCTGACGGAAAAGAGGTTTTACAGGGGCACATCTCAAAATTAAATCCACAGGCAGAAGGTTTTGCAGAAAACGACCAGGTTTTGGCTGTATTTTCAGGACCTCACAGTTATATTTCGCCTTCCTGGTACGATCATGAAAATGTACCCACATGGAATTATATAGCCGTACATGTTTATGGCCGTATTAAAATCACGGATGAAACTGTAACACTCGAAGGACTTAAAAAATTAGTAGATAAATACGAAGCCAACTCAGAGAATCCGATTCGTCTGGAAGATTTATCTGCGAAAACAATGCGTGAAGCCAGAGGAATCTTTGGTTTTGAAATAGAAATTGATGAAATTCAGGCGACAAAAAAACTATCTCAAAACAGGGATGATCACAATTACAAAAACATAATTTCGGAATTAAAAAAAACCGAAAACCCTCAGGCTATTGCTGTTGCAAACGAAATGTCAAAATGCCGAAAGTAAATTGGTTTTAACCATTGAAAATTAGGAATTCATAAGTACATTTGCACTCGCAAGATTCAAAAATCAAAAGACATTAAAATCAGATGCTTACATTCATTTTTTACTTTTTTATTGCTGTTGTTGTCATCCAACTTTCTTATTATCTGGGTATTTTTGGAAAATTCGCTTTTGGTAAACCACAAAGTATCACGCCAAAGAATATTCCCGTTTCCGTAATTGTTTGTGCTAAAAACGAAGAAGAAAATGTAAAAAAATACATTCCGTTACTAGCAGAACAAAACTATCCGGATTTTGAAATTGTTTTAATTGATGATGCCTCAAGTGATGAAACACTCGAAGCTTTTGAAGAATTTGAGAAACAATACGCAAACGTTCGTTTGGTAAAAGTAGAAAACAATGAAGCCTTTTGGGGCAATAAAAAATATGCGCTGACCTTAGGAATCAAAGCGTCAAAAAAAGAATACTTACTCTTTACCGATGCTGATTGTTATCCGGCATCTAAAGACTGGATTACAGCAATGACCTCGCAATTTACCATGAACAGAACTATTGTTTTAGGATACGGAGGTTATGATAAAATAGAACGTTCTCTGTTAAATAAAGTAATTCGTTTCGAAACTGTTCTTACTGCCATGCAGTATTTATCATGGGCAAAAGTCGGAGCTCCGTATATGGGAGTCGGGCGAAATCTTGCCTATAAAAAAGAAGAGTTTTTTAATGTAAATGGTTTTATTGAACACATTCAGATTCGCTCCGGTGATGATGATTTGTTTGTCAATCAGGCCGCAAACAAAAACAACACAGCCATTGCTTACACACCTGACAGTTTCACTTACTCAAAACCAAAAGAAACTTACAGAGAATGGTTTGCTCAAAAAAGAAGGCATGTTGCTACAGCAAATTATTACAAAGTTTTTGATAAAATTCAGTTAGGTCTTTTTTATACCTCACAATTATTTTTCTTTATATTAGTTATCCTTTTATTGGCTTTCCAATTTCAATGGATAGCTGTATTGGCTTTGCTGGCGACACGTTACACTATTGCATGGATTGTAATTGGATTTTCGGCATCAAAATTGAAAGAAAAAGATCTTAGAGCTTGGTTTCCTGTTGTAGAAATCATGCTTATATTCACGCAAATTAATATCTTTATAACTAATATCTTTTCAAAACCTGTACATTGGAAATAAATTCTAAAATAGAAAAAGCAAAAAAAGGCGATCAGATCGCCTTTACTTTTTTGTTAGATTTTTATTGGAATGAAGTGTACGGATTTATGCTAAAACGTACAGAAAACGAAACCACTGCCGAAGATATTACCATTGAGACCTTCTCAAAAGCTTTTGACAAGATTGCTTCTTACAATCCGGAATTTCAATTCAACACCTGGTTGATTGCAATTGCAAAAAATGTTTATATCGATCTCTTACGCAAAAAGAAAACCAATCTTTTTATAGAAATCACTGATGCTGAGGACCAACAGGCTTACAATATCGCTGACACCACTCCGTCTGCCGAAGATGCTTTAATTAAAGAGCAAAACCTGTCCCGCTTACTACAATGCATCAAAGAATTAAAACCCCACTATCAGGAAGTAATTCAGCTTCGTTATTTTCAGGAAATGAGTTATCAGGAGATTGCACTCAAAATTGATGAGCCTTTAAGCAACGTAAAAGTAAAATTACTACGCGCTAAAAAATTATTAGCCGAAATCATTGAACGCAAAAGATAATTTACTATCTTTCGGTAAAGAATGAAATATCCATGTATTTTTTCTTAAAAAAGTGAATTATCAACCCTCTAAAGTTCTTTTGTTTTTAATGACAACCAAATTAAATTTTCGTTGCTTATGATGTAATTTTTACTTAACCTTAAAATCCAATTAAACATGTCAAAACTAAGCATCTATGAAACCAAGTGGACCGATCTTGTTTTCGAAAACAAAAACAAAGAATACGGAGCGTATCAATTGCGCCAAGAAAGTGCTAAAAACTCCATAACAGCCTTATTCGGAGGATTATTGGTTATAGCCTCGTTAGGAACTGCCTCTATGCTGATTAGTAAATTCAAAGCAGTAGACGTAACTCCGATACCAACTGATATACCAATAAGCGACCCGCTCGTTGTTACACAGGTAGACCTGACTCATGAAGTAACACCGCCACCACCTCCTCCGACACAACAAACTGCCGCGACACAGGTAACAGAGGCAGTTCAATTGACAAATCCGGTCGTAGTTGCGGCATCACAGGCTGCTGTTGAAGAAATAGCTCCAAATACAGTTAATGCTCCTGTGGTAACAAATACAACAGGAAATGGAATTGCGACTACAAACGTTTTACCGTCAACCGGTAATGGTACAGGAGTTACTCCATCAGTTCCCAGCACTAATGAACCAGTGCTTGCAACTGCATTAGACAAGATGCCGGAATTCCCAGGAGGAATGGCCAAGTTCTACACGTTCGTTGGAAATAATTTCCAAAGACCGGAATTAGACGCCGAAAGAACGTTGAGAGTTTATGTATCTTTTGTAGTTGAAAAAGACGGTTCTTTAACAGATATCATGGTAAAAAATGATCCTGGTTACGGAATGGGAAGAGAAGCTGTTCGCGTTCTAAAATCACTAAAAACAAAATGGACTCCCGGAATCCTAAACGGAAAAGCAGTCCGCACCGCATATAACCTTCCAATAACAATCAAAACGGAAGCTGAATAACCAAACGAGAAAAACGGCTGTCTTAAAAAGGCAGCCGTTTTTTTTGTTCCTTCTCCTAAAGTGCTGTCTCAGTTTTTAGTCTCAGTTTTCAGTCTCAGTCTCAGTTCACATTCTACAGTTCACATTCTACAGTTCACATTCTACAGTTTACATTTTTCAGTTCACATTTTCCATCCTACTTACGGCTCAAAAACTTAACAGCCCCACCATTTAACAAGCAAAAAAGCGCCCCTTGCGTAAAACCTTGCGAACTTCGCGGTTAAACCCTCATGCAGAGTCTCAGCCCCAGTCCCAGTCTCAGTCTAAGTCTCAGTTGAAACATGAAACTTGAAACATGAAACATGAAACAAAAACTCTCCCCTCCTCCCCACAATAACAACTATTTCCACAAAGTAAAAATCCAATTCATAAAATCAGCAAAATCCACTACATTTACAGCTTATAAAAAGAATTGTATTAAAAATTAAAAACAATAAAAATGGGAATATTTTCGGCTTTACTTGGTAACGCAGGCACCGTTAGTCAAGAGGATTTAGTTAAAAATTACGGTCAGCTTCTAACAGACCGTGAGGAAATCGAAATGGGTTTTAAACTAATCAGAGACACTTTTATTTTTACAAACAAAAGATTAATTCTGGTAGACAAACAAGGAATAACAGGAAGCAAAACCGAATACAGATCAATTGCTTACAAAAGCATTTCAAGATTCAGTATCGAGACAGCAGGTACTTTTGACCTTGACGCTGAATTAAAAATCTGGGTGGCCAGCGAATTACAACCAAGTATCGTAAAACAATTTAACAAATCGGTAAACGTATATGAAGTTCAAAAAGTATTAGCGCACCACGTTTTAGGTTAATCTAATAAAAAATAAAACCCGACAGATTTTAAAAACCTGTCGGGTTTTATTTTACGACAACCAAGAATTATTTCTTCTTTTTAGTTGATTTTTTGGTTGTTGTTGCTTTTTTAGACGGCGCTGTGTTTACAATTTTCTGTTGTACATACGCTTTATACAAACCATCTTTTTCTGCTCTGGCTTTCGCATCATCGGCTCTCTTTTTAGAATCCGGATGTGAACTCATCATCTGATCGATAAAAGAAGCTTCAGCTCCTTCGCTCATTTTGGCCAGAATTCGGAATGCAGATTCTTCGGCATTCACGTTATAGCCATTTTTCTTCATGAAATTGTACGAAAACAAATCTGCTTCTGCTTCTTGTTTTCTACTATGCTTACTATCAATCATAGCACTTCCGATTTTACCCAGCTGACTGTCTGTAACTGACGTAATAGTCGCTGATTGCGATGCAGCTCCATCAATCAAAGCTTCTTTTTGATACGCTGCTCTCATTGCATCTCTTGAATCATTATTGGCAACGTGACCAATTTCATGACCTATTACTGCAAGCAATTCATTATCATCCATAATATCCATTAAACCCGAATATACACGAACACTTCCATCAGCCGTTGCAAAAGCATTTACTTCTTTAACTTTATATACTTTATAATTTAAGGTATACCCTTCACCGGTAGTATATTTTCCAAAAACACGATTCAACCTCAAAGTGTAACCATCCGTTGGACCTGCAATTTCGTGTTCTGCATCTAATTTAACTACCGCTTCTTTAGACAACTTTGCAGCGTCAGCATTACTCAAAGTAAAACTTGTGATTCCTTTTTGAACAGCTCCAATGGCTTTATCTCCAAAACTAATTTGCGCATTCATTCTAGTAAAACCAAAAGTGGCAAACAAAACTCCCAATACAATAAATTTCTTTTTCATGTTTTTTATACTATTACAATTTAACATCAAATGTACTACTAACGAAATACTATTTTATTTCTTTTCGGTTAATTTTTTAACAATTAAAGATATAAATTTTATACGGGTAAAAATCAAACCGATATCATAATTCTTTGACTTCAATCCATAAACAAATCAAAAATCAAATAAATGAATCATAATTACCGAATGAAATCATAATTTTAACAGTAACACAAAATTATACGCAAAAGCCATACCATCAGTTAATAGATATCAACAGCAAATTAACCGGTAAACGAATCTCCAAATAAACTACATTCCGTATCTTTGTGCTTTGAATTTTGATTTATGGAAACAGTCATTGAAAATATACCAACTGGAAAACCGAAATGGTTAAAAGTAAAACTTCCAATTGGACAAAAATATACAGAGCTTCGTGGTTTGGTAGACAAGTATAGTTTAAATACTATTTGCACCTCAGGAAGCTGCCCAAATATGGGAGAATGTTGGGGTGAAGGAACAGCAACTTTTATGATTCTCGGAAATGTTTGTACGCGTTCTTGCGGATTTTGCGGTGTAAAAACCGGAAGACCGGAAACTGTCGATTGGGATGAACCTGAAAAAGTAGCCCGATCTATAAAAATCATGAACATCAAACATGCGGTAATTACCAGTGTTGACCGAGATGATTTAAAAGATGGTGGTTCTATCATCTGGATTGAAACGGTAAAAGCAATTCGCAGAATGAACCCAAATACCACTCTTGAGACCTTAATACCGGATTTCCAGGGAATCGAAAGAAACATCGACCGAATTGTAGAAGCCAATCCTGAAGTAGTTTCACATAATGTGGAGACGGTACGCCGTTTGACACGTGAGGTGCGTATTCAGGCTAAATACGATCGTAGCCTTGAAGTATTGCGTTACCTGAAAGAAAAAGGAATCAACAGAACCAAGTCAGGTATTATGCTGGGTCTTGGTGAAACGGAAGAAGAAGTATTCCAAACGATGACCGATTTACGTAATGCAAATGTAGATGTAGTGACTATTGGTCAATACCTGCAACCAAGCAAGAAACATTTGCCCGTAAAAGAATTCATAACACCGGATCAATTTGCCAAATACGAGAAATTTGGTCTTGAATTAGGTTTCCGTCATGTGGAGAGTGGCCCTTTAGTTCGTTCTTCCTACAAAGCACAAAAACATATTTTATAAAATTTATCCTTCTATTCGATTGCTTATTTTGATCCGATAAAAGGACTAACTGAATACTAAATCGCTTGAAAACAAGAATTGCTATTAACGGTTTTGGAAGAATTGGAAGAAATTTATTTCGTTTACTTTTAAACCACTCAGAAATTGAAGTCGTTGCTATAAATGACATTGCAGATAACAAAACAATGTCTCATCTGATCAAATACGACAGTATACATGGTGTCTTGCCTTTTAAAGTAAGTCACGATGAAAAAGGGATTATCGTTGATGGAAAGCATTTTTTATTTTTTCATGAAAAAAGTATTTCAGATTTAGATTGGAAAAGCCATTCTATTGATTTTGTAATCGAATCAACAGGAAAGTATAAGACCCATGAAGATTTAAACAAACATATTGAAGTCGGAGCCAAAAAGGTGATTCTTTCTGCTCCTTCTGAAGTTGATACTATAAAAACGGTTGTACTTGGAGTAAACGAACATATACTGGACGGTAATGAAACGATAGTTTCGAATGCAAGTTGCACAACAAATAACGCTGCTCCGATGATTAAAATCATTGAAGAACTATGCGGTATTGAGCAGGCATACATTACAACAATACATTCGTACACTACTGATCAGAGTCTTCACGACCAACCACATAAGGATTTACGCCGTGCGAGAGGCGCCAGTCAGTCAATTGTTCCAACAACTACAGGTGCAGCTAAAGCTTTAACAAAAATTTTCCCTAAATTGCATGAAAAAATAGGGGGTTGTGGAATTCGAGTACCCGTTCCGGATGGTTCATTAACTGATATCACATTTAATGTGCAACGTGCCGTGACGATCGAAGAAATCAACACCGCTTTTGAAAAAGCCTCAAATACAAATTTAAAAGGAATATTAGATTACACAGAAGATCCGATTGTATCGGTTGATGTGATTGGTAACACAAATTCGTGTCTGTTTGACGCGCAACTAACCTCCGTTATTGATAAAATGGTAAAAGTTGTGGGTTGGTATGATAATGAAATTGGCTATTCATCACGATTGATTGATTTGATTTTACTGATGAAAAAAACATAAGATTCATTGTAAGAAGCATTGCGATACATGAAACATTATCTTTTAATTCTTATTAGTTTTTTTAGTCTGTTTTTGTATTCTCAAGTGGAACAGAATACAGATAGTGCTTTCTATTATAATAAGTTAGCCAACGCCAATCTTCAAAACAAAAAATTCGATCAGGCTGTTTTTTTTACACAGAAATCAATTGATTTTTGTGCCACAAACAACTTTCCCGATAATTTGGCCAATCAGACTTTTAAGCTTGGTAAAATTTATTACAACCAAAGAAATTATAACGAAGCTTTAAAAAACTTTTACAAAAGTGTTTCTTTGTTTGATAAAGCAAAACCAACCTGTACCAAAGCGCTGGCACTACACTACATAGGCATTACCAATGTAGCTAAGGGCAATTATCAGCTCGCTGAAATTTATTATAAAAAAGCAGATTCTCTTTTAAAGAAATTAAATATTGTTGACAAAGCTGAAATTTTGCACTACGAAAAAGCAATCGCGTTTAAGGCCAGCAACAACTTTCCTTTAGCAATAGAAACTTTTCAAAAAATAGTCAAAAAACCGGACAATAAGCCCAATTTAAAAACTAAAACTGACGCGTATTATCAACTGGGATTAATTGAAACGCAGCTGAAACAAAATGATTCTGCCATCATTCATTTCGACAAGGCTTTAGAAATAAACGCCAAAACCAATGATCTGGTTCAAAAATCAAAAATAATTCTGGCCATAAGTCAGTACTACAAAAGGAACAAACATTTTGACCTTGCTTACTCCTATCTGGATGAATACTACCAGATCGAGAACTCTCTTTTAAAAATAAAAAGTGCCAAATTAGACTCCAATCAGTTTAAAAAATTCAAACACAGCCAGTCTGTCAGCACTACTTTAAAACGAGAGAACGAGGAGAAAATTCAATTAAAAACGTATCGATACTCCAAACTCGTAAGCATCTTGGCGATTGCCTTAATTTCGATTTTATCGCTTTTGAGTTTGGCTCTTTATAAAAACAACATTATTAGAAATCAGAATAATTTACTTTTGAGAGAAAAAAACAAAGAACTCATTCTGGCTAAAAACAAAGCAGAGAAAGCATCAAAAGCCAGATCAGAATTTCTGTCAACCGTAAGTCATGAACTCCGGACTCCCTTAAATGCAATCAACGGTATTACGCATTTATTGCTCGAAGACAGTCCTAAAAAAAACCAGCTAAAGTACCTCGAGTCTTTAAAATTCTCCGGAAACTACCTGACCACTTTTATCAATGAGATTCTTGAAATCAACAAAATTGACTCCACAAAAGTAGAAGTCGAACATATTTCTTTCCATCTGAAAGAGTTGTTATTCAACATTCAAAGCTCCTTAAAAGAGCTCGCAACGGCTAACAAAAATTACTTCAACCTTGAGATGGACGAAGCAATTCCCGATAATTTAATTGGAGACCCTACCAAATTATCTCAGATCATACTTAACCTGATCAACAATGCGTTAAAATTCACTCAAAACGGACATGTAAATGTAATTGCCAAATTATATGCTATTGAAGAAGAAAATGCCACCGTTTATTTTGAAATTGTCGACACCGGAATCGGAATCCCTGAAGACAAACTGCAAACCGTTTTTGAAAGCTTTTCTCAGGCCTCTGTAGAAGTAAACCGAAAATACGGCGGAACTGGCCTTGGACTTACCATCGTAAAAAAATTAATTGAGTTGTTGGGCGGCGAAATCAAATTAAAAAGTGAAGTTGGCAAAGGCTCTACTTTTACCTTCAAATTAAACTTTAAAATCAACAATGAACCTCTCGAGGTCAAAGAAGAATCAAAACCATACAACGACAAACAATTGAAACACAAATCGATTTTACTGATTGAAGACAACAAAATCAATCAGATGATTACCCGAAAAATGCTGGAGAATAAAGCGATCATATGCGAAATAGTCGATAATGGCGAAGATGCTGTTGAACTTCTAAAAGTAAAACGATTCGATATGATTTTAATGGATGTTCACTTACCGGGAATCAACGGAACAACAGCCACAAAACAAATTAGAGAATTTGACAAAATAACACCAATTATTGCTCTAACTGCTATTTCACTAGACGAAAACAGAGACATGTTATTGTCTTACGGCATGAATGATGTCATTACAAAACCCTTTGTTCCGGACGAGTTTTACAGTATAATTGCACGCTTCTTTGATTGATTCCTTAAACCGCTAAAATCAAACGCCTCCTTTTACATACGCTAAAATCGCAGCATCAAAATTTTGGTGTTTGCTGATAAATGTGCTTTTTATCGGTAGGTAATACAACTGCGAAATCAATTTCGAGTCTTTCAGGCGAACGTAATCTTTCTCTGTTGTAATGATTTTTTTCCCTTGAGCTTTGTTCTGAATCATTTCCAAATCGGACTCCGAAAAATGATGATGATCCGGAAAAGTCAGACATTCTTCCTTTTCATTTTTCAAATAATTAAAAAAGGAGGTCGGTTTTGCGATTCCGGCCAAAAGTAGTTTTGGTTCATCCTCAATCTCTTTTACGGCAATTTTCTCATTCTTGCTATAAATAAAATCATCGTATGCTATAAAAGTAAAATACAATTGCTGGGAGGCGGATAATTTTAATTTTGCCTGGATTTCATTTTGTTTCTCAACCGATAAATCCTTCGGACATTTTGTTACAATAACAATATTTGCACGATCTGCACCACTTCTGCTTTCTCTTAAATTTCCGGTTGGCAACATAAAATCATCTGCGTACAAATCATCAAAAGCCGTTAATAAAATATAAAATCCGGCTTTGACTTTTCGGTGTTGATAGGCATCATCCAACAAAATAACTTCCGGTTTTGTTGTTTGCGAAAGCAATTGTGTGATTCCGTTCGTTCTGTTCGCATCAACAGCTACCTGAACATTTGGAAATTTCTGAAAAAACTGAAAAGGTTCATCGCCTAAAACTGCAGCATTTGATGTAGTGTCTGCCAAAACAAAACCTTCAGATTGTCGTTTGTACCCACGACTCAAAGTTGCTATTTTGTAAGTATCCGCCAACAACCGAATAAGGTATTCGATCTGAGGTGTTTTTCCGGTTCCGCCAACGCTCAAATTTCCAACCGCTATAACCGGCAGATCAAACGAGGTAGATTTCAAAATCCCTTTATCAAAAAGAAAATTACGAATAGTAGTAATCAATCCGTATAAAATCGCAAACGGAAAAAGTAGTTTTCGAAGTACATTCATTTTACGAAAGTATAATTTTTTTCGTTAATTTGTGGTAATCTGTCTCAGCTTTCCTTTTTCAGCACCCCAAAAACCTGAAACTTGAAACTTGAGACCTGAAACCTGAAACTTCAAACAAAAAAATGAAACTAAAAGAAATAATTGCGGTTCTTGAAGAAATGGCTCCATTAGCCTATGCGGAAAATTTTGATAATGTAGGACTCTTAGTCGGTGATGCTGACAGCATAACTACCGGAGTCTTAGTTTGCCATGATGCACTAGAAACTGTCATTGACGAAGCTCTTGCAAAAAAATGCAATTTGGTTGTTTGTTTTCATCCCATATTATTTTCGGGCATTAAAAAAATTACCGGCAAAAATTATGTGGAGCGCGCGATCTTAAAAGCGATTAAAAATGACATTGCGATTTATGCCGTTCACACCGCACTTGACAATCATTCCCAAGGTGTCAATAAAATTTTCTGTGATGCTTTAGGATTGCTCAACACCAAAGTTTTGATTCCGAAGCAAAATTTCATTCAGAAATTAGTAACCTACACAGTTCCTTCTAACGCTGATAAAGTTAGAACAGCCTTATTTGAAGCCGGTGCCGGAAGAATTGGCAACTATGATGACTGCAGTTTTAACTCTAACGGAATCGGAACATACAAAGGAAATGAGAACAGTAATCCTGTAATTGGGGTACGAAATGAACACACTGAAACGGAAGAAGTTAAAATAGAGGTTACATTTGAAAAACACTTGCAATCTAAAATTTTAAAAGCCCTTTTTGCCCATCATATTTACGAAGAGGTGGCTTATGAAATTTATGATTTAAAAAACTCACATCAGCAAATTGGTTTAGGAATGATTGGTGAATTGGAGACCGAAATGAACGAGGATGATTTTCTGCATTTCGTAAAAGATAAAATGATTGCCGATGGTATTCGTCATTCTGCCTTTTTAGGAAAAAAAGTAAAGAAAATAGCCGTTTTGGGTGGCTCAGGCAGTTTTGCGATAAAAAATGCCATTTCGGCCGGAGCAGATGCTTTTTTGACTGCCGATTTAAAGTACCATCAATTTTACGAAGCCGAAAATCGATTACTTTTGGCAGATATTGGTCATTTTGAGAGCGAACGCTATACAAAAAACTATATTGTTGATTATCTTCGAAAAAAAATCCTTAATTTTGCCATCATTTTATCAGAAGAAAATACAAATCCAGTTAAGTACTTATAGAATATGGCGAATACGAAAGAATTAAGTGTTGAGGACAAGTTAAGAGCAATATACGATTTACAGCTTATTGACTCTAGAATTGACGAAATCAGAAACGTAAGAGGAGAACTTCCTCTAGAAGTGGAAGATTTAGAAGATGAAGTTGCAGGTTTGAGCACTCGTTCAGAGAAACTGAAGGGAGAACTTGAAGTGGTTGAGGAGCAAATCAAAGGGAAGAAAATTGCCATTGATGAGCACAAAGAGGTTATCAAAAAATACACAAAACAACAAGAATCAGTTCGTAATAACAGAGAATTTAATTCTTTGACTAAAGAGGTTGAATTTCAGGAATTAGAAATTCAATTGGCTGAAAAGCAAATCAAAGAAATGAAAGCTTCTATCGAACATAAAAAAGAAGTTATTTCTAATTTAAAAGAAAAACTTGACGCAAAAAGTTCTCATTTAAAACATAAAAAATCAGAACTGGATGCTATTATGTCAGAAACTCAAAAAGAAGAAATCTTCTTAACAGAGAAATCTGCTGAGTATTCTTCTCAAATTGAAGAAAGACTATTAGCAGCTTATACCAGAATCAGAACTAGTGTTCGTAATGGTTTAGCGGTTGTATCAATCGAAAGAGGAGCATCTGCAGGATCATTCTTTACTATTCCGCCACAAACTCAGGTAGAGATTGCTTCCAGAAAGAAAATCATCACTGATGAGCATTCAGGAAGAATTTTGGTTGACAGCGCATTAGCTGAAGAAGAAAAAGAAAAAATGGAACAATTGTTCTCTAAATTCTAAATACTAGTCCCGATCTGATCGGGACTTTTTTTTTGCCCTTATTTCTCGCTGCAGCTTACAAAGAGTTCCTAACTTCAAAGGCTTATCAGTAAAAAAATAGCCACAGATTAAAGGATTAAAAGGATTAAATAATCTGTGCGAATCTTTTTAATCTGTGACAAAAAAATAATTCGTGGCAATTAGTGTTATTCGTGACAAAATAATCCCAACCAACTTATTTATCAAAGCCCTAAACATATTTTCCTGAAATCTGTGGCATCTTTTTTAATCTGTTTAAGATCCAATTTTTATCTTTATAAAAAATTAAGTTTTGACCATTAAAAAAGGAATTCGTTTTATTACATTAAAATCGGTCGGATCCTACATTAACTTCCTGAGTTATGTTCGCCCGAAAAAAGCAGTCGCACTTTCTTACGCCCTATTCAGCCAGCCGCGAGTGGGCCGATTAGACAAGAACAAACTCCCTAAAGTTTTACAAAACACAGAAAAAGAGACATTTCATCACAATGAACATCATTTTCAGACGTATGTCTGGAAGGGTAACGAAACGAAAATCTTACTCGTTCACGGTTGGGAAAGTAATGCTTCACGCTGGAAAAAAACGTTACCTCATCTTCAGAAATCCGGAAGTACCATTATTGCGATCGATGCTCCCGCCCACGGACAAAGTAGCGGTAAAGAATTTAATATTCCGCTTTATGCCGAATTCATTAACAAAGCGGTAGAAAAATATCAGCCTACCCTAATTATAGGTCATTCTATTGGAGGCGCTGCCTGCGTTTATCATCAATATTTGTTTCCCGATACGAGCATCAATAAAATGGTGATTCTGGGAGCACCATCAGACTTAAAAGTTTTGATAGACAATTACATTTCGATGTTAAGTCTGAATACTAAAATATTTTCTCTTTTAGAAAGCCGTTTTATTGATCGGTTTAATTTTAAAATGGAAGATTTTTCAGGACAGAAATTTGCTTCACAATTCAACATTCCCGGATTAATCGCGCACGACACCACAGATAAGGTAGTTGCTTTTGAAGAAGGAAAAAAAATCGCAAGCAACTGGAAAAACAGCCAGTTTATTGAGACCAAAGGCTTAGGCCACGGCATGCATGATGATGAATTGTATCAGAAAGTGATTGCGTTTTTGTTTTCTGAGTAAAGCTTAATAGATACAGAGGTGTAAAGGCAGCTCACTGAGACTAAAATCTTTCTCCCCCATTTTACATTACTCTCTTTACATTTCACACTCAAACAACAATTTTAAAATACTTAAATAGTTCTTTTTCTCCTTTTCCCGTAATTTGTATGGCCCTTGAATCCTTTGTTCTTCTTAGCCAGTCATCGGCAATCATTTTATCGAGTAAGGATGCACCGAGTGAACCGGCAATATGATTTTTTCTTTCACTCCAGTCTAAACAGGGCTTCAGGAATAATCGCCTTTGTTTTTTTATCTCTTCGATATTAATTCCAAAATCAGAAAACCACTTTACCCCTTTTGAAGTCACTTCCAGTTTAGTCTCAGAATCCAAAAGAATACTTTGTTCTACTAAGCTTTCGGCAACTGCAACCCCTATTTTTCCAGCTAAGTGGTCGTAACAAGTCCTGCAATGTTTGATGGGCGAATGTTTTTCGGAATTCTTCTTTTGCAGCATTACCGGCGGAATCAAACTTGCCATTGCTTCAATCGCATAAGCAACTTCTTTATTGGAGAATCTATAATATTTATGACGTCCTTGTTTTTCGACACAGAGTAAGCCAGCATCTAAAAGTTTAGCCAAATGCATGCTTATATTTTGTGGCGACGTATTAGCCGCAATAGCCAGCTCTGTTGCCGTAAATGCTTTACCATCGAGCAAGGCCCACATAATGACTGCTCT
Organism: Flavobacterium sp. FlaQc-49; assembly: GCF_044005985.1. Lineage (NCBI taxonomy): Bacteria > Pseudomonadati > Bacteroidota > Flavobacteriia > Flavobacteriales > Flavobacteriaceae > Flavobacterium > Flavobacterium sp. FlaQc-49. Next base: position 234,048 of record NZ_JBIPCS010000004.1, on the reverse strand, counting down.
GGTTGGATCTCCAAGTAACGAAGCAACCTTTATAAACTGATCTTCCATTTTATGTAATCATAGTTAAATATACGCTGAAGTATTGCCTTGTAAAGTTAAATAACTTTGCTAAAAACAAATACAACATGTCAGCTATATTTCTACAATCCGAAGTCGAAAATCCGTATTCTTTTTATCAAAAAATGATAAAAGAGCAGCCAGTTTATTGGGATGAAACAAATAAAATATGGGCCATTTATTCTTATGCAGCCTGTGTTGAACTATTAAGCAATACGGCTGCAACTATTCCGGTCTTAACTGCAAACAGCGAACTCAATAAATCTGCAACCACAATCATTGAGAACCTGGCGCGATTATCAAACGGTATTCAACACGAAATAGCAAAAGAAACTGCCCAAATCCTTTTTTCCTACTTGAAAACAGTAGGGATCCATACAATTTTAGAAGAACTGTTACCCGAAAGATTACTTCAAAACCAAATAAACTGGGTTGATTTGGTTTGCAAAAAGTTACCTGTCTTAACGGTTCTAAAAAGTTTTGATTTCAATGAAAAAGATTCCGACTTCATCTGTAAAAAAATAGCGCAACTTGTAAAAATAATGCAACCCCATAAAACAGCCGAAGTTATCGAAGAAATCAACAAAGTTGCGGAAGAAATCTATTCCATCACAGAAAGACATTTTGTAACGCTACCGTTTCATGAAACTTTGATCCGTAAAATTTCCAAGTCCTACCCTATCTCCCAAACGGAAATCTTTTCGATCTGCGTAAGTAATCTAATCGGATTATTTATCCAAAGTTATGATGCCGGCAGCGGTCTTTTGAGTAATTCCTTACTACAACTACTTTCAAAAGAAAATTTTTCTAAAGACAAAGTTGATAAAATTTGGATTCAAAAATTGGTTGTAGAAACCTTACGATTTGACCCGCCCATTCACAACACCAGACGCATTGCTTCTAAAGACATTCAATTAAATAACAACACCATTAAAAAAAATGATTCCCTATTACTTGTTCTTGCCGCAGCAAACCGTGACCCCAATCACTTTGCAAACGCTATGGATTTTGATATCGAAAGAAATAATAATCACGACCATTTGACTTTTGGAACGGGCGGACATATGTGCCTGGCGAAACATTTCTCCGTTACTATTGCAACCGAAACTCTGTATTATTTAGTCGACAACTATAAAAACATTTTGATATCAGGAAATGAAATCGAATACGAACCTATGATCAACGCCCGACTGCCGAAAGCAATTTGGATTTCACTTTTATAATTTAAAAAACAACAACATGATAGCAGTAATTTTTGAAGTCATTCCCAACGAAGGGAAAAAAGAAGCATACCTTGACATTGCAGGAAAATTAAGACCCGAATTGGACACTATAGAAGGCTTTATCTCTATAGAACGCTTTCAAAGTTTTAATGATCCCGAAAAAGTCCTGTCTTTATCTTTCTGGAAAGACGAGGAAAGTATTTTACAATGGCGAAATCTTGAAATGCATCGATTTGCACAAACAATAGGACGCGAAGAGATCTTCAAGGAGTATCATTTGCGAATTGCCAATGTGAGTCGCGATTACGGAATGTTCGACCGCAAAGAAGCACCAAAAGACAGTTTTAAATTTCACAATCGATGAGTAAGGGCTCAAAGTAGCAAAGAAACAAAGGCTCAAAGGTTTCTAAAACAAACTCCAACTAAAGCCAAAAACAACTGCCCTAAATCCCGACGAGTTTCCTACATACCAAAAACCTGAAACTTGAAACTTGAAATTTCAAGAACATTGGAATTTGGAATTTCAAAGAATTGGAATTTTTGGAATTTTTGGAATTTACCCCCCTCTTCTCTTTTCCGGTAATTTTGACTACTTTTGCAGTATGGAAGAGAATTTAAAACGTCTTAATAAATTTATTGGGGAAACCGGTTATTGTTCCCGTCGTGAAGCCGATAAACTTATCGAAGAAGGGCGTGTAACTATAAATGGAGTTGTACCTGAAATGGGGACAAAAGTTTCTCCGCACGATGAAGTACGCATCGACGGAAAGTTAATCGTTGAGAAACACGAAAAGTTGGTCTATCTGGCATTCAACAAACCTGTTGGAATTGAATGTACGACTAATCTGGAAGTTAGAAATAATATTGTCGATTATATCAATTACCCTAAACGTATTTTTCCTATCGGAAGATTGGATAAAGCCAGTGAGGGATTGATCTTTATGACGAATGACGGTGATATCGTAAATAAAATTTTACGCGCCCGAAACAATCACGAAAAAGAATATACGGTAACGGTAAACAAACCGATTACGGATCGTTTTATACAACGCATGGGAAATGGTGTTCCGATTCTGGATACCGTTACCCGAAAATGTAAAGTAGAGCAGATCAGCAAATACACTTTCAAAATTATACTGACACAAGGTTTGAACCGTCAGATTAGAAGAATGACGGAGTATTTAGGTTATGATGTAACGGCACTAAAACGAATCCGAATTATCAATATTTCATTGGATATTCCTGTTGGTCGCTACCGTGATCTTACGGATGATGAGATTAAAGAACTCAATCATTTAATCGAACCCTCCAGTAAAACGGAAGAAGCCAGTTTACCAAAAGCTGAAGCTCCAAAACGCAGAACAGAGTTCATATCGGAACATGATCCTAGGTTTAAGAAAAAGGGAGACTACTAAGAAATGAAATTCCAATTCTTTGAAATTCCAAATTCCAAGTCTTGAAGTTTCAAATTCCAAGTCTTGAAATTCTAAATTCCAATCTTTAGACTATATGGAAGCCCATCATTTGATGGGCTTCTTTATTTTAATATATAATTAATAGTTTAAAGTTTCGGGTTTTAAAAATAAAGGATACTTTTGCAACACTTAAAAAAAACTTCTCCAATGGACGATTATTATTCGTTAGTGTTAAACTGAAAATAGCTTTTGAATTCTTTCAAAATGCTATGATAAAACCCTGTATTTTGAAATGAAAGCCTTTTACAAAAATAATAACAACGGATTAATCGAGATCAAAGAATGGATTCCGAATTGCTGGATTAGCATTGAATCTCCAACCCTCGAAGAAAAAAAATACTTATTAGAAGAGCTGCAAATTCCAGAAGCCTTTTACAATGATATTGAAGACATTGACGAAAGACCCCGCATGGAAGCCGAGGATGGCTGGACTTTGTTTATTCTGCGTGTTCCCATAAAAAGCAATGATGTAAAATTACCTTTTCAGACTGTTCCGGTCGGATTAATTTTCAAAGAAGACATCTGCGTTACCATCAGCTTTTATGAAACAGAAATCATGTCTGACTTTGTCGTCTATACCCAAAGAAAAAACATTGAGATAAAAGATAATTTTGACTTGGTACTAAGGCTATTATTGTCTTCCAGTATTTGGTATTTAAAGTATCTGAAACAAATCAATCAGAAAATAAAACTGGCAGAAGATAATTTAGAGAAATCTATAAAAAACGAAGAGTTACAAGCCTTGCTTCAGATCGAAAAGTGCTTGGTGTTTTTTATTACTTCTTTAAAAGGAAATGATGTTTTGTTTCATCGCATCAGAAATTTAAAAGCTCAAAAAGCCCATTATGATTTGGATTTATTGGAAGATGTTGAAATCGAATTGAGCCAGGCACAAGATACGGCTAATATTTACAGCAACATTCTTACCGGAATGATGGATGCCTATGCTTCCGTAATTTCCAACAATATGAATAATATTATGAAACAGATGACTTCTATTTCGATTATCCTAATGATCCCAACTTTAATCGCCAGTTTGTACGGGATGAACGTTCCGAACGGTTTGGAAGAAAGTCAGTACGGTATTTGGATCCTCCTTTTTGTATCCATTATTTTATCTGTTTTTGGTGTCTTTTTGTTCAAAAGAAAAAGATGGTTTTAAAAAACTAAGAGACGATACATTCTAAAATCGCAATAAACAAAGCCTGTTCTGTCGAACGGGCTTTGTTGTTTTTAATTGTAACTAAAAAAAATGAAATAAATGTTTGTCATTTCAGAATAAAATATAACTTTGCAGTACAAAGTACTTTAATTATGAATCAGAAGCACCAAGAAGATTTATCGCATATTCGTTCCATGATGGAGCGTTCTTCAAGATTTATATCCTTAAGCGGACTCTCAGGAGTTTTCGCAGGGCTTTCCGCTTTAATTGGAGGATTGTATGTTTATCAATTGCTTAAAGCTAATGGTCTGGATACTTTTGACGATGGAGACCGATTGTATTCCTTTAATCTGGTTTCAGAACTAATTGTTATCGGTTTAGCAATATTAATGTCGGCCTTGACGTTTGGGGTGTTTTTTACACTTCGCAAGAGCAAAAAGCACAATTTGCCAATCTGGACAACAGCCAGCAAAAATTTGCTGTTTAATTTAGCCGTTCCGTTACTGGCCGGAGGGATTTTTTGTCTAGCACTACTCTATCATGAAATATATGTGTTAATCGCACCAACCACTTTAATTTTCTACGGTCTGGCTCTTGTAAATGCTGAAAAATATACTTTTTCGGATGTGAAATATTTGGGGTTTTGTGAATTAGTTTTAGGATTTTTCTCTTTGTTTTACCTGGGATACGGTTTGATTTTTTGGATTTTAGGATTTGGTATTTTGCATATTATATACGGATTAGTCATGTTCAGAAAATACAAATAAACCAATGGGAATCATTGATAAATTAAATAAAGATTTCGAAAGCCGTGTCAGATTAGGTATAATGTCTATTCTGATTGTAAACGAGTGGATTGATTTCACCGAAATGAAGATGCTTTTGAACATCACCGATGGTAATTTAGCAAGTCATTCTGCTGCTCTTGAAAAAGCGCAATACATTGAAATTAAAAAAGAATTCGTAGGCAAGAAGCCTAAAACATCCTATAGCGTTACTGATCTGGGGCGTGCCGCTTTTAAAGAACATTTGAATAGCCTCGAAAAATTAATGAAATTCTAATAACTCTATTTTTTTATCCATTTACTTTGAAATACAAAGTACTTTTAAAATTTTTAATCATGAAAAAAATCCATTTTATCTTAGTCAGCAGTATGCTATTTATACTGCTTTTTTACAACGAGGCCCTAGGCGTTAATCTCGCTATTTTTGGTATGGTCTTAACGGGTCTGATTTCGTATTGCTTTCAGGATCGGTTTTTAGATCGTTCCCATTTGGTTTTAGTGATTACATCGGTGCTCTCCTGCATTGCTTTTGCGTGGTATGGTGATTTTGTTTCTTTTTTGGCCTTAGTACTGTCTGTCCTTTTTCTGCAGTTCAAAACGCAGGAAACCGAACTGAAAATGATTCAGATTTTTCCGCTGATATTCCTGAATGGCTTTGCTTCATTAGGGAGAGTTTTAATGTTTAGCCAATGGCTTCCACAACGAAAAGTCAGTAATAATTTAGCCAAAAAACTAATCGCTTATGTTCTGATTCCAGCCATTTTCCTAATGCTATTCTTTGTGGTATATTCTTTCGGAAGCGATCATTTTTCGGCTTTGTTTACCGATTATAAGTTAGACATTGATATTTTACACCTTATTGTGATTGCTTGTTTAGGCTTTTACATTTCTTTTTCTTTCTGGAATTATTGGGTACCGGAGATCTGTTACGAAAAGAATTCCATGTTAGATAATGATTTTGATACCACAATTGAAATTGAAAATCAAAATACCTTTTCCTTTCTGGATTTAGAGTTTGAACGAAAAAGCGGGGAAATTACTTTACTACTTTTAAATGTGTTGTTATTGATTTTTATAGGAACCTACAATTATGAACAGTTTTTTGAAGTAGTAAAAACAACACAACTAAGCGCCGACACACATGAGCGCGTAAATTCGGTTATTTTTTCTATACTTATGGCTGTTGGTGTGATCTTATTTTATTTTAAAGGCGGATTTAATTTTGATGAAAAAGCAACAAATCTGAAACGCTTAGCCAAACTATGGATTGTTTTAAACGGAGTATTAATCGTCAGCACCATTATTAAAAACTCAGAATATGTTTCCTTCTTTGGATTAACTTATAAAAGATTAGGAGTATACGCCTTTTTGATACTGGCGATTATCGGATTGGTTTATGCGTTTTTAAAAATAATAAAACAAAAAACAAATGCCTATCTTTTCAATCAGATGGTTTGGTATTTTTATGGCACAGTTCTTTTATGCAGTTTTGTCAATTGGGGAAATCTGATTACAACCTACAATATTTCGGTAAACAAAGGAGTGGAACCCCGATTCCTGAGCAATTTAAACTTTAACGATGAGACTCGCAGAGCGTACTTTTTACAAAACGATTTAAACGTCCTATTTGTACATGACCCCAGAGAGGGTGAAATTCAGAGCCATCAAAGAGATTCTTTTTTATCTAAAGCGTTATACTATGAGTTTATAAACGAAAAAAAATAAAGCTCCGATCCCATTCTAAACGAGTGGGATTTTTTCTTAAACGAGTTAGTGTTATTCTCTTTACAAATTGCGTTTGTTAACTTTATATTTATAAAAAAAGAAGAAACAATTGTTAATTAATTGCACTTATTGTAAACATTAAAAACTTATTAAGAATATCTTTACTATATTTGATTTCTGAAAAACCCCCTTTTTTATGTTTGCCTAATCAGCCAATTTCTTAAAAACATAAGGAACGAATATAATTTAACCCAAAAACAAAAACCATGGAAAAAACTCTTTTAAAATCGCCTGTTGCCACTATTAATCCTCCGGGGATAGAAATTATCGATGACAAAACGTATACTTCAGTAGGAAGTGTTTCATTTCCGAAAAGAAAAACGGAAGGAATTTTGGCTCCTTATGTCGAAGCATATTACAACGCTGATAAAAACATACTTACAGCAAGAGCGGTTGTTTATGTTGATGTAAATGTTTCACAAAATGAGACCTTCACTTGCTCTATCTTCCAAAATTGTTATGTTGACATGAATGGAAAATCACAATTACAATTTTTTATTGCTTATGATATGCCGGAAAAAATATCAAAAGACTTTACTATTTATGAAATTGATTTTCATGCCAAACAAGATATATTTCCAGGAAACCTTTCTGATGTAGAAACAATTCAAACTTTTCTTTGGGATATTGATCCGATATCATCAAGAGGAACAGAAACAATCGTGAGACCAACTTAGTACTTTCACAATTGTATTTGAATGAATTTAAATTGGATATACAAATGAATAAAATTATTTATATATGTATATTAATAGTTTTTCCTTTTATTCTTTTTTCTCAAAAGAAAAACAATGAATCATTAAGTTTTCAGCTTAAAAAAAAAGTAATTGAATTCAATAAAGAAGTCAATTTTAAAAAAGCGCAATCTTTTTTTTTAGAAGAAAATTGGGATTCAACATTAGTATACTCTATGAAGCAACTAAACAGGCTTCCTGTAACAGAGTTAAATGACTACTGTCATTATTTTAGAGGGGTAAGTTTTACCCAGAAAAAACTTTTAGAAGAGGCTAAGCGTGAATTTAATTTAGTTTCAGTAAAATTTGCCTTTTATTATAAGGTGAAACTCAAGTTAGGTGAAATTGCTTTAAATCAGAATCAATTTAAAACTGCATTACATTATTTTGAGGAAATCCAAAAGCTTCCAAATTCGGGTTCGTATGACTTTAACAGAAGTAATGTTTTAAAAAACATCGGATTGTGTTATTTGCATCTTAAGAAATTTGATAAAGCTGAAGAATATTTACTAAAAAATTCTAAGTTAAATGAGGTTGAAAAAGATACAATATTGGTTGTTGAATCTTATTTAGATATTGCAACTTTGTATTATGAACAATACAAAGATAATTTAGCAATTCCTTACTATGAAAAAGCGTACCATTTATCTAAAAAAGTAAAATCTTTTAATTTAAAAAGGGCAACAGCAATGAATATGGCAGTTGTTGAAGAAAACAGAAAAAACTTCCCCTTAGCTTTAACCTATAGAAAAGAGTACGAGGCCTGGAAAGATTCCTTAAACGATCAAAACAAAGTCTGGGCGATTGCAGATCTCGAAAAGAAATTTGCCGTCAAACAAAAGCAAAAAGAAGTAAACATACTCGAAGCCGAGAATAAAGTAAAAAAAGCCGAAAGAAATGGGTTTCTCATTTCTTCGGTTTTATTGCTGGTATTGTTGGGTGCCGGTGTTTATTTTTACAGACAAAAGATCAAAAGCAACAAAATCATCCTAGCGCAGAAAAACGAACTGGATGAGTTGAACGCTACAAAAGACAAACTGTTTTCTATCGTAAGTCATGACTTACGCTCTTCGGTAAATGCTTTAAAAGTAAGTAATGGTAAACTAATCGAGAATCTGGAAAACAAAAAGTATACAGAACTTGATGTCTTGCTACACAACAACAGTACTATTGCTGCAGGTGCTTACAATCTGTTAGACAACCTGCTCAATTGGGCTTTGTTGCAAACCCAACAAGCCTACTTTTATCAGGAATCGTTGCATTTGGTATCGATCGTGCAACATGTAGAGTACAACTACAAGCCTTTGATGCTGGATAAAAAGCTAAGTTATAAAAATGAAGTAACGCCATCAGAGTATGTATTTGCTGATTTGGATTCGCTTAAGATCATCATTCGGAATTTTTTAGATAATGCGATTAAATTCTCTAAAGAAAACGGAACGATTTCGGTCTACTCGCGCCCTTCAACCGAAGACTTTTGTTATTTAGTAATTGAAGACACGGGATTAGGAATGAGCAATGCAAGCAGAGAAGAATTATTAAAAGAAACTGTTTTACTTTCTAAAAAGAAAAATGACGACATCATTGGAACCGGCTTAGGAATGCAGTTGTGCAAAAGCCTGATTCATAAAAATGGTGGAAAATTGGACATAGAAAGCGAAGAAAACGTAGGGACGAAAATAATCATTGCCTTGCAAAAGTTTAAAAATCATGGATAATATTAATGTACTTATTATCGAAGACACTCCTGCGGAAAGTGATGCGCTTGTAAAAGTGCTTACCGAGAATAATTACAATATTGTTGGAATTGCAACATCCTACAGCGAAGCGCTGACGCTATTTTACAACAATGTGATTGATATTGTTGTGATCGATGTTTTTCTCAACGGAAATCCGGATGGAATTACTTTTGCCGAGACGATTACCATTGTTCCGAACGGTATAAAACCCTTTGTTTTTTTAACCAGTTCTAAGGATCGCCAAATTTTTGAAAGAGCCAAGTTGACCAAACCGTTTAGTTTTTTACTAAAACCATTCAATGAGCTCGAAATTTTGTATGCGCTGGAAATGGCTGTAGAGAAATTCTACGGACAGACCAATGTATTTCATAGTGAAGATCAGAATACCGTGATCAGCAATGAATCACTTTTTATCAAAAAAAATAAAGCTTTAAAGAAAGTCCGCATTGAGGATATTGTCTACATTGAAGTAGAAGATCGATATTGCAACATTATAACCGATGTTGAAAAATTTGTCATTCTAATTTCTTTAACTAAGATTATTCAGCTGTTAGATGAAACTAAATTTTTTCAAACCCATCGCAACTACATCGTAAACGCGACAAAAATTGAAGAAATAATTGTAAATGACAATCTGGTTATCTTAAAAGGAAATCATAAAATCACCCTAAGTGATAAATACAAAGACTTCGTAAAAAACTTCCGCATCTTAAAGTAGGAGTTACAAGAGTGTCTATATAACAAAGAGCCGTTTCATTGGAAGCGGTTTTTTTTTGTTTCATGTTTCATGTTTCATGTTTCATGTTTCATGTTTCAACTGGGACGGAAACTGGGACGGAAACTGGGACTGAAAACTGAGACCAAGACTAGTCGATAAAAGAAAAAGCCCATCACAATGGATGGACTTTCTTTATTGACATCTAAGTCTTTTTAACTCTTATTTTGCGTTTCTCATTTTACGTGCTAAAAGCGTATTTTGAAGTAACATTGCAATAGTCATTGGTCCTACTCCTCCCGGAACAGGTGTAATATAGGAAGCTTTTTTACTTACTCCGTCAAAATCAACATCACCGGTGATAATATATCCTTTTGGATGTGAAGCATCGTCTACTCTTGTAATTCCAACGTCAATTACTACCACTCCGTCTTTTACCATATCTGCTTTCAGGTAATTTGGAACTCCTAAAGCAGTGATAATAATATCTGCATTTCTGGTAAACTCTTCTATGTTTTTAGTTCTGCTGTGGGTTAACGTTACGGTTGAATCTCCCGGATTTCCTTTACGGCTCATCAAGATACTCATTGGACGTCCTACGATATGGCTTCTTCCAATTACTACGGTATGCTTACCGGCTGTATCAATTTTATAACGCTCCAATAATTGCATAATTCCAAATGGCGTTGCCGGAATGAAAGTATCCATTTCTAAAGCCATTTTTCCAAAATTAGTTGGGTGAAAACCATCTACGTCCTTAATAGGATCAATCGCCATTAAGATTTTTTGCTCGTCAATATGTTTTGGCAAAGGCAATTGAACGATATATCCGTCAAGTGCATCATCTTCGTTTAATTCTTTGATTTTTGCCAACAACGCTTCCTCAGTAATATCTTCAGGTAAACTTACCAAAGTAGAATCAAAGCCAATTTGCTGGCAAGATCTTACTTTACTTCCCACGTAAGTTAAGCTTGCTCCGTCTGTCCCTACAATAACGGCTGCTAAATGAGGTACTTTTCCTCCAGCATCTTTTATTGATTGAACTTCGGCTGCGATTTCGTTTTTAATGTCTTCAGCTGTTTTTTTACCGTCTAGTAGTTGCATTGTTTTTGTTTCAAGTTTAATGTTTCAAGTTTCAAAGTGAAACTTCTAATTATTATAGCAAAAAAGTTCCAAATTCCGGTCTCAAAACTTGAAACCTAAAACTTGAAACTTTTTTTATTTTATCTCGGCATTCCACCTGGCATTCCTTTCATGCCTCCCATCATTTTCATCAGATTTTTTCCGCCCGGACCTTGCATCATTTTCATCATCTTACTCATTTGGTCAAACTGCTTCATCAACTGATTTACCTGCTCGACTTTCGTTCCGGAACCTTTAGCAATTCTGGCTTTTCTTTTCACGTCGATTAGGGAAGGTTTACTTCTTTCGATTGGCGTCATCGAGTGGATGATAGCTTCGATATGTTTGAAAGCATCATCTTCAATTTCAACATCTTTCATGGCTTTTGAGGCTCCCGGAATCATTCCAACCAGGTCTTTCATATTACCCATTTTTTTCACTTGTTGAATCTGCGTCAGGAAATCGTCAAAACCAAATTCATTTTTAGCGATTTTCTTTTGAAGTTTTCTGGCTTCTTCTTCATCAAATTGCTCTTGCGCTCTTTCTACAAGAGACACAACATCTCCCATACCTAAGATACGCTCTGCCATACGATCCGGATAGAAAACATCAATTGCTTCCATCTTCTCGCCGGTACCTACAAATTTGATTGGTTTGTTTACAACCGATTTAATTGAGATTGCAGCTCCTCCACGAGTATCACCGTCTAATTTCGTTAAGATAACTCCATCAAAGTTTAAGATATCGTTGAACGCTTTTGCGGTGTTTACAGCATCTTGTCCTGTCATAGCATCTACAACGAACAAAGTCTCCTGTGGTTGAATTGCTTTATGAACACGTGCAATTTCATCCATCATTTCCTGATCCACTGCCAAACGTCCGGCTGTATCGACAATCACAACGTTGAAACCGTTTGCTTTTGCATGTTTGATTGCATTTTGCGCAATCTCTACAGGATTTTTGTTTTCCGGTTCTGAGTATACCTCAACCCCTATTTGATCTCCTACTACATGTAACTGGTTAATCGCCGCAGGACGGTAGATATCACACGCTACTAAAAGTGGTTTTTTATTTTTCTTTGTTTTTAGAAAGTTGGCTAATTTTCCAGAGAAAGTTGTTTTACCTGATCCTTGCAATCCTGACATTAAAATAATGCTCGGAGTACCGGAAAGATTAATTCCTGCAACATCTCCACCCATTAATTCGGTTAGTTCGTCTTTTACTAACTTTACTAATAACTGACCTGGCTGAAGTGTTGTTAAAACGTCCTGACCTATTGCTTTTTCTTTTACTTTGGTGGTAAAATCTTTAGCAATTTTAAAGTTAACATCGGCATCTAACAAGGCACGACGAACTTCTTTCAAGGTATCGGCAACGTTTACTTCTGTAATTTTCCCGTGTCCTTTTAATATATGGAACGCTTTATCTAACTTATCACTTAAATTATCAAACATACTATTTTCTTTATTTGAGCTGCAAAGATAATCTAATTAGATATTTTAGGCAATTTTTATTTAGTGTCAAAGTTGGTGGGGAGTTTTTGTTTCAAGTTTCAAGTTTCAGGTTGAAACCGGGACTGTAAACTGTGACTGTTGCTCAGGTTTAAATTGCTTTTTGGCTCTTGTATTTGTGTGGAATTTGACCGTAAGGGGCTTTTTTTTTGCACGCAAAGGCGCGAAGACGCGAAGTTTTTTCTTTAGCACGCAGATTTTGCGGATTGGGCTGATTTTACTTGTATCTAACAAAAACCATTTTGTCTTTCATCCCACACAAAAAAAATCAGCCCAATCTGCCAGATCTGCGTGAAAAAAATCAAATCAGAAATAAATTTATTCTTCAACTGTAAACTGAAAACCGACGCTGTAAACTGAAACTGTAAATTGAAACTGTTTTTTTTTTCAAACTTTATACAAAAAAGGACGCAAAGGTTCTTCTTTAGCACGCAGATTTTGCAGATTGGGCTGATTTACTTATCTCTACTAAAAACCATTTTGTCTTTCATCCCACACAAAAAAAATCTGCAAAATCTGCGTGAAAAAAATCAAGTTAAAAATAAGTCGACAACTCAACTTCAAACTGTAAACTGAAACTGCAAACTGAGACTATTTTCTTTCACATTATAAAAAAAAGGCGCAAAGAATAAACTTTGCGCCTTTGTAGCTCAGAACCTTTGTGGCTCAAAAACCTATTCTCCTAAAACTGGAAATAAATAAAAGGTTGTGAACCTGCAACTGCGGTTGCGTAAACGATCCAGTAAACAAAACCTAGGACTACCGCTTTTAAAAGCAATGGTGTTCTGTCAAAAGTCCATTTTAATTTTGTGGTGAATAACTCCGGTAAGAAATGCCAAACATAACCGAACAGCATTAAAAGAAATACATTTTTATATCCTAAAACTATTGCTTTCCATTGTTCCGGTTCGAAAGTTAATTGACCGATATTATTGATTACCTGTAAAGCCGTATCAAAGTCTCTGGCGCGGAAAAAGATCCAACAGAAGACTACGAAATGAAAGGTTATAACTATTGAAATAAAAGTCCAAATAGCGGGTCTTTTACTTTCTTTTTTGGCCGGGAAAAATTCCAGAAAGATTTTGTGTACCGCCAATGCTAAACCGTGTAAAGCTCCCCAGATAATAAACTGTGCCCCTGCTCCGTGCCACAATCCACCCAAAAGCATCGTCGTAAACAAGTTAAAATTGGTTACTGCGGTTTGACTTTTTTTGTTTGAAAGTAAAAAGGTAAGCGCAAAAACAACAATTGAACTAATCGCAATAACTAACGGAATTATACTCACATTGATGTTTGTAATTCCCCATAATAACAATCCGAAGAAAAATAAACTCGGGAACAAATATCCTGCGAAAGATCCTTCTCGGTTTCCTCCAATAGAGATATACAAAAAGTCTTTTAACCAAGTCGACAACGAAATGTGCCATCTTCTCCAGAAATCGGTAATGGAGGTTGATTTGTACGGCGTTCTAAAGTTGGCCGGCAACTTAAATCCTAACAATAAAGCAATACCGATTGCCATATCTGAATATCCTGAAAAGTCACAGTAAATCTGAATCGCATAACCATAAGAGGCCATCAAATTCTCAAATGATGTATAGGTCATCGGCGTATCGAAAACACGATCCACGAAGTTTACCGAGATGTAATTGGAAATAACGGTTTTCTTAATTAATCCTCCAATAATAAGGAACAACGCATTGTTTACATCTTCTTTGGTCAGATTCAGCTTTTGATAAATCTGAGGAAGAAAATCTTTGGCACGTACAATTGGCCCTGCCACTAATTGTGGAAAGAAGGAAACAAAAAACAAATATTCGATGTAATTTTTTGTTGGTTTGATTTCTTCCCGATAAATCTCAATGATATAACTCATCGACTGAAAAGTATAAAACGAAATCCCCACCGGAAGGAAAACATCGTGAAGTTGGAAATGACCATTGAACATATCATTGTAGGTCACAATCATAAAGTTCATGTATTTAAAATAGCCCAGCAATCCCAAGTTCAGAATAACACTTATCACCAGGTAAATTTTCTTGATTGTGTCTTTCTTTTGTCTGTAAATAATCTGACTCAGACCATAGTCGACTACGGAAGAAAGCAGTAACAATAAAAAGTAAATCCCGCTTGACTTGTAATAAAAGAAAAGCGAAAACAATATCACGTAGGTCAATCGCAAATAGAATGTTTTACGCAAAAAGGCGTAAACGAAATAAAAAACCAAAAACAATCCGAGAAACAAACCGGTATTAAACAGTAACTTTTCTTCGGGATTGTATATAAACCAACCTTTAACCTGTTCGATGGTTATTTCACCAAAATTATGAACAAACCAATCATTTATGCTATTAACTGTTATCAACTTATTTTTTTAATTTAAAATTATCGTATGCTTTTAAAAATGCCTCGGCAAACAATTTTCCTTGTTTTTCGTATCCTTTTTTAGAGTAATGAACCCAATCCGGTCCTATTAACCCTTCTGTCCTTAATCTTCGGACTCCATTTATACCTCCAAATTCATCGTATAAATCCCAAACTGCAAAATCATCTGTTTTAGAAACTTCAATGATATGTCGGGCATAATCGGCAACAAAAGTATTAGGTCTTCTGGCTTTAAGTAAAGACGGAGGGGGTGTTGCGACAATAATAGGAACATTAATGCCTTGTGCTTTCACATTCCTAATAAACTCACGCAACTGTTGTATGTAAGCCGCGGCGTCCATTTTATCATAGCTTTCGTTTGTTCCTAGTGAAAAAACCAGCATGTCGGGATGAAGCGCTTTTAATTGCTCAAAAAACAAGGGATATTTATTGTAATCTGAAAACTTGGCTCCATTTACTCCAATGCTGCTGTACAATAATCCCGGAGCGTCTTTTTCTAAAACAAGTCCGCTAAGCTCGTATTTTGAGGCACTTTTATTCGGAATCAGAAAAATTTTATCCAGTGCTTTATCCGAATTATAATAATGTGAAAACGAATCGGATTGCAACTGTAACGGAACAAATTCTGATACGGAAACGGATCTTGTTCTTTTTTCGTTTGTTGAAATTTTCAACGTTCTGCCGGCGCGAATTGCATTTGACTTTAAATGATTGTCTCTTTTTAGTTCTGAAACCGAAACATTATACTTGTCTGCGATGGTAGAAAGTGCTTCTCCTTTTTTTATTTTATGCGTGATGACTTTTGGCTCACTCGTCTGGATGGTATTGATTTTAGACGAAACTGCCAAATCAAACATATCTTGATTTTTCGGGGTTATGATTCGGATTGAATTGAATTTATAAGCCGCATCCTTCACATTTAACTCTACTACAAAACCTCCATTATCCCTCCAAAGTGCAATACCACTTAAACCAACGGGATTGTTTCTCACGGGGTGAATGTTTCGATAACTTTCCCAGCCTTTGCTTGACTTGAAACGTTCGTTATAAGAACCATTTGTTTTGGCCAACTGATATGGAAAAACAAAACCACGACCTCCATTACCAAATTCCTGCTGAAGCCTCTTTCTGATTTCATTGGTCATAAGATCGCTCTGAATGTGAGAATCTCCGATATGTACAATATTAATCTTCTTATTCTTTTGACTCTCGTTATCCTTTAATTTTTGGAAAACGATCTCTAACTCTTTCGCATTATAAATCCGATCATCAGAAAAAGAATCAATCGCTGTTGTATCCACTTTATGAGTCATACTTTTTGTTATTGGAAGTGGTGCTGTCTTTTGAGGTTTTTCATTCGTAGAAAAAAAGAAACAACAAAAGAAAATAATAAGTCTATTCATCTATACTATCTTTTTTGACAGATACGGAATCTGCCTTCGTTTTTCTGACGGGTCTTGATCCCTCGCCTCTTTCTCGTTTTTCACGCAGAATTTTATACTCTTCGTATCCTTTATTTAACTGACTGTATAATAAATTACCGATTGCTTTTGCACCACGCTGATTAAAGTGGGTGTAATCTTTATTGGCTCTTGCCGGCGATTCGTCAACCCATTTTACCATCGATCCGTCTCCTCCCATCAAAGTATACAAATTGACAAATCCGGATTCTGTATCTAGGGCGTATCTTTTTTGCGCTCTCATTAAAGGAACTACAGCCGAATCGGTCTTCATTTCAAGATCGTATTTAGTCGATTTATCTGCTGTTGAAACAATCAGAATAGAAACTCCCGGGAATGATTCTTTTATTTTATTGATGGTTTTTGTCATTCCTCTTTGGTACCACGAATAATTTTTGGTTCCGTAGTTCAAGACGTTCGTTCCATAATGTAAAACAATCAAATCGTATTTTAGATTGTTGTTGAATGCTTGCATTACGCCTGCATTAAACGTTGAAATCGGCAATCCTGAATTTCCTCTCTGTGAAAAATTATCCACGTGAACTCCGCTACCGTTATCAAAATTAAAACCATACACAGGGATAGAATCCGCCTTTATAAAATTGGCTTTAAATGATTTTATACTTCCTGAAGTCACTTTTAAAGTATTTACCAGATTATTCGGAACAAGGCTTTTTCGTAAGGTATCTTTACCGATAATGAAATTCACATTTCCTTTTTTGGATCCTCTTCCATAAAACAAAGTTGGATTGTCTAAGGCGGTAGAAAATTTATTTAATCCTGCCTCGTATTGAACCCAGGTTGTATTGGCTCTGTCATTGGCAAAGAATACGTGTCCATTAACTCCAAAAGGACTTGTGGGTCTTTTTACATTTAAGTAAGATTGTGTTTTCCAGTTTTTAGAAAACAGTGTTTTTACAGAACCTCTCGATGCTGATGATTCTGAAATTATCGAAACAAAACCAACTCCGGTTCCTCCAAAGCGCTCCTGATACTTCATTCGCACGTCTTGTACAATTAAATCACCATCGGTCATAGAATCCCCGTAATATGCAATTCGTACTTTGGCTTGTGGATTTTTCTCTAACTGGTATAATTTCTCGTAAAAAGAAATCAGGTATTGAAATCCTTTATAATCCTCAAAAGTTTCTGAAGGGAATTCGATGCCTTCCGATTCATCAAAAACGATATTTTCTCCTGCATCTCTTTTTTCTTCTTCAGAAATGCTGTCTTCGTCTGCAGACAACGAATCATTTGCCACCGACTCTAGAAGAAGGCTGTCAATCAATATGTTTTTGGAATCGATCTTACTGTCGGAAAAAATTTTATCCGGTAAGATTTGTTTAAATCCAATGAATGCTATGAATGCTAATGCTACAATGGCAAAAGACTGAAAGAAATAAGATTTTGTATTCACTTAGTACTTATAAATTTGAAGATTGGTTTTCTAAAAACTTCCGCCTTTAAAATTCCTATTAATTCCGCTTAAAAAAACAGCTGCAAAGATAGGATTAAACGTTAATTTATAATTCTTTTTAACGATTAAAATAAAAACAAAAAAAGAGGCCGGATAAATCCAACCTCTCTCAAAAAAAAATAAAAAAAACAAAGCTAATGATTAACTAAATTTTAAAGCCGTTTTATTGTATAACATTGGTTTCCAAAGTTTAAAACTAAAACCAATTATAGCCAAGTTGATAAGCAATAATCCGGACATCTGAACCAATTCTCCAACCTCATTGGGTTCTAAGAACAAATGGAACAGAAAAATGTTAATCGTAACAGGTAAGGCGATAATAGCTCCCATTAGCGAGAACAGCTGACTGATCAGCAACACACCCGCTAAAAGTTCGACAAATCCCAAAAACTGCCAAAAATAATTGGTCTGTTGCATCCCGAAAATATAATTTTGAATTTTCAGAACTTCGGTATTTGGTGCTACTTCTTCTCCTTTTTTTATGGTTTCCACCATTTCCGTTGGAGCAGGACTAGGAGATTCAAACTTGTTGAATCCTCCTAAAATCATCATTCCTCCCAGAATTAGTGTAAAAATTATTCTTAGTATTTTTAGTATTTTCATCTTGTCAAACAATTTAAATTATCAAAAACAAAACCTATTGAAACGAAATCTTACCGGATTTCACTTCTTTATTATCTGCCATTATCTTATAGAAATAAAGCCCTTTTGGATAGTTAGAAGGGAAATTCCAATTCACTACCTGATTTGGAGTAACTGTTCCTCTAAAAATAGATTTAGTTTCTCTTAACCCTTCTGAAAAAATAGTAATTTCAATTTCTTTGTTGGCAGAGAAATTGGTTGTAAAGTTTACAGATTGTGTTGTTGGGTTTGGGTAAACGGTTACATCAGTTGGAACTGATTTTTCACTTGCAATAGCTGTTTTTGCAGAACTCCCTTTAGGCAAAATTGTAATAGAATTACTACCTGAAGTTTGATTCCCCGAAGTTACTATTCTATGTATCTTTAAAACAGGATAGGTCTTTAAATAATTATAAATATCCTCCGTAATTTCAAAACTTTGACCTGTATTTGGAAAAATAAATGGTTCTTCACCCCCCATTAACATCCAAGAATATTGATATGAATTATTCCCTCCTGTCGGCTGACTACCAGTTATAGTAGAACCACTAATTGAAATTGTATTGTTTCCTACAGGAGCAATAGGTAATATTTTAACTGAAACACTAGTCATTGTTTGACTACCAGAGGTCACAATTCTGCTTATAGATAAATTAGGGTATAATTTTAAATAGTCATATACATCTTTAGTCAGTTCAAAATCTTGTCCCGTCTGTGGAAAAGTATATGGTTCTTCACCTCCCCATAAAATCCAAGAATATTGATATACATTAATCCCTCCTGTTGGTAAACTACCGTGAATTGTAGATCCATTTAAAGTTATTGTATTATTTAGTATAATTGGAGCGGGAGTTACCGTAACAGCAACTTCATTACTAAAATGACCAAGAACGCCTGATTTTACAATTCTTTTATACGATGTATTTACAAAAGGTGTATCAGAGGATAAACTACTACTTTTTGCACCTGCAATAGTAACCCAACCACCATTTATATCTTTCTTTTGCCACTCAAAACTATAATTCCCAATACCTCCAGAAGGGTTACTTCCAGTTATGTTTACTGATTGCCCTTCAGTGATTGTTTGATTTCCCCAAATAGAATTATTAAGTATTGCAGGAATAGGAATCACTTTTACAGGAATGACATTTCCTCTAATTGAACCTCCGCCTACATAATCTGAAAATTGACCATAGAATATTCCTCCTGTAGCATTAAATGCCGAAGCATTCATTGAAACTGTAAATTCCTTACTGTACCATGAGCTTAATAAATTATTATTAAAATCAACGTTAACATATTGTAAAGAAGTACTCTCTGAAGATGATTTCTTACTGAAAACGTATAAATAGCCTTTTTTTAATACCAATTGAGGATTACTGAGATCTAAATCAAAAGTTATTGATACAGATTCTCCCTGATATATTTCAATAGGTGAACCATTTGGTATAGATTTCCCATTTGTATATCTTAAATTAGAAATTTTAACAGTCCCTCCTTGCGCATAAGTTGGTACTATTTGTAATCCCGCAAAAATTAAAAATAATAAAAGTAGTTTTATTTTCATAGTATGCTCTTGATTGTTTGGTTTTGGTTTTTATAGTTATTTAAAGATAGAATCCTGGTTATTTACCAAGATTCTATCTTTATCTTATAATACTATTTTAAGAGAACATATTGGAACTTAGGAAAACCTCTTTCTCCTTTATCGTTAGCTCCACCAGTAAACTTTAATTTATAAACGTTTCCGGCAGCGTCTTTAACCACGAAGAAACGATCTGTTCTTAAAACAAATTGTGAAACTGGAATTCCACCAGGTCCCATAGCACTAGTACCTCTCCAGTTCGAACCGATATTTCTTTGGTCTTTTGTAAACTTAGACGTATCCACATTTGCTAATGTGAAATTATCAAAAGTAACTGTTGCTGAAACAAGAACCTGATATGCAAAAGCATCACCTTTTAAGTTACTTAAAACAAAATCTGGAAAATGGTAAGGTGCTAATCCATTTGGTCCTTGTGTACTGTTAGTAAAAGTTGTGAAGTTAAGATCCCATTGGTTTTTTTGTGGCTCAACATTCACAGTCTTTTTATCAATTAAGCTCAAAAATGTAAAATTGTAAGCACTATTTTTAGAGATAATAATCTCATCATGTGTCGTTGCTTTTATATCAGCATATTGAACTTTATAATCGCTTCCGCTTCTCAAAATTCTGACTTTTTTCCATCCTCTAGAAGTTCCTGAAGCAGATCCCTCAGAACCAACCGCCGGTGCAGCAGTCCCCGGATTACTTCCCATATTGATTAAATATACTTTATTGTTAGCATCTGTTGCAGAAACATCAGCAATAACAACTTTTGTAAGATCTCCTGTTGGCTCATCAATTTGTGCAAGATTACCAGATCCTTGAGAAATAATCATAGTTTCGTCTTCCGCCTGAACTTCGTCAATATTAGTAGATGTTAATACTTTAGCAGACATTTTTACCGAACTATTTAATACTACTCTAAAGGCATCAGTTCCTGAATAAAAACCTAAATCCCAAGAAGTTCTTGCAATTTTTGTCATTTTTCCGCTACTTAAGTCAACATATACTTGATTTTGTTGAAAAGGACCACCTACTTCTGGAGCTAAAGCCGTTCCTAAAGAAGCTGTCTCGTTAAAATTTAACTGAATCGTTTTATTACCGGCTATATTTGCGTTAATGGAACTAGAAGAAATAGTAAAAACTACATTCTTCACTTCATCACCAATTGCTTTTTTAATTCTATTGAAATTAAATTCAACTGAAGTAGCATTTTGCGCAAAAGGTAAAGTTATCTTGTTATCAACTACAGCAGGAACTGTAGTAAAGTCTGTTGTATAAACTGCAGCTTTAGCAGCAAATGTAATTGTTATCGATCCAGCGGAAGGTGCAGGAGCAGAAAATTTTATCTGAACAGGCGTAACGTCACTTGTCAAATTATAAGAAGCTTCTGCAAATGCGACAGAAACTGACGGCCCTTCGTTATTGTCATCGCTATTACAAGCTGTAAAAGCAAGTAAAACAAAAGAAAGGATTAAGAACAAATTTTTCATAGTATTTATGTATTAATTAAAATTGAGATTATAAGTAAGTTTAAGAAAATAGGAACGTCCATATCCAAGTAAGAGATCTCCACTGCCTGAAGCATGTGCCCCACCTGTTGTTCCGCCATTTTGGATCGTTTGCACGTTTTTAATATCGAATAAATTCCTAGCTCCAATGGTCACTTCAAATGCTTTTTCGAAAAATGTTTTTCGAATTGAAGCATCCATCCAACTGTACGGAGATATTTCATTTAAATAAAAGCCGGCAGTATTATTTCCGTCAGTTCCAGCGACAAACTGCTGTTGTTTACCATTATATTTATAATAAAGAGCAAACAGGGTGTTCCATTTTGAAATATTATAGGAAATACTAGAATTTAATTGAAGAGAATATAAAAACTTATCATCTGAAGTTGCATTTAGAGAGGCTAAATCAATTTTCTGCGAAATACCAACTAATGCAGCTCCAAGTTTGAAATTAAAATTCTTGTAATTATATTGTTCTGTCGTTGAAATATTCCACATCTTATATTTATTGATATTCATATATCTATAATTCATTGAAGGAACTATTTGAGTCAAAACCATATCAATTCGATCATCAACATCTAAAAATGTAACCGCTAAATTGTTCACTAATTGTGCTCCGGATTCAAAAGAATAAGCTTTCTTAAAACTTACTTCGTATGAAGTACTTTTCTCTGGCAATAAATCAGGACTCCCTTGCAAATTATGATTGGAATCTACAAAATAGGTATACAGTTCATCAAAATTGGGAGTTCTATACGATTTTCCGGCTGAAGCTCTAACTTCAAGCCCTCCTTTAAAGAGGTATCTCAACCCCAAAGAACTTGCATATTGGTTTTCGAAAACGGACTGAAACGAATAACGAATTCCTGGACGAATAGAAAACCTATCAGTTAAACTAATTTCGGCAACCGTAAAAATATCATAGTTTTCTAATCGTTTTCTAACGTCTATTGCTTGTTGTTGTTCATTTTTAAAAGTTCCTGCAGTGGCATTGTAGAAACCATTTTCATTAGTAATTTCATACCCCAATTGAAAGTCTACCTTTTTACTATTAAAAAAATTACTTAAAGTACCAGTAGAATAAAACACTTCCTTGGATTGGTAGGTTTGTCTAACATTATCAAACTCATCTCGGGTTTCTAATTGATAATTAAACTTCTCCACGTCACGTTCCTGCTTTTGATGAGAAAGCGAAATGTTATAGTTTAATTTAGAAAATAACTTACCATATGAATTTAAATGATGGTAATAGCGATTTGTTATATAACGCCTATCATTTGTAAAATAAGTTTCTGGAAAAGGATAATTATCCTGTGGAATAATGGTTGAATTATAGTAATCAACATTTTCACCATAATAGTCAAATTTGTAAAAAATGTTAAAATTGTTCTTCTGATATCCAATCATAGCATTCCCAACTAATTGTTGCTTAGGAAGCCAGCTATAACCACGCAAACCATTATTTACAAAATAATCTTCTCCCTTCTTATTATCAAAAAATCCTGCAAAGTCATTTCGATTTCCACCAACATTTACATACCAATTATCATTAATTTTATGCGAAATTTTAGCAGATTGAATATGTCTTCCTTTATTAAAAAGGCCAAATTCTTTACCAACTGTTTCTTCTTGAATTGTAGCACCAATCTCCCAGTTATGAGATGCTCCTTTTTTTGTAATAATGTTCAAGATACCACTTACTGCATTAGCCCCGTGGGTTACCCCCATTGATCCTTCAATAATTTCTATTCGTTCAACATCATCAAGATTTACCTGAGTTAAATCGACACTAGTACCCATTCCCGTATCACTAACCAATGGAATATTATCTACCAAAATTTTAAAATACTGAGAATCCAAACCAAACATTGAAACTGTCGAGCGTCCATCACTCCCGCTTGTACGAATTGATATATTTAAGTACTGATTTAAGACGTCTGACAGGTTATTAGCTGCCAATTGTTTAATATCTTCTTTAGATATAACACGCACGTTAAATACCGATTTTTTTATTGATTGAGGAGATAATTGTCCCGTAACAACTACTTCCGAAAGATTTTCTCGCGACGCTATACTGTCTTTCTGCTGTCCAAAAGAAATTTGAGAAAAAAGCAGCCCAGAAAAAAGGATAAATTTAATTTTCATTATTTGTATTAAGTCTTAATAAGTCGATGCAAATATATAATTATTTTTATCTATTCTAAATAAAAACCATATATTTGCGAAAAATTTAAAATAAAATAATTGAAGTTATGATTACAAAAAGCCTCTATTTTTCAGCCGTTATGGCTTTGACTTGCAGCCTTGGTTTCAGTCAGGATGCAAAAAAACAACAGGACCTAAAGTCAATAAAATCAATGTGTGGATGTTATGAAGTAAAATTTAATTTTGCTGAAACTTTTCAATATGCGAAGGATACTCTTACTTATAAACCTTCTCAAACCAAACACGAATCGGCATTAGAATGGGTAGAACTTTTAGAAGATACTCCAAATAAGGTTGTAATGCAGCACTTGTTAATTGTAAGTGACGACATGATCATCAAACACTGGAGACAAGACTGGTTATATGAAAACACTGATTTATATTCTTTCGACAAAAGCAGCTCTTGGAAATATAAAAAATTAGACAAAAAAGCCGTAAAAGGACAGTGGACTCAAAAAGTATATCAGGTAGATGACAGTCCAAGATATGAAGGTTCTTCTACTTGGGTACATGTAGACGGAAAAGACTACTGGGCAAATGTGGCTGATGCACCATTACCAAGAAGAGAGCAAACAAAACGTAACGATTACAATGTTTTAAAAAGAAGAAACATTCATGAAATCACTGCTACAGGTTGGAACCATGAACAAGACAACGATAAAGTAGTAAGAGATGATTCCGGAAAAGATTATGTATTAGCTCAGGAAAAAGGATTCGATGTTTACACTAAGGTTCCGGATATCAAATGTATCGCTGGTCAAAAATGGTGGAAAGAAAATAATGCCATCTGGAAAAACGTTCGCGATAAATGGCAAACTCTTTTTGACAGACATAAAGACTTAAACTTAGAAGCGAAAGTAGACAGAAAAGCACTTTATTCTTTGCTGTTTGATTTAAAACCAACTGCTACAAAAGCGGAAAGTGATGCTATAATCGACAAGTTTGTAAAACAATAAATATTGTGTGTTAGTTATAAAAAAGCTGGTAATCTTAGGATCACCGGCTTTTTTTATTCCTAAAAAAACCGTTTAAAAATTAATTTAAACGGTTTACCTTTATTTTTTTTTCTAAAAGCTTACTAATTCAAAATAGTTAAAATGAATAAAGGTTTTTATTGTAGTCCGGGTTTAATCAGAATTTAGTTGAATCCTAGTATTTGTCCCAGAATAATTTAGTTGTCATTTTATCTCCTCCAATTGCACTTGAAGCTGCTGCATAATTGGCTCCGTTTGTAGAAGGGGCTAAATGCGAGTATACCATTCTCACGGGAACCTTACCCTCGGCAGCCGGTACAGCTGTAGATGGTGCCACAAGTTTAGGAAAATCTAGTCTTCTGTATGCCGTCCAGGCTTCAAATCCCCTGTTGTAGTAGGCAATCCACATTTGGTATGCAATTCTTTCTTTGGCATTACTACCTGTTGCAGTTGCAAAAGCAACATTAGGCTGTGCCAGGTAAGCAGTTATGTCTGCATCTGCAACACCCCAATATTTCATACTTGCAGTAATACCATTGGTGTAATGCGTACTTGCAGGACTTCCAACTGCCCAGCCCCTGTTTGCGGCATCAGCCAGTAAAAAAGAGGTTTCGGCATAGTCAAAAAGATCTCCTTTGAAATTGATTTCTTTCAGGGTTTTATTGAATATGGATACGGTTTGAATATCCGCTTTAAAACCATATGGTGCCCCAACATATACACCTCCCTTTTTAGAAGCGGGGTCAAAGTAGAAATCTCTTCTCGGATCCGTAAGATCATTTAAAGCAGTTGTAAACAAACTTGATATCGAATAGTCTGCCCTGCTTTTGAAACTCTCATAATTTGGATTGAAGTGCGGTTTAACCGAGGTGTATTGGAAAATAGCATTATCACTGTTACTTGTCATAGCACCTGAAGTATAGGCCGTTTCAACCAAGGTCTTAGCAAGAACCGGATCTACATCTGACAATTGCATCCCTAATCTGATTTGAATAGAATTTGCGTATTTTTTCCAGCTTGCCACATTCCCACCATAAACCAAATCAGCTTTACCAAAACTAGCCTGTGTGAGATCTAATTTACTTATTGCCAAAGTTAAACGGCTTGCTAAATCTTTATAAATTGTTAATCCATCATCGTATTTTGGCTGCAAAACTCCTGTTTTTATGGCTTCAGAATAAGGTACATTCCCATACAGATCCACCAGCGTTTGGTAGACTTGTACAATCTGAATCTCAATAATCGCTAATTTATTTTGTTTTACAACTATAGCCTGATCGCCTGCTGCGGGAGCAGCTGTTATTTTATTCTGTGCATCGATCAGGTCTTTTAATACATCTCTGTACAACAATACCCAATTTGAGTTTCCTAACAGACGGGAATCCATGTCATATCTGGACTCATCCGGATAAGCAACCTCTGACCATTGTTGCGCATACAATCTAAAGTTGTTTCTATTTACAGATGAATTATTTAAAAAGATAGCATACTGTTCTTGAGCCGAAGACATAAGAGCTTCGGGTACAGGGGTAACATACGCTTTGGTATCATCGTTTAACCCCTCAAGGTTATCACAGGAATACAAACAGAGTCCTAAGAATGCAAAAAGTATAGGATATTTTCTTTTTTTCATTTTATTGTTTTTTTTAGAATTGAACTTTTACATTAAAGCTAATTTCTCTAACCGAAGGCATAACACCGGTTTGGAATCCCTGAAAGTTCCCGGAACCAAAGTTCGATTCAGGATCTGCGTAAGGAAGATTTTTATGTATGATCCATAAATTACTGCCATTTGCCGCAAAAATCACATTGTTAAGAAAAGTCCCTTTTAATAATTTTACAGGCAATTGGTAAGCAATAGAAACCTCTCTCAATTTTACATATGAAGCATCATAAACAAAATATTGATTGGGAAAAGATTTATAACCTAAGTTAGATTCTCCTGTAGCTGTTGTTACCATAGCCCTAACGGTATTACGACTACCGTTGGCTTGTACTCCCGGCAAAATTTGCCCTCCCGGATTTGCATCAGTAATTTTGTTACGAATTGGATTCCCTAACTCATTTGTTCCGACACTACTTTGGTAAATACCGCTAGATTGTCCATAGGCCTGATCCAGAGAGAACAAATCCCCTCCTTTTTTTACATCAATTAAAAAACTAAACGTTAGATTTTTGTAATTAAAAATATTGTTGATACCACCCGTCCAATCTGGATTTATATTTCCAATAATCCTATCACTAACATTATCATAGTTTCCGTTTGGCAGCACTACTCTTTCTCCGTCTAAGTATTTATAACCAGAGCCTTTAATTACTCCTAATGGCTGTCCCGGAATTGCATTTAAGCTTGTTCCTTTATTAAATGTACCAATAACAATTTGCGGAAGACCATCGGCTAACGATACTACTTCACTTTTGTTTTTATTCCAGTTAATTTTTGAAATCCAAGAGAAATCTTTTGTTTTCACAGGAACCAAAGTAAGTGTAAATTCGACTCCCGTATTGGTAAGTTTCCCGGCATTAGTTGTTGTCCCGCTATAACCTGTCTCAGAACCTGTAGTAATATCCATAATCAGATCTTTCGTGGTACTCTTATATAACGAAGCTTCAAGACCGATTCTCCTTTTGAACAATTGCAACTCAATCCCTAATTCTTGTCCATCAATCGTCTCCGATTTTAAGTTTGGATTTTTACGGATGTTTTCATTAGAAAATAAAGCATTATCACCAAAATTCGTGTCTTTAGTATAGACGGGCTTAATTACATGTACGTTAGCATCATTTCCGGTTTGCGCAAAATTAACTCTCAATTTACCAAAATCTAACCAAGGAACCGTAAGATGTTTACTAAAGATATAGGTACCGGTAACGGATGGATAATTGTATTTTGCTGCTTTTGCGGGCAAGGTAGAGGATTCATCGATTCTGTAAGTTCCTTCAATAAAAAAAGTTTCTTTGTAATCAAAAGAGGCACTGGTATAAACACTATTCGTTCCTCGCTCTTCTAAAAATTCTGTTGGGTTTTCAATTGAACTAATAGAGTTAGAAAGCGCATACAATTTTGGAATTAACAACCCCCCATTGGTTGAGGATCGAATAGAACTAAGTTCACTTCTTCTACTGGACGCCCCCAATAGCCCCCTAAAGTTAACATCTTCCGTAATTTTAGCCTTAAAATTGAGCAGTAAATCCAGATTGACCTCTCTGAATCTTTTGTCATATCTAGCATATTTGGCAATACCACTATTGGCTCCTGACCCTAAAGCTACTCTCTCTTCGTGATTTTCTACATAAGAATCCACTGCTCCTCTTCCCGTTACAGAAAACCAGTTTGTGATTTCAGTGTTAATTGTAAAGTTCCCAAAGAAACGATCTCTACTAAAATTATTGTAATTTTCATAGCGACCAAAATAAGGGTTATCCCAATATAACGGAATTGCATTTGAGACAGCTCTTGGATTCCAGGTTATATTTTTACCTGTTAAATGATAAGCACGTTCTTGCTCCTTAAGATCTACATCAGTATGCCACCACTGTCTAAAACTACCCACAATATTATCTGAGTATCCCGTATCGTTCAAACCCGTTCCACCAGAAGTGATATAATTTGCGGTTGCAGCAATTTCTATTTTACTACTAACTTTATAACTACTGGAAAAATTAAAGTTATGCTTCTTTATCGAGCTATTAGGCAAAACCCCTGTTTGATCCAAATTCGTATAAGCAAATCTAAAAGTTCCATTTTCATTTCCATTAGTTATCGCAACGTTATTGGTATAGGTAGTGGAGTTCTTGAAAAATGAGTTTGGATCGTTTTTCGCTGCTTGCCAAGGTGATGTTTTTCCATAAGTGGCTACTAATTCAGGATAGTAGGCATTCCAGCTGTATACCTTTTGGGAAGAATTGAATGCTGGTCCCCAAGAAGAATCTTCGGGCACTATAGTTGGAAATGAACCCTGTCCTAAATCTGCATTTGAACCGAACACAAAACCGTCTCCCCCTCCATATTGTTTTTGATACTCGGGAAGCGTGCTTTTGTCGGCAGTCCCAACAGTAAGTCCGGAACTAACAGAGATTCCTAATCCTTTTCCTTTTCTTCCTTTTTTAGTCGTAACAATAATTACTCCATTACCCGCTCTTGATCCATACAAAGCAGATGCGGCTGCGCCCTTTAGCACATTGATGGTTTCAATATCGTCAGGGTTTATATCCGATGCGGCATTTCCATAATCATACCCCGAACCACCTGATTTCTGACTACTTGTATTTGAGTTGTCATTATTTAACGGAATACCGTCAACAACCCAAAGTGCCTGATTGTTTCCGGTAATCGATTTAGATCCTCGAATAACAACGTTTGTAGATCCTCCGAAATTACCACTTCTCTTTATTTCAATACCGGCTACTTTACCGGAAATTGAATTTGCAACGTTTCCAGTATTAACTTTTGTCAGGTCTTCTCCTTTGACCTCTTGCGTGGCGTAACCTAAAGATTTTTTCTCTCTTTTGATTCCCATGGCCGTGGACACTACAACATCATCCAGCTCCTGAGCATCTCCGCTTAATTTAATAGTAAGTACCGATGAATTTGCCGTCACTTCCTGATTTTTCATTCCGATGTAACTGAATACCAAAATCTGATTCGATGTTGCCTTAACAGAGAACTTACCTTCAAAATCTGTTTGTGTTCCGGATTTAGCTCCTTTTAACAATACGGTAACCCCCGGTAGCGGCATGCCCATATTGTCAGAAACAGTTCCTGAAACAAGTCTTTCCTGCGCAAAAAATAATTGCGAACTAAGTACAAAAAACAGCATTACCATTACTTTAATTCTTTGCTTCATTGTTTAAATTTTAAATAATTTTGGTGCAACTTACTTCATTAATATAAATTTAACAAGAAATTTATTCTTTTTAACATATTAAATTGTAATCCTAATATTACTTTTTAATGTTTAAAAGAAAACACTAAGTACACAAACAACTGAAATAAAGACAGTTAATACAATTTACACCTGAAAGGACAATCTTACAATTCTGGATTGTTATTTTTTTGAATGAATGCCTTTTATCCTTTTTGTAGGAAGAAAGAGTGTAGAAGAAGAGGCAAAGGCTCAGAGGGACAAAGTGTCAAAGTTTTCTTGAATCAAGACATATTTTGTGGAGGAACAAATATCTTGTACTTCTGCAATTTCGAATCAAGTTAAAAAGTTGCGAAATAATTTTTAGAAATTTCTTTTATTAGAAGTAGCAGATCATATACTTTTTGGCCAGAGCTTTTTAAGAACCTAATTTTCTAACTTCTTGCTTTGACGATCTCGCAAAGACGCCAAGTCGCTAAGTTTTTTTCTGTTTTTTCATTAAAACTTTGCGATTTTGCGACTCTGCGAGATTTTTACTTCCCCACAACTTTCGAACTTGATCCGTTTTCTTTTGTTCTAACTTTCAGAACTGCAAATTGAGAACTGCAGCAAAGGCTAATCAACCAACCCTCGTAATAATCCAAAAAAAATAGGCTGTTCGTATGGGAACAGCCTATTTTTAATTTGATATATTTCTATTTTACATTCTCTCCGGAACTTCTATTCCTAATAAAGTAAAAGCCGATTTTATAACTTCTGCCACTTTTTGAGAAAGTTGCACTCTGAATATTTTTTTTGTCAGATCCACTTCTCCTAAAATATGTACGGATTGGTAGAACGAATTGTATTCTTTTACTAAATCATAAGTGTAATTAGCAATCAAAGCCGGGCTGTGATTCTGAGCTGCGTTTTGAATTACTTCCGGAAAAAGTTCGATTTGTTTTACCAATTCTTTTTCTTTTTCATGAAGTACTTCAACTCCATCCAGCGCTACATTATAGTCAAAATCAGCCTTGCGAATAATCGATTGGATTCTCGCATACGTATATTGTATAAACGGCCCTGTGTTTCCGGCAAAATCAACAGATTCTTCGGGATTAAACAGAATACGTTTTTTAGGATCTACTTTTAAAATGTAATATTTAAGTGCTCCAAGACCAATTGTTTTGTACAATTTCGCTTTTTCCGTATCAGAATAACTATCCAGTTTTCCTAAATCTTCAGAAATTTGTTTGGCTGTATCGGTCATATCCTGCATCAAATCATCTGCATCTACGACAGTTCCTTCACGGCTTTTCATTTTTCCCGAAGGTAAATCAACCATTCCATATGATAAATGATACAAACTTGAAGCCCAGTCAAAACCTAATTTTTTGAGGATTAAGAATAGTACTTTAAAGTGATAATCCTGCTCATTTCCAACGGTGTAAACCATTCCGCCCACATCTGGCATGTCTTTTACACGTTGAATAGCAGTTCCGATATCTTGTGTCATATAAACAGCAGTTCCGTCTGAACGAAGTACAATTTTACGATCTAAACCTTCGTCAGTCAAATCAATCCAAACCGAACCATCAGGATCTTTTTCAAAGACACCTTTATCCAATCCAACCTGAACTACATCTTTCCCTAATAAATAGGTGTTGCTTTCATAATAATAACGATCAAAATTTACTCCGAGATTGCTATAAGTAGTAGCAAAACCGTCATATACCCATTGGTTCATCATTTTCCAAAGTGTGATCACTTTTTCATCACCAGCTTCCCATTTACGAAGCATTTCTTGTGCTTCCTTACCAACTTTGCTATATTTCTTGAAATATGTATCTTTAAAATTAGATTTGAAATTCTTATGATCTCCTTCTTCGGAAAAATCAATTTCATGCTTGATAGACTCTAAATCAAATATAGACACTTCACCCTCATTATTACCTAATTTATCAGCCAAAGAGGTATTCTTATCTTTATTAAATTCGTCAATATATTCCTCGGTTTGACACCATTCTGAATACTCATTTTGAAAAGCTCTTTCAAACTCAACATAATATTTACCAACCAGTTTATCTCCTTTTAAACCTGAAGTCTCCGGGGTTTCTCCGTTTCCGAATTTCTCCCAAGCCAACATCGATTTACAAATATGAATCCCACGATCGTTGATGATCTGCGTTTTATATACTTTTTTGCCTGAAGCCTTAATAATTTCAGCTACAGAATACCCTAACAAATTATTACGTACATGTCCTAAGTGTAATGGTTTGTTGGTATTTGGTGAAGAATATTCCACCATAATCGCCTTCTCTTCCGGATTTGGTGTTACATAACCAAATTTTGTATTGTCTTTTATTCCATTAAAGAAATCCAAATAATAACGATCTGCAATTACAATATTCAGGAAACCGGAAACCACATTAAATCGTGCTACTTCAGCAACATTTTCAACAAGGTAATTTCCAATTTTAGCACCCAATTCGCCAGGATTACTTTTAATCACTTTCAACAAAGGAAAAATAACCATTGTAATATCGCCTTCAAACTCTTTTCTGGTAGTCTGAAACTCGATTTTTTCAATAGCAACATCAAATAATGCCTGTATTGCTTTTTGTATAGAAGGGGTAAGAATTTGTGATAATGACATGTAAACTTATTTTTAAAGTGAGCAA
The DNA here is from genome assembly GCF_044005985.1 of Flavobacterium sp. FlaQc-49. NCBI lineage: Bacteria > Pseudomonadati > Bacteroidota > Flavobacteriia > Flavobacteriales > Flavobacteriaceae > Flavobacterium > Flavobacterium sp. FlaQc-49. Next base: position 201,994 of record NZ_JBIPCS010000004.1, on the reverse strand, counting down.
AGATACTGCTTATTCACCAATTAGAGAAAATCAAAAACATATAAAATTCCCGAAAATCCTTAGAATTAAAAAAAACTAACAATTATTTAAATGGTTAAAATAATCAAAAAACCGAAACACTAAATTACTCCAAAACAGAACATTCATAAAACAACACTCTTCTTCTTTGATTTTTTTCTGCAACATCCATAAAATAGAAGAAGTCATTATGGTGAAAGCAGAATCAATCCGCAGAAAAAAATACCTGCCACGAACCGGGTTTAGAACAGTCAAAATCTATTCGCGAACGTGCATGCCGCTACAAACTTCCAACTGGAACACAGAGTTAAGAATTCCGTTTATCGATTCAAAGATCTGATACTTTTACTGCATTCAAAAGAGGCAGTACTTCCATCTTTAAAATTTTGCCTTAAACAACATTTTCTGCCATCACTCTGAGTATCTATTTCCTACTATTAGCCGAAAGAAAAGTACTATAAATACATTTATTGAAATTAAAATTTAAAAAGCTTAACCTCTTACAAAACAGCCTTTAACAAAAAAAGAACATTTTTTATTTCATTTTTTTTGTAACATATCGCTGGTAAAATAGTCTTAATAGGGACTTTGAATTTATTTCAAAAAATAAAAAAAACTAAAAAACAATCATCATCAGTCAGATCAAATCAATCAATTACCTAACTATGAAATTAAAATTTTTACTGTTCGCATTACTGGGTGTAATGGCAACAGCACAAGCTCAGAATTCCGGGACGGTCTCAGGAAAAATTACCGAAAAGTCGAACAATGCTCCCATTTCATATGCTACTGTTTCAATTAAAGAAAATGGAAAAGTAGTTTCCGGAGTAAACACAGACGACAATGGTGATTTTACTATTAAAAATTTAGCCTTAAAAAACTATACCATCGAAATTCAATACATTGGATTTAGAAAATACATCGGTTCTATTCTTTTAAATGAAAACAAAAAAGAAGCTATTGTTAAAGTCGCTCTTGAAGAAGAAGCTACACAACTTAAAGGCGTAAATATTGTGAGCGAGCGCTCCACAATTGAACAAAAAATTGACCGTAAAGTTGTTACTGTCGGAAAAGACCTTACCACTGCCGGAGCATCAGCGTCTGACATCATGAACAATATTCCATCTGTAAACGTAGATCAGGACGGAAAACTTTCGCTTCGCGGAAATGATAATGTACGTGTATTAATTGACGGAAGACCAAGTAACATTGACCCGGCTCAGTTATTAAAACAGATTCCATCAACCTCAATCAAAAAAATTGAGTTGATTACCAATCCAAGTGCCAAATACAATCCGGAAGGAATGTCAGGAATCATCAACATTATTTTGCATAAAAACACCAATGTTGGTTTCAACGGAAGTTATAGTGGTGGTATTACTTTTGGAGAAACGGCCAAGTACAATCAGTCTTTGGATTTGAATTATAAAAGCGGAAAAGTAAACTTTTTTGGAAATGTTGGTCAAAACTTCGGAACTTACTTTAACGATGGTTTCATCAAAAGATTTGATCAGGACGTTGTTCAGAATATCGATGTTAAAAATGATAATGATTCTTATCTGTATAAAATCGGAATGGATTATTTAATTGATGACCATAATACGTTGTCTTTTTATACCAATCAAAACAAATCGAACGGAAAAGGTTTTGTAAACACCGATATTGATTATAATAATGGTGATCCGGATATCAAAAACATTTACCAAACTTCTAAATATTCAGGACCTGAAAAAACAGGAACTTACAATTTAGCCTACAAACACATCTTCAAAAAAGAAGGACATACACTTGATTTCGAAGGAAACTATAGCGATAGTAAAGAATCTCAGAATGCGTATTTTGATACTAAAACTACAGCTCCAAACAATACTGCAAAAAATCTAATTTACAATGACTTGATCAAAGGAGATCGTAAATTAAGTACGCTAAACATAGATTATGTTAATCCGTTGAACGAAAAAACAACTCTTGAGGCCGGTGCTGAAGCCAGAATCACCAGAACAGGAAATGATTACACCAGAACAGGCGTAACATTTTCTGATCAGAATGTAAACTCAAATTATACTTACGATACAGATATTTATTCTGCTTACGTAACTTTTGGTCAGAAATACAAAAAATTCAGCTACCAATTGGGTGCTCGTTTTGAAAGCTATAAAGTAGCGGCTAATTTAAATCGTGGTCAACAAAAATTTGATGATGACTATATCACTTTATATCCATCAGCTTATTTGACCTATAACCTAAACGAAAAAAATACTTTGCAATTAAGCTATAGCCGTCGTGTAGACCGTCCAAGTTTAGAGCAGACAAAACCTCTTCGTGAGTTTTCTACTCCATTAGTAACTTCGTTAGGAAACCCTGAATTAAGACCTCAGTTTACAAACTCAGTAGAAGCAAATTATACTAAAACTTTAGAAAAAGGAAGTTTCACTGCGGGAGTTTATGTGAGAAGTATCAATGATCAAATCAGTAGAGTTTTGTATCCTGACAATGTCGATAATGATAGCGGTAATAAGGTAATCTTGTCTTATGCTAACTTTGATCGCAACACTGCTTATGGATTTGAAGCTTCCTTCAATTATAAAATCGCAAAATGGTGGGATATTTCTCCTTCTATTGATTTCTCAAGTATCAAACAACAAGGATATGTTTCTTTGTTCGATCCTGTAACAAAGGAAAGCGATCAAGTTGAAAGAAAAATTACAGTTTCTGCTTTCAACGCCCGTATGAATTCAAACTTTAAAGTAAACAAACGTTTGAGCTTCTTATTGTTCGGATTCTACAAAGGCCCATCTGACGGTCTTCAAAATAACAGTCACGAAATGTACAAAATCGACATGGGTTCACGTTATACCTTATTGAACAACAAAATGAACATAAGTGTTCGTTTTAATGATGTTTTCAATACGATGAAATATGCTTTTGATTCACAATATCCTTATCCTCACGCAGGACAGTTTACCTGGGAGAGCCAAACGGTTTATTTAGGTTTAACTTACAACTTTGGAGGAGCAAAAATCAAAAACTTGCAACGTAAACAAAGAGAAGACAACACTAGTCAAGGTGGTGGCGGAATGTTCTAGTCCCACTCTTAATTAGCAGATTTAAATAATTTTCTTGTAGCAAAAAAGGCCTGGAGTATGCCAACTCCAGGCCTTTTTTATTGTTATTATAGTCGGATTATTTTAACCAAAAGTGCGCAAAGATTTTCGCAAGGGAAACGCAAGCAGATTTAATATGAACTTACATAACTTATATGGTTTAAATGCTTTTAGTATCCATTTAAAGTCGCCAGAAATATAACTTTTAAAAAAAAATCAGATTACCCAATCTTTTTGTCTAATCCCCAACTTTTGCATCCAATCCTTAAAAATAAGCCTGTATTTTTTTTATCTCCAAAGGATCTGCCGTTTCTGTATTATTTGTAATCGCAGAAGTATGAAAAAATGTTGGTTGCAGTTTCTCCAGTAACAACTGAATATTCGAGGATCGCAAACCCCCACCCGGCATGATCACAATTCGATCCCCTGCCAATTCCTGAATTTTCTCTAAAACTGTGATCCCTTCCAGAACATTCGTTCCTTGTCCGGAAGTCAGAATTGCGTTAAAACCACAAGCAATGACGTCTTCAAGAGCTTGCTCTACATCAGCCACCACATCAAAAGCCCGGTGAAAAGTACAGGAATGTGGAGCGGCCAAAGCAACCAATTCTTTGTTAACGCTTTTATTTACGCTTCCATCTTCGTTTAAAATTCCAAAAACAAAACCATCAACTCCCAGTTTTTTGAATTGTTTGATGTCTTGTTTCATTACGATAATTTCTTCATCGGTATAAACAAAGTCCCCACCGCGGGGTCTGATAATCACATGCATTTTAATTGACAATTTCTCGCGGACTTTGGCTCCTAAAATATAATTTGGTGTTGTTCCTCCGAGTTGCATATTCTCGCATAATTCGATTCGTTCTGCTCCATTTTCCTGAGCAATCAAAGCCGATTCGTAATTGAAACAGGCTATTTCGAGTTGGTTTTTTTTCATCTTCTTATCTTTTTTTGTCATTTCGACGAAGGAGAAATCACACAAGTATTTCCGCACAGGAAAGCCGATAATGCTTGTCGAGTTACGGGTGTGATTTCTAACTTTAATTCCTTCCCAAAAATAAAAAACCTGCTCAGAAACTGAACAGGTTTAGTATATTATTTAAACAAAAAAATTACCATTTAATAATAGCACTTCCCCAAGTGAATCCACTTCCGAAAGCTGCTAGAACAACTGTATCTCCTGTTTTTATTTTTCCTTGTTCCCATGCTTCGGTTAAAGCAATCGGAATCGATGCTGCGGTTGTATTACCATATTTCTGAATGTTATTATACACCTGATCGTCTGACAATTTGAATTTGTTTTGAATAAACTGTGAAATCCTCAAATTAGCCTGATGCGGAATCAACATATTAATATCCGAAACCTGTAGACCATTTGCTTCTAAACCTTCGTTGATTACTTCAGCAAAACGAACTACTGCGTTTTTAAATACAAACTGTCCATTCATATAAGGGTAATAACTCTCATCATTTGGGTCATTATCTGCTATAATATCGGTTACCCAACGCGCTCCCATTCCCGGTGCTTGTAGCGCTAACTCTTCGGCGTGTTGCCCTTCTGAGTGTAGGTGTGTTGATAATATTCCTTTTGTCAAATCTTCTTCACGACTTAAAACAGCCGCTCCTGCTCCATCTCCAAAAATAACTGAAACACCACGTCCGCGGCTTGTCATATCCAATCCTGTTGAATGTACTTCAGAACCAATTACTAAAATGTTTTTATACATTCCCGTTTTGATGTATTGGTCTGCAACCGAGATTCCGTAGATAAAACCCGAGCATTGATTTCTAACGTCTAAAGCTCCAACCGTTCTCAATCCCAAATCACGTTGTACCAAAACCCCTGGCCCTGGAAAATAGTAGTCCGGACTTAGGGTAGCAAAAACCACAAAATCAATATCTTCTTTGGCTATGCCAGAACGTTCTATAGCAATTTTAGCTGCTTTTACCCCCATAGAGGTTGTGGTATCCTCTCCACGAATAATATGTCGGCGTTCTTGAATTCCAGTTCTTTCCTGAATCCATTCGTCATTGGTATCAATAATTTTAGACAAATCATCGTTAGTCACAACATTAGAAGGAACATAATATCCTAAGCCCGCTATTTTTGAATGATACATATTCTTTTATTATTTGTTAAAAAATTGGATTGCAAATCTAAGTATACTTTAAAATATAACGGTACAAATTACTATTTTTTTCGTGATTGACAATTTAATATACTTCAATAATACGACATATAGAATCGTTTTAAATTCTGAAAAAGCAGTTAATACATTAAAACCTTAAAAAAATCTTAAAAAAATAAAATTCTCCATTAAAATGTAACATGTCTGCACTACTTTAGACAAACTTATTAATAATACTACTTAATTTAACCCCCTAAAATTCAAATTATGAAATTAAAGGTTACTCTCTTTTTATTTTTAACCTTAGGTTTTTCTGCTTTTGCGCAAGAAAATTTAACCTATCAAAAGCCTTCCAAATCCATCTTGGATTTAGCCGATTACGAAAGAGCTCCTTCGGTATCAATGGATACTAAAAAAGAATACATGCTGCTTTCTTACAGAAACACTTACAAAACATTAGATGATTTAAACCAAGACGAACTTCGTTTGGCTGGTATAAGGATAAATCCTGTAACTAACATCTCAAGTACCGTAACCTACATCAACAACTTAAAAGTACGAAAAATAAACGGTACAGAAGAAGTACAAGTTGCCGGATTACCTGCTAATCCAAGAATCAGTAACATCCTTTGGTCACCAAATGACAAAAAAATCTTGTTCTCTCATACTACAAGTACGGGGGTTGAACTTTGGGTTTTGGACGTTGCTACTGCAAAAGCTACAAAACTTACCGAAGCAAATGTAAATGCAAATCTTGGTAATCCGTTTAGCTGGCTTTTAGACAATGAAACGATCTTAGTAAAGATGCTTCCTAAAAACAGACAACCTTTACTGGATTCTAAAAAAGACTTACCAACTGGTCCTATCGTTTCTAACACTTCAGGAGAGAAATCTCAAAACAGAACGTATCCTGATATGTTGAAAAACAAAAATGATGAGGCTAATTTTGAAAACATCATCACTTCAGAATTATATAAAGTAAACATTAATGGAACTGCTACTTTATTTAAAGAAGCTGCCATGTTTGCTGGAGAAAGAATTTCACCTGATGGAAATTACATCATGCTGACTACAATTCAAAAACCATTTTCTTATGTTGTACCATTGTTCAGATTCCCATCTAAAACAGTAGTTTACGACAGCAGAGGAAAAGAAATCAAAGTTGTAAATGAGGTTCCTTTAAACGAAATTATCCCAAAAGGATTTATGGCGGTACAAAAAGGAAAAAGAGAAATGACCTGGAGAAATGACAAACCGGCGACTTTAGTATATGTTTCTGCTCTTGACGAAGGTAATCCTGCTAACAAAGTAGATTTCAGAGATGAAGTTTTTCTTTGGGATGCACCCTTTACAAACGAAGCTATTACATTGGTAAAAACACCTCAACGTTTTGGAGGTATCACTTGGGGGAACGATGCGATTGCAATTCTTTCTGATTCATGGTACGATACTCGTAATGTAAAAACCTATTTAATAAACCCATCAACTCCAGGCCAACAGCCAAAAGTACTTAATGACAGAAACTATCAGGATGTTTACTCAGACCCAGGTTCATTTGAAACCAGAAAAAATGAGTACAACAAAAATGTTTTAGCCATTGAGAACAACAATGCTTACCTGATCGGTGACGGTTTTACAAAAGATGGTCAGTTTCCTTTTATTGATGAGTTCAATTTTAAAACGCTAAAAAGCAAGCGTCTTTACACTTCATCTTACAAAGACAAAAAAGAAGATTTAATTGAGATCGAAGATTTTAAAACCGGAAAAGTTTTAGTAATGATCCAATCAAAAAGTGATTACCCAAATTATTACTTCAGAAACATTAAAAAACAAAACAGCCTGACACCAATTACTTCTTTCAAAAATCCTTTTGAAAGCATTAAAAATGTTAGCAAAGAAGTAATTAAATACAAACGTAAAGATGGTGTAGAGCTTTCAGGAACTTTATACTTACCTGTTGGTTACGATAAAGCTAAAAAAGAAAAGATGCCTTTATTAATCTGGGCATACCCGGCTGAATATAAAGACAGAAACAGTGCAGGACAATCTACTCAGAATCCAAATGAGTTTACTTTTCCTTCTTACGGATCATTTGTATACTGGGTTACTAAAGGTTATGTTGTGTTAGATGATGCTTCTTTCCCTATTATTGGTGAAGGAACTACAGAGCCTAATGACAATTTTATTACACAGTTAGTAGATAATGCAGAAGCTGCAATTAACGCGGTAGATGCATTAGGATACATTAACAGAAAGAAAGTAGCTGTTGGAGGACATTCTTACGGTGCTTTTATGACGGCTAACTTATTAACACACTCTAATCTTTTTGCTTGTGGAATCGCTCGTAGTGGTGCTTACAACAGAACTTTAACTCCATTTGGATTTCAATCTGAGCAACGTAATTACTGGGAAGTACCGGAAGTATACAACACAATGTCTCCTTTTATGAATGCTGACAAAATGAAAACACCTCTTTTGTTAGTTCACGGTGAGGCAGACAACAATCCTGGAACTTTTACCTTACAGACAGAGCGTTATTTCCAAGCCTTAAAAGGTTTAGGAGCTCCTGCAAGAATGGTAATTTTACCTAAAGAATCTCACGGATATGCTGCCAAAGAAAACATCTTACACTTACTTTGGGAACAAGATCAGTTTTTAGAAAAAAACCTGAAAAACTAATCTGTCAATCTGATTATTATAAAAAAAAAGAAGCCGATTCTACCTTGTTGTAGAGTCGGCTTCTTCTTTTTTTAAGCTGCTAAGTTTCTGAGTGACTAAGATTCTAAGTTTTTTTTTTAAAAAAGTTTCTAAGGTTCTGAGTAACTAAGGTTCTAAGTTTTAGATACCGGTCGTCAGCTGAAAACATGAACTGAGACTGAGACTATTTTTCTTAAAGTTCCTAAGGTTCTGAGTAACTAAGGTTCTAAGTTTTAGATAGCGGGCGTCAGCTGAAAAATGCGAACTGAGACCGAGACTGAGACTGAAACTGAGACTGAGACCGAAGACTGAGACTCTACTACAAGTAATTCAAACTCAGGAAAACATTTTCTTCAAGCGGCAGGTCGATTTCACTTTCAAAGAAAACCAATTGTCTTTTATAAACCGATTCAATCAAATAGTGATTCCCTCTAAAATAAGTTCTTCTGATTTTTACCGGTAAATTAGACTCCGTTACCATTTTAAACTGGTGTGGATATACCAGCGTTTTATGTGCTTCGTCTTCGTATGGAACCAACAAATGTGTCGGTACCTCATTTACTTCTCCAAAAAGAGAGGCCACATATCTAGTCTGTGGATCTTCGTAAATTATTGTCGGATTATCTTTTACGATCACTTCGCCATTTCGCATTACAATAGCCTCGTCTGCAAACGACAAAGCGTCTGTACTGTCATGCGTTGCTATAATGCAGGTAATTCCTTTTTGTTTTAAATATCGGAACAAATTACGTCGCAAGGCATTTTTTCGGAATGCATCGATTTGACTAAACGGTTCATCAAGCAAAATTACTTCCGGTTCTAAGGCCAAAACCCGTACCAAAGCAACTCTTTGTTGCTGTCCCCCACTTAAAAATTTAGCCTTCACGTTAGCAAACTGATCCATCTCTACCATTTCCAGCAATTCCTGAACGCGTAATTTTTTCATGTTGGCAAAACCGTTCGAAAGAAACTTTCCAACGTTTTCTGCTACCGTTTCATATGGAGATAAATCAAAATCCTGCGCCAGATACTTCATAAAAGGCATTCCGGGAATCAGATTGTATTTAGGCCCTAAGATAGGTTTTTCATTATAAAACATTTCCCCTTCATCCAGATTATACAATCCGTACATCAATTTAAGCAGTGTACTTTTTCCACAACCACTTTCTCCTATGATCGCAATATTTTGCCCTTTTTCTATTGAAAAAGTCACGTTTTTAATAACCGGTGTATCCGTATAGGAAAAGGAGATATTTTTTATGTCAAGCATTGCGTTATAATTGAGGGGGCAAATTTACAATCTTTAAAACCGAAAGTCAAAAAAAAAGCCATTCATTACGAACAGCTTTTTTCAAATTATATTGTATGGAAATTATTTTCCAGCTTCTGCTTTTGCATCATTTACCATTTTATCATTTGCAGTAATAGCAAATTCAACACGACGGTTTTGAGTTCTTCCTTCCGGAGTATCATTTGTTGCGATCGGATCAGCTATTCCTAAACCTGAAGTTTTAAAACGAGTTGATTTAATTCCTTTAGAAACTAAATAAGTTCTAACAGATGCCGCTCTTTGTCCTGAAAGTGTCAAATTGTACTCTGGCTTTCCTGTGCTGTCTGTATAACCAAAGATCTCAATATTAGTATCGCCATACTCATTAAATACAGGAACTAATTTATCCAGATTTGCTTTTGCCTGAGCGGTCAATGTTGATTTATTAGTATCAAAACGAACTGCATTTTCGTTTAAAGTTAAGTGAATTCCTTCTCCTACTCTTTCTACATCTGCACCCGGCAACGCTTGGTCGATTTCACGAGCTTGTTTGTCCATTTTATTTCCAATAAGAGCTCCGGTTCCACCACCAACAGCAGCTCCAATAGCAGCTCCCAGTGCAGCATTTCCTCCGCGTCCCAAATTGTTACCTAAAATACCACCAATAATTCCACCTGCAACCACTCCGATTCCGGCTCCTTTTTGAGTATTATTTGCGTTTTTTACAGAGTCACAACTTGTAAAAAAACTAGTTAATACAAGTAAACTACTTAAACCAAATACTGTTATCTTTCTCATGTTCTATCTATTTTATATTAATTTGCTCTTTGAAATTGGTACGTTACATCTTTCGTTTGTCCACCAACATTAATGTTATCAATCAGCTGAAAGGAATTATCTGTCAAACCTGCTACTTTTAATAAATACCCAGATTTAACATTTTTTGATTTTGTTCCAGGCTCTACAATTTTAAGTACGAAAAGCCCTTGATTGTTAATACTCCAAACAATTGGAGATGTAAATGCTGTACAGCTTGGAGCTGTTAGCGTCATCGTTCCTTTATTATTGTTTGAAATAAAATTCCAGGTACTTCCGATAAAACATTTTGAATCAGCAAGATCAAATGAGTTTACTTTAATATAATCAGAACCTGGATAAGATACGTTAGTTAGTACCCAATTCCCTTTAATAGCTACCTGAGTAGGTCTGTCAAGTTTAGTCGAAAGTGTTGGTGCTTCCGTTGAAGCTGTTGAAGACGAAGCTGATTTACACGCAAACACCATCGTGGCAATCATGCAAATAAAAATAATTTTCTTCATTTTGTACATTTATTTAAGTTAATACTTACACATTTAAGCAATTATTGTACCGCAAAGATACGATTCATTAAAACATCTTTTGTTTTAGAATCTGTTTTTTTTCTTTCATAATTAACACCTCCGACATTTTGTCACTCAAAAACTAATTGGTATTCTATTTGACTAAATGAAAGACATCACATTAAACTAAAAAATTAAAAAATATGACAACAGGTAAAATTAATGTTTCGGTTGAAAACATCTTTCCCTTAATCAAAAAGTTCTTGTACAGCGATCACGAAATCTTTTTACGTGAGCTGATTTCAAACGGAACAGATGCTACATTAAAACTAAAACATCTTATTAGCATCGGTGAAGCCCAAGTAGAATACGGAAATCCGGTTATTGAAATCAAAGTAGACAAAGAGGGTAAAAAAATCCACATCATTGACCAAGGTTTAGGTATGACTGCTGATGAAGTAGAAAAATACATCAATCAAGTCGCTTTTTCTGGTGCTGAAGAATTCCTGGACAAATACAAGGATTCTGCCAAAGATTCCGGAATTATTGGTCACTTTGGACTTGGTTTCTATTCTGCCTTTATGGTGGCTGAAAAAGTAGAAATCCTTACAAAATCATACAAAGACGAACCAGCAGCGCACTGGACATGTGACGGAAGCCCTGAATTTACTTTAGAGCCAGCTGACAAAACTTCACGCGGAACGGAAATCATCCTTCATGTTGCTGAAGATTCTCTTGAATTCTTAGAAGATTCAAAAATCAGTGGTTTATTAAACAAATACAATAAGTTCATGCCTATTCCGATTAAATTCGGAACAAGAACAGAAACACTTCCAAAACCGGAAGATGCTCCTGAAGATTATATCAACGAGACTGTTGAGACGGACAACATCATAAACAATCCAAATCCGGCATGGACCAAACAACCAACTGAATTAAGTGACGAAGATTACAAAAGTTTCTATAGAGAATTGTATCCTATGCAATTCGAAGATCCTTTGTTCCACATTCACTTAAATGTTGACTATCCGTTTAACCTGACAGGAATTTTATATTTTCCAAAATTAGGTTCTGACATGCAAATTCAGAAAGATAAAATTCAATTGTACCAAAACCAGGTTTACGTTACCGATAACGTAGAAGGAATTGTACCGGAATTTTTGACAATGTTAAAAGGTGTTATTGATTCACCGGACATCCCTTTGAATGTTTCTCGTTCAGGTCTACAAGCTGATGGTGCCGTTAAGAAAATTTCTAACTACATCACGCGTAAAGTAGCAGACAAACTAAAAGCTTTGTTTAACGAAAACCGTGCTGATTTTGAACAAAAATGGAACGACATTAAAATCGTTTTAGAGTACGGAATGCTTTCTGATGATAAATTCTACGAAAAAGCAGGTGCCTTTGTATTATACCCAACAGTTGACGACACCTACTTTACTATTGAAGAATTAAAAGAAAAGCTAAAAGAAAACCAAACCGATAAAGACGGAAAATTGGTTGTTTTATATGCCGGAAATAAAGACGCACAACACTCTTATATCGAAACTGCAAAAGCAAAAGGATATGAAGTATTGTTATTAGATTCTCCTATTATTTCACATTTAATTCAAAAAATTGAAGGAGATAATAGTGGTTTAACTTTTGTTCGTGTAGATTCTGACCATATTGATAACTTAATCAAAAAAGAAGAGACTACGATTTCTAAATTATCTGACGAAGAAAAAGAATCTTTAAAAACGTCTTTAGAATCTTATATTCCAAAAGCCTACTCGGTACAATTGGAAGCAATGGACAGCCAGTCAGCTCCATTTATCATCACGCAACCTGAATTTATGCGTAGAATGAAAGAAATGAGCCAATCCGGCGGCGGTGGAATGTTCGGAATGGGAAATATGCCGGAAATGTACAATCTGGTTGTTAACACCAATTCTGACTTAGCAACAAACATTTTAAATACAGAAGACAAAACACATCAGGAGCACTTGGTAAAACAAGCTTTAGACTTAGCTAAATTATCGCAAAACCTTTTAAAAGGAGAAGCCTTAACTGCCTTTGTAAAAAGAAGTTTTGAAATGATCAAATAATCCAATTTTAGTACAAATTGGCCTCAAAGCCTGCAAGTTTACTCTTGCAGGCTTTTTATATTTAAAAAAGTCTCTGTTTTCAGTTTTCAGTCTCAGTTCTCAGTCTCAGTTCTCAGTCTCAGCTCACATTTTACATCCCCCAATCACAATTTAAACCTAAGACCAAAAACTCAGAACCTTAGCCACTCAGAACCTCAGCACCTTTAAAAAAAACCTCCTTACAAACTCAGATTCAAAAAATTTCTGACAACCGAAACCTTTTTTTATTATTTTTGAGTGCCCACTATTATCTAACACTTAACAAATACCACTATGAAAAAAAGTTTTTTTCTATCGTTATCTTTTTGTGCAACAGCACTATTCTACGTTTCTTGCGGAAATGACGACAATGAAATCGTCAATCAAACCGACAACGCTGCTATTAAAGCTTCTGTCTTAATTGATGCCGTTAACGAAATGGACCTTAAAACCGGATTGCTTGTAACCACAAATAACGGCACATCAAAATCAGCCGAAACTGCACCCGGGATTTGCGGTACTATTACGGTTGAAAAACCTACTGCCGAAAATTATCCAAAAATATTCACAGTAGATTACGGAACAGGCTGTGCCACGGATCAAATCACAAGAAAAGGAAAACTAAAAATCACACTTACCGGACCAGTTACTACAACCGGAAGTAAAATGACAATCGAAAGAATTGATTATTTTATTAACAAACTAAAACTGGAAGGCACTATTGAGTATGTGAATACCACAACTGAACAGACAATTCCAAAATGGACCCGAAAAGTACTTAATGGAAAATTGACCGATTCAGACGGACGAGCGTACTTAAATACCGGAACCTATTCAATACGACAAACTGAAGGAGTTTTGACGCCAACCTTAGCCGATAATGTTTATGAAATGACCGAAGGAACGCACACTGTAACTTCAGACAAAGACGCCACATTAACTTTGACAGTTCAGGAAACTTTAGTTAAAAAGTATTCTTGTGAATTTATTTCAAAAGGAAAATTAAAAATCCAAGGCGGTTACTTAAACGGAGTTGTAGATTACGGAAACAATGACTGCAACAGCGCTTATACCTACACTCACGAAAATGGTAATACCTATAATTTGACTATGTAACTGATTCATTTTTACAAAAATAAGCACATCCCAATTTAGAAATAGATTGGGATTTTTATTTTTAACAAAAATTAAACCCTTACTTCTCCACATTCAAACTATTTTCTTTATTTTGCAGCAAAATCTAAAAAACCAATGAAAAAATCAATTATTGCCTTTGTTACACTTGCCCTATTGGCATCTTGCAGCAAAAAAGAAACTACCGACGGTTTACATCTTACCGGAAACATAAAAGGATTAAAAAACGGAACTTTATATATTCAAAGAGTATCAGATACTTCCCTGGTTGCGATTGACTCTATCAAAATAGACGGAAATTCAACTTTTGAAAAAGACATCAAATTAGAATCTCCGGAAATGCTTTATTTATTTCTGGATCGCGGTGTAACAAACTCTTTGGACAATAATATTTTATTTTTCGCAGAACCGGGAAATCTTAACATCGAAACCAACTTAGACAACTTTATATACGCTGCTAAAATTACCGGATCTAAAAATCAGGAATTATATGAAGAGTATAAAAAAATAAACTCCCGTTTTAATGACGAAAACCTTTCTATGGTTGAGTCAAAATTTAAAGCGTTAAAAAGACAAGATCAAAAAGCGGTTGACAGTATTGACGCAAAACAACAGTCTAATATCAAAAGAAAATACTTATACGCCACAAACTTTGCCATCAACCACAAAGATCACGAAATAGCGCCTTATATTGCGTTAGCTGAGATTTATGATATCAACGTTAAATTCCTGGATACGATACAAAAATCAATGACTCCAAAAGTAGCACAATCTCTTTATGGTAAAAAACTAACAAAGTACGTTAGCGAAATCAAAAAACAGGAACAAAAGTAATTTTATCTTTTATCCATAAAAAAAATGCCTTGTAAAATTTTACAAGGCATTTTTTTTATGTGGAAATTCCCAATTACAAAAGAATATATTGCCGAATAGAAATCACAAACCTATTTACGCTATCACTTGTTTTTGTTTTGCCACAGATTAAAAGATTAAAATGATTAGATAATCTGCGCGAATCTCTTTAATCTGCGGTAAGAAAAATAACGATCAGGTACAAAAATCCAGAATTAACCAAAAATATATTTAAACCCTATAAGTGATGTAAGTTCATATAATTTTAACTCTTTCACTTTAATGAATTTATAACACTTATAGGGTTATAATTCTTATTCCCCCACAAATTTCTGGGCTTTGTCCAAAAATAATACATCTATTTTTTTGAGCAAAAAGCCCAAAAATTCAGCGCAAAAAAAAAAACCATCACAAAAGTGATGGTTAATTTATGTTGAGCCGGCGGAGGGACTCGAACCCACGACCTGCTGATTACAAATCAGCTGCTCTAGCCAACTGAGCTACGCTGGCGACTCATTACGGGTGCAAATATAGTACGGTTTTTCGTTTTTCCAAAATAAATTTTAACTCTGAGCAATCTTTTTTTTAAGCACTGCAAACACTGAACTGAAAATGAGATTTTTAAACCCTAAAAAAACTTTCTCTTTTTATCAAAATTTCTTCAATTTAGCCCTAAATACCTAGACTTTTGATTAGAATCACTGTTCATTTCTCTTTGGATGTCACTCACTTTTGTTAGCAAGACAGGATTGAAAGCTAAAATAAAATTTTCTGCAGTTCTGTCCTTTCGACAAAGGAGGAATCACACAAGAAATTCCGCATAGAAAATAGCCAATCTTTGTCGAATATCGGATGTGATTTCTCCTTCGTCGAAAGGACAAACTGAAGGCGTATTGCGCAAACGTGTGTATGAGTGCTAGACAAACTAAATTTTCACATTCCATTTTTTGCTTCTGTACAAGTTTTGGAATTGATCCTTTTTTAATTTTGCGACTCTGCGACTTCGCGAGATTTTCTGCAGTTCTGTCATTTCGAGGTACGAGAAATCACACGAGAAATTCCGCATAGAAAATCGCCAATCTTTGTCGAATATTGAATGCGATTTCTCCTTCGTCGAAAGGACAAACTGAAGGCGTATTGCGCAAACGTGTGTATGTGTGCTAGACAAACTAAATTTTCACATTCCATTTTTTGCTGCTGTACAAGTTTTGGAATTGATCCTTTTTTAATTTTGCGACTCTGCGACTTCGCGAGATTTTCTGCAGTTCTGTCATTTCGAGCTACGAGAAATCACAGAACAAATTCCGCTTAGAAAATCGCCAATCTTTGTCGAATATTGGATGCGATTTCTCCTTCGTCGAAAGGACAAACTGAAGGCGTATTTTGTAAACGGGGGCCGTGTTTTTTTTTAGACAAACTAAATTTTCACATTCCTGTTTTACTACTTTATAACTTTTGCATCTGATTTAAATTATTTCTCGCAAAGACGCGGAGTCGCTAAGTTAAAAAATTAGAACAAAAACTTCGCGACTCTGCGACTTTGCGAGATTTTGGCATTCATCCCTTTTAAGTTTAGAGCAAAAAAAAAAACCATCACAAAAGTGATGGTTAATTTTACGTTGAGCCGGCGGAGGGACTCGAACCCACGACCTGCTGATTACAAATCAGCTGCTCTAGCCAACTGAGCTACGCTGGCGACTCATTACGGGTGCAAAGATAAGGTGGATTTTCGTTTTTCCAAAATAAATTTGCACTTTTTTATACTTTTTTTGCTTACAATTCGTTGATTTTAGCAATCAATTGATTAGCAGTTTGTTCCAATTCAACATTGATTTGTTTGAAGTGTGCTTTTTTGTTTTCAACATCTTTTGCGTTCACTTTAGTGATCAAAGTATCGAAAGCAGCAATAGCTTCGTCGATCAAAGCATTCGTTTCCGGAGTTGGATTTCCTGTCGTAGACATTTCGAATAAGTAAATTGCTTCAATGATATCACCTAATACGAAATTGATGTCTTTCTTTAAATTTTTAACGTTTGCCATTTTATTTTAATTTTAATTTGCGTCTGCAAAAGTACATATAATCTTTTTATTACGAGCTATGAAATGTAAATTTCTAAAATTGAAGCTTTTCCGGTCAACATAAATGCATTTATCGCAGCAGGAACCAAAACAGTATCTCCTTTTATATAAGACTGTTTAAATCCATCGTATTCTATTTCAAAACTTCCTTCCACACACATATATACCGTAAAAGTCTCGCCTGATTTAGAAACAGCCACTTTATCTTCTAACGGAATAAAATTGGTCGTAAAATAAGGACAATCTACTACTACATTAGAAGTGTTTGTCTTAGTCTCATATTTCTTTTGTGTATCTACCTTATTGTAGTTAATAGCGTCAAGTGCCAAATCTACGTGAAGTTCTCTTGTATTTCCTTGCGCATCTTTACGGTCAAAGTCGTACAAACGGTACGTGATATCTGAAGTCTGCTGAATTTCTGCCACTACTAAACCGGCACCAATCGCGTGAACAGTCCCTGTTTCTAAAAAGAAAACATCTCCCGTTTTTGCTTTTACATCATCTAAAATCGAAACTAAGGTTTTATCGTTTAAATGTTTCAAATACTCTTCTTTTCCTGAATCTTCTTTAAAACCAACAATAATTCTGGCATCTGTATCCGCCTGCAATACATACCACATTTCGGTTTTGCCAAAAGAATTATGACGCTCTTTTGCCAAAGCATCATTAGGATGTACTTGTATTGAAAGGTCCTCACGAGCATCTAAATATTTAAAAAGCAACGGAAATTGTTTTCCAAAACGTTCGTAAACTTTTGTTCCTAAAATTTCGTTTGGAGTTTCATCAATAAGTTCCATTAATGATTTTCCTTTCAAAGCTCCATTGGCAACCACACTCACATCTCCTTCTACAGTCGATAATTCCCAACTCTCGCCGGTAATTTTGGAAACAATTGATTTATTAAGGATTGTTTTTAATTTTTCTCCTCCCCAGATTCTTTCTTTTAAAATAGGGGAAAATTGCAGAGGGTACATTTTTGAATTCATGTTTTTTTAAGAGGCGATTATTTTTGTTAACGAACTATAGTTTCTTTATAATACTAATTCTTTAATGGTTGCTAAGGCTTTAGGAATATGCTTGGAAGCATTCATGCTATCAAAAATCAGAATAACAACTCCATTTCGATCGATAACATACGTCACTCTTCCCGGTAAAAGACCAAATAAATTATCCCGCACACCAAAAAGATGTCTCAATTTTTTATCCTGATCCGACAACAGTATAAACGGTAACTGATGTTTATTCGCGAATTTATGATGTGATTTGACACTATCACTGCTTATTCCGATAACCTCAGCTCCAAGATCTTTAAAATCTTCATATTGATCTCTAAAACTACAGGCTTCGGTGGTACAACCCGGTGTATTGTCTTTTGGGTAAAAATAAACCACAAGTGGCTTTCGACCCAAAACACTTTGGCTTTCAAAAACTTCACCATGATTGTCCTTTGCAGTAAAATTCGGAACTATATCTCCTATTTTTAATGACATTTTATTTTTCTCCTTTATAGGTTACAAAATTACGTTCTGTTTCATTCAAAACGATTTCCAGGTCAAAATCGGGTTGAATTCTTTTTCTGATTTTATTCCATATCACAACGGCAATATTTTCAGCAGTTGGATTCAAATCCTGAAATTCGGGAACATCCAGATTCAGGTTTTTGTGATCAAACGGAATTTCTACTTCTTCGAGTATGATATCCGCTAATACTTTCACATCTATTACAAAACCGGTTTCCGGGTCAATTTTTCCTGTTACACTTACTGTTAAACCATAATTATGACCATGGAAATTAGGATTATTACATTTTCCAAAAACAGCATTGTTTTTTTCCAATGTCCAATCTTTCCTGTGCAATCGATGTGCAGCATTAAAATGCGCTTTTCTTGATATGGTTACTCTCATTTAGGTTTTTGGTTTGGTATCATTAAATCTTATGGTCTTCTAAATAGTGATAAAATTCATCGAAAATTATCTTAAACCAGACGGTATAAATTTCCGGATGTTTTTCAATATCCTCTTTTACGTCTTCTATTTTCATCCATTTCCAATCTTCAACTTCATCCGTATTAATGGCTGGATCCTCATTGTAGTAGCCAATCATAACATGGTCTAATTCATGTTCCGTCAAACCATTGTCAAAAGGAGCTTTGTATATAAAATGAAATAATTCTTTTAATTCTGCTTTAAAGCCCATCTCTTCAAATAATCTTCGGCTTCCTGCTGCAACATTTGTCTCCCCTTCACGCTGATGACTGCAACATGTATTGGTCCATAACAAAGGTGAGTGATATTTTTGATGCGCACGTTGCTGTAACATTATTTCATTCTTATTATTTAAAATAAAAACAGAGAAAGCACGATGCAAAAGAGCCTTTTCATGTGCTTCTAATTTTGGCATTAAGCCAATTTGCTCATCATTTTGATTGACTAATATTACGTTTTCTTCTATCATAGGGCGTTTTGTACAAACAAAAATACGAAAAAAGAAATGGCTTGAAAATCTCAGAAAAGATTGTGAAAAGTTTAACGAGCTAAAAATTTTACAACACGCTAATTTCCAAAACATTGTATTTGATAATTTTATAAAAAACCTTTAAAAATAAGCCTTAAAACTAAAAACAGCTCCTTTACGTAAATACTAAAACGTTAAATCATACTTAAAAAAAACGCAATTGTAAAGTGTACGACATTTCAAAACCTACTCTGGTCGTAACTTTGAACTACAAAAATAAAGTCTCATGAAAACCACAAAAACAAAAACCCAATTTTTCAGCCTTTGCTTTTTAATTCCGCTGTTTATTTTTCAGGCGTGCGGACAAAACACAAAAAAAACAACTTCAAAAACGGTCAGCATGGAAAATAAAATCAGCAAACCGGGGAATCCCTATTATTCGAACACAGACACTGCCAAACTGAATGTCAGTAACGTCGAATGGAAAAAAGTACTTCCCGAAGATGTCTATGCTGTAATGCGCGAAGCCGATACCGAGCGCCCTTTTACCGGAAAATATTGGAAAAGCGACGAAAAAGGAACGTATTATTGCGCCTCCTGCGGAAATAAACTTTTCAGATCTACTGCTAAATTTTCAAGCAGTTGCGGATGGCCGAGCTTTTTTGAACAGGACAACAAAAAAAGTGTGGTTTACAAAACAGATAATTCTCTGGGAATGGA
Organism: Flavobacterium sp. FlaQc-49; assembly: GCF_044005985.1. Lineage (NCBI taxonomy): Bacteria > Pseudomonadati > Bacteroidota > Flavobacteriia > Flavobacteriales > Flavobacteriaceae > Flavobacterium > Flavobacterium sp. FlaQc-49. The sequence goes on along the minus strand of NZ_JBIPCS010000004.1, from coordinate 182,112 downwards.
AAGAACCGAAGCGCTTTGCGGCAGATGCGGAGGCCACTTAGGCCACTTGTTTGATGACGGTCCGGAACCAACCGGAAAACGATATTGCATGAATTCGATCGCACTTGATTTTATCCCAGACTCTAAATAAAAAACAATAAAAAACAATGAAAAATATATTTTTAACATGCGTCCTCGCATTATCACTAAACAGCTTTGCCCAGAATACCGCAACAAAAAAGGCTTCAAATCTTGAAACCATTACGCTTGGTGGCGGTTGCTACTGGTGCGTTGAGGCGGTTTACGAAAATTTAAATGGTGTAAAATCTGTTGTTTCGGGTTTCTCCGGTGGTAAAGTTTCTAATCCGAGTTACGAAGAAGTATGCTCGGGAACTACCGGTCATGCTGAAGTCGTTCAGATTACTTACGACAAAACCGTTACGGACATCAACGAAATTTTTAAAGTATTCTTTACCGTACACGATCCAACGACATTAAACAGACAAGGAGCAGATGTAGGCACTCAATATCGTTCTGTGATTTTTTACAACGGTCCGCAACAGAAAGCCGCAGCAGAAAGCATTATTGCACAGCTAAACAAAGCAAAAGTATACAGCAGTCCGATAGTTACAAAAATTGAACCTTTTACTAAGTTCTATAAAGCCGAAGATTATCATCAGAATTATTATGCAAACAACAAAAACCAACCGTATTGCAAAATGGTAATTCAACCCAAAATAGAGAAATTTGAAAAAGTTTTCAAAGACCAACTCAAAAAGAAATAAGTATTAATTCAGAAAGTAACCGCTCCTTTTTTATGGGCGGTTATTTTTTTTGCTGCGAATTGCACGATTTTTTTTATCAAAAAGAGAATCCATTTTTATTCGTGATAATTCGTACAATTCGTGGCAACTCCTTTTTTTCAAAATCAAATCTTTTTTTTTGTAATTTGCGTTGCTTAAAACTAATATCATCAACCAAAATCACTACAAATGAAGCATTTAATTCTGTTTTTTTTATCCCTCCTGACAACGGTCCAGGTTTTTTCTCAGAAAAATTTACCAACTGATTACCTCACCAAAGAGTTTCACAAGGGGCGTCGCGAAGCTTTTAGAGCATTGATGCCTGATAATTCTGTAGCTGTAATTTTCTCTTATCCGGAAAGAGTTTTTTCCAGAGATATTAATTATATTTTTCATCAAAATCCCGATATGTATTACCTAAGCGGATACAAAGAACCTGACGCTGTTTTATTGATTTTTAAAGAAGCTCAAGGTACCGCCGAAACATACAATGAAGTCATTTTTGTCAGAGAAAAAGACGCTACAAAAGAAATGTGGACAGGAAGACGCCTAGGAGCTGACGGTACAAAATCTCAACTGGGAATTGCGAAAACTTTTAATGGAAAAGATTTCAAAAATTTTGATATCGATTTTAAAAAATTCAAAACACTAATATACGACAAAATCCCCACCGACATTGGCAATAACAAAAGCGGTAATGATCTTTTTGGCTTATTTGAAACTTTCAAAACCAAAGCCGGAATCACAAAAGAAGATGTTGTTTCTTTAGATCTTTTTAGAACTATTACAAGTACACTTCGTGAAATAAAAACACCGGAAGAACTGGTATTAATGCGTAAATCTGTTCAACTTTCCTGCGTTGCCCACAACGAAGTAATGAAAGCCGTAGGACCGGATATGAGCGAAAACGAAGCAGAAGGAATTCATACTTACATTCACCGCAGATATGGTGCAGAAGCGGAAGGTTACTCCCCAATTGTAGGTGCCGGAGCAAATGGATGCATCTTGCATTACTCAGAAAACAACAGTACTAAAATGGAAAACCAACTGCTGTTAATGGATGTTGGATCCGAATATCATGGTTATTCTGCTGATGTTACCAGAACCATTCCGGCTAATGGAAAATTTTCAGAAGAACAAAAAGCAATTTACCAGTTGGTTTATGATGCTCAAGAGGCTGTTTTTGCCATTTGCAAAGAAGGAACTCCACTTGTAGATCTGAACAATACCGCTAAAGAAGTTCTTGCAAAGGGATTATTAAAATTAGGAATCATCAACGACCTAAAAGACATCAATCTTTACTATCCGCATGGATGCTCTCACTTTCTTGGTCTGGACGTTCATGACAAAGGAAATTTTAAAGGCCCGGAAACGCTTTTAAAAGAAAATATGATTCTTACTGTTGAGCCAGGGATTTATATTAGTCCAAACAGCAAATGCGACAAAAAATGGTGGAATATTGGCGTACGTATTGAAGATGATATTTTGATCAAAAAAAATACTTACGAAAACTTATCTATTGATTCTCCAAGAAAATGGGATGAGATTGAAGCTTTAGCCAAACAAAAAAGCACTTTTAATGATATGGTGTTTCCTAAAATATAGTATATAACTCATTTTTTTTGCCACAGATTTAAAGGATTAGAATGATTTCTTTTTCGCCACGAATTACAATAATTTTCGCGAATTGTTCCTATGTTGTTGGGGGTTAAGTCTTCCTACTCGTTTAATCTTTGGCAATGTTTCTTTACCAATAATTTTAAAACTTAATTCGTGGTAAAATAGCAAAAAACAAGGTTAAGTTAAAAAATCTTTACAATCCTTCTAATCAGTGGTTGTAAAAAAACATAAATCAAACCTCGGCTAAATTTAGCCGAGGTTTTTTTGTGCAGTTTTATGAAAAGCTTTTCAATCTTCAATTGGATTTTTCCTTTCTTTGTATTCCTAAAAAACAATTATAAATGAAAGCACTTACCTTTTCATCTTTCGGAGATTCAACTGTTTTAGAGTACATTGAGATTCCAAACCCACAATTAAAAAGTGGTGAAATTTTAGTCGAAATGAAGGCTATCGGACTAAACTTCGCCGATGTTTACAGACGAAAAGGAAATTATCATTTAAAAGGAAATCCTCCTTTTATTGCAGGCTACGAAGGTGCAGGAATTGTTGTTGATGCCAATAATAATTCGGAATATAAAGTCGGAGATCGTGTTGCCTTCGCAGACGTGCCTTTTGCCAATGCAGAATTGGTAGCGGTAAACACCAATCACATCCTTCCTTTACCGGAAGCCATTTCTTTTGAAACTGCCGCTTCTATATTATTACAAGGTTTAACCGCGCAATATTTAGCGACAGACAGTCATAAAACAGTAAAAGGCGAAATGGTTTTAATTCATGCCGTTGCCGGTGGTGTTGGTCAGTTTTTAACTCAAATCAGCAAACTTTTAGGTGCGAATGTTATCGGCTTAACTTCTTCTGCAGAAAAAGCAAAAGTAGCTCTTGAACAAGGTGCAGATCATGTGTTTCTATATAATGACGATTGGAAATCGGATCTTTTCAAGGTTATTCCGAACGGGGTAGATGTTGTTTACGACAGTATCGGCAGCACTTTGACCGAAAGTTTTGAAGTCACTAAAGAATGTGGACAAGTCGTTTTCTTCGGAATGGCAGGTGGCGATCCTGAACCTGTAAATCCGAGAATGTTGATGGACACTTCAAAAACATTAACCGGCGGCGATCTATGGAGCTATTTAAACTCTAAAGAAGAAAGAATCAAAAGAGCCAATCAATTATTTAATTGGATTATTGAAGGCAAAATTACGCTTTCAACACCAACTTCGTTCAAACTATCAGAAGGAAAACTGGCTCACGATTATTTAGAAAGCCGAAAAAGTACCGGGAAAATAATATTGATTCCTTAATTTTTTTGCCACGAATTACACTAATTTTCACTAATTTTTTATCTAAAGATTTAAATTATAATTCGTGTAATTCGTGGCTAACTTACTTTACAATTTATATAAAAAACGTTTTCTCACCAAACTTCTTTTCGATTCTCAAAAGAAAAACTACGCTATGCTTATTTGGAATGTTGAAAAAACATTAAAAAAACAACTTTAATCCCTCAGATTCTTAGCAAAAATTAAAACCCAATGTACCAAAACCAACTTCACTTTTACAAATCCTTTTTTTTAACTCTTTTAATATACTTCATTAGCATCCCGAACATTTTCTGTCAAAAGGAAAGTGGCAAAATTTTCTTTAAAGACAAAACAACAATTAGCGGTTTATGTAAAATAAAAGGAGACGATAACATCAAGTTCAAAGAAAATAAAGACAGTGAAAGCTTAACTTATGACGTAAAATTGATTGATAAAATCGAAATTAACGAATATGGTTTTTTCGAAACCTATAGATACAAAGCAATAAAAGACGAGAATACCTCAAAGTGGATGAAAGTTATGATCGTAGGAAAAGTAAACCTGTACAAAAAAGATGCTTACATGAATTATGACTCAGGAATTAGTTCATCTGGCTTCGGCGGAAGAATTGGTATCCTAGGCTCAGGCCCTGTGGAACATTTTTATGTATCACATGAGGGCGATACAGAAGTTTTCAAAATAACATCTCTTGGCGACATCAGTCGAAGTTTCAAAAAAGTAGCCAGTGCTTTTTTTAAAGATTGTCCCGTTTTGGAAGAAAAAATTAAAAACAAAGAACTAAAAAAAGAAGATATTGAACAGGTAGTCAAATTTTACAATTCAAAATGCGGCAATACAGAAATTAAAAGTAAAAATTAAGCATATTCAATTTCCGTAAATGCTCATCTATTTATTGTTTTTTCCCAAAACATTAAAATTGTAATCCGTGGAAATTAGTACAATTCATAGCAAACTTATTGCTGCAACTGTTTTATTTAAAAAAATGCTTTCGTCCCAAACTTCTTTTCGATTATCAAAAGAAAAATAGACTTCTGATTCCTTGATTTTTTTTACCACGAATTACACCAATCTTCACTATTTTTTATCTAAAGATTTAAATTATAATTCGTGAAAATTCGTGTAATTCGTGGCTAACTTATTTCTACAACTACCCGTTAAGTGTAATTAATTTTAACACATAGAGACATAGTTAATAAAGCTTAAAAAAGACGTTTCACTTTAAATAAATCACGAAAGACTATTCAAAAAAAAATTAGCGTAATTCGTGTAATTCGTGGCAAACCTATTTTACTTTAAAGTCTCAGCAATCATCAAAGCGCATTTTTCGCCGTCAATTGCTGCTGATATGATTCCACCCGCATAACCCGCTCCTTCTCCGCATGGATACAAACCTTTTATTTGTAAATGTTCGTAGGTAATAGGATCTCTGGGAATACGAACCGGAGACGAAGTTCTGCTTTCCGGCGCGTGTAAAATAGCCTCATTAGTCAAATATCCTCGCATTGATTTTCCGAATTCTTTAAAACCTTCACGTAATATCTGTGATAAGAATCCAGGAAAAACCTGTCCCATTTCTACCGAAGTTGTTCCCGGAACATAGGATGTTTTCGGAATGTCTGCTGACACTTTATTTTGTGCAAAATCGATCATTCGCTGTGCAGGTACTTTTTGAGTTTCTCCTGCCAAGTGCCACGCTTTTTGCTCGATACTTTTCTGAAATTCCATTCCGGCTAAAGCGCCGAATTTTGCAAAGGGTTTGAAATCTTCCAATTTCAATTCGATTACAATTCCTGAATTTGCAGTCACCTGATCCCTTTTAGAAGGCGACCAACCGTTTGTAACCACTTCTCCCGGACTTGTTGCACAAGGCGCGATAACACCTCCCGGACACATACAGAACGAATACATTCCACGTCCGTTAACCTGTTTCACTATTGAATACGGTGCCGGAGGTAAATGCTCGCCACGATAATCACAGCTGTATTGAATACTGTCTATTAGTTCTTGTGAATGTTCTGCACGAACTCCCAAAGCAAAAGGTTTTGCTTCTATAAAGATTTTCTTTTTGTCCAATAATTCAAAAATATCCCTTGCGGAATGGCCTGTCGCTAAGATTAATTTACTGGCAAGAATCGTATCTCCGTTTTGAGTTACAATTCCTTCTACTTCATTATTTTTAACTAAAATATCTGTTACTCGGGTATCAAACAAAACCTGACCACCAAATTCGATGATTTTTTTTCGAATGTCCTCGATGATTTTCGGTAATTTATTGGTTCCGATATGCGGATGTGCTTCCACCAATATATCATCAGAAGCTCCAAAAGCAACTAGCAATTCTAATATTCTGGTTACATCACCGCGTTTCTTAGAACGCGTATACAATTTCCCATCAGAATAGGTTCCTGCTCCTCCTTCACCAAAACAATAATTAGAATCTTCGTTAACCAAATGATCCACATTTATAGCTTTTAAGTCACGTCGGCGTCCACGAACGTCTTTTCCACGTTCGATTAGAATAGGTTTTAAACCTAATTCAATTAACTGCAATGCAGCAAAAAGTCCTGCCGGTCCTGCCCCGACTACAATTACCTCCTGAGCTTTAGAAACATCTTTATATATAGGTAATTCTATTTTGGTTTCCTGAAAAGGCTCCCCTGCTAAATAAATCAGCACTTTTAAATTGATTTTAATCGCTTTCTGACGTGCGTCTATAGATCGTTTCAAAATAGAAACATGTTGAATTTCTTTAGGCGAAACCTTTATTTGTTTAGACAAATAGTCACGTAACAACAATTCATTTGCTGCAATTTCGGGCGTTACCTGAAGTAAAAATTCTCTTGGCATTGTATTTTATTTATTCTATTAGCTTTTCTTTTTATGAAAAGAACATGCAAAAGTACTATTTTTGAACCGAAACTAGTTATTTAATCTAAAATCCATTTTCGAAAGAGACTTTGTACCTTTGCCTCTTTGAAACTTCGCACCTAAAAAATCATGTCCAGAAAAATAAAACTGATTTGGGATTTTCGTGGCCCCGCTTCTGCAAAAACAGCCGAACATCACGAAATTCATTTAAAAGAATATATTGCCATAGAAAAACTTCCGTTAAATATTACGGGTTATAAAATCATAAATGACATGCAGGCAATTGCTTTTATGGTGGTCACTGACGAGCATATGATTACTGTTAGAGATACTTTGAAACCGCATCGGGGGGAAGTCTACTTGGAATAAAATTCCAATATTTTAAAATTCCAAATTCCAATGTTGGGGTGGTTTTAAAACTGGGAAATCTATGTAGAATAAAATTCCAAATTTTTGAAATTCCAAATTCCAATTGTGGGGCGTTTTTTTTAATTAGAGCATCCTAATTTCTTTTGGAAAGTTAATGAGATTTGGATTTACTGGGGTAAAATTCTAATACTTTGAAATTCTAAAATCCAATGTTGGGGATTTTTTGCAATCAAATTCTTGGCTTGCTACAAATAAATTTAGATTACATTTCTACTATTAATTGATTCTACACAGCTATAAAGAAACAGCTTATATTTATTTAAAAATATTTAAATTCACTTGTCTCAATTTTTACTTTAGTAATGACAGGCATTGAGTCAATTGACTAAACTGTAGCAACCGTAAACCTTTTAAATTTTACAATAGGGAGATCCAAATAATCCTCAAATTCAACTGGTTATTCAGCTTAAAAAATCACAAAAAATGAGCACTGTATTATATCTTTTTTCAATATTTTTATTTGCAAGAGTCGTATCTCTGCTTATATCAATACTTAATGAGAGAAGAATTAAAAAGCTTGGTGCAAAACAATATGGAAAATTTAACTCTTTCCTTCTTTCCCTATGCCATATTGCTTTTTATTTATCCTGTTTCTATGAGGCTTATACCACTCAAGCACAATTTGATCGCAATAGTCAGATCGGTTTGGGGTTATTACTCTTTTCGTATCTAATCCTTTTTTATATCATTTATGAATTAAGAGCGGTTTGGACCGTGAAAATATACATTCTCCCTAATCATAAAATGGTGCGATCCTTTTTATTCAGAACGGTAAGACATCCTAATTATTTTTTGAACATAATTCCAGAACTTATTGGTGCCGTTTTACTCTGTAGCGCTTGGAATACCATGAAGTATGTATTACCTGTATATCTGATAATCTTATTTATTAGAATTATTCAGGAGGAAAAAGCAATGAAGATTATTGTTTTATAAAATCTATTTAGAATAAAATTCCAATATTTTAAATTCCAAATTCCAATGTTGGAGCGATTTTTTAAACGAAAAAATCCAAATTCCATTCACTTTTCAGTTGGAATTTGGATTTTTTCGTTTTTTGTTTTCGATTTACTTTAAGTCAAGTCTATAATCGCTAAAAACATACGTATTATCATCTTTTCCTGTAAGCTTTATACTTTTAAATTCAACAGATTCTTCACCTTTAACTTCATAACTATAAACATCTATGTCTTTTGTACTTGACGATAATTCATAAAACTTACCGTTTTCAGTCCACCACTTTCCTTTTTCGGTAAAAGTCTGAATTTCACAATCTTGCTTTGCAGTAAACATTATAACGTAAGTTCCGTCGGCAAACCTTTGCTGTATCCAATGTTTTTCGACCCCTTCTATTTGTCCATCTTTTTCAAAACCTTTCCAAATACCAACTAACTTTGAATCGTTCTCTTTTTTATCGGTTGAAAAACTAAAAATTAAAATTGACAATAATGCCAAAGAAGATATTTTTAATAACGGTATTACTTTTTTCATAAATATTAATTTGTTGGAATTTCTATTGTTTTTATATAGTCATTTAAAAAAATAAACATAAAGGAATCTATTTCTTTATCTGCATTAAACTCGGACTCTTTTTGTTTTAAGGATTTATTCTCTCTTCCAATACCGGGGTTTTCAATTGGAAAACGACCATTAAAAGAACTGGATTGACTTCTCATCTCCTTAAACTCTTTAACTTTAATCTTGTATTCATTGGATTTTTTATAATATTTAAAATAATCTTTTTTAAACTTACGAAATTCTTCTCCAGTAAATTTCTTCGATTTAACATTGATTCCTTTATTTACTTCTATAAGATTATAGTTTTCATAAAGCGAACTATATCCCATATGAATATATTCAATCATACTTCCAGATGGACATATTAACAACCCAGAATAAAAATGGCATTGAAAATTAGTTTTATCTCCAAAAAGATCTTTATATATAGATATTAAAGATTCCTCAGTTTTCCCATCCTTATTTGTCTTATATTCTTCTTTATAAATATTCTCTACCACCAATTTTCCATCTAAAAACTTAAAATAGGCAACATAACCTCGCCAATTGGCACTGGAAAAGCCAGTTATTAAGTTATCAGGAATAGGATGATCTTTAAAATATTCCTCTAATGGATTGGATTGTATAGCGAGAGTATCTTTTTCTACAATTAAATAATCCGGAACCTGACCGGTTGCAAATAATTTACCTGATACTAAAAACACAAAAATGAAAAGCACTTTTAAACAACTCATAGAAATACTTTAATTAGCGACTTCGCTAATAAATTTTATTCGCATTAAACGCAATTCATCAATATCGTAATCACCGTCGAATTCCTTAAGAGCATCTTCGATTTTATCGGATTCTGATTCCATGAAATAATCGTGAATTTCTTCTTGCTGATCGTCATCCAGCATATCGTCTACCCAATATTTGATGTTCAATTTTGTTCCGGCATATACAATTTGCTCCATTTCTTTAATCAGAGCGTCCATAGTCAAACCTTTTGCGGAAGCGATATCGTTTAATGATAGTTTTCGGTCAATATTCTGAATGATGTACAACTTATTGGCAGAATTGACTCCGGTAGATTTCACTACTAAGTCATCGGGACGAATGATGTCGTTATCTTCTACATAACGATTGATCAAAGTAATAAAGTCACTACCGTATTTTTTTGCTTTCCCTTCACCAACTCCATGAATGTTGTACAACTCCGTTAAGCTAATTGGGTATTTTAAAGCCATATCTTCCAGCGAAGGATCCTGAAAAACAACAAAAGGGGGAACTCCCAGTTTTTTGGCTACTTTTTTTCGTAGTTCACGCAACATCCCCATCAAAACTTCATCGGCAGTACCGGATGATTTAGAGGCGGTTACTATTGCTTCGTCTTCAGATTCATTATACTCATGATCTTCCGACATCATAAACGAAGCTGGTTTTTTAATATAATCCAATCCGCTTTTGGTAATTTTTATAATTCCGTAGGTTTCAATATCCTTAGACAAATATCCCATTACGAGAACCTGTCTTAGCAGGGCCATCCAATATTTCTCGTCATGATCGGCTCCCGATCCGAAGAAGGCTTGCGCATCTGTCTTATGTGCTTTAATTACGGCATTGACGCGTCCAATTAAAGTAAAAACAATTTCTTTTGATTTATAAATATGTTTGGTATCCCGGACAATTTCCAACAATTTAACAACCTGTTCTTTTGCTTCGATACGGGTTTTAGGATTACGAACATTGTCGTCCATGTCTGCCCCTTCTCCATTTTCACCGTCAAATTCTTCACCGAAATAATGCAAGAGAAATTTTCTGCGTGACATTGAAGTTTCGGCATAAGCCACTACTTCCTGCAATAAAGCAAAACCGATTTCTTGTTCTGCAACCGGTTTTCCGGACATAAACTTCTCAAGTTTTTCTACATCTTTATAGGAGTAGTATGCCAAACAATGTCCTTCTCCGCCATCACGTCCGGCACGTCCGGTTTCCTGATAATAACTTTCTAATGATTTTGGAATGTCATGGTGAATAACAAAACGAACGTCCGGTTTGTCAATTCCCATTCCGAAAGCGATTGTTGCTACGACCACATCTACATCTTCCATCAAAAACATATCCTGATGTTTGGCTCTTGTTTTAGCATCTAAACCTGCGTGATACGGAACAGCACTAATGCCATTTACTTGTAAAACTTCGGCTACTGACTCTACTTTTTTGCGGCTCAGGCAATAAATAATTCCTGACTTCCCTTTATGTTGTTTGATAAACCGAATAATATCCGATTCTATATTTTTTGTTTTTGTACGAACTTCGTAGTATAAATTAGGTCTGTTGAATGATGCTTTAAAAGTATTGGCATCAGACATCTCAAGGTTCTTCAGAATATCTTCCTGAACTTTTGGCGTTGCGGTAGCCGTAAGACCTATAATAGGCACTTTACCCAATTGTTTGATAATATTTTTCAGATTTCGGTATTCCGGTCTAAAATCATGACCCCATTCTGAAATACAATGCGCTTCATCAATGGCAACAAATGAAATGGGCACACTTTGCAAAAACGCCACATATTCTTCTTTTGTCAAAGATTCCGGTGCGACATACAATAGCTTGGTCAATCCAGAAGTAATGTCTTTTTTGACCTGTGTGATTTCTGTTTTAGTGAGCGAGGAGTTTAATACGTGCGCAATTCCGTTTTCCGAAGAAAGACTTCGAATCGCGTCGACCTGATTTTTCATCAGAGCAATTAAAGGAGAAACAACGATAGCCGTTCCCTCCTGAATTAAAGCGGGTAATTGATAACAAAGAGACTTTCCACCACCAGTAGGCATAATCACAAAAGTATTCTTTTTACCGAGGATACTTGTAATGACTTGCTCCTGCAAGCCTTTAAATTGGCTAAACCCGAAATACTTCTTTAATTCTTTGTGTATTTCAATTTCGTTTGAATTCATTCTTTATATTAATGGTATTTTGTATAAATTTGCAACACATAAAGATACAACTTTCTTTTACACATACAAATTTTAAATATTCTGTTTTGATCACAAAAGAAAATATATTAGCAATAGCAAAAAAAACCATACTATCTGAAAGTGAAGCAATTACAAAGCTAATTGATTTTCTCGACGAAAATTTCTACGAAGCAACCCAACGCATATACGAAACTAAAGGCCGACTAATCGTTACAGGCATCGGAAAAAGCGCGATCATTGCTCAAAAAATGGTGGCCACTTTTAACTCCACAGGGACGCCATCAATGTTCTTACACGCCTCAGAAGCGATTCACGGGGACTTAGGAATGATTCAAAAGGAAGACATTATTATTTGCATTTCGAAAAGTGGGAATAGTCCTGAAATAAAAGTTTTAGTTCCGTTATTAAAACGTTTCGGAAACATTTTAATCGGAATTACAGGAAACATAACCTCTTTTTTAGCAAAAGGTTCTGATTATGTTTTGAATACTACGGTCGACATGGAAGCTTGCCCTATCAATTTGGCACCAACAAACAGCACCACGGCACAACTTGTCATGGGAGACGCTCTTGCGGTTTGCCTAATGGAAATGCGCGACTTTAAACCCGAAGATTTTGCAGTATACCATCCAGGTGGCGCTCTAGGAAAAAAACTATTACTTCGCGTAAAAGATATGATTGAGCATTCACTAAAACCAATGGTCACACCTGATACCTCAGTTAAAAAGGTTATATTTGAAATATCTGAAAAGAGATTAGGAGTAACGGCAGTAATAGAAAACGATAAAATAATCGGAATTATTACGGACGGAGATATCAGAAGAATGCTGAACGACCGCGATACATTTGCCGAATTAACCGCTAAAGATATTATGACTAAAAACCCAAAATTAGTATCCTCCGATACGATGGCAGTAGATGCTTTAAATATTTTAGAAGATTTTTCGATAACGCAATTGATTGTTTCGGATAATGGAACTTATAAAGGTGTTTTACATTTACATGATATTTTAAAAGAAGGAATCGTATAATGGCAAAGAAAAATCTTAACGAAATGTCGTTTTTAGATCATCTTGAAGAATTAAGATGGTTATTAGTAAGAAGTACTATAGCAGTAGTTGTAATGGGGATTGTGACTTACTTTGTGAGTGATTATTTATTCGACAGTGTTCTTTTAGGGCCTACCCGACCAACCTTTTTTACCTACCAGTATTTTTGTCAATTATCACATCAATTGGGTTTTGCTGAAAGCATCTGTATTACGGAATTGAATTTCATTATTCAGAACACCGAAATGGAAGGTCAGGTAAACATCTTTGTATGGATGTGTCTTCTGGCTGGTTTTGTACTAAGTTTTCCTTACATCTTATGGGAACTTTGGAAATTTATCAGTCCGGCATTGTACGAGAAAGAAAGAAAAAATGCTAAAGTTTTCATTTTCACCTCTTCCTTACTTTTCTTTTTAGGCGTATTGTTCGGCTATTATGTGGTTATCCCAATGTCAGTCAATTTCGTGGCTACATTCTCGGTGAGTGATGTCGTAAAAAATCAATTTACCTTAGATTCTTATATGGGAATGGTCAAAACAAGTATACTTGCGAGTGGCTTGTTTTTTGAATTACCGATCTTAATTTATTTCCTAACGAAATTAGGTTTAGTTACCCCTGATTTTTTAAGAAAATATTGGAAATATGCCGTAATCATCATTTTGATTGTTGCCGCAATTGTAACTCCGCCGGATGTGGTTAGCCAAACAATTGTTGCCATACCAATGTTACTTATTTATGAGGTAAGTATCCTTATATCCCGAATTGTTTATCGAAATAAAATGAAAGAAAATGTCTGATATTATTCAAGAATTTAACGACTACCGTTCTAAAATGAACGAGAAACTGCTTGCAGATAACAACAAAATTGTAAAAAGAATTTTTAACCTTGATACCAACGCATACGCTCCGGGAGCTCTTGATGTAAAAACAAAAGAGTTATTAGGATTAGTTGCGTCAGCTGTTTTACGTTGTGATGATTGTGTAAAATACCACTTAGAAACCAGCTATAAAGAAGGAATTACAAAAGAAGAAATGATGGAAGCAATGGGAATCGCCACGTTAGTTGGAGGAACAATTGTAATCCCTCATTTAAGAAGAGCTTATGAATTCTGGGAAGCACTTGAAGAGAGCGGCAAATAGAAAACGATAATTAGAAAATGTGCTAATTAGATCATGAGATAATTTTATAAATGGTCTAATTATGTACTTTTAGCATATACTTTCGATAATTTCAAAAATGCAATAATTTGTTAATTGATTTATCTGATTGATTATTTTGTTTTTATTTTGTCCTTTCAAATCAAATTTTTAAAATAGATTGAGCTAGTTTTTAGAATTACCTCGCGATCTAATTTTCACATTATCTAATTAAAAAAAATGAAGCTAAGAGCCGATAATTTAATCAAAACTTACAAAGGCCGAAGTGTTGTTAAAGGAATTTCCGTTGAAGTTAATCAAGGGGAAATTGTTGGACTTTTGGGACCAAATGGTGCCGGAAAAACAACCTCTTTTTACATGATTGTAGGATTGGTAAAACCAAATCAGGGCAATATTTATCTTGATGATCTGAACATTACCGATTATCCGATGTACAAGCGTGCACAGCAGGGAATTGGTTATTTGGCGCAGGAAGCCTCTGTTTTTAGAAAATTAAGTATTGAGGATAACATTCTAAGTGTTTTACAATTGACTAAACTTTCTAAAGAAGAGCAAATTGCAAAAATGGAAAGTTTAATTGAAGAATTTAGTCTGGAACACATTCGTACCAACCGAGGTGACTTACTTTCGGGAGGGGAACGTCGTCGTACAGAAATCGCGCGCGCGCTGGCAACAGATCCTAAGTTTATTCTGCTAGATGAACCCTTTGCAGGTGTTGACCCGGTTGCCGTGGAGGATATCCAAAGAATTGTAGCGCAATTAAAAAATAAAAATATCGGAATTCTAATCACCGATCACAATGTACAAGAAACCTTGGCCATCACCGATAAAACGTACTTAATGTTTGAAGGAGGAATCCTAAAAGCCGGAATACCGGAAGAACTGGTAGAAGATGAAATGGTTCGTCGTGTTTATCTCGGACAAAACTTCGAGTTACGTAAGAAGAAGCTGGAGTTTTAATTTAGTATTCAGTCGCAGTTACTGAAAACTGAGACTGAATACTGAGACTGAATACTGAGACTAAAAACTAATCCACTGTAATAAACTGCAATTGTTGTAAGTCTCCATTATAGATATTAACGTCAACTGTGGTTTTTATACCTGGTACAGTTGCTTTCTCTGTAAATTGCCAGAAGAGCCAGTCTTCCTCTATTCTTTCACGGTAGAAATTATAATTGGCAATCCAAAACAAATACTCGCTGAATTCTTCTTTCAAAAAATCAGCATAATACCTTTCACCGCTATAAATAATCGGACGAACTTTATAATGTTCTTCTACTTTGAGCAACCAACGTCTCAAGCCTTTTTTCAGACTGTCCAGAGATTGGTTTTTAGGAAGTTTTTCAATGTCTAAAACCGGAGGCAAGTCGCCTTTTTCTAATTTTACGGTTTTAATAAAGAGATTTGCCTGTTCTATTGAATTTTCATTGGGACGATAGTAATGATAGGCTCCTCGGATCATTTTGTTTTCTTTGGCTCCGATCCAATTTCGTTTGAACTGGAAATCTTTTCTGTCTCGGCCCACAGTTGCTCTGATAAACACAAAATCTATCGGGTATTTTTGCTCTAAAGTATCTACGTAAGACCAGCTTATTTTTCCCTGGTATTCAGATACGTCCACACCAACTGATTTTCCTTCCCGTTTGGCCAGAACCTGAAAGTTCCGGACATCCGAAAGTCGTTTGTCCTCGATTTCTTTTTCTGAAACCTTATGTGATTTAAACCCTAAATAGTAGGCCAATCCTCGGCGATAATGATAGGCCGCCGTCAGAAAAAGTCCAACAAAAGCAAAAATAGTCAGGTAACGAAACAATCTACCGATCGAAGAACCTGAATTTGATTTTCGATTGTAATTTGTCCTTTTGGCCGGTTTTCTTTTCATTCAATAAAAACTAACTACTTTTTCAAAAAAGTATTGTTTACCACTGATAGTAGTACATAAAAAAGTATAATTACCGGAATCGCACTATACTGAAGTAAAAACAACAGCACAAGACAAATGGACAAAAACACGATTTGAAGCGCATTCTCTTTTAAGCTCATTTTCTTTACTTTTAAAGAAAACAATGGTATTTCGGCATTCATAATATAAGCACTACATAAGGCGATCACTAACAAAACCCATTGATTAGTCAGAATTTCCAGTACTATCAAAGAATCTGAAAATTTCAACACCAAAGGCAAACTCAAAATAAACAAAGCATTAGCGGGTGTTGGCAAACCAATGAAAGAATCTGTCTGACGTGTATCTATATTAAAATTAGCCAATCTGTAACAAGAACCTAATGTCACTATAAATCCTAAAAACGGAATAAAGGCATTTGTCCCTAAATCGTGTGCACTATTGGTAAATAAAGTAAACATAACATAACCCGGCACAACTCCACTGGTCACCATATCGGCCAAAGAGTCTAATTGCAAGCCAAGCGGACTGGAAACTTTAAATAATCTGGCAAAAAAGCCATCGAAAAAATCAAAAAATATTCCTAAACAAACCATGTAAAAAGCCATTAGATAGTTGGCCTCTGAAACATAAACAACTGCTATGCAACCGCAGAAAAGATTGATTAATGTAATTAAATTAGGAATGTGTTTTTTAATATTCATCTGTACTAAATTTTGATAATAGTGAGCAACAAATTTAGTACAATAACTGCATCCAAAACACGTTTTTTAAGGAGTTTTTTGTCTAAAATTTTGAGTTTTGTAATATTTATCAAAATCAACAAATTAGATGATTAAAATATTATATTTTTGATAAAATTTAAAACAGACCCCGGTTTACAAAAAAAATATCCGTTGAAGAAACTTTTCGCGCTTTTACTATTTTGGAGCTCTACTATGCACTATGCACAAACGATTCGAAAATACTCGAATGAGTTTATGAATATCGGCGTTGACGCTGCTGCACTTGGGATGTCAAGCGCTGTTGTATCCTCTACAAATGATGTAAACTCCGTTTACTGGAATCCTGCCGGTCTGACCCATCTTGAAGATCACCAGGTCTCCTTAATGCACGCCAATTATTTTGCCAACATTGCGCAATACGATTATATTGGTTATGCGAGTCCAATTGATGACAGAAGTGCCTGGGGAATTTCGATGATTCGTTTTGGTGTTGATGATATTATGGACACGACCGAACTAATCGACAATCAGGGAAATATTGATTACAACCGAATACGCTTATTCTCAACAGCAGATTATGGTTTTACCTTTTCATACGCCCGAAAATTGCCTATAGAGGGATTTCAATATGGGGTAAATGCAAAAGTGATTCGTCGTATTATTGGAAAATTTGCGAACTCGTGGGGATTTGGTTTCGATTTTGGACTTCAGTTTGAAAGAAACGACTGGAAATTTGGTTTAATGCTGCGAGACATCACTACTACTTATAATGTCTGGAATATTGACGAGGAAGAATATAAAAAAATCTCAGACGCAATTCCGGGAGAGAATAATACCTTGCCCGAAAGTACCGAAATCACGTTGCCAAAAGCACAATTGGGCGTGTCCAGAAAAATAGATTTTCATTACGACTACAGCCTTTTAATTGCTACCAATCTTAATATGCGTTTTGAGCAAACACATGATATTATTTCCTCCAAAATTGTAAGTATCGATCCGGCAGTAGGTTTTGAATTCGGCTATACAGACTTGGTTTTCTTAAGAGCCGGAGCCGGAAATTTTCAGAATGTTACACAATTGGACAACACCGAAAAACTAAGTTTTCAACCGAATATAGGATTAGGATTTAAATATAAAGGTATTCAGGTAGATTATGCTTTGACCGATTTGGGTAATCAAAGTACTGCTTTGTACTCTAATATTTTTTCGATAAAAGTAGATTTAGGTATCTTTAGATAATAATTACAAACCTTTAAACTTCTTAAAATTTTAAATCATGAAGAAAGTCATTTTTAAAATAACGTTTTTTACTTTATTATTATTAAGTTCTACTATTGGTTTTAGCCAAAATGTACCCTTGTCAAAAGAAGCTAAAGTAAGCGTTATTACTTGCGGTCTTGGCAACGAAACTTATTCATATTTTGGACACACTGCCATTCGCGTTTCCGATCCTTTGACCAATATTGATGTTGTTTATAATTATGGTGCTTTTGATTTCAGCACTCCTAATTTTGTTGCAAAATTCACAAAAGGAGATTTACAGTATTTTGTTATTGCCCACTCCTATGCTGAATTTATTGACAACTATAACTATGAAAAACGAAGTGTTTACGAGCAGGAATTACTTATTTCACCGGATTTGAAACAAAAACTTTTTGACAAACTAAATACAACACTGCTTTCTGAAGATCGTTTTTATACTTATAAATTTATTGATAAAAACTGTACTTCGATGGTTGTAGATGTAATCAATACCATTTTAGGAAAAAACACGATTACCAAAAAAGGCGACACTGATATCACATACAGATCTATACTGTATCCTTATTTTGACGGGCATTTTTATGAAAAGTTAGGAACGAGCATTATTTTCGGAACCAAAGTGGACCAATTAGGAACCCGTATCTTTTTACCGTTTGAATTGAAAAACAGTTTAGAAAAAACTACTTTTCAAAATCGTCCCTTGGCCAGTGCAAGTAAAACACTTTTGAGTTTTGAAAAAGAAACACCAACATCTTGGTGGAACAACATTTACACTTACCTTATTGTACTCGCCTTTGTAATTTTAGTACACAACAGAATAGTAGACAAAATCTATCTTTTAATTTTGTCGTTAATGGGAATCTTTTTTGTTTCTGTTGGATTTTATTCTTTTCATCTGGAACTATCGATGAATTATAATGTGCTTTTATTCAGTCCGCTTTTGCTGATTCTACTATTTCTTTCTATAATCAAAAACAAAAAATGGACTTATCGATTTACAGTTTTACATCTGCTTTTTCTAATCGTTTATACCATCTTCATGATCAATAAAGCACATTTCTTTATTGTTTTGCCAATGATACTAACGAGTGGCTTTGTTTTAGTACGAGTAGCAATCCGAAACAAAAAACGAATTCCTATTATCATCTAAATTACTGTCCGCGATAAAACACAATTGTAGTAATGGTTTTAAACGTAATACTCAAATCCAGAAAAACGCTTCTGTGTTTGATGTAATACAAGTCATATTGTAATTTTATCAGACTTTCTTCTATCGATTCACCGTAAGAATAATTGACTTGTGCCCAACCGGTAAGGCCGGGTTTTATAACGTGTCTTGTTTCATAAAAAGGCATTCTCTGGGCAATTTCATCTACAAAAAACGGACGTTCGGGTCTTGGTCCAATTACGGCCATATCTCCTATAATAACATTGAAAAACTGTGGTAATTCGTCTATTCTGGATTTGCGCATAAATTTTCCAAACGGAGTAACACGTCTATCCCCTGAAGTTGCAAAAGCCACTCCATCAGATTCTGAGTTTTCGACCATTGTTCTAAATTTGTATATTTTAAAAACAACTCCATTTTTACCTACTCTTTCCTGCGTATAGAACAAACTCCCTTTATTCCCGATCAAATTTCCGATAAAAATGAAAGGAATAAAAATACAGCAGATTATCAGACCCACGAATGAAAAAAAGAATTCGAAAAAACGAACCTGAAACAAATACAACTTATTATTATTACTTCGGCTAAAAGGGAAAAACCGATAAAAATCTCTTGAAATATAATGCACCGGAATACGCTGCGTTTTGCTTTCGTAAACTTGTGTATACTCCCGAATTATGTTTCCGCCTTCTAATAAATGGAGTAGCTTCTGGTACAACTCAGTCGTTATTCCATCCGTATTCTGGGAGGCTATCACAATCTCTGAGATATTGTGTTTAGAAACAAAATCTTCCAGATCTTCTCTTTTGATTTTTTTTACGTAGTGAAAACCCAGATCCTCCTGAACTATCGAATCTGAGTTTACGAAACCCACAATTTTATAATGAGGATCAACATTTTCAAGCCCTAAAACCAATTCTTCGACCTGATTCTGATTGCATATTAAAACTACGTTCTGTACAAATCTGTGAGAAGCCAAAAAATAAACATACAGGTATCTCCAGGCTAATAATGAAAAGAGAATTGCAAAATAAAATACCACAATTGCGATTCTGTGTTTGGGTAATTCCGGCGATAAAATCGGAGTCAGTAAATACACAATTACGGTTGTACTGGTAGTAAATATAGTACTCTTAAGAATCTGAAGCTGGTTGCTTGCGACCTGTAAATTATACATTTCGAAGATAGAGCCGAACATGTAGATGTAAAAAATCAATACAATTTCCCAGTAATAATTTGCGCTTGAAAACTCAAAATACTTAAAATCAAAAGTAACACTCAACAAAAAAAGTGCACTTAAGACAGAAATAGCATCTAAAATATGAAGTAGTACTTTCCGTTCCGATATTTCGAAATGAATTTTATTATTTAAAAACATTTATTCTATAGTTTAATTTGGGGTAATTAACTCGCAACAAATGTATTATAAAAAAAAGGATTTAATCCAGTGAATGTTCAGGTTTTTCAGGAATGTTAATTTGAACAGAAAGCAGCGCTAAAGCATATATAAAGGCCGGGGCTGCCAATCGCATAGCCGCGTGATTAATTGTTAATAGCCAAAACGCCCAAAATGAAAGGACAAATACATTTTGGCGGTTATTTACAAAAAACAATAACGGAGTAAACAATAAAATCAGCAAATCTATTATGCCTAAAGTCCCGTGTTCAGCCATCATCCTGGTTATTTCGTTATGAGAAGCCGCTTCAATACCTGTTTCTTCTTCTCTGATTTCTTTATTCTTTCCTACCCCTACTCCCAAAATAGGATTATCAAGAAACATTTGAAATTCGGAAGCGATAAGAACTTCTCTACCCGATAATTTACTCTTTTTCTCTCTTCCTGCTGCATCCTGATTTGCATATCTTTTATTAATCAATCCACTGGTTTGCATTGACGAGTATCCCCAGACCCCTACTCCTGCCAGAAATGTAAGGATGATTACTAAACCAACTTTCGCCTTAGACTTTGCATTTCCTTGTTTGTACAAGACAATTAGAAGCAAAACAATCATTACAATACCGGTCATTACCCCTCCTCTTGAAAAAGTAACAATTCCCCTAAAAGCAAAAACGAGGACTAGAAAACCGTTAACCGCTATGAGCAACTTACTTTTAGAGTTCAATAATAGTTGTACGAAAAACACAAAAATTCCTAAGCCTAAAATAGTTGATACCTGATTGGGGCCAAATCCACCTGAAGTTGCAAAATTAGAATCTGTTCCTCTTACAACATCCTTCACACTTGGAGAATACATAAAAAGATAAGCAGCAATAGAAACCAGGGGCAGAGCCAAGGCCGTTATCACCACCTTTAATCTGTCGAAAGTTATTCTTCTCTGAAAACAGTAAATAGACGAAATCCCTAAACAAACTGGTCCTGAAATATTAAAAACAATTGCTTTCCTGATGTCTGTATCCATATTTAAGGAAAAAACAGATAAAATCACACTTGGAATAAGTAAAATAAAAAAGATCCAGTAGATAAATGCCCGGTTCGAAAAACCGGAATAGATGATCCCAATAAACATAAAGAGTATAACAGCATATTTACCAAATTCATTTAAAATAGCACCGTTTGTCATCCTTAAAAACACCTCAACTGTAATAACATATGCCGACATTATCAGAACTTCATTATTTTTGTTTTTATTTTTCACTATGTAAATAAGTCCAAAAGCGCAGATCGACAAAGCGTATATCTTTGAGGTAAACGGCAAAATAAAAACCAACACAGCAATTGCTGCATGAATGACGAGAAGGTATATGTATATTAGTTTCGGGTTTTTCATTGGTATTTTAATTGGTATTTTTCACCACAAAATTAGTTGAAGATTGCAACCAAAAAATATATTCTTTTATTATTGCATCTTCACTATAATCTGACAGGATTCTTTTATTCAAATTCAACCCCATTTCTGTTCTTAAATTTGGTTGTTCTATCAAGATTTGAATGGCTTCAATAAATTGATCGCTATTATTAGATTCAATAATCTGTCCTTCCTTTTCAGAAGTAATCACTTTGGAAATCTCGCCTACATTTGTTGCAACAACCGGTAATTTGTACAATCCATATTCCAGAACGGCTAAAGGAAGCCCTTCAGAAAAAGAAGGCAGGACCGCAATATCACATTGCTCTAAAGCACTGCCCACATTTTTTACAGCACCGTAAAAAAAGACGGTATCCTGAAGTTTAAATTCGGCTACCATTTTATTTAATCGGTCCGCATATAAATCTTTAAAATCTTTGCCGAACAGATGAAAACTCCAGTCCGGAAATTTATCTTTTATTGAACGGGCTACATTTAACAGTAATTCATAATTCTTTTGGGGACGCAAGTTCGCAACACAAATAATTCTCTTTCCCTCGGATCCAAATAAGGATATTTTTTCATTTAAAATTACTGACTTCTCAATAAAATTAGGAAGAAATATAATATCAGGACAGAACAAATATGATGCTGCCCACTTTTCTAATGCGGCATTCACTGAGATAATACCCTTAAAAAAAACAGAGCCAAATTTAAGACTTAAGCTCTTTCTTAAAGTTAGATCCTGTGAGATCCCATAATGATCGTGCCAGATAATTTTTACTCTCGGAAGCGTTATTTTAGCTAAAACAGCAATAAAAAAAGAAGAACTATGCGCATGAATAATATCAATTTTATTATTCTTCAGATACTTTCTCAGCTGAAAAACAGCTTTAAAATCTACACTCTTTTTTCTCTTTAAAAATAAATAAGACACTTTTTCGTCTATCTGACTTAAAAGCAGCCCTTCTTTCCGGGTTGCAATTAATCCCGAAAAAGTAATTTTCTTAGCCAGAGCATTAGCATAATTTACTGCCATTCTCTCTGCTCCACCCGTTTCTAAAGAGTCTATAAGCTGTACAATTCTCATTCTGTGAGTATCTTTTTAATCTCCGTTTCAAAAACAGTTGTTGTATAATTCTGTGACCATTCCAGTGCCAGCTTGCTTTTGGAAAAAAAAGCTTTTTCATTCTCCAGTATTTCTTCCAGTTGAATTACATCTTTCTCTAAATCCATATCCAACAAGATCCCTCTGTTTCCATAATCGAGCATAAAAGGAACGCACGAAACTTTGGTTGCAACAGGTACGCATCCCCAAAACATACCTTCGGCTATTGCTTTAGGCCAGCCTTCACTTTTAGATGGCAGTACTACAAAATGACTTTTTTTATATGCTTTTTTTATGATATCCTGGTTTTGGTTACCGTGCAATAAAACATGGTTTTCTAATTGATTTACTTTAATATAGTCCCGTAAAATCTCTTTTTCAACTCCTTCTCCATAGATATTCAAAACGACGTTTTTACCTTTTTTAATCAGTTTCTCCGCCAGTCGTATTGCGTACATCGGATTTTTACCTTTAACTAAGCTTCCGACGAAAATCAATTCTATTACCGGATCAAGGCTTGGTTTTTCTATGCTTTCCTTCTCAGATACTGAATAGGTCGCTGTAAAAAAGGGTTTTATATTTTTAGATTGGTTTTCCCAATCTCCGTAAACCAAAACCTGCATATTTTTGGTCAAAAAAGTATTGCTTAAAATATATTTTTGTATCCGATACGCCAACGGTTGTTTGCTTTTTGGATCCCAATTACCTGCATATTTGGCTGTTTTTGTTTTATTCGGAAATAAAATCTGCACCAGACATCCCAACAAACCCATATTTCCCGGACAACGCAAATGAATGTGATCTGCAGTTTGCATTGCTTTATAAATCCTCCACGATACCAAGGGCAAAAAAAGAAGACTCCTTAAAATACCAACAGGCGTAGTTAATGCCAAAGCAGGAACTTCCTGAAAATTAAGCTCGGGGTGTTGATAAGCCAAATCAATGTTGCCGACTTTATCTTTAAGTAAAGGAGCGACAATACTGACCTGATCTACATATTTAAACCAGATATTCATCTCCCAGACATACGGCCCATAGCCGTACAAATGAGTCTCTTCCTTTTTATGGAGAACATGGGTGATGATTGTAAAATTCATAGATTCTGAGCTTTTTCTGTGAAAGAAAGGGTTCTTTTAAATAGTATTCCGGATGCAATTGGATTTCCCTTACTTTCTTTCGATTATTTTTTTCATCATCGCGCTATAGGTTTCAATACCAAATTTTTCTACAAATGTTTTCCTTGCCTTAATCCCCATCTCATATTGATTTTCAGCACTGTTTTCTACTCTTTCAAAAAGCAAAACCATTTCTTCTTTAGTAGGATTAAATTTAAAGCAATCTATCCCCTCTTCCAGTTCTGTAGAAAGTCCTGTGGTATTTGAAATTAGCAAAGGAGTCTGATTCATCATCGATTCTAAACCCACTGTTGGTAAATTATCAAATTTGGAAGGTATAATAGTATAATGACTTTCATTGAGATATTTATCAATTTCATTATAAGTTAAGGCCCCAACAAAATTAATCTTGACATCGTTACCTATTAATTCCTCAATTTGCTTGTGCTGACTACCGCTGCCTGCAATATTCAAAATAATTTTTGATGTCTTAAATTTCTCTTTATAAACTAAAAAAGCATGAATTAAATCAATAACTCCTTTTGATGGTTCGAGCCGCCCTAAATAAGATACTACAATAGAGTCTGAATTTAAAGTACTTTTTCCATTAAATCTGTCTTTCATCGGATTCACAACTTTTATTCCTTTTGTGCAACCAAAATAGTTTTCCAGATCTTCTTTGGCTAAGTCCGAAGGACAAATAACCTGATCTGCAAACCAATTATAAAGCAGTTTCTTTCTGTATTTTTTGAAATTCCTTTTCAAAGAGGAACTCGAAACATCTTGCTGAATCTGAGTAGACAATGTATGATAATAGGGAAATGTTTTAATCTTACCCAGTGAAAGTATTTTAGATACTATGGTAGTGATGTTAACATTTACAAAATGGCTTATTAGTACAGTTGGCCTGTATCTCCAATAGAGTTTAGCGAACCAAAGCGCATCCTTAAATTTTACAGGTCTGTTTGCTGTTGGCCAGGAATAAACGGAAAGTTCTCCTTCTCCGATATTTTCTTTGAAGGGTTTGTTAAAAAAAGGGTTGTGCGAAATAAATACAACATTATTGCCCGCACGTGTTAAATCACGAGCTAAATAATAACTCATAAAAGAAAATGAACTTTCGGTATAATTATGTGCTATTAAAATTGTTTTCATTTATTCGTTACCTAAAATTCCCATCTTATAAAAATCAATATTCTGAAGAACAATATTCTCTAAACCATATTTTTCAAGTACAACTTCTCTCGCCTTTTTACCCATTACAATTGATTTTTCCTTGTTATCAAAAGTCCAAATAATCTTTTGGGCTATATCTGCAGGGTTATGTGGGTCACATAACAAGCCTGTTTTATAATTTTCTATTGTCTCCGGCCCGGGGCCTAATTTGGTAAAGACAACGACTTTTTCCATAGCCATCGCCTCCGGTGCGACTAGTCCCTGTGTTTCCATATGAGACGGGAATACACAAACTGTAGCTTCTGAATACACTACTGGTATATTTGTATATGGAATTGCACCATGAAAATGAATGTCTTTTACAAACTCTCCTAATTGCGACAACTCTTTTTCTTTCAATAACTGCAGGTAAGAACTACCTTCAGGGAAAAACCAATCTCTGCCATATATTTCTAATGTTGCCTCAGGGTATTCTTTTTTCACCAATGGAAAAGCTTGTATTAACTGACGAATTCCCTTCTTCTCGCAAACCGTACCTACAAAGACAATTTTCGATTCAGGAACTTCTTTTACCATTGGCTGAAACAATGTTGTGTTTATCGGGTTTTTAATATTGGCAACAGCTTTCCCGTTATAACTTAAATATTTTTCGGTGTGCGTTTTTACATATTGAGAAACAGCAATAAAAGCATCACTGTTTCTAAACGATCGGTTCTCTTGAAATCCTTTCCATTTATTGATTTTTCTATTTTCACTTTCCGCAAAAAAATGATGACCTCCGTGAAGTCGTATGATGTATTTTATAGTCTTTATTTTGCTGATAAAAGCAAGACCTAACTCAGAAGACTCCACTATATTGATCGGATTGCCTTGGTGAATTTCTTTTATCTTTTTGTTAATTGCTTTAAAATTAAAATACCAGGAAATCATTTTTAAAGTACTTCTTTTTAAACGATAGACATGCACACCGTCTACAATTTCGGTCTCGTCATTTAAAGTATAATTAATCCCGATTACCGAAACATGAATTCCTCTTTTGACCAATGCTACAGCCAGAGTCTTTACAAAACTACCTATCCCGCCATGAGGAAATCCTTCTTTTGGATATTCATTTGTTAAAAAACAGATGTGCATTTTAATTGGCTTTAATGATTTCCCTTATTCTCATTGAGGCGTTTTCATAATCTTCAAGAACAATTCTTTTCCATTCGATCATTTGCGAACTACAACTCTTTTGAAGCGTTAGCTTTTCTACAATTTCCGCTTTATTGTTCAGCCAAATTACGGCATCTTTATTAGGCATACTTTTGAAATGCTGAAATTGATAAATCGTTTTTACCGACCAATCCCTCACATTTTTAATTGGCTGATCGTAATTAATAAAGACACAAGGTTTGCTGAACATGGCAAAATCAAAAGCCATAGTCGATCCAACATTCACCACTATATCCGAGTAAAAAGCAGTGCTGACCAACAACTTCACATCGTCAACCGATGGATACACTGTACTCCATTCGTTTGTAGTATTAAAATACCATAAAGGAGTGGCTTCTTTTATCAAATCTTTATATTTATGTACAACAGCATCATATCTGCCTGAAAAATCTACCGGACATCTTCTGAACAAAATTTGATATTCATCCTGTAAATTAGCTTTTATCAATTCTTCGGCAATATCATTCAAGTACACCGGATCATCGGGAGATGTCTTTGTATCATCACCGGAAAAGCAAATGATTTTTTTATTTAAATCTAAATTATAGCTCTTGTAAAAAGTCTCTTTGTCAATACTGTTTTTTTTCTCTTCGTAAAACTCAAATTGAGAAGTTCCAGTAATAGCAATCTTTTCTGATGGAATTTCAGGATAATACAGCTCTAATTCTTTTTTCATGTAAGCGGACCATACCAAATAATTATCTGCTCTTAACGCCATTCTTGCCTTTGGCAAATTATCCCAGGAATAAATTACAGTTGCTGTCTTAATTCCCAGATCGGTCGCAGCGGCAAATATAGTGGCTACTTTCAGCGCACGTTGGTGCGAGCAAAAAACAGTTTTTGGCTGTACCTCTTTTAGTATATTTTTTACCTCATCGTAAAAAATATTCTGACGGATTGCTTTTTGGTATTTTTCTTCTAATTTGAGAATATTGGAGTATTCTTTAAAAAAAGGAGCTGCCATCTCAATTAGTTTATAAAAAACCTTTTTCGAAAATGTCTTTTGATTCCAATTCCAATTGGTCAATAAGGAAGTGTTTTTTACTTTTTGAGTATTATAATAGAGTCTGGAAAGGCAAATTAATTCTCTTAAAAATTTCTCTTTAGCAGATTCTTTGTAAGCCGGAATAGTAATTTCGTCATCAATTGCTACATTATCTTTAATCGCATTTACCGTTTCAGGATCAAAATTATGAAACAATACTAAATCCTCTTCCATATCTTTAAAGACATTAGAATACAGATAATTTCTAATTCCGACTCCATCGGGAAAGAGCAATAAAATTTTATCCTTCTCCATTCAAAAATTCAATCATTAACTTATAATTCTTAAAACTGGTCTGGTTACTTTTTACCAAAAAAATCATTTATAATTCTCGCCGTAAAAATCTTTGCTCCGGAATCGTTCATGTGTCCACAGGATGAGAAATACTTGTCTTCGACTACTACATTTTCATAATTATGAATTTCAGGATAGGCCTTTTTTACTTTGTCGAAATAGTTCATTCCTTTAACATTCTCGCACATTGGTGTCATTACCACTATAAAATTAATGCCATTGGCTTTGCAGATATCCTTAATCTCTTGGTAGTATTTATTATGAGGCAGTGGATTCAGATTAACAATATTGTTTTTCATATTCCCGTTTTTTGTTTTGAACAAAGGGTAATATCCTAAATTATCCAACATAGATGTTTTTTTATGAATTGCGGTAAAAAAAGCCTCTCTAAATCCAATTTTGCCATCGTACTTTATATAGCGATAAAAAGGCAGGTAATACAACTCATTGAAATCTTTTTCGTTTTCAAAATGTTTTTTTATCGTTTCAGAATTGTGAATGTAGGGTAAAAACAGGGCCGAAATCCCCTCGGACTTCTCCTCGCCGGAAAGATTTAAATCGGCTTCTAAGATTACATTCTTAATCACATATTTTCTTTCGATCATTAACTTTAACATCAATGAAGCTTCGAAAAGATGCCCCCCGCTCATTCCGTAATTAAATGTCTTCAATCCTTTATCCTCAAACATTTGTGGGACAAAATGGTTATTGGCACGAGAAGAGCCTAGGATTACGACGTCGTATTTTTTCGCTTCAGAATTTACTACCGTTTCGACCTTACCACGGTTTTTTGATTGCATAAAAACAACGGTATACAATCCGTCTAGTATAACTGCCACAAGAGCTGTTACGAATATAATTTTGACTGTATAAATTAAAAATTTCTTCATTAAAACTGAAAATATATAAATTCTTTATAATCTGAATAGGTTCCGAAAGCTAGTATAGCCACGATGGCCAATGCCAATTTAAGCATGCTTCTTTTTCCTGAAAGCGGTTCAATTTTGTTTCTGTTATTCCATTCAACCAAAACAAACAAACCAATCATTACTAACAATTCGTAGCTGTAACGTTCGTTATCTAAATATTGAAAGCTGAAATCTCTGTTTGTAACTATCCTTTTTAAATAAGAAACAGCATCTGTAATAGATCTGGCTCTAAAAAAAACCCAGGCAACACACGTCAGCAAAAACGTATAAAGAATACTCAGTAGTACTTTTACGGAATCGAAATTAAATTTCAGCTCAATTGCATCCATATTATTGCGGTTGCTGTTTGACAAAAGTAAAGGCAGGAAATACACGGCGTTTATAAATCCCCAGACCACATAAGTCCAATTGGCGCCGTGCCAAAATCCACTGACCACAAAAATGATGAATGTATTTCTGATTTTCATCCCAAGGCCACCTTTGCTTCCTCCCAATGGGATGTATAAGTAATCGCGAAACCAAGACGATAACGAAATATGCCAGCGACGCCAGAACTCGGCAATATCTCTGGAAAAATAAGGATAATTAAAATTTCGTAACAAGTCTAAACCAAACAATTTCGAAACCCCCAATGCAATATCGGAATAGCCTGAAAAATCTCCATAAATTTGAAATGCAAAATATACGGCTCCCAAAATAAGAGAGAACGAATTCATTCCTGTATAATTATCAAAAATAGCATTGGCATAGGTTGCACAGGTATCTGCAATAACTACTTTTTTTACCAGACCCCAAATGATTTGATAAACGCCTTCTTTTGCCAGTTGAAAATTAAACTCTCTTTTTACTTTTACCTGTGGCAATAAGTGTGTGGCTCGCTCTATTGGTCCTGCCACTAAAAGAGGAAAATAGCTTACAAAAAGAGAATAATCTACAAAATTGTATTCTGCTTTTATTCGTTTGTAATAAATATCAATAACATAAGATAGTCCGTGAAAAGTGTAAAATGAAATTCCTACCGGAAGTATAACCTCTAATAGAATCGGACTTGCCTTAACTCCTGCTGAACTTAATAATTCTGCGAAAGAAGCTGCAAAAAAGTTGTAATATTTAAAAATTCCCAGAAATCCTAAATTTACTAAAATACTAAGCCAAAACCAGAATTTTCGGCTTTTTTCAGACTTCCCTTTTTCGATCTGAATACCGGTATAATAATCCAAAAATGTAGAGAAAACCAGTAAAAACAAGAATCTCCAGTCCCAACAGGAATAGAAGTAATAACTCGCTACGATCAATAAGGCATTTTGGGTGCTTTTGGTTTTATTGAAAACAAACCAATATAGAAAAAAGACGATTGGTAAAAAAATAGCAAACGCTAAGGAGTTAAAAAACATAAATTGAATTAATTATTAAAATGCAAATGCTATTTATTTATGGCTACAATGAATTACTTAAACCACTTGGTAGTGAAATCATGAATCGAAATATAAAAATCTCCTACGTTCTCTTCTACTTTATCGGGGCTCCAATTCCACCATTGTATTTTTTTCATTTTGTCGATGGTATCGAGATCATATTTCATTTTTACAATTGCTCCGGGAATTCCTCCAACAATTGCGTAATCCGGAACATCTTTTGTAACCACTGTACCTGCCAAGATTGTAACTCCGTCTCCAATTTTTACATTGGGCAAAATTATGGCATTCATTCCAATCCACACATCATTGCCGACTATGGTTTTACTTTCCTCTGTTCTAATATTTCTTTTAAAATCAGACTGGGTACTGTTACCGATCGGTAACTCTTTATTGACAAGGTGATTGAAGTGCGGATAACTTGTGACCTCACTCATCGTATGATGTCCTGAATCTAATATGAAGTTTACATCATTGGCTATAGAACAGTATTTTCCAATTTCTAATGCCGAATTTTGGTGCCATTGCCAGACAAATGCTCCATTATGATAGGTTTTATAGCCAATAGAAACATTTTTAGCCTTATGCAAATAGGTTTTATTTTGACCTTTTAAAAAGTCAAAATATCCCTTTCCCAGAATTGTCCACGCTATTTTTCGAAAAAACTGTTTCATTTTACTTTTCCTTAGCTTGATAGTTCATTTAATTGAAAGGCACTCGTATTCCAAAACGAAACAACACTGTTATTTTCAAAACCAAATTCACAAAAAAGGGCAGACGCAAAATTTCGAAAGCCAATCCCCGCGTATCCTAAACTAAAAACCTTATTGTTTCTCATTAAAAATCTTTAAACTGCTTTTGGTGATTCAGCTGCCAAATATCGTTTTTCTTTAGTGAATCCAAAAACAATTTGCTGCTATTTCCTTGTCCAAAATCAGTAGTAGAAGCCTGAACTTCGTGAGAATCTATAACCGAAAGTGCTTCCTTTATACTTTCGGAAGCATAATCTGTATTGATAATATCGGCATGAACAGCCCTATTCTGCTGACGGGTTCCGATATTAATGATTGGAATTCCATAATAAGGAGCTTCTCGAATTCCGGCGCTGCTGTTGCCTATAATAAACTGGCTGTTTTTTAGCAAGGTTAGAAAGTATTCAAAACGAAGAGATGGGAAAATTCTGAATCTTGTATTTTGTTTTAACTTTTCATAGGAATCTAAAATAAATTGACTCCCTAAATCATTATTTGGAAAAATGACAATATAATTATGATCATCCGCCAGTAAACAATCGACAAAAGTAGCTGCATATTCTTTCATGGATTGAAATTCCGTCGTTACGGGGTGAAACATCACAATGGCGAATTCCTGAAACGGAATTTCATAATATTTCTTGGTGATCTCTAAATCGGGTAGTGTATCAGAGAACATAATATCAATATCGGGCGAACCTATAGCAAAAACAGATTCTTTTATTTCTCCCATTTGAATTAATCTTCTCTTAGCCTCTTTATTCGACACAAAATGAATGTGACTTAATTTACTAACACTATGACGGATTAATTCATCAACGGTTCCTGAGACTTCTCCACCTTCAATATGAGCGACCAAAATATTATTTAAAGACCCAACGATAGCTCCTGCAAGTGTCTCCACGCGATCACCATGCACCACAATCATATCGGGGTTGATCTTTTTACAGTAATTGGATAAACCTTCGATTGTTTTGGCCAAAGTTAAATCCATTGTGGTTTCGTGCGTGTGATTTTCGAAAGTAAATACATTCTTAAAATTACAGCGCTCAATTTCGATTAAGGTATACCCATAAATTTCCTGCAGATGCATTCCGGTCACAAAGACATAAACTTCAAATTCCGGTTGTGCTTCCAGAATTGAAATCAGCGACTTTATTTTACCAAAATCGGCTCGGGTTCCGGTTAGGAAAAGGATTTTTTTCATTAATTCGAAGCTTTCTTTTTGGACTGTTTTTGAATTTCAATTTTGGCTTTCAAAAGCAAGAATTCGTGATTCATTGATTCAAAATATTTTTTGGTATTGGCAAATAGTATATTCTTTAAAAACGAACCCCAAATAACGGTTGTACTGAGAAACTCTTTTTGTCGTAATACATTCGAGGCAATGGTTTCGTTTTTATATCTCGCAATATTTCCTTTTACCGTCCTTTTTATGAAATAAAAATAAGTTTCGTTCAAATCTATTATTTGAAAGTCGTTCTTAACTACCCGGTCGGACCATTCTTTATCTTCAATCGCAACGAGCTCTTCATTAAACTTAAACTGCGCCCACACTTCTTTATTTATTAAAGCACAGGCGGCCATTAAACCACTATCAAGAGGTTCTAGTACTTTAAAATTATTTATTACTGCTCGCTTATAATTCTCTATACTATTAATATATCTTATTCCTGCTATATTTTCATTGGCAGTTAAAGCAGCTAATGTATTTTTAAAGAAACTCGTGCCAACCGGAATCGCATGGGCACTTAACAATAAAACATATTTGGTTGCCGCAGCTTCGATCCCCACATTTATTGCTCTGCCGTAGGTAAAGTCTTTTAGATTTACCACCCTGCAATTGTATTTTAAGGCTATCTCTACGCTATTGTCTGTCGAATAATTATCTACAATTATAATTTCTTTATAGTCTCCGGAATATACATTTGTAATAATAGACAAAATATTCTCAAGAGCTTTTGCCTCATTTTTATTTCTAATAACAATAGATATCATAGCTTTTTTTAGTGTTGAAAATCAGAAAAATCTAACTGCTCATCGTTTTCTATATCTCTTGTTGCCACTTTTCCAATTAGATCATTAAAATGTTCTGCCAGAATTTTTCCTGTACCGGGACGTTTTACCCAGATATTCTCTTTTGATAATTTTTCTCCTTTTTTAATTGGTGCAATCGCGCAAACTGTTGCAAAAGCAAAATCTATAGTTACCTGCTCCTCTAGTACCGGTTTTTTTGTTCCCCCGCGCATTAAAGCAATTTCGGCACTCGAAACAATTAATTCACCACAAGCTTTTTCATCCATACTGCAAACAATATCCGGACCTGTGCGTTGCATATGATCTGTAAAATGGCGTTCTAAAATACTGGCTCCAAGAGCAACAGCTCCCAAACAGGCATTATTATTTAAGGTATGATCACTCAATCCGAAAACTTTATCAGGAAATGCCTCATGCAATTCGGTCATGGCTCCATAACGAACCAAATGAATTGGTGTTGGATATAGGTTAGTCGTATGCAACAAAGCAACGGGAATCGCATGTTTATCAAAAATAGCCACCGCTTTTTGAATACTTTCAATCGTATTCATACCTGTGCTCAAAATAACCGGTTTCCCAAAAGAAGCAATATGTTCCAGTAGGGGATAATTGTTACATTCTCCTGAACCAATTTTATAAGCCGGTATGTCAAATTTCTTTAATCTTTCTGCTGCTGCCCGTGAAAAAGGTGTTGAAATAAAGATCATGCCTTTACTTTCAACGTAATTTTTAAGTTCCAGTTCCTCTTCTTCATTTAAGGAACAACGCTCCATGATTTCATAAATAGAAACATCTGCATTACCGGGAATTACTTTTTTGGCAGCACCACTCATTTCATCTGCAACAATATGCGTCTGGTGTTTTACAACCTCAACTCCTGCTCTATATGCTGCATCAACCATTTCTTTGGCAACCTCAAGAGATCCTTCGTGATTAATTCCGATTTCGGCAATAACTAAAGGTGGAAAATCCGTTCCGATTTTTCTACCGGCAATTTCTATGTATGGATTCATAAAATGAATTGTTTTTATTGTTGTAATCGTTTTTGAAACAGATATTCCGCATAATCCAAATCTTCCGGAGTATCAATATCAACTTGTGCAAAAATATGATTTACTTCGAACGGAAATGCATTTTCTGAAATAATAATATCATTCAAAATTAAAGATGCTTTTGTGATGTATAACAATCCATTTTCGAAGAAAAGAGGCTCTAAATCCTGACTCCGTTGTCCAATAGTATAATTAAACGGAGTAAACTTTTTATTAGTGATTTTTCCAAATTTCTGATGATTTCTGGTCACTGTAAATAGACTGTCAACGTTTTCTTTTTGATAGGCTTCGAAAGTTTCTGCTAACAAATTCTCCGGTCGTAACGGATTAGTGGCTTGCAGTAAAATTACGTTTTCAACGTCATTACTTTCAATAGATTCTAAAACATGTTTTAATGCTGAAACAGTGGGCTCTAAATCACCTGAAATTGCGGCAGGTCGATCAATTACCTTTGCTCCAAACTGTAGGGCTATTTTTTTTATTTCGGCATTATCAGTCGAAACATAAATTTCATCAATTATGCTACCGTTTTGCTGGGCATATAAAATAGAATGTACTACTAATGGCAATGTTCCAAAAATCTGAATGTTTTTATCCGGAATTCTCTTTGAACCTCCCCGAGCGGGAATAATAGCTATAGTTTTCATAATTTTTCTGTTTTTATCAAACTGCATTTTCAGAAAGTTCCAGCCTTTTTTTCTTTGATTTCAATTGGTTTAAAATTGGTTTCTCAAGATAAATATAAGTTATGGAAGAAACCAAAATCAGCATACCGAATCTAATCAGGAGCGCAATTGTCAAATCCTCAATATGAAAGTATTTTTTGATCCTGTAGTTACTAATAAAAAAACAAACCGGGTATTGAAGAATATAAATTCCAAAACTGATCTCTCCTAAAAACACAAATACTTTCTTCTCAAAAAACCTCGTGATTAACCCCGTGTTGAGGGAAACTAAAATTATTATCGGTATTAAAAGCAATGCTGAGGCACTATTTAGGTTTAATTGAAATGGAAATTTTAAGGCTAAAATCATCAAACCAAAGAATACGATAATTAGCAAATCATAATTCCTTCTTTTATCCTGCAGGAATTTTATAAAAAGTAATCCCGCGAGATTCCCAACCAAAAACTGATGAAGGTGTAATAATGGATTGTAACGTAAAAACTCACCAATGTACACGGAATCACTTTTTCCAAAAGACGCATACAGTACATTAGTTACGATCTGAATAATAATCCAAAATAAAGCAACATAAATGGCCAGTCGTTTAATCGTTATTTTTTGATACACTTTATTAAACACAAAAGGAAAAACAGCATAGAATAAGGCTTCTACTGACAAAGACCAAGCTGGAAAATTAAACGAAAGAGCCTTTCCGGGAATCCAGGCCTGAATCATGAAAACATTAAAAAAAAAACCTGAAAAATCAAACATTCGATCTATCAACTGTACAAAAATCACCAAAATTATGGCGAAAAAATATAACGGGTAGATTCGTGCAAACCTGTTTCTATAATACTCAACAAAGGACACCAAAGGGCTGTTCCCATAGGCAATAATCATTACAAAACCGGACAGAATAAAAAAATAGCTTACCCCAATGCCATTTTGAAAAATAAATGACAAGTGCTCGTTCTCGATAAAAACACTTCCTCCACCGTAATGGAAGATAAAAATCGAAGTCGCAGCCAGAAATCTGGTAAAGGTTAATTGGTCTATTCTCATATTATACTTACTGGTACTTTCATTAAATTTTATCTATTACTTAATTTTATCTCTTTTAAAATCTCTTCCAAGATCAAAAAAACACTCTAACCTCAAGGACAGAGCTGTCAAGAGGTATTTTTTATCTGAAGGGCAGCCTTATTTCGAATTCTTATTTTGCTTTGAATTGGTTTCTCCAAATAAATATAAGCTACTGAAGAAAAGACTATCAAGATAAAAAGCCTTAGAAAAAAGACAATTGTTGGATCACTAATATGCAGGTATTTGTTAACACTATAAGCACTTATTAAAGCATAAATCGGATGTTGTAAAATATAAATTCCAAAACTAATTTCTCCCAAGAATACAAAGACTCTATTTCTGAACAGCTTTGTTATGATTCCATTGTTTAACGAAATAAAAAACAGCATCGGAATGAAAAGTACTGCTAATAATCCATTATGAAAATTTAAGCCTAGTGGAAATTTTAATGCCAAAATTAATAAAGCGACCAATATCAGAAGGATGAAATCATAGTTGCCTTTTTTCTCTTTTAAATTTCTAATAAAAAAAAGTCCGGCGAGGTTCCCGACAAGAAATTCATTCAGATGCAGTAACGGATTGTATTTCAAAACATCCTTGATAATGCCTAATTGATTTTCTTCGTACCTGAAAAAATACAGCTGAAAGATGATCTGGCTCAAAACCCAAAACAAAACAATAACGACCGTAATTCTTTCCAAGGTCATTTTTTTGAGGAATCTATTGAATACAAAAGGAAAGATGGCATAAAAAAGTAATTCAACAGACAGCGACCATCCTGGCGGATTAACAGATAAAACTTTGTCTGGAATCCAGGCCTGAATCATAAAAACATTTAAGAACAAACCCCAGTAGTCTATGTTTTTTTCTCTGAATTGCAGTAAAAGTATAATCAGTATAGCCAAAAAATAGAGTGGGTAAATCCTGGCCAGCCTGTTTTTTAAATAATCTCCCGCTGAAATAAAAGCTTTATTTCCATAGGCCAGTATCATTACAAAACCTGATAAAATAAAAAAATAACTAACACATACGTCAGCATTGCGAAATATAAAAGCAATATTCTCATTGTAGAAAGGGAAGCTTTTTCCACCGTAATGAAAAACAACAACTGAAACTGCAGCCAGAAATCTGGTAAAGGTTAACTGCTCTATTCTCATAATGCTATTTGACTGTTTGCCAGTCTGCATTTTGCCTGATCAATAATCTGGTTCATTTTTATATTCCAATTCTCCATAGCATACAATTCATTTGAAAATTCAGGAAGCTCAATATTTCCCTCTAAAAATGCATTTATTGCCGTTTCCCATTCTGAAATAAAATGAGGATTTTCGATTAGCTTTCCAAGTTTCCCGTAGTGCAGCACTTCCGGAACACCCCCAAAAGCAGATGCAATGCAATAATTCCCACAATGCAAAGCTTCTATCAGGCTAAGCCCAAAACCTTCCTGACATAAAGTAGGGAAAAGATAACAATCAGAAGCCTGATAATATTTTGGAAGTTCTTCGTTTGGAATTTTCCCCAGAAAAACCACTCCCTCCATTTTTTGTCTTGGATCGCAACCAATCACAACTAATTGTATTTTCTTTTCAACGGAATAGATTTTTCTCCAAACCTCTAAAATTAAGTCCAGTCCTTTTTTTGGTCGGTCTTGCGAACACCAAACGAAGGTTTTTTTATTGCCAAAGCCTAATTCTTCTTTTAATTTTATTTTTTCGGTTTCAGAAACTTTCTTAAACTTCTTTGTATCAATTCCGTTATTTAAAATTGAAAAATGGCTTGAAAGTATAATATTGTTTTTTTGATGCGCTTTATAACTGTCCATCGTTAACAAGATCATTTCATCAATAATTTCGTAAAAATCCTGTCCAGAACCTGATTTTGTATAGGGTGAAAAACCGTGGTAAAAAAACTGGATGTAACATTGTTTCTCAATTCCTTTTGAAACAAGATGTTTTCTAAGTGACTTAACCATTCCATAATTATCAACAACCTGGATGATATATTTTTGCTTGGGGACAATTATTTTATCAAGAGCCACAAAATATTCCAGATTTTTACGCTTCAGAAATTTACGTTGCAATTTGTGCCAGAACGTAAGTTTTGCAAAATGGTATTGTATTCCATCAAACAATTTTTGCGGTTTCGGACATATGATATAATCGATTTTATGATTATTCTCGAGGTAATTTTTATACAGAGTCGTCCAACTCCCAATCTTACTATAAGGAAGAGAGGTTTGAGAAATCAGAATTACTTGCGCCGGATTATTCATATTTCCGGGTATATTGGAGTACTTCTTCTCGGGAAAGTCCTTTTAGCTTTAGACAATATTGCCATATCCTTTTTTGTGTAATGATCCTTGAGAATACTTTATATTTTAATAAAAATGCAATTTCCGATGATTTTATTTTTCTTAAAACAGGAGGTTCAACAGGAAAAAAATCATTCGGTTTTATTTGTTCTAAGGTTTCCAGCATCCATTTCTCTTCTACATTTCCTAAATGGTAAGCAAAATTATCCTCGGTTGAAAGTCGCCACATTCCATTCTTCACTACCGGAAGATCAAGAAATTTTTCTTCACTATCTCCTCCAAGCATAAAGGCGGAGTGTTTAATCTCCATTTTTTCAAAAACTTCTTTTCTATATGTTGCTAAAAAGTGACCTGCTCCGGGAACAGCTTTAAAATTACCATTTGCAACCGTCAGATATTTTTCGAGATGCAAACTACTATACATATTAGGTTTTCCGACACTTGCCGCAAAAGCCTTTAATGCCTCGGGATTCTTAACTTTTCTAAAACGAAGTGATTTTGAAAACAGCAGTTCAAACCATATATTAAAGGTATAACTTTTTAAAGACCTCGAAGATGGAGTTGGACAAACTGTCCCCGTTTTTGGAAACCTCTCAAAAACAGCGTAAGTTTCTTTTTGCCAGCCTTTTAACAACAAAACATCGCAATCAGCAACAGTAATAAACGTAAAATCATGTCCTGAAATACCTTTCACAATAGCATTTAGCTTTCCGATATTTGTAGAGTGAATTACTTCTTGTATTTTTCCGTCTTTTTGAAGCTCGTTTAAGTATTCAACCACATCATCATGGCTCCCATTATTTACAACCGTAATGTACGTTTTCTGATGAATAGTCTTGAATACTGATTCCAGACAATATTGCAAAATTTTAAAACTTTCCTTAAAATATCCTTCCTGATCGGGAATATAAACAGGAATTACAATCTGATGAAAAAAATCATTTGATTCCTGTGGTTTATCTTTATTCGGATTAAAGCCTATTCGCATTTAGAAATTTATTTCAATATTTTGGTATAAAGCTATTACTTTTCGCTGATTAAGGGTATAATCTAATTTTTCCAGAGCAATTTTTTCATTTAATTTATTCGCATTAACCAACATTTCTTTATTCTCAATTGCTTGAATAATTAACGCTGCAATAACTTCAACATTTTCAGGATCCTGAATTAAAAAACCATTAATACCATGTTCAATAATTTCGGCCGAAACGTTACCTGGATTAGATTGAATCGGAAAGGCTCCCATAACTATTCCTTCAAGCATTGTATTTGCCATACCGTCTGAAATGTTGTTTCCAATATACAAAAGCGCTTTTCCCATCAATTCCATTACCTGATTTTGCGATAATTCATCTCTGTCAAATACCGTAAAGGGAAGATTATTCTGTTTTACGTAGGTTATGACCTGAGGATGTGCTCCAAAAATAATTACCTCATATTGACTCAAATTGGGTAATTTTTTCTGCAATGCTTTCACTACATTAAGGGCTCTTCCAAATTTATGTTGGTACCCTTTCACAAGAATTATTCTCCTTTCTTCGAAAGGGATTTTTAACTTATCCAACGCTTCTAATTTGTAACCTGTTCCGCCCGGAATTACACCCAAGTGTTTCCCTTTAAACCCTAATTCTTTGGCAATCTGATAATCTCTAAGACAATCTGTATGTATAAAATCTATTCTTGAAAGCGCACTTCTTATTTTTGCATTATGTTTCTTATCCTTTTGAAAATAAAACAAATCATTGCCCCAACACGAATAAATCCATTTGCTATTTGGAAACTTATTCATCGTTTTGACTATTGGATAAGAACAGGACTGCATCTCAAAACTGTGAATTATATCTGGACTTATCTCTCTGATAATTTTTTCGAGGGCTTCATTTTCCGTAACCTCAAGAAAAGGGCGAATACACGAATAAAATCCGGGCATTTTTTTAGAAAGAAAAAATTCCCCCTTTATGTGCGGAATTTTTCTTTTTGAAGTTTCTAGCAATTGTCGGACATTTTCTAAAGTCTCCAACTTTCCTCTTCCAAGAATGTCATACCAATACAATTCAAAAGAAGTATCTTTTAGATTTTCAATCCAGCGAATAACATGGATGGATGGCATTGATATAAAAAGGATTCTCATTTAAAAATTTTCTTTTTTATTCTGTCTACTATGCTACAAACTTTGTCCATCTTTAATTTAATAAAATCTTGTAATTGAAAATAAATTTCCTGAATAAAAAATTTGTAATTTTTACCCCCTAAACAATGTTTTTTGTAATCAAATAAAATCCATCTTTCAGGAAAATAATCTTTGTCATTATTTTGCTTCCCCAGTTGCCCTCTAAAATTGTGAACAGGTCTGATGATTTTACTGTTTTCTTTTTCTCCCAACCAGCCTAGCCACCAAGAAAAAGTAGAGTTACTTATTATAAAATCCTCTCCTTGCACACCTAAAGCTAATTGTTCTATCCCTGACAAATTTTCTAAAAAAAAAGCATTCTTTAAAAACTTAAAATGATACTTACAATATTCTATGTTATCACTCATGAAAATCAAATCTCGCTCCTGCCAATCGGGGAAATTTTTTTTTAAAGCCAAAAAATAGTACCAATATGGCAACTGATAATAATCCGGGTGATTTACAAAATCACCTCTTCTTACAGATATAAAAATAGGTTTGTTCTTAAACAGATAATTATACTTATCTAATAATCCTTCCAAAAAATCATCCTTAAATTTAAATATCTCTCTGGTCTTTTCAATATCAAAATATTTCTCTGATTGTAAAGCTCCATTTATATCATAATCATGAGTACCAATTTCCCAATTATGAAATTCATAGCTCTTTTCAACAACTTGAATCAACTTTTTATTTTTATCCTGTTTTGGTAATTTGTATTCAAAATATTTCGAATATTCCCATTCCGGAAATGAAAACTCTTTTTTGTGTTTTATAGCCAGCCCCACAGTTGCAGCAATTTGAAACAATTGGTTTCCTAAATTCCCTTTTCTACCCAAGCTATTAAATACCAACATAGTAACTTATCATTTATTTAAAAAAAACATATCCCTTATTAAAGAACTTATATACTAAAAACCCAAAACTAACTTTAATAAGCCCTGCCAAATCATACCAATTATAAAAATGAATTTTGAATATTCTCAAATATAAATAGAATGTATAATCCTGATTAGAGGATAATGCATTATAAATTGCTCTTTTATAATAAATATGAGTGTATTTTAATAAAGGCTTGTATGTTGTTATTTTATTTACTTTAATTAGTTTTAAATGCTTTTCTAAAGCATTTAAAACTGAAATTATTTCAGTTTTATTCCCTTTTACCACCTCATGCGACAAAGAATCCAAATGTATTCTGTAAAGAATTATCGGCTTTTCATTAAATTCAATAATTGGTTTTTCATATAACATTCTCATATTAAAATCCCAATCATCTACATTTGATATTTTTTCATCAAAAAGATAATCCTGCTTATTTAGAAAACTCCTCTTCCACAAAGGCCCCGATACATATAATGCTACTTTAGCTGTAAAATAATCATGAACTAAATTAACTGAAAAAACAGTACTTTTTTTAATTTCTTTTTTTAGATCAAAATCATAAAGTACCAAAGGAGAGAGTATAACTTTTGAATATTCATTTATCAGTTTTGATTCTGAAGATAAACCCTCTGTATACATAATATCATCACTGTCGAGCCACTTTATCCATTCTCCCTTACTTACTTCGAAACCAAAATTCCTGCAAGAATTAGCTCCTTTTACTTTACTCTTAGGCCTTTTATGAAAATAAAAACGACTGTCTTTTTTTACATATTCCTCAACAACAGCCTCTGTATTATCTGTTGAATCATCATCAACAACAATACATTCCCAATTTGAATAAGTCTGAGCCAAAATACTATCTAAAGTTTCATCTATTAAATGTCCTCGATTATAAGCTGGTATAATTATAGAAATTAGTGGCTGATTCATCTCTTATTCTTAACCGCATTACTCGTTCGCACATTACAGGATAAATACTGAATAAATAAAAGTGCTTTAACTACTAAATCTTTTATAAAATCATATCTAAATAAAAAACGAGTTGTTTCCTTCTTTTGTTTTTCATTTTTAATTATCGCACTCCATTTTGAAAGCAATTTATAAATAGCTCTTTTCATTGTTAATAATTTAATTTGCAAATAGCGAAGAAATACATTTTTTAAAAAACCTCAATGGTCTTAAAACCATATTTCCCAATCTATAATCGACAGAACTTAATCTTTTTAATTCATTTGATTTGTATCTTAATGTTCTTCTTTGTAGAAAATCAATAGTTTTATCAAAATCTCTTGTATAAAGTTCTTTGTGCTTGTTTAATACATAGTAGTAATTTTCTTCTTCGTATAAAAGATTAGTGATCTGAAGCATCGAATTTTCCTTTTTTCTGTAGTTAAAAAGAAATTCTTCAATAACGAATACCTCCCAATTTTGTTTGGTAACTGAAATCCAAAATTCCCAGTCTTCATAACCTTTTTTCATTTTTTCGTCAAAACCGCCAGCATCATACCAGCATTTTTTTCTAAATAAAGAACTGGCCATTGTGTTATTACGAAATAAGAAACTGTCTATATTCCCTCCTGTGGGACAGTTTTTACCTATTATTTTATCTCGTTTTATAAAATAGTTCGAGAAACAACCCACAACACCAATATCTGGTTTTAAATTTAAAATGGGGACTGCTTTTTCTAAAAAAGAATTTTCAAAAATATCATCGGCATCTAAGGTTACAATATAGTCACCGTTGGAGTTTATAATTCCTATATTTCTAGCCGCACTTAGTCCTTTGTTTTCTTGAGTAATTATTTTTACTTTTTTATGATTGAAACTCGATAAAATCCTTTTTGTTGCTTCATTTGATCCATCATCTACAATAATAATTTCGGTATTTTGGTAGGTTTGACTTAAAGCCGAATTGACGCTTTCTTCAATATAATCTTTATCATTATAACACGGAATGACGATTGAAACCAATTTTGAATATTCCACTTTATCTATTTTTTATTTAAACAAAAAAACCTTTAATAAAACGAAAAGGCTTTAAAAACATTCTCCCAATCTTATAATCCATCGATTTCCGAAGATTATGCGACCCTATTTCAATTCTTTCCATCTGAGAAAAAATATTATTTATCATTAACTCATGGTTTGCATTCCATAAGTCATTATGTTTGATATAAATATATTTCCATAACTCATATTTATGAAATTTATCTGCCTGAGAATTTCTCGATTCCTCTTTTTTCCTGTAATAAA
The DNA here is from genome assembly GCF_044005985.1 of Flavobacterium sp. FlaQc-49. NCBI lineage: Bacteria > Pseudomonadati > Bacteroidota > Flavobacteriia > Flavobacteriales > Flavobacteriaceae > Flavobacterium > Flavobacterium sp. FlaQc-49. The sequence goes on along the minus strand of NZ_JBIPCS010000004.1, from coordinate 139,031 downwards.
AAAGATATTCTTCTATTATATTAATCTTCCAACCAGCCTTGGCAACTGAAATATTAAATTCCCAATCTTCATATCCTTTTCTCATTTTTTCATCATAACCACCTGCATCAATCCAACATTGCTTTCTAAAAAGAACACTTCCTGCTGATGCTCCGTTACCAAGAATTAATATTTTTAAATCTCCTCCTTCAGGCTTAAATTTTTCTAAAACACCTTTTTTGTCACTAAAAACATTTATCCAACAGCTAATCAAACCCAACTTATCATTTAGCATGAGACAATTTAAAGCCTTTGAAATAAAATCTTTCTCAAAATAATCATCTGCATCCAGCGTTAAAATAAAATCTCCTTTAGCTTGTTTTATTCCATTATTCCTCGCAGCACTCGGCCCTGCATTTTCTTGAGATAAAATGATGAGTTTTTCCTGTCTTATCCCTTTAAGAACTTCTTTTGTGGCAAAGTCTGAGCCATCATCTACAATAATAATCTCAACATTTTTATGCGTTTGATTATTAATCGAATTTATTGCTTGCTGAATATAATTCTGGTCATTATAACAAGGAATTATTACAGATACAAGATTATTTACATTTGATTGCATCATTTACACTAAATATTTTTTACCAGTTTCTCTATTTTGCAAAACACTATTTTTAATGCTTTTTTTATCTATCAATCTGCATTTGGTCTTATTTACTAAATATCCTTTAAAATCAAGTTTTAATAAACTCACAACTGCTTCTTTAAAAAAATATGTTTTTATTCTATCAATTTTTTTATACTCTTCTGAATTTACATCAGCGTACTTAACTCTTATTCTATTTAAAAATCTATTGTAATATTTTTCAGAACCTTTGGAAAAATTGACAGTATAATTGTTATCACTATCATGTTTTATAACCGTTGAAGGTGTAATTCCTATTTTTAAATTATGATAAAGCACTCTTTGACAAAAATTATCGTCTTCACCATACAAGAAAAACATAGGATCAAAACCTCCCACAACCTCAAATGTCTTTTTTGGTAAAAACCAGGCAGCAGCATTTATCATTTCTACTGAATAAATTTCCTTTAATGTATTATTTAAAATTGAATCAGAAATTAAATCTGAACATTGACGATTTATGTAATACAAAAAACTTACGTCTAACGAAACGCCTTTCCCATCTGAGTGTATCGGACTGATTATGCCAAAATCCGTATTATTATTTGCGACCTCCAAGAGTTTCTCGATAGTCTTTTTTTCTATAACGGTATCTTGATTTAATAAAAAAACAAAATCACTGTTTAATTCAAGTGCTAGTAAAATGCCTTTATTGTTCGCTCGTCCAAATCCTAAATTTTCTTTAGATTCGATGAGCTTAATTTTTTGAGAATAGTTATGCTTTAAAAACGCAGCTGTATTATCGGTACTACAATTATCTACAATTATTATTTCTGGTAACAATGCACTTTCCAAGATAGATTTTATACAATCTTCGATCCATTTCATACCGTTGAAAGTAACTATGACTACACTTATTTTCATGATTTTTTTAACTTAATATAGAAGTACTTTTCTAAAGAAAAAATTATTTTTATTGAAGAGCTAAACTGAAAAATTGAAAAAAGATAAATCAATCCTTCTTTTTTGCCTAAAATACGCAGACAATGATCTATATACGCCTTACCGGCAAAAAACTCCTGCTCGTAACTATATTTATACTTTTTTAATTTCTTCTGGTACTTTTTATGAAAAAGCATCATTGAAAAAAGCCATGTTTTATCTAATCTCCCAATAGAGAGATGTTCTATAAGAATTTTATTTGTTACTCCTATTTTTTTGTTTTTTCCAATTACTTCATACGATAAATTTAAATCATAACCATGAAATCCCCCCAAGCTTGTCTCAAATTCTATATTTAGACCTTTTTTTAAAGCCATAAATACACCATCAATAACATAAACTTCGCTTAGATCACCATCTTCAAATCCAAAATTTTCCTTTGTAACATTTCCCTTTTCATGTTGAATGATGTTTATTACTTTGTACTTATCTTCACAATCCCACCAACCTGTCGGAAATTGGGTTTTGACTTTTGCACCAGCAATTCCAATAAGAGCAAAATCAGGATAATTGTTAAATTCTGATTTTAAAAGCAGTCCCCAATTTTTAGTATGGAATAAGATATCATCATGAATAAAACACAATATATCTCCTCTACTTTTCTGAATACCCAGGTTATATGCCTGAAAAATCGAATATTTATTAGTAGAATTATCAATTAGTACAAGTTCAAAATTAGTTCCAACTGTATTTCGAATATTATCTTCAAATTTTGGATCGATTTTATCTTTACGCGAGCATATAATAATAGAAATCATCACTTATCATTGAGCTTTAAATACAAAAACAATCTTCTCTTAAACCTTCTAAAATATTTATTTTTAGTAATAAATGTACCTGGAATCATTATAAGGTATCCAAACCACTTCGAATATTCTTTACTTTCAAATAATAGTAGTGCTTTATTGTACTTGATCTCTCTAATAATTTTAGTATTCACCGCCGCAATATTCAGATAATTAAAAGGTTTCTTCGAGTATAAAAAATCATTCATATTAGAACGCATAACAAGATCTAAGTTCAACAATTTCATCTTATCATCCGCTTTGAGTGCTTTTGCAATTACACTTTTGTTGTGGTAGCGAAAATTATTTAATTTTTTTGGAGTAAATGCTACTTTATTGTTCAGTAATACTTTAAAATAAAAAATCCAATCGCCACAATATCGTAACTCTTTGTCTGTTGTAATATACTCGGCTTGAAAATTATTCTTAAATCTAAAAATAACAGCACTTGCGTTTGGGATGACATTTTTATAAATTAAAAATTTTTCTACAAATATATTACCATCCATTACAATTTTTTTGTCAAACGCTGAATCATCCAAATTTAAAGTATAATCTAACCAACTTCCTGTAATTTCGTCTAACTCATTCATTTTATTTGATTGAGAATAAGATAAAACAATACTTACATCTTCAATCAAAGGTTTAATTAACTCCTCTATAAAATTGGGTTCGCAATGATCATCTGATTCAGCAATCCAAATAAAATCTCCTTTTGCTAATTGTATACCCTTATGCCATTGTATGAATGTATTTCCTGAATTAATTTCATTAAAAATACAGTGACTTACCTTTGGATTTTTAGCGTAGTTTGAAAGAATTTGACGACTATTATCTGTACTACAATCATCTAATAAAATTACTTCAATATTATAATAACTCTGGTTGAATATACTTTCTAATCTTCTTTCCAGAAAAACAGCATGATTAAAATTGGGTACAATTACAGAAACAAGGGGATTCATCTTCTTGTAATTTTTCTTTTCAGCCTGCGAAAAAGTATATATATTAATTTTCTTGAAGAGTAATTATTTACTGCATTTTTTTCAATACATAAAACCGGAGCGTATCTGTTCATTACATCATGCAATGCCTGATAAATTTCTGTTTCATATTTGAAGCTATAATATTCATTAATTCTGTAATATAAATTTGCTCTGTAATGTATCATTCTCAAATCTTTATGCGTTACAGATACTCCTAAACCAAAAACCCTGTAAACACTCATAATTTCCTTAAAAAGAAAGAATTTCCCAAACTGAAACAGATAAGACGCAAGAGCGATGTCTCCACTTTGAACATTTAAAAAATCATATGGAAAAACATTCTCTTCCTCCAGAAAAACATTCCTAAAACAAATCGATGCTGTCGGAATATTCCAGTGATACAGTAAACCATATAAGTTATATTCGTAATCAATTACCTCAAGATCCTGATCAACAAATTTATTCTTTCCGTTTTCAAGTGTAAGAAATTGACAACGATGAAAACACATTACATAATCCGGGTTTGATTCTAAGAAACTAATTTGTTTTTTCAGTTTCAATGGATCAGTCCAATAGTCATCCCCTTCACAAACGGCAATAAATTCTCCTTTACTAGCTTCTAAAATAAAAAGAGAATTTGGCATCATTCCAATATTCGTCTCGTGTTTTATATATCTAATCCTATTTCCTCTAGCGTGATTTTTGATAATTGACCTTACGATTTCATCAGTGTTATCAGGAGATGCGTCATTGGAAATGATCAATTCAAAGTCAAAATCAACCTCCTGCATAAGGACACCATTGATTGCTTCTTCAATAAATGATTCATGCCCATAGGTAATCATGCATACACTGACTTTTAGATTTTTCGGCATTCGTTACGCTATTAAAAATTTAATCTGACTATTTACGCTATGCTCCATTCAAATTGTGGTTTTATATAACCGGGCTCCCTCCCCATATAAGTTCCTAATTCCCTTCCGGAATCTACAACCGTAAAAGAAATAATATCATTTTCAACAAAAATGGGTTGTTTTGAATCTTCGACTATAAAAAGCGACAGAAAATATTGCCCCGACTGGAAAAAAGACGCCGGAAAATTACATGTGATCCTATTTACTCCACCCTTTAAAGAAAATGATCCTGCATTAGAGAACGAGAACATTGCCTCGCCCATTTCGTTAAACAAGTGATAGGTTATATGATATCTCTGTGCATCATTTACTTTTATATCTATTTTTGTATTCAGAATAATTAATTCATTCTCCAGTAATACAGTATCAGAACTTCTTCCTAAATTATGTAAAGAAATTTCGTTTAATTTGAAAATCGGAAGGTCATACTCTTTTCCAAATGTTTTCAAATTCATTGCTTCAGCACCACCACCAAGATAATAACTTACTGCATTTTCTATTTCGCCTTCAAAAACAACTTTACCATTTTCTAAAATAATCCCTTTGGTACACAAACTCTTCACTGCTGCCATATTGTGACTCACAAACAAAACTGTACGCCCTTCTCCTTTAGAAATATCCTGCATTTTACCAATTGCCTTTTTCTGAAACTCGGCATCTCCAACAGCTAAAACCTCGTCAATTACCAAAATTTCGGGTTCTAAAAAAGCTGCAACTGCAAAAGCCAAACGAACCGTCATTCCGGAGCTGTATCTTTTTACGGGGGTGTCAATATAACGTTCACAACCTGAGAATTCAATAATTTCATCCAGTTTTGAAGCGATTTCTTTTTTGGTCATACCCAGAATGGCACCGTTCAAGAAAATATTCTCACGACCGGTCATTTCACCATGAAAACCTGTACCTACCTCAAGAAGTGAAGCAATACGACCGCGTGATTTTATACTGCCCGTTGTTGGCGCCGTTACCTTTGATAATATTTTTAACAGTGTAGATTTCCCAGCTCCGTTTTTACCGATAATTCCCAACACCTCTCCACGTTCAACTTCAAAATTAATATCCTGAAGGGCCCAAACATAGTCTGAAGTTCCTTTGGTAGAACGATCATTTGTATCTCCGATTTTCAGATAAGGATTTTCTTTTCCTAGCAATTGATGCCACCATCTGTTTAAATCATGGCTTATGGTTCCTGTACCAACCTGACCTAAACGATATTGTTTAGAAATATTTTCGGCTTTTAATATGATATCTTTTTCCAATGGTAAATTATAAGTTGACTCTTTTAAAATTTTAAACTAAACGGTATCAATAAAACTTTTTTCAGTCTTGTTAAAAACTAAAAGTCCAATAAAAAATACTACAATAGTAATCGTGACGGTATAACATAACCCTAAAATCGATATTTCACCAACATTTAAAAGCATGTATCTGGAAGTTTCTATAATATAAGCCAAAGGATTATACGTTACAATCCAACCGTAATCCGGCAGTTTTTGTTTAATCAAATCCATTGGATACATTACGGCAGACAAATACATTAGTAACTGTATTCCAAAACCAATTAAGTAGCTAAAATCACGGTATTTTGTTACCATTGAGGAAATCAACATTCCTAGTCCCAATCCTAAAATTCCCATGATGAGAATAAGAACAGGGAAAAACAATACAAGACTATTAAAACTTAAGTCTCTTCCTTGAATAGCATAATAACAATAGAAAGCAATAAAAATAAAAAATTGTATTCCGAACTTGATTAAATTAGAAATCACAACTGAAAGTGGTGTTATGATTCTGGGAAAATAGACTTTACCAAAGATTCCGGCATTTGCTTTAAAAGTATCTGATGTTCCGTTAAGGCAGGCTGTAAAATAGTTCCATACAGTTATTCCGGCCAAATTAAATAAAAACGGAGGAACAGTACCGGTATTAATTCCGGCAACATTATTAAATATTATAGTAAAAGTTATTGACGTAAACAGCGGTTGAATCAAGTACCAAAGCGGTCCTAAAACAGTTTGCTTGTAAACCGTAATAACATCGCGCTTTACAAAAAGAAACAGTAAATCCCGATATTGCCAAATCTCTTTAAGATTTAGTGAGAAGAATCTGTTTTTTGGTGTTATTTCAAACAGCCAGTCATTAGTAGTATTTGTATTGTTCATTTTTACTTATATCACAATAAAATTGCAATAGTATTATTTAAAATTGGGGCCTGCTTTTTTATCGGTATATTCAATTAACAAGATTTTTGCTTCCTTAAAAATTATTTAAAAAGCAAAAAGGCGTTTTTTTAAAAAACACCTTTTAATATACCTCTTATAATCAAAATTTAATTTACCAAAACTAGTTATCCAAAACTTCAAAAGTCGAATTCATACTTTTAAATTCCGGAACTATTTTTTTCATTTTAGTAACAATATCGTCATTATCATAAAAATCTGCAATACCGATAAGCTCTTCGATCTCTGTATGTAAATTTTCATATTCATCCTGTATCTCCTGCGCTATCATGATTTTATTGTGATAAGTGGGTAATGTTTTAGAAGTATCATTTAATAATTCTTCGTATAGTTTTTCTCCCGGTCTTAATCCAACAATTTTTATTTTTATCTCTTTGTCAGGAATAAAACCTGCCAGTTTAATCATTTTTTTCGCTAAATCGATAATTTTTACCGGTTTACCCATGTCGAAGATATAAATCTCTCCACCGTTACCCATCGCTCCGGCTTCTAACACCAACTGACATGCTTCGGGAATAGTCATAAAATAACGAATGATATCCTGATGCGTAATCGTTACCGGTCCGCCTTCAGCAATTTGTTTGGTGAACAAAGGCACAACAGACCCATTTGATCCCAGAACATTTCCGAAACGAGTCGTAATAAACTTTGTTGCGGTTTGATTCTCTTCTCTTTGATTTTTCAAAAATAAAGACTGCACGTATTTCTCCGCAATTCTTTTACTAGCCCCCATCACGTTGCTAGGATTAACGGCTTTATCCGTAGAAACCATAACAAATTTTTTGATGTTATACTTACAGGATAAATCGGCTAAATTCTTAGTCCCTTTAATGTTTGTTAAAATTGCCTGAGACGGATTCTCTTCCATTAATGGTACATGTTTATATGCCGCAGCATGATAGACAACATGCGGATTATAGGTTTTAAAAACCTTTTCTAATGCTTTTTTACTCCTTACGTCAGCAATTACAGCAACTATTTTTGTTTCACTGTTCATACTTAAAGTTTCTAAGCATAAATTATGAAGGGGAGTTTCGGCATTGTCCAAAATAATGATTCTTTTAGGGTTAAACCCTAATACTTGTCTTACTATCTCACTCCCTATTGACCCTGCTGCACCACTAATAAGAATTGTCTTGTCTTTTAGCTGTTTCGAAATTGATTTACTATCCAAAACGATAGGTTTTCGCTCTAATAGATCTTCAATTTGAATATTTTTTACTTTCTGTGAAATCTCTTTTTGATTCTCCCAGTCAGAAATAAGAGGTACTGTATAAACCCTGTAATTAAACTCTAAACACTGATCAACGATAATCAATTGTTCTTCTTTCGACAAACTTTTATCCGCTATAATTACGCCTTCTGCAGCAACAGAACGCATTAATGCCGGTAATTTTTTTCTTAAAATCAAAATCGGTAGATCTAACATTCGTTTAGATGCATTTTGATTGTTTTTATCTACAAAACCAACGATTTTAAATCTGGAAGGAGATTCAAATTTTAATGCATTGGCTACCGAAATAGCATTAGCATCGGTACCATAAATAACGGTTCTGATTAACTTAGAACTGGTTTTCTCAGAAAAATACAATTCGAAAGTTTGTTTGACTATTACACGGTATAAAAACAAACCGCAAAAAGATAAAACTAAATTTATAAACAATGCTGTATTTAAAAACGCTTTGTGCCCGAAATACAACTCAAATACCAGGTTAAAAAACAAAAAGAATACCAAAACTGACATTTGTGAAAACAACAGTTTTATAGCGTCAATATAAGACGAGTGTCTAATAATTCCTGAATAAGTCCTAAATAACCAAAAGAAAAAGATATTAATAAAAATTAAACTGGTTACAAAGTAAAAATGATGTGAAGTAACAATGTATCCCAATGCTGTTCCTTCAAACAACATATAAGTAAAAGTAAAGGAAAAGACTAATACCATTACGTCTATACCAACAATAATCCACCTAGGTAAGTAACTTAAGTTATTAATATTGGCTCTTAGATTTCTTGGCGAAAAATAACTATGTAAGAAATCCGTGATTCTGGTTGGTTTATCTGTATTCAATTTGGTTTGATTTGCTTTGAAAATCTTAATATGTAATTTCTACAAAAATACAAATTTAAAGATATTAAAAATTCATTTCAATTAAAAATAATAGCTTTAGTCTTTTATATCAGAATTTAAAAGATTTATCAAGTACTCCCCGTAACCTGATTTATTTAATGGCTCTGCCAGTTTTTTTAATTGTTCTGAAGTTATGAAACCTTGTCTCCATGCTATTTCCTCAATGCACCCTACTTTTAGGCCTTGACGTTCTTCCAGAACCTGCACGAATTGACCCGCTTGCATTAAACTGTTAAATGTCCCTGTATCTAACCAAGCTGTACCTCTGCTTAAAATGCCTACCTTTAAATTACCTTTTTCAAGATATACTTTATTGACATCTGTTATTTCATATTCGCCTCTAGCGCTTGGTTTTATATTCTTGGCAATTTCAACTACAGAATTGTCATAAAAATACAATCCGGGAACAGCATAACTCGATTTAGGTTTTTCAGGCTTTTCTTCAATTGAGATCGCTTTTAGATTTATGTCAAATTCAACTACTCCATATCGTTTTGGATCTGAAACATGGTACGCAAAAACTACACCTCCGTTTGGTTTCGTATTAGATTTTAAAAGCTCTTGCATGTTTGACCCGAAAAATATATTATCACCTAATATCAAAGCGACATCGTCATCTCCTATAAACTGTTCACCAATTACAAATGCTTGGGCTAAACCATTAGGAACAGCTTGTTCTGCATAAGTAAATTTACAACCTAATGCCTCCCCATCTCCCAACAATTTTTTAAAATTTGGTAAATCATAAGGAGTAGAAATGATTAATATTTCATTTATTCCTGCCATCATCAACGTTGATAATGGGTAATAAATCATCGGTTTATCATACACGGGCATCATTTGCTTGCTTACTGCAAGTGTTAGAGGATGTAAACGGGTACCTGAACCTCCTGCCAAAATAATTCCTTTCATAATACTATAATTTTAAATTTCATTATCAAAGTCGATTCTCAACATTTATTTTATAATAATAAAATCCTTTTTTTAGGCAAACATTTTCCTTAAACTATCTTTATATTCTGGAATCTCAATCCCATAAACAGATTTTATTTTTCTTTTATTTAACAACGAAAAAGCAGGACGTTTTGCTATAGAGGGATAAACTGAGGAAGGGACACCTAAAATATCACAATTATATTCCCCAAATTCTTTTATACTTAGCGCAAAATCGTACCAGCTTATTTCACCTTCATTCGAATAATTGTAAATTCCTCCTGTCCATTTACCAGAATCAACTATCGACATGATAACCTCGGCTAAGTCACCTGCATATGTTGGCGAACCTTTTTGATCATTTACGACACTGATTGATTCTTTTTCCTGCAATAATCTTTGCATTGTTTTCACAAAATTATTGCCAAATTTACTATACACCCAGGAAGTTCTTATTATAATTGCATCTTCACATTCCTTAAGGCAAGCAATTTCTCCTTCTCTTTTACTTGCACCGTAAACATTAATAGGATTAGTCACCGCTTCCTCGTCTAAAGCAATAGAAGAACTACCGTCAAAGACATAATCCGTTGAGATATGAATTAATTTAGTTCCATTTTTTTGAGCATATTTTGCAATTAACTCAACTGCTGAATGATTAATAGTAAAAGCCAAATCTTTCTCTGTTTCAGCTTTATCTACCGCTGTATAAGCTCCACAATTTAAAATTATAGCAGGCTTAATTTGAGATAACTGACATTCTAATAACTCTAAATCGCCAAGGGTCACTTTATCTCTATCTGCAAAAACCCACTCATATTGTAGATATTTACTCGACAAGAGGTAAAGTTCAGAACCTAATTGGCCTTTTGCACCTGTAACCAAAATTTTTCTCATCAAAACTCACTATTACATTCTCCCATAAAAGGAAGAATTCTATCTTTCTCAGAAACGATTGCTTTTTCAATATCTATTCCCCAATCTATATGTAGACTTGGGTCATCGAACTTAATACCTCCTTCAGCTATTTTATTATAAAATTGATCACATTTATAGAGTACCGAAGCAGTATCACTTAAAACAGAAAATCCATGTGCAAATCCTTGGGGTACCAATAATTGTTTTCTATTTGTATCCGATAATATAACACTAAATGATTTTCCATAAGTAGGCGAGTCCTTCCTTAAATCTACCGCAACATCCATAATTTGGCCCTGCAGAACACGTACCAACTTTGTTTGGGCGAACGGAGGATTTTGATAATGTAAACCTCTTATAGTTCCTTTTTTAGAAAAAGACTGATTATCCTGAACAAATTGAAAATTTACACCTAGATCTCTAAACGTATTACTATTAAAAGATTCAAAAAAGGAACCTCTAGCGTCTTCAAAAACTGATGGAGTTAAAATTATTAAATCCTCTATAAACGTTTTTTCTATATCCATATAAAATGATAAATGAATTAAAATTCATTGACATAAATTTTTAATTTATTTAAAAAAAGCAACCATTACTTCTTTTATTCTATCTCTGTCTTCATTGGTCAGATTAGATCCTGAAGGCAAGCACAATCCATTTTCAAACAAACCTTCAGCTATTTTTTCTCCATAATATGGATACTGTTCAAATATTGGCTGTAAATGCATTGGTTTCCAAAGAGGCCTACTCTCAATATCTTGTTTTTCAAAAGCAAGTCTTAAATCCTCTCTTGTTTTTCCTCCAGTTTTTTCAGGGTCAATTGTTATTGCTGAAAGCCAGTGATTTGAAAAATAATTATCGTTTGGCTCTGCTAAAACAATTACTCCTTCAACATTCTTAAAAAAGTTACTGTAAAAACTATTCATTCCTCTTCTTAATTGAATATGAGCATCCAGCACTTCCATTTGTCCACGACCAACACCAGCACAAATATTACTCATTCTATAATTATATCCAACTTCGCTATGCTGATAATGCGGAGCATTGTCACGTGCCTGAGTAGACAGAAAAACAGCTTTATCTTTTACTGCTTTATTTTTTGCTACTATTGCACCACCTCCGGAAGTTGTAATTATTTTATTTCCATTAAAAGATAAAACTCCAATTTCTCCAAAAGTTCCACATTTTTGGTTTTTAAAATGACTCCCCAATGCCTCAGCACTATCTTCTAAAACCGGAATATCATATTTAATTGCAATTGAATTAATTTCTTCAACCTTATAAGGCATTCCATAAAGGTGTACCGCAATTATGGCTTTTGGTTTTTTTCCTTTAGATATTCTATCAACAATTGCTTTTTCTAAAGCAATTGGACAAAGATTCCATGTTTCAATTTCACTATCAACAAAGATTGGAGTTGCTCCCAAGTACATTATTGGATTTGCAGATGCCGAAAAAGTCATACTTTGACAAATTACTTCATCACCCGGCTTTACATCTAAAAGTATAAGTCCTAAATGAATTGCTGCAGTTCCGGAACTTAGCGCTCCAATAAAAGAATCATTTCCGAGGTAATTTTCCAAATCAGCTTCAAAGCCGTTTACATTAGGCCCCAATGGCGCTACCCAATTCGTATCAAAAGCTTCTTTTACAAAATTTTGTTCACTTCCTCCCATATGTGGAGAAGAAAGCCATATTTTTTTATTACTCATCCTCTTTATTATTTATTTTTATAACTCTTGCGGGTATCCCAACCGCAACTGCATAATCTGGTATATCTTTTGTTACTACGGCCCCTGCTCCGACTGTCACCCATTTTCCAATCTTCACACCCTGAATTACTGTTGCTCCAATTCCAATATGACTTCCCTCACCTATAATAACATTTCCAGCCAAACTAGCATTTGGACTAAGATGAACAAAATCTGCCAAAATACAATCATGCTCAATAACTGCAGCTGTATTAACAATACAGTGTTTACCTATCACTGAATTGGCATTTAAAATCGCACCGGCAAAAACTACTGTCCCTTCTCCTATCTCTGAATATTTAGAAATTATTGCTTTTGGATGTGCTTTTGATTCAAATTTTAAATTCAGATTATTTGCTATTTTTTTTCTTATTGAATTATTGCCAATTGCGATAATACACCTCTCATCTGATGCAATGGTTTTATCTTCCGTCCTGAAAACTGGTATATTAAATATACTATCCACTAATGGATTATCATCAATAATAAAACTTACCTCTCCATAATCAAACATATCAATTATGACTTTGCAATGCCCACTTGCTCCAAATAAAAACATACTAATTGCCTGTAAAAGGTCTCATTGAGACAGAATCTGTTGAACTTATTCCCTCTGAAATGAAAACTTTTTTTATTGTTTTTAAAATTATTTTTAGATCTGTTTTCATACTAATATGATCTACATACCACACATCATATTCAAATTTCTGATTCCAACTTATAGCATTTCGCCCATTGACTTGTGCCCATCCTGTAATTCCAGGTTTTACTTCATGTCTTCTTTTTTGCAAATCATTATACAACGGCAAATATTCTGGTAATAAAGGTCTTGGTCCAATAAGACTCATATCACCTTTTATTACATTTAAAAGTTGAGGAATTTCATCTAACGAAGTTTTGCGTACAAAACTTCCAATTTTAGTTAACCTATCAGCATCCGATAAAAGCTTCCCATCTGAATCTTTCCTGTCATTCATAGTCTTAAACTTTAAAATTTGGAATATTTTTCCATTCTTTCCTGGTCTTCTTTGAATAAAAAAAGGTTTACCATTGTTGGCTATTAAAAGACCAATTGTTACCAATAATAATAGTGGACTTAGTAACAATATACCAAACAAAGCACAGATAAAATCAATTGTCCGTTTCAAATAGCTATTATACATCTTTTTCTAAATTTTTATATTCTTCCAGAAGAGCATTCCAAACTAATTGCTGTTCATATTTCGAGACAATATTAAAACGGGCATTGTGTGCAAGTTTATTCCTATATTCTGTATTTGTCACTATTTTTTTCATTGAATTGTAAATTGCATCAACATCTTTTACCGGAATAATCATCCCATTTTCATTCTCTGTTATAATCTCATTACTACCATTAATATCTGTAACAATACTTGGTAACTCCATAGCCCCTGCCTGCATTACGACATTAGGAAAACCTTCACGATAGCTCGGAAAAACCAAAGTATCAGCCATTGCAAAATAAGGTCTTACATCTTGTTGGAAACCAACAGTTACAATAGCATCAGATTCTTCTATAGCTGATATAGTTTCTGTATTTAAAGGGTCTAAATCATTCTCAAAAGGTCCCACTAATACTAATTTCACTTCTTTAAAATTAACTTCTAGTTTTAAAAAAGCAGTAACCAGTTCATTAATCCCTTTATCCTTAACTAAACGACCTACAAAAATAAATACAAAGTCATTTTCAAAAACCCCTATTTTTTTTCGCAGCTTGATTTTGTCTTCTAAAGTATATAGTCCCGGATCAAAATATTCTGTATCTATTCCATTAACATTTCCGTTTCCAATCACTTTCAATGGTTTTTTAGTAATTCTGTATTTTACTAAATCTTCACTAACCCCCTGTCCTTCCGGATAAACATTTGTTGCGCATAGACACAACAATCTATCCATTACAATAAGAATTTTTTGAAAAAAACCAGATTTTGATGGAAAAATTAACCCTGTAAAAGTATGGATCCTAATTGGAACGCCGGCTAACTTTCCTGCGATCATACTCAACAGACCCGCTTTTGGTGTAATTGAATGCACTATAAATGGACGTTCTATTCGAAAGTAAAAATACAATCTTACCAGAGAAACAAGATCTTTTAATGGTGCAATTTTTCTTTGCATCTCAATAGAATGGACAGTAATCCCTTCTCGTTTTGCTACCTCGTCCAGATCCAATCCTTTCCCTGAAACTCCTAAAACATTATAATAACTATTTAAAAACTTTAGCTGTCCCTTTAATAAAACATTTAATGATAATGGAACAGTAGATAATCGAATAATTTTATTCATTTTTTATATTAATCAGTAGCTTCTTTACTTTTTTTTCAAATATTGATTCCAAAAAGCAGCAACTCTTTAAATTTTCAATAATTACGTTTTCACAAACTAATCATTTGTATTAATTAACTCGTTATTTTTATATTTCTTTATCTTATTAAAAATAACCTTTACTTCATATTTACTTGAATTTCTCCAATAAAAATCCTTTTTTGGGTTTTTAAAAACTGCATTGGATATCGTAATTGTACCCATTGGATTTTTGATTGATTCATCATCATTTATTGATGTTCCAAAAGAATAATTAGATCCTTCGTCCGTATAATTTAGCACCTTAATGGCTACTTCCTTTTGTGCACTTTTTTTAATGGAGAAAGATTGCAAATTAACCACAATTCCACCTGGATTGTTATAAGTATAGATATTACTTAGGTTTATATTTTTAATAGTTTCTTTATGAAGACTAGGTTCAATTTGTATACCTGACATAGGCAAAGTTCCAAACGTATTAGAGATAAATACAGAATCTACTAGTAGATTATCTGCAGAAGTAATAGATATACCATCTCTACGTGCCCGGTCAATGAATCCGTTTTTGACAACCACGTTGCTGCTTACATTTCCGTCTTCCGATCCAACGAAAACGCCATCCCCCCAAGTATCTTTTATCTGAAAATTGTTAATTTCTATATTAGAACTATTCAAAATACAAATACCTGCACTCCATTCTCCTTTCTGATCACTTTTCTCATTTCTACTACCAATGATATTTGCATTATACACTTTTACATTTGAAGCATTATAAATTTTTATAATATCATTTAATCTTCCTATTGCCGGTCCTTTAAATAGTATAATTGAATTTTGATTAAAATATATTTTACGGTTTGAAGGAATAAAAAGCCCCTTACTGTTTATTAAAATCGGAAAATTGGGCATCACGACCACTGAATATTTATTAATCGCATCCTGAAGCTTGTTTGTATAATCAACTGTCGCTTTTTTATTCGGGTTTGTTGGCAGACTTTTCTCAAGATAGTAGGCGTTCTTTGGAAAAACATACTTTTGATAGCCCTTATAATACTTTTTTACAAGTAGCTTTGGTGGAGTTGCATAGACATAGTCTTGAGCATTTGCTATATTAGAAATAAAAAAACAAAAGAATACTGTTTTAAGGAAAAGAGTAATTTTCATAAGCTTGAAATTATCTAGATTGAAAAAAAACAAAGATAAATATTAAGAATACTATAGAGAAAACAGCTTTCATACTTTTCTTATTTCGGTAAACTTTAAACATTGGTGCAAATAGAAAAGGAATAACACACCAAGACATAACTCCCCACCTATCAGAGTAAGGAATTTGAAACATCATATAAAATATAGCACTTATAACAATATAATATTTCAATAAGTTTGTATAAAAATCATTCTTCTCAATATTGTTTAAATAGATAAATAGAATTAAAAATATCGTATTAAATGCAACAAACTGAGGCTTGAATCCTACCAAATAAGAAGAATCATCGCCGTCTAAATAACCACTTCTTCTTTCATCTATTAATAAAAACCCAATAAAATAATCTTTGAAAGATAAAATACTTATACTGGCCGCAGACAAAAAAACAGAAATTATATATATCCCATAATAATAATACATCCGTACGTTCTTGAAATAAGCAACTGACAAATATATAACAACTGGTATGAGACTTGTAAAATGAAAGCAAACTGCTAATACTAAAAACGAAATCCATTTAAATTTTCTCTTAGGCGAAAAATCGCGAAAAATAATTGCCAGTACGAAAAAAGCCAGAGACAATCCTTGTCGTATAACATTTATACCCAGGGACTCAAAGAAAAAAAGGCTGATTAATGAAAATACTGAAAGAAAAAAATTTGATTTATAAAATTTTGTGTACTTCTTTAGTGCGTAAAAATTTAACATTACGAATAAAAAGCTCATTACAAAGAGAAAAATCTGAGGATTTTCACTAAAGATATTTAAGAACTTAAACATATATCCGACAGGCGCATCTGTACCAAAAGTAATTTCATTATGATGAGTATACTGCCAATGATACATTTCTGTATCTGTACCAACATCTATTGTTCGCAAACCAAACAAAAAAATATAGGCCAGCATTAATACCAAAACTATATAATTAGCTATACTTTGATAATTCTTTTTTTTAAAATCTATATTGATAGCTGTAAAAATAGCCAACAATGCAGCTATTGAATAAATGACGTAATATATAGTTTTATATTGCTCCACTTATAATCAAATCTAACTGTTTTTTAAAATCTATTTTTGCTGTTTGCGGTAATTGTTGAAACCTTTTGTTAAGTAAAATATGCTCTTTCTTCGCTTTTTCTAAAACCAAATATATAGTGTATTTGAGGTAAGATTCTAATACAATTTTTAGCTTATTAATTGTTGACGTTCGATAAGTTTCTGCAAATTTCAACCTTCCTTTAATCATTTTTAAATGTTTTCGAGAATTATTACTGCTGTCTTCTCTATAAAATAACAAAGGATCACTTAAGTTTTGAAATCTACATTTATCAATTAGCCTATACCACAATTCCATGTCTTCCATCTGTATGAAACCTTCTTTGTACGGATTTTTCAACAACACTTCTCTTTTTGCCATTACGGTAGGGTGTATTGGAAAAATTCCTCTGAGAATATCATTTTTCAATTTTACTTCTTGTGATTTTTTATAGCCCAAAATACTATTATCCTTATCAATGCTCACAGCATCTCCATGAACAACATCTATTTCCGGATTATCTCTCAACAAGTCCAATTGTTTTTGTAATCTATCTGGAAACATCACATCGTCAGCATCCATTCTTACAAAATATTGCCCTTCTGAAAGCTCGATCATTTCATTTAATCTAAAAATCAACCCTTTATTAACACCATCATTAATAATTTTAATTCTGGAATCATTATATGAAGTCATTATTTCTAAGGAATTATCTGTAGAGCCATCATTAACTAATAATAATTCAAAGTCCTTAAAAGTTTGTTGTAGCACAGAATCAATAGCTAATTTAAGATACTGTTCTGCATTATATATTGGGATACCGACTGAAACTAACATAATTATTTTATGGTGAATTTTACAAGAGCAGAATTAACGAATTACCTATACCTTATTAGATAAGATCATTAATTTATCCTGGATAAGCTTAATGTATTTATGATCTGAATAATATTTATCAAAATTCTCTTTATATATCTTTTTTATCTCTTCTACATTAATACTCTTTGTATTAAAAGCGATAATTTTATTTGCAATCTCTAGTAAAGTATCCTCTTCTATCCTATATTTAAGAGAATAATCTCCTAAACTGATATGCTCTTCAAAATCCTTTACAACATCTGTATATATAGGAATAATCCCTGCCGCGAGATAAGAATTCATTTTAGTAGGTGTTGCCACATTGTTTATTGGATCATCCTTTCTCAACAGAAACCCATACTTATACTTCATAAGTTCATCTTGCAATTTTTCCAGTTTTACAAAACCAACTGTTACATTTTTTAAGTCATATTTCTTAATCAATTCTTCAGCTTCTCTTTTTTGTCCTGTTAATAAGGTCAATGTTGCTGATTGATCAAATTCATAAACTTTTTTAAATATTTGCACGCTTTCTTCTATACATTGCCAGCCATATAATGCTCCGGCATATACAAAACTAAAATTTTCATATTTTTTTTCAACCGAGAAAGAGGCTTCATCCAATGCTTTATTATAACATGGAATAATAAGTGATTTATTTTCAAACTTTAAATCATACTTTTTTTTGTAGAAGCGTTCCATTTCTTTGGAAACAAAGAGACACAAATCTGTTTTCTTAAGACCCTTTTTTTCAAAATAACTTAAATAAGCTTTACCAAGTTTTGATCTTAATGTATAATTGTGCAACAACTCATATTCTTCTGGACCAATCCCTTGAAACCAATTTACAAAAAAGTATTTTTTATGTTTGTTCTGATACTTCAATTCATTTTGATCCGCCACACGTATAGTTACGATAACATCAACATCTTCTTCGATAAAAGGTTCTTGCGAGATAATTACCTCATACCCCTCAAAAGCTTTTATTATTAAATTAGTGTAGTATTCTGTTGCCTCATTCATGGCACTTTCAGGCAGATAAAAAAATGCTCTCATTAATCTCTTTTTTTAATAGCTTATTAATAGATAATGATTATATCCATATCGTTATTACTATTTTTACAAGTTAAAATCTTATGCTAATTTTAAAGTCGATGAAAAGTTTTTCATCGGAATAAAAATCAATTACTAGGTAATCTAGTACAATTCGTTATATCTTTTTTTGAATTCCAACAACATATGATCTGCCTTTATTTTTCTCTCTTCTAAAGAATTTGCATAATCAACATCATAATTTAACTGATTGACTAGTTTGACCAATTCCTCAATATCAAACGGTTTTTGCCATAGTTTTATTTCTTTTACCTGCTCGGTTAAGATTTTTAATTTTGGCTCTATTTCAACACATATAACAGGTTTCTGTAATAAAGCTGCTATAATTGCACCATGATATCGTGCACTTATAAAGCCATCAAATGTATTTAATTCTTCTAAAAATAAATTGATTGAATATTTTTGCGGATCCCAAATTAAAGCATTTTCGTTTTTTAATTTTGCAAGCCATCCTTTATCTTTCGAAGGAGCAAAAACAATAAATTGCATTTCAACATCTGAATAAGATTTAGAGAATTTAATTAGATTATCAATATAATTTCTTCCGGATTCTTCCCATTCCCAATCTCTAACAATAATTCCAATTTTCTTTTTTGGTCTAGTATCTATTGCTTTTTTTAAGTCAATTTTCATGAAATAGGAAGAGAAAACTACATCTGCTCCTAAGGTTGCTGGAATATTCCAATCAGCGCAATATTGACTTGAAACTTCATCCCTTACACCTACAAAATCAGCTTCTAAAATCTTTTCTTTAGCATTACTAATTGCTTCCTGATTTTCATAAAATGGTCCAATACCAAATCCTATAAATGCGATTTTAGAATTATTTAAAGTGGTTTTTCCAAAAACATTCTTTAATTTCCTTTTTATTAGTCCGGGATTCTTTAAAACAATATTAATTTTTTGCCACAAAGATGTCTCATATTTATTCTGAAAAGCAAAAAACTGTGTTCCACCACCGTATACCTCCCAATCTGGCAAAAAATCCGGCTCTAAATAAGTACTATCAATTAGAAGTTTATCAACATAACCATTTTCATCACCAACAAAATTTAATTGTACATTATCGAACTCTTTTAAAAAATAGTTTTCAAATACACACATTAAGAGATCATCTCCAAAATTGGTTTCTCCGTAAGCTCCTCTAATATTAATTTTCATGTTTAGAAATATATTATTGCAATATGAGTTTTTTATCCAATAACTCATTTCTTAAATTCTCGTATGGCAAATTTTGCACCGTTGTCCCTTTGTTTAAAGCCAATACAGCGGCGATCGCAGAAGCTTGACCCAACGACATATAAACCGGTTCCATTCTAATAGAACCCAATGCAATATGCGTAGCTGACAAACAAACGGGAACAAACAAATTTGTACATTCTGTTCTTTTAGGAACAATAGAGCGATAGTCAATTGGATATGGTTTAGGTGTTCTTGCCATCAGCTGACCTTCATTTTTAACATTTTCATTATTATCAATATGGCGTTGAACAATATGAGAGTCCATTGGATAATCCCCTACTGAAATACTTCTTTCCGCTTTTATCTGGCCATTACAGTTTCTTTCTGTCATAACGTACTCCCCGATCATCCTCCTGCCTTCTCTAACATAAAGTTGATTTGGCCAATTATTACTCTCAACGAACTCATCCTTTGGCAAACCCCATTCTTTATAAAAATCACGAATTCTTTCCGGTACTCTCGGGCTATTTGCTAAAGTCCACAATAACCCAATCTGATAACGTTTATGATCTGCTATAATACTTTCTCTTTCCTCATAATTTCCTTCCGGATAATTATAGTTTTTACCAACATAATCCGTTGAAACTGGTCCAAAATTATTTGAATCTGTTTTACCATTAGGTAACGGCATTAAATCAAAAAAAGTATTCCCTTCGTAAGTCTTAAGATACTCAAATAATATGTTATAATCATCTTCATTATAATCAACTGGCTTTGGGATTGCTATACGATTACCTCTAACGTTGGTAAGGCACATTCTATAACAATAGGCCTGAATTTTTCTATCTCCTGTTCCATTGCCAGGTAAACTCAAAGAACCTCCCAAACTATACTTTTTTATTCCATCCGGTAACTGGTTTCGATCATTGTGAGGAACCCTCTGCACTCCATTATTTATTTCGTTATATTGACTGTTACTTTCTCTACCATAAGTATAAGAAACACCTGACTTAGCCATTAGATCTCCTTCATAACTTGCATCAATAAACATTTTACCTCTTATCACTAAACCAGACTCCATCTTTATGGAAACTATTGCATTTTGTGCATTTTTCTTAACCCCCTCAGATAAATCAAGTCTTTCGTTATGCAAAATCGGGACATTATTTTTAACAATAAAATCACGAAGAATATACTTGGCTGCCTTTGGTTCAAACCAAATCATTACATCTCCATCAAATGAGTATCTGGCATAATTTCCTGAATTACCAACAAACCAATTTCGAGAATCACTATAATATTCTTTTATTGATTTATAAAAATCTCTTGTTAGACCTCCTAATGTATTTGTATTCACCACATCTGTAATTCCGAGTCCATTAGTAGTCATCCCTCCAAGAGCTGTATTTGAAGGTTTGATTAAAAGAACTGTTTTACCAGATTTTACAACCTCTGCAGCTGCTACAATACCTGCGGCTGTTCCTCCATAAACCACAACATCATATTCTTTAGCTACGTCAACATTCTCAACTCCCGTAGTAGTTTCAAAATTAAAAATCGGCTTTACCTCTTGAAAATCATCATCTGCACAAGAAAAGCAAAAAAGGAAACTAAATAACAAAAAAACTGGCAATCGTAATTTTATAAAATCCATTTTATAGTAGTAAATAAGTTAATTTTAAATAATTGAAACTCATAATTAATTTTAGCGCAATATATTTTTATACAACTTTAATTCTACAAATGAATTATTATTCGCGTAATTCAAATTTATATATGAAAATTTAAATTTATATCTGGCTTTAGGTTCTTTTCTATTTTTTCTTTAAGATAAATTTTATTCTCGCTCTTTAATCTATAATAATGTTCTGAATCTCTACTTTTAATAACTTTACAAGGGTTTCCTACAACGATTGAAAGAGCAGGAATTGATCCGGAAACAACTGCTCCGGCCCCAATTATACATCCTTCGCCAATAGTACTTCCTGGAGTTATTATTACATTCCCTCCTATCCAAACATTCTCTTCAATTGTTACTTTTCTAAAATCAAAGGTTTCATCGTAAGGAATATATTTTGAATTTTTAAAACAATGATTTGCCGAATGCACCACTAAATTGGGACCTATAATCACTCCATTCCCAATTTCTATCCCGCCTAAACCATTAATTTCCGCATTAGGTCCGATATATATGTAACTCCCTAGCGATACTCTATCCGGATAATAAATTAATGTAGAAGAACTAATTTTATTATTAGCTCCAATATGTTTCAAACCACGTAACAATCGCTTTAATCTAATATTCTGGTAAAATTCATATATTCTTTTTATGATCATCTTTTTAAAAATTTTAATATTAAACTTTTATTAATAAACAAGATTAAAATTAGTACAAAAACGAATAAAAGCAGCTGAAATTGAAATTCCAAAATACTCATTAAAGTAATCAAAGCAACCATAAGAACGAGAGATAATATATAATAAAACTCATTTATTATGAGGTTTAATTCTTTTTTTAAATCGAAATATCTCAATAAATATATAATAAAAAAACCAAAAAAATAGGAAATTGATATACCGTATAACCCCCATCGTTCAACCAGTAGAAAACCTAAACCAACAGAAACTAATCCCCCAATTACCGTAGTAAAAGTTATCTTTAAAGTACTTCTACTTTTTTGATAAACAAGACTAATTAATGCAGCAATAGTATTAAAACCAACTCCCAGATACAAAAAGGACATGTATTTCCAGGATTCATAAAACTCACTATTCACAACGTATTTTGTATAGATCGGTGCACCGGCAATTAGAACAGCAATTATACTAAATTCTATTTTCATGAAGTAAACTAACAATTTACTAAAATCTTCCATTTTAGTATCCTTCTTAAGAAAAGCATCTTGAATTGGTAAAACAAAAATCGAATTTATGATTACTACGATCGATGGAAATCTTGAAGATATAGCATAAATACCGTTCGCTTCAGCTCCTAAATAATGAAGAATAATAAACTTACTTGCAGACCCTATTACCCACCAACTCATCAAATTAGGAATAAGAGGAAGCGAATAATTACACATTTCTTTCAATAATTTTTTATCAAATTTTCGAAAAGAAAAATATTTAAAAATCTTAATCTGAAAAAGTATCAACAGACAGGCAATTGCATAAGCAACAATATTAGCAAGCAAAATACCTTCTACTTTTAAACGCAATATGTATATAAAAAACACATTGAAAACAATTACTAAAAATGTGGTGATAAGACCATTTAAAGCAAATTTTTTAGTATTTCCTTCTCCTCTTAATATACTTTGCAGAATCGGTAATAAGCAATTCAAGAACATTAGCGCAAAGAAACATCCTTTATATTGAAAAGTTTCAAAACTGCAATAAACTAGAAAACAGATCGAAAAAAACAAAAAACCAATACCAAATGCAATCATTGTATTGGATATTATTTGTGCTTTCAATACTTCGTCTTCTCTATCTTTATCAATCAACCATCGATATACTGCATCTGATATTTGCAAGGAAACCAAGGGAACAAACAATGTTATTGTTGTGATAAATATGTCATACTCTCCTAAATCCTTCTTAGTGAGTAAAAAGGTATAAAAAGGAAGTAATAAAAAAGATAATATTTTTGAACCAAAACTTCCAATAGAATAAATTAATGTTTCTCGAAACAAATTTTTTCCAAGATGGCCCGAAGAAGAAGTTTTCATATTTAATTTGTTCGTATGAATTCTACTATTCTTTGGCAAGCCTTACCATCTCCATATGGGTTATGCAGAGCACTCATATTTTGATAGCGCTCATTATCTATTAATAACTGATTTGCTTCTGAGACAATTTTCTCTTTATTAGTCCCTACTAAAATTACTGTTCCTGCATCAACTGCTTCCGGTCTTTCTGTAGTGTCACGCATTACCAAAACGGGCTTGCCCAAACTAGGTGCTTCTTCCTGCACACCACCAGAATCGGTAATAATCAAATAGGACTGTTTCATTAGCCAAACAAAAGCAGGATATGCTAAAGGGTTTATCAGCTGAATATTAGAAACATTTGACAAAATATCATAAACTGGCCCTTTTACGTTTGGATTCAAATGTACCGGATAAATGATTTGAACATCTGGATGCTGCAACGCAATTTCTTTTAAAGCTGCACAAATATCGATAAATCCTTGTCCATGATTTTCACGTCGGTGACCTGTCACTAAAATTATTTTTCTCGAAAAATCAACAATATTTTTCAAATAGTCGATTTCCTCATTCTCAACAGTGTCAACTATAGATACGCTTTCCAATAAAGCATCTATAACCGTATTTCCTGTTACTAATATGCTTTTCGCATTAACATTTTCTGCTAATAAATTATTTTGGGAGGCTGTTGTAGGAGCGAAATGAAAATCTGCAATGCGACCGGTTACCTGTCGATTAATTTCTTCAGGAAATGGAGATCGTTTATTATGCGTGCGTAAACCTGCTTCTACATGACAAACTTTTGCCCCGGAGTAAAAGGCCGCAATACTAGCCGCCATAGTAGTAGTTGTATCTCCATGGACATAAACATAATCTGGTTTAAAATCCTCTAAAACAATTTTTAACTCCGTAATAATATCTGCAGTTAAAGAATATAAATTTTGATTTGCTTTCATTAAATCTAAATCATAATCGGGAATAATCTTAAAAAACTCCAATACTTGATCTAACATTTCCCTGTGCTGTGCAGTTACACAAACTTTAGTTTCGAAATCATTAGTGTTTTTCTGAAATTCTTTTACCAAAGGCGCCATTTTGATTGCTTCCGGTCTTGTGCCAAATATGATTAAATTTTTAATCTTCATCTTAATACTATTCTTGCTTTAAATTAAATGAAACATAGCTAAACAACCAACTATGAAGAAAGGGATTCCCTAATATACTTTTTGCCCATAAGGAACAAAACACAAATGAATCCAAAAAGAAAAGATCCAATTAGCATCCCTTTAAACTTACCCAATTTGTCTTTTTTCAAAGGCAAAATTGGCTTATCAATAATCTGAATTAAGGGTGTTTCTTTTCTTAATGTTACTTTAGCTAATTCAGATTGTTTAACAAGTTCTGTCAAAATAGCGGTATTTGCCTGTACATCTACCTGTCTTCTTGCCGAAGGAGTACGACGAACATTTAATGCAGGATTTAAATTAAATGTATTATCCTCTGCTACTGCTACTCCGGTAATTGCACCGTTGAGTTCTGCTCGTATTGAATCTGTTTGTTTGTTTAAAACAGCCATATTTATACGCGCTTTCTTACTCTTTGTACTGATATAAAAATCTGAAACTTCTTTAGCTAAGGCTTCCGCAAAATATTTAGAAAACAATTCATTTGTAGATGACATATCTATTGTAACAATTGCAATTTTCTTGTCTTTCTGTCCTATTACTAATCCTTTACCAGATAAATTTTCATAAATTGCTCCTAAGATACTATCATGTACCCGCGAAAAATACTTTCGTTTGCTATTAGGCAGAAACTCTACGGAAGCTAACTTGGGATTGTCTGCCCATTTGTCTCGCCAACCATTGTTCTGAACATACATTTCCGCCAAAGAAATAACCTTACCTTTTGGCGTTGAGACAGGTGTTAGCAAGGTCTGCTCCACCATCGTCCTTGATTTCAACAGTTCTGTTAAATTTGCTCCTGTAAAAATGCTTCCACCGCCGCCGCCAACATCTATTCCTAATGAACTTGCAAGTCCCAATGCTCCACCTAAACCTCCTCCGCCAGACTTTTCATCTTCCAAAGCAAAGGATAAACTAGCAGTATATATTGGCTTTTTAACAACTGAATATGTCAGTCCTCCAATTGCCCCCAAAACTCCGGCCAATGCGATTATTTTCCATTTTGACAATAAATAAAAATACCAATCTCTAGCTTTTTCAAGTATCTCTTGTAATGAAATTTCATCATTAATTTCAGGTTTATTATCCATGCTAAAATTCTATTATTTATTTAAAAGCTGTTACAATCAACAAAGCCAAGCTTGTTATTACACTACCAATACTCACCCACTCCCCGGTAGACATTTTATTTCCTTCAGGTTTTTCTGGAACAATAATCTGTGAGTCTGGCAAAACTTTTGGATATGATCTAAAAAATAAAAATGATTTTGTAACATCGGCTTTACCATTAGGATAAATTATATAGGCCTTCTTCTTCCAACCTTTATTATCTACTCCACCAACAGAATTTATATAATATTTAAACCCTTTCCCACTTCTATAAGGAATCTCAGAAGTCAACAAGACATTTCCTGTCACTTTTACTCCTTCATTATAATCCGTTACTATGATTTCATCATCTGGGAATAAGGTCACATTAGAATAATGATCCGTATTTTTAATAATTTTTTCCCAGTCGATAGGAATTGTAGAAAACTTCACCTCATTTTTCAACTTTTCTACTAAATCTTCATTTATCGTATCCGTTTTAGATAAATTTAAATCTACGCTTTCTATCTTAGCTATTTCATCCTGCTTAATCGGCCTTCTGATTTTCATACCTTCTATATTAGCAATAGATGTTAATCCTCCAGCTCTCATGATTAAATTATACACTTTTTCTTTTTTATTAGCCAAAACGTACTTACCAGGATATGTTACAGCACCGCTAATAGTAATCATTTGAGGCTTTTCATAAACAGCCACTCTTCGAATATTAACTACATCAAAAGGCCTTAAAAGAAAATTTTTGACTTGCTCATTATTATCTTCTGTTATATCAAGCTGCATTAATTCGATACGCTTCATATCCGTATCCTTTATCGTGTCCGATTTTATCATTCTTGCAATCTCTACTCTCTTAGAGGCCGAACCGGTCAAACCTCCAACCTGAACAATTAAATCATTCAACGTTAGATTTTCAAAATAATCATATACGCCTGGATTTTTCACTTCTCCATCTATAGTAACTTTATACTCTTCTCTGAAATCCAAAATAGAATAGACAGTTAATACATCTTCTCTTTTTAATTCTAAATCCGCTTTTAAATCACCTGACAAAGCAGCACTTATATCTACATTAACAATCTCTGTAGTCAAATCAGGTTTTAAACGTATGATTCTGGCTCTTTTACTATAAGCATCCTCTTTTAGTCCTTCAGCTCTAGTAATCAAATCCGAAATTCTCATCCCTTCATTAAAGGAATAATAATCTGGTCTAAAAACTGCACCTTCTATTTTAATACGGTTTTCAAATCGACCTAAAATTTTCGTTACTCTGAAAACATCTCCTGATTTAGGATTGTAGCTACCAAATTCGCTTTCATTTATATCATGAACTTTGAACTCTTTCCCTGTTTTCTGCACCACATTTACTGAAGCCGTATAAGCATATTCATTAAATCCTGAAGCAAAATTCAATAAGTCTGAAAAAGTTTCTCCCTTTTTTATTTCAAAAATCCCTGGACGCTTGACCTCTCCCTGAACTGTTACCCTTTGACTATAAGCCGGAATTCTAATAACATCATTATCCTTTAAACTTACATTATCAGATTGATCTCCTTTTACTAAAAATCTATAAATATCAATATTTCTAAAAACTTTATTATTTCTAATCAATTCGATATTTCTATAGCTGCCGTTTTTACCTGGACCTCCTGCTAAATGTAGGGCATTATAAACAGTTGCTAAGGATGAAATAGAGTAATTACCCGGTTGCTTACCTCCAACAACCGTTATCTTTATAGTACGTATTTTATCTAAACTAACACTAACTTTTGACTGTCCTGATCGAACTGTACTATAGACTTTTGCAATTGCCGATTTGATTTTTTGTGTTGCTGCTTCAACTGATATACCGGAAACCGCAATTTGACCTACATACTGGATACTAACTTTCCCTTCAACACTTACTGGTATACTGGCATTAAACTCCTGAACACCATAAACGCTAATTTGCAATTCATCTCCAGGTCCTAGGATATAATTCATTGGAGTTGCTAATTTTAAATCAGGCTCAAAATTTAAAGTCGGATTATCAAATAATTCAGAACCAAAAATTAAAGCATTTATCGAGTCTTTAACTTTAACATTTGTAATCACTTCCTGATTTCTTCCGAATTGCGTTTTATTATTCTTACTTTGATTGGATTTATTGTCGGCAGTATCAGATGTCTTTGAGAAATTATTTAATCTGATTTTTAACTTATCAAACTCTTCTTGACTCATACCTCTCGATAGTGCCATAGATTCAGCCTGATCGATAGTCATATTGTTGCTTTTTAATTGTGCACTGATCTTACCTAAGTCATCATCAGACAAATAATCTACTTTTATAGTGCTTAAATCTCTAGATTTAAAAATATCCTGAGCATTTGCACTAAAAGACATTAAAAGAACAAAAAAAAGAGAAAGTATATATGTTAGCTTTTTCATATTGAATATAATTTTGACCTAAATAATTTATCTGTAAAATTTAGGAATATTGTTTCTTATAATACTCTTTGTAGGAACCTGAAGTTACATTTTGCAACCATTCTCCATTGTTAAGGTACCAATTAATTGTTCTCTCTAAACCTTCTTCAAAAGTTACAGATGGTTTCCAACCAAGTTCTTGGTTAATTTTTGAGGCATCTATTGCATAACGCAAATCATGCCCCGGTCTGTCTTTAACATAAGTAATCAATTTCTGAGAAGTCCCTTCGTCCCTTCCTAACTTTTGATCCATAATCTGGCATAATAATTTGACCAAATCTATATTCTTCCATTCGTTGAAGCCACCAATATTATAAGTTTCATGATTTTTTCCTTCATGAAAAACTAAATCTATCGCAATTGCATGATCTTCTACAAACAACCAATCACGGGTATAATTCCCATCACCATAAACTGGCAAAGGCTTATTATTTATAATATTATTGATAAAAAGTGGGATTAATTTTTCAGGAAAATGATAGGATCCGTAATTATTTGAACAATTTGTTAAAACATAAGGCAATCCATACGTTTCTCCATATGCTCTGACAAAGTGATCTGAGCTTGCTTTTGAAGCTGAATAAGGAGAATTAGGCGCATAGGGAGTAGTTTCTGTAAAAAGTCCGTCGCTGCCTAAAGAGCCATAAACTTCATCTGTACTAATATGGTAGAAACGTTTCTCTTGAAAATCATCCTTCCATTGATTCTTTGCAGCGTTTAACAAATTCATCGTTCCAATAACATTTGTTTTCACAAAAGCTAAAGGATCTTCAATAGAACGATCCACATGGGATTCGGCTGCCAAATGCAAAATACCATCAAAATTATGTGCAGAAAAAAGTTCTTTTATAAAAATTTCGTCAACAATATCACCTTTTATAAAAGTATAATTAGATTGATTTTCAACATCCTTAATATTTTCAAGATTGCCGGCATAAGTCAATGCGTCTAAATTATAAATCTGATATTCCGGATATTTATTTACAAAACGTCTTACAACATGTGACCCAATGAAACCAGCACCACCGGTTATAAGAATTTTTTTCATTTTAGCTTTCAATTAATTTAATAAATGTGAATTTGCTTTTTCTAATTCACCGTATAAGTCTTTTACATCTTGTGAATTCTCTTTTTGTAATAGTAGATTTGCAGTATCCGTACAAACAAAAATAGTGTTTTTCAATCCTAAGAATGCTGTATATTTTTCGCTTCCTATAACCATATTTCCATTTTTATCTACAGCATGCCCTTTAGATACCAAATAGTCATAAACAGATTCAAATGATCCTAAATCGGACCAGGAAAATGAAGCGGGAACCACTTTAATTTTTTTACTTCGTTCCATTACAGCATAATCGATACTAATGGATGGAATTTCTAAAGACAAATCCAAATCAAGTACTCCATTCTTACCCGATTCCCAAACTATCTTTGCTTTTTCATAAACATCAGGTTGAAATTGTTTTAGCTCATCTAAAAGAACCCCTGCTTTAAAACAGAACATACCACTGTTCCATAAAAAATTACCTCTAGCTATAAAGTTTTTAGCTGTTGTTTCATTTGGTTTTTCACGAAATGAAATTACTTTATCTCCATTAGATTCAATATAACCATATCCCGTTTCCGGTTTGGTTGGAATAATTCCGAATGTTACGATATACCCTTCATTTGCTTTTAAAATAGCTTCATGTATGGCTTTATTATACTCTTCCATCTTATCAATGATATGATCTGAAGGCGTCACAATTAATACATCATCAGGATGAGATGCAAATGCCGCAAAAGCAATAGCTGCAGCCGTATTTCTTGGGGTAGCTTCTACAATATTTAGAAATTCAGTCTGGGTCTTATCCATCACCTTACTGCTTAAGTGGTGATTATCAACATTACCTACCACCATAACTTTATTAGCCAAATGACTGTTTCTTTCTACTGTCATTTCAAATAAAGACTTCCCTTCAAATATCTCCAGATATTGTTTGGGTTGGCTTTTTCGTGACAAAGGCCATAATCTGCTCCCAACTCCGCCAGTCAAAATTACATGTATGATTGAACTGCTTATTTCCATTTTTTTAAAACTAAAAAAGAAACTTTATTTACTACAACCTATTATCGGCTACAGTACCTAAAACTCCTTTTACATCATATACTAAACTATTTGATTTTTGCAAACCGGAAAAATCCAGTTTCAAAAATTCTTTGTGTGCGACACCTAAAACAATAGCATCAAATTTCTCCTTTGGAATTGAATCAACTGTTGTCAGCTTGTATTCTTTTCTAACCTCGTCAATACTTGCTAACGGGTCGTATATCGTTACCGCTATTCCATACTCTTTCAATGCTTTTATAACATCTACAATTTTAGTATTTCGAACGTCAGGGCAATTTTCTTTAAATGTAATTCCAAGCATTAACAGATTGGCACCATTTACAGAAATCCCTTTTTTAATCATTAATTTAACCACTTGAGAAGCAATATACTCTCCCATGCTGTCATTTAAACGTCGTCCGGCTAAAATTATTTCAGGATGGTATCCAAATTCCTGTGCTCGTTGTGCCAGATAATAAGGATCAACACCTATGCAATGACCTCCGACCAAACCTGGTTTAAACGGTAAAAAATTCCATTTTGTCGCAGCGGCAGTCAGAACTTCTTGTGTATCAATATTCATTAAGTTGAATATTTTAGCCAATTCATTAACAAAAGCAATATTTATGTCTCGTTGTGAATTCTCTATCACTTTTGCGGCTTCTGCCACTTTTATGCTAGGGGCTAAATGAGTTCCTGCTGTAATAACAGATTTATATAGTGCATCAACTTTTAATCCAATTTCAGGAGTTGATCCTGAAGTTACTTTCAGAATCTTCTCGACCGTGTGTTCTTTATCTCCGGGATTTATTCTTTCAGGTGAATATCCTGCAAAAAAATCCTCATTAAATTTCAAACCTGAAACATTTTCCAGCACTGGCACGCATTGTTCTTCTGTCACGCCTGGATAAACCGTCGATTCATAAATAACAATATCTCCTTTTTTCAGTATTTTACCAACAGATTCACTCGATTTATACAATGGGGTTAAATCCGGACGGTTATTTTTATCAACTGGTGTTGGAACTGTAATTATAAAGTAATTACAATCTGCGATGTCTGTCAGAGAGGTGGTGCAGTACAGTCCAATTTCAACATTAGGATTATCTACCAGTACTTTCTGCAAAGTAACATCATCCACTTCCAGTGTAGTATCAAATCCTGATTTTAAAGAATCTACTCTTGATGTATTAATATCAAAACCGATAACAGCATACTTGGTGGCAAACAACCTTGCTAAAGGTAGTCCGACATAGCCCAGACCGATAACCGCTATTTTTATATTCTCATTCAAATTGTTTTCTTTTTATACGATTTAGTCCGTAAAATTCACGGCTACGCCGTTCCCTGTCACAGTAATCGACACAGAATTTGGAAAAATCATTTTTGGCAAATATAACACATTAAGTCAATTAATTCAATACGTTTTTTTGCAGACTTAAAAACAAAAAAACCTATAAACACAAACCTTTACAAATCAAAGCTGTGCCATTTTATTTGCAAAAAAAAGAGAATGAAAAACACCAAAAACGAATTTCACTCTCAATTAATTTATATTTTTATTTCGTACACAAAATATACTACTTGTACTTAATTTTCAAAACACAACCTAAAGATTCCAATACCAAAATATAATGGGTATTAGAAATTTCCTGAACAATTGCATTTTGACTACTAAAAACCCCGGATTCCAGTTTTATGCGATCTCCAACTTGAAATGCCGTTACCGAAACATCGCTTACATTTGAATCCGAAAGACCCTTTTTTATTATAGCTATTTCTTCGTCTTTAACAATTGCCGGTTTTCCAAGCCAAAACAAATAGCGAATTACACCAGCGACCTGAAAAACAGCATTTCGATCCATATCGGGTAATTGAACAAATACATAGGAATTAAAAAGAGGTACTTCAATTTTTTTCTTTCTATCCGACCATTGCTTTATCTGAGTAATTACCGGACAATAACATTCGATTCCGATTTGATTTAGCCGCTCTGCAACCTTCTTTTCCCATTTGGGCTTAGTATAAACTACGTACCAATTCATATCTCTTTTATAATGAAATAAAATTTTTAATTCTATCGCTTTATTCGCTTTCTGCCAAATTTTAAATCAAGACTAATAATCGACTATGAACCAATTCCGTTATAAACAAACCCAATAGACTCTAACTCTTGTGCATTTAATATATTTCTACCATCAAAGATAAATGCTGGTTTGTGCATTGCATCATAAATTTTTTGCCAATCGTATGTTGTAAATTCATCCCATTCGGTAAGAATTGCAATCGCATGGGCGTCTTTGCAGGCATCATAAGGATTATCAAACGTTAAAACAGCCTTATTATTTTCTTCAACTGTTCTTGTTTCTAAATAATTTAAATCCGCCAGCATTTTAGTTCTTGAAACTTTAGGATCGTAAACAGCAATTTTTGCCTGTTCGTTAATCAAATCATCAGCTACATATATTGCTGCCGACTCACGGGTATCGTTGGTATCTTTTTTGAATGCCCAGCCCAAAAAGGTAATTTTCTTATCAGCAACCGTATTGTATAAAGTCTGAACGATCTTATTTGAAAATCTTCGTTTCTGATGATCATTCATAATAATAACCTGTTCCCAGTAGTCCGCAACTTCATTCAATCCGTATGTTTTTGCAATATAAACTAAATTCAAAATATCTTTTTGAAAGCAAGATCCACCAAATCCAACGGAAGCTTTTAAAAATTTTGATCCAATTCTGCTGTCCATTCCTATCGCTCTTGCCACCTCGTTTACATCAGCACCTGTTTTTTCACAAAGTTCAGACATTGCGTTTATAGATGAAATACGTTGCGCTAAAAAGGCATTCGCTGTAAGTTTAGACAATTCTGAAGACCAAACATTTGTAGTCAGAATTTTATCCTCACTAACCCAGTTGGCATACACATCTACCAAAGCTTTAATAGCCACTTCCCCTTCAGGAGTAGTATCGCCACCAATTAAAATTCGGTCCGGATTTAATAAATCTGTAACAGCAGTTCCTTCTGCTAAAAATTCAGGATTAGATAAGATCTGAAATTGAACTCCGTTTCCGGTATTATCTAAAATACTTTTTATGGCTTCTGCAGTACGTACTGGTAAAGTCGATTTCTCAACTACGATTTTATTTTCTTTTGCCACTTTTGCAATCTGTCTGGCGCATAATTCAATATATTTCAAATCAGCTGCCATCCCTTTTCCTTTTCCGTAGGTTTTTGTTGGCGTATTTACTGATATAAAAATCACCTGAGCTTCATCAATTGCTTTTTCTACTTCGGTTGAAAAGAAAAGGTTTCTTCCTCTTGCCTCCGCTACAATTTCGGAAAGTCCCGGTTCGTAAATCGGAATATTATCGGTATTTGGATCGTTCCAATCTTTAATTCTTTGTTCGTTCAAATCAACAACAGTCACTTGAATATGTGGACATTTTTGAGCAATTACTGCCATCGTCGGACCTCCAACATAACCTGCACCAATGCAACAAATTTTTGTTACTTCCATTTAATTTAATTTAATATCTTAATCTTTGACTTTATTTCAAATTGCTCCAGTACCAGCTGACAGCTTCTTTTAATCCTTCTTGTAATGAATATTTCGGATCGTATCCCAGCATTTTTTTGGCTTTAGCAATACTTGCTAACGAATGCGGAATATCTCCTGCTCTATTTTGACCGTAAACAACTTCTACATCAGCAATTTTTGAATCCAATTCACTTAAGTATTTTTTCAAATATCCTGTCAAGTCATTCAAAGTATTCCGATCTCCAAATGCCGTATTGTAAACTGTATTTACTGCTTCCGGATTTTGACTTAACATCGCCAATTCGTTCATCTGAATCACATTGTCAATATAAGTGAAATCACGTGAATAATTTCCGTCACCATTTATAACCGGACTTTCATAATTCATAAACTGCATCACAAACTTAGGAATTACGGCTGCATAGGCACCATTTGGGTCTTGTTTTCGTCCAAAAACATTAAAATAGCGCAATCCAATCGTTTCCAAACCATAGGTTTTACTGAAAATTTCAGCATATAATTCGTTTACATATTTTGTAATAGCGTATGGAGACAATGGTTTACCGATAACCTCTTCTACTTTTGGCAATCCTTCAGAATCTCCATAGGTAGAGGAACTTGCCGCATATATAAACCGCTTTACTTTAGCATCGCGGGATGCTGTCAACATATTTAAAAAACCCGACACATTAACATCGTTAGTAGTTATCGGATCGTTTATAGATCTTGGGACAGAACCCAGAGCGGCCTGATGCAAAACATAATCAACTCCATCAACTGCAGCTATGCAATCGGCTATGGTGCGAATATCACCCTCAATCAATTTAAAATTGGGGCTCTCCATACAATCTTTCAGGTTGTGGCGATGTCCCGTTGCAAAATTATCCAAACAAACCACCTTGTGACCTGATTTTAAAAAGTGCTCACATAAATTTGAACCAATAAAACCAGCACCTCCTGTAATTAAAATTTTGTATTGAACCGATACTTCCATATGCTTCAAATTATTTTTTATTGAATTTATTTAAAAGAGATTTCACAACACCTTCCTTTTCTCTTTCTTCATAATAGCCGTTAGAATAGGCACCATATCCGTACCCGGAACCATACTTGGCTTTATTTTCATATCCATTTAAAACGATACTTGCATTGTTAAGCTCTCCTCTTTTCACTCTGTTATTCAACAACGTGATCATATCTTTTTTGGTATAATTCTGCCTTACAATATATAAAGTAACATCTGCATACTGAGCTAATTCTAAAGCATCAGAAACTAAACCAACGGGAGGCGTATCTAAAATAATATAATCGTATTCTTGCTTTAACTCATCTATTAACTCTTTCATCGCTTCACTTAAAATAAGTTCGGAAGGATTAGGAGGGATTGGGCCTGACAAAATAACATCAAGATTTGGTATCTGTGTTGGATTTGTTATTTCACTTAAACTTTTTTGTTTAATCAAATAATTAACTACACCCACATTCTTAGTCAAATTAAATTCATCAGCCAACCTCGGTTTTCTCAAATCCAAACCGACAATCACCGTTTTCTTTTCACTTAAAGCAAAAACTGTCGCAATGTTTATGGAGCAAAAAGTTTTTCCTTCACCACTTACCGACGAAGTAATCATTAATGTTTTTGCGCCGCTAACACGTTGCTTTTTATACAAAAACTGTAGCGAAGAACGAACAGCCCTAAAAGATTCTGAAAGCGCCGATTTTGGTCTGTCAAAAACCGCCAAGCTCATATTTTCTTTATCAACCCCAATTACCCCAATAAGAGGAATCTGCGTTAATTTACTTATGTCCTCAACATTCTGAATTGAATTATTAACGAAGAAAATCACAAAAACAAACAACAAAGGAACCAACATCCCCAGAAACAAAGCCAAAACATAATTGGCAGAAGTTTTAGGACCTACCAAATCTCCACCTATATCTTTTGCGGGATCAATAAAATGAATATCTGATAAATTAGATGCTTTTACAATTTCCGCTTCATTTCGTTTCTGCAAAAACTCCGTATAAATATTGTCATTTAAATCATACTTTCTCTTAATCTTCAACAACTCCTGCTGTTCTTCGGGAAGTCGTTTAACCGTACTTTCTGCCTGACCAATTTTAGCATTTATCATTGACAGGTCATACAACAAAGATGATTTTGCACTTGTAATATTTTCCAACAAAACACCTTTAACAGCATTCATTTGATTATCAAAATCCTTGAAAATCTTATCACTTTTTACCGCATATGCCATTTCTGACCTTTGTGCAGAGAGCGCGATAAGTTTTGAAACATTCGTAATAATATTCGGGTCCTCAATTCCTGCAACAGAAGGA
Source organism: Flavobacterium sp. FlaQc-49 (assembly GCF_044005985.1). Taxonomy (NCBI): domain Bacteria; kingdom Pseudomonadati; phylum Bacteroidota; class Flavobacteriia; order Flavobacteriales; family Flavobacteriaceae; genus Flavobacterium; species Flavobacterium sp. FlaQc-49. The sequence goes on along the minus strand of NZ_JBIPCS010000004.1, from coordinate 102,609 downwards.
GCAGGCAAACGAGAGTAGTCTACACTATTATTTAGATATGTTTTTAAAGAATTATAATAGGCTATTTTTCTGGAAATCAAATCTCTCTCAACATCGAAATCCATTATTTTATCCGAAAACTTAACACCTCCACCCTCAATTTCGTAGATATTCTTGTCCTTTCTGAACGTTTTTAGCTCGTTGCCGTTTTCTTTCAACTGAGACTCCATCGCAACAAGAGTACTATCTATAAATCGGATCGTGTTGTTTGCAAATTGATTTTTACCATCAAGCTGAATTTTAATCAACATCCTTACTGTTGAGTTCAAATAATCAACCATCCTGGCTTTGTTCGTACCTTGTAATGACAAAGTTAACAACGAACCTCCTTTATCATCAGAACTAACATTTATACCTCTGTAATTAGACACTGTACCGTCAAAATCATTAAATCTAACGAAGTACTCATTTCCTTTATAGAGCCCCGGATTATCATTTATTTGCAATTTCCAATTTAGGAAAGGAAGCGAAACTTGTTCTCCGACTTTATATCTTTTAACAAACTCCACAGGCTGAACCGCCGTATTAGCATAAGAATTAGTCGAATAATTTAATACCGAAACAGAATTATTTTCAAATAAAATTCTGATTTCATATACATTTTCACTTATAAATTTAACCCCGATAAGAGTATTGGCAAGCTGCCCTTTTGATTTATCAATATTCAAATAAAAAGGCACTTCACCATAAGAATCGACCAAATTGTATTTCCCTTGCGAAAGATAATCGATATAAAACTGCAATTTGTCAACCACCAATTCATTATGTGATCTTGACTTCAAGATGGTAGAAATTCCATTTACCTGATCAGAAATCCCACCCCAATTAAAAACCAAACTGGTATTTGAAGTAAAAAACGGATTACTTTCTTCTTTAATAGAAATCATGGTTTGCATGGCGTAAATTTTTTCTTTACGAATATTTACCTGATGGGCTATTGCAAACGCAATTATTAAACTCACCAGAAACCACTTCCAATAACTTATAATTTTTAATAAAAGTCCTTTAAAATCAAAATTCGAATGATTCTCAAAAATCGAAAAATCTTTTATATCTAACATCTTTTGAACTGAGTTTTAATTTTTAAGAATCAAATAAACTGTTGTTGCCAATGACAACAAAGTAATAACAGTACCTATAGACTGTATTCCTGTCTGCCCAGTCCCCCATGTTTTTTGCCTTAGAGGCTTCACATAAATATAATCGTTAGGCTGTAAGTAATAATAAGGAGATTTCATCACATTGACATCGGTAAGATCAATATCATGCATCTGAACTCCTGTCGGGGTTTGACGAATTACTGTTACTGCTTTTCTGTCTCCAACTGTTGTAATATCTCCTGCATTTGCAATCGCTTCCATTATATTTACATGTGGCTGAAACAATGTTTTAGTCCCTACATTTCCTACTTCACCATTTATCGTATATCTGAAACCTGCCAATTTTACTGTTACAAAAATATTGGCCTCACTTTTAAAATATTCTTCAAGTAATTTTTTTTCAATCATCACTCGTACTTCTTCAAGTGTATATCCAATAACATTTAGCTCTCCTAAAATTGGCATTCTTATATTTCCATGATCATCAACTGTAAAACCATCAAAATACAAAGCTCCTTCTGATTTCCCGGACGCCGCTGCAGCACCATCATTTTTATTAAAAATGGAAACTAATTTGGGATCTATTGCTTTAATATCAACACTTATAACATCATTTACCTGCAATCTGTAAGGTTTAGATTCAACGGCAGCAACTGTATTTTGTTCTCCCGAAGTATTTTTATCCTGCAAATACACCAGATCTTTTACAGGAATACAAGATGTAAATACTGTGCTAATTAATAGTAATATATAAAAACTTTTCTTTGTCATTATTAATATTTTATCCGCAAATATAGCTTTTCCTTTAATCTTCAGGAAATCTAGCTTTTTATTGACTCTATTTAGTTGTTTTTGAAAGTTTTTTCGAACGGGACACGGTGTAAAATACTTCTTCCAAGTGTAACTTCGTCTGCGTATTCTAATTCGTCTCCAACAGAAATCCCCCTAGCAATTGTAGAAACTATGATATCAAACCCCGCAATTTGCTTGTAGATATAAAAATTCGTTGTATCACCCTCCATCGTTGAACTTAGTGCAAAAATAAGCTCTGTTACTTTTCCGGATTTTACTTTTTCGACCAAAGTTGTAATATTTAGCTGACTGGGTCCAACACCTTCAATCGGGGAAATTTTCCCTCCTAAAACATGATAAATACCTTTGTACTGACCCGTATTCTCAATAGCCATTACGTCACGAATATCTTCAACGACACAAATCAACTCATGGTTTCTTGCCACATTAGCACAAATTTCACAAACTTTAGTATCTGAAATATTATGACAGCTTTTACAAAATTTAATATCCTCTCGCATGTTTAACAATGCCTGAGATAAAAAACCGGTTTGTTCTTTAGGCTGTTTTAATAAATGCAAGACCAAGCGCAATGCCGTACGTTTACCAATCCCTGGCAATTGCGACATTTCGTTGACTGCTTTTTCTATTAGTTTTGATGAAAATTCCATGACGACAAAAATACTGTTTTTAATAATTTAGCGGCCTTGAGGCACCAAAAATCAATCGGTATCGAAAAAGTGAATTAATATTGATTTGTAGCTAATAAAACCAATGTACAAGCAACTTCTGCTTTAATATTATTCAGTTCCAATAATTGATACAACTCCGGATTCTCAGAACCAGGGTTGAAAATCACCCTCTTTGGCTGTGCTTCAACAATATAATTATAATAATCACGCTGACGTGCCGGATTCAAATACAAGGTAATAGTATCAATATTTTTAACAGGAATCGCTTTTGTATAAATTTTCACCCCGGCAACTTCGCCTGTATTTTGACCTATTGCCAAAACGGTGTGTCCTTTTTCAACTAATGCATTTATAGCTCTAAAAGCATAACGCTCCGGTTTTGTAGTTGCTCCCAGAACTAAAGTTTTTTTATTTTTCATCATTTTTAAATATCGTACAAAAGTAATCAAAAAGTACGAGCTAAATTCAGGTAATTTAGCAGAGACTTAACAACAATAAAAAAGCAATATCTCACCATAAATTTACACTCAAATATTAAAAAAAGACTATTTTTACCCTACTAACCCAAACAATATGGATTTATTCATTTATTTATTTGCTGCTCTTTTCTCGGTTCTAAACCCAATCGGTACCGTGCCGATTTTTGTTGGACTGACACAGCACGATTCTCAAAAAGAACGTTCCAGGATTTCACTTTGGACGGCGATCAACGTTTTTATCATTTTATTAGTTTCCTATTTCATTGGTCAATACGTATTGACTTTCTTCGGAATTAGTATTGATGCGCTACGAATTGCCGGTGGAATTGTAATCGTAAATTCAGGTTTCTCTTTGCTCTCCGGAAAATTCAACAAGAAAAGAGGTATTAACAAAAAGATTGAAAACGAAGCGCAACAACGAAACGACATTGCCTTGACTCCTTTGGCAATTCCGATGCTCGCCGGTCCGGGTTCTATGTCATTATTAATTGCTTTTTATCAGGAGCATCACGAAATGAATGAAATTATTATTTCGACTTTGGCTATTGCAGCCATTGCAATAGCGATTTTTGCGATATTAAAAAGTGCTCATTATCTTGCCAGAATTTTAGGTGCTTCGGGAATTGTTGCTATTTCTAGAATTGTTGGTTTTATTGTAATCTCTATCGGAATTCAATATATCGTGAGTTCGATTATCAATATTGTAAAAGGAAATTTGATGTAAATCTGTTGTTTACTTTAATTCTAGCCGAAAAAAAATGAAAGAAATTAATTTCTCTTTTGGAGATTTCACTATTACAACCGATAAAAACAAATTGGATCTTGATGCCATTCATGATTTCTTATCAAAAAAATCCGGGTGGAGTGATGGTATTCCTTTTGAGACCATGAAAACTTCTATTGAAAATTCTCTAAATTTTGGATTGTTCTATAAAAACACACAAATTGGTTTTGCAAGGGTAATTTCAGATTTTGCTACTATTGGATATTTGGGCGACATTTATGTATTGGAAGAATATCGAGGAAAAGGACTTTCTAAAGCCTTGATGGAACAAGTAATGAACCATCCTAATTTACAAGGTTTACGCCGTTGGATTTTATTGACGTCTACAGCTGAATGGCTTTACGAAAAATACAATTTTACAAAATTACCCAATCCTGAATTCTACATGGAATTATATAATCCTGAAGTTTACAAGTCAAATTAAGCTTAACGATTAATCCAAAAACACAAAATTCCAAATTCCAAACTGTACTATTCAGCTTTTGGAATTTGGAATTTTTTTATTGAAAATTATAAAATTTAACTTCTTGGCAAGAACACCTCTGCCATCATACATCTTGCACTTCCACCACCGCACGCTTCGATTGTATCTAAGCTTGAACTTAAAATTTCAGCATGAGCTTCTAACTGTGCAATTTGTTTTGGTGTTAAACTCTGATGAGCTGAAGCACTCATGACAAGATATTTCTTATCATCAGTTCCTCTAACTTCCAGCATATTACCTGCAAAATTATTTACCTGAGCTTCCGTAATCAAAATAACTTCTTTGTTATCTGCTTTTAGATTCTCCAGAACCATTTTACGTTCTTTTTTATCATCGATGCAATCGGCACAAATAACAGCGAAAGTCTCACCCAAACACATCATTACGTTGGTGTGATAAATTAATTTACGTTCCCCGTCAACGGTCTGAAAAGCTTCAAAAATCACCGGAGCATAATCAAAATCTTCACAGAATTCGATAAACAATTCTTCATCTGCTCTAGGCGACAAAGCGCAATAGGCTTTTCCGTTGGCACGATCTAAAAGCAAACTTCCGGTACCTTCAAGAAAAATACCGTCTTCTTCTGCCGAGGTATAATCCATTATATTGGCAATTTCAAAACCTTTGTCTTCAAGTGTATCTAAAATATCTTCACGACGCTCCTGACGACGATTTTCTGCAAACATTGGATATAAAGCCACGTCTCCGTTTTCGTGAAACGAAACCCAGTTATTTGGAAAAATACTATCCGGAGTATCTGTTTCTAAAGTATCTTCTATAACGGTAACATCAACCCCTACAGCTCTCAATTTCTCAACAAAAACATCAAATTCCTGTTGTGCTTTTGCATTTACTGTACTCGGTAAAAGTCCGTCCAAAACTTTTTGATAATAATTATTGACAGCCGTTTGCTCATTCATTCTAAAAGCAACAGGGCGAATCATTACAATTGCATTCGTTGTTTGTTTCATGTTTTAATATTTTTTTTGTTTCAAGTTTCAGGTTTCAAATTATTGTGAACTTGAAACCTGAAACTTGAAACTACTTTTTAATCTCTAATTAATGGTAAAGTCGAACATCTTAACAATCCCTCTTGTTTTGCAATTTCAGCATATGGAATTTCCTCAACTGTAAAACCATTTGCACGCAACCAATTGTTTAAGCGGGTAAAGTTTTTTTCTGAAACCACTACATCGGCATCAATAGAAAATACGTTAGAAAACATATGATACATTTCGTCTCTTTCGATATGAAATAAATTCTCTTTTCCAAAAAGGTTTACCAAATACAAATAATCTGCTTCTTCACGAAAGCCTCGTTTGTAAATAATCCCTTTGTCTTTTCCAACAGGTTGAAAGCAACAGTCCAAATGCAAAGCATTATCTCTGGCTTCTAATTTAGATTTAACCAGATCAAACTCTTTAACAATTTTGTTTGGAAATAATTCTTTAATATAATTTACACCCTCCATATTGGTACGAGCTGTAATATAATCTTTGTAATCACTGCCTTTATAGGTTCCTATAAAAATATGATCGTTCCAAAGCATCACATCACCACCTTCGATATGAACTTCTTCCGGTGGACGAACCACCTTTAAAGTATTCATTTGGTCGATTACATATTGAATCGCATCTAATTCTCGCTCTCTATCCGGTAAAATATTAGATTTCACGAAAGTATCATCAATAACAAACCCTATATCTCTCGCAAAAATTTGATTGTAATTTTCTATCATCTCAGGACGATAAACCGTTACATTATATTTTTGAAAAACAGCATTAAAAGCATCCATTTCAACAACCATATCTTTTTCAAGAGGGTAGGTTCCTGCTTTAATATGTTCCAATGATTTAGGATCATAAGCCTCTTCTAAGGATGGAGTTGGCCCATTATGAACCGCTGAACCCAAAACTACAGCACGTAATCTTGACGTTTCGTTCTTTACATTTAATTGCAACATAACTTTATTGTATTTTGAACAAAGATAAAAAAAGCTTCACAGTTAGGTGAAGCTTTAAAATGTTTTTATTTATTTGACTTAAAGTCTCTCAACGGATGTCCAGTGTATATTTGTCTTGGTCTTCCGATTGGCTCTTTATTCTCACGCATTTCTTTCCATTGCGCAATCCAGCCCGGTAATCTACCAATAGCAAACATCACCGTAAACATATCTGTTGGAATCCCTAAGGCTCTGTATATAATTCCAGAGTAGAAATCAACGTTTGGATATAAATTTCTTGATTTGAAGTATTCATCTTCTAAAGCTGCTGCCTCTAACTTTTTAGCGATCTCTAAAATCGGATCTTCAACACCTAAAGTTTCTAATACTTCTTTAGCTGCTTTTTTGATGATTCTTGCTCTTGGATCAAAGTTTTTATAAACTCTATGACCAAATCCCATTAAACGGAAAGGATCATTTTTATCTTTGGCTTTCGCCATGAATTTATCAGTGTCTCCACCATCTTTGTTAATTTCTTCCAGCATCTCAAGAACTGCCTGGTTAGCGCCACCGTGAAGTGGCCCCCAAAGTGCAGAAACACCTGCAGAGATTGAAGCAAACAATCCGGCATGAGACGAACCAACCATTCTTACCGTAGAGGTTGAACAGTTTTGCTCGTGATCTCCGTGTAAGATAAATAATTTGTCTAATGCATTAACAATAATAGGATTTGCAGCGTAAGGTCCTGTAGGCAATTTAAACATTAATTGCATAAAGTTCTCTACATACCCTTGTGTATTGTCATAATAGTTCAATGGATACCCCATTGTTTTTCTATACGTCCATGTAGCGATTACAAGAAACTTAGCTATAGTTTTACAGATAGCTTCGTACATTTCTTTTTCGTTCTCTACATTTACAGCTTTTGGATTAAAGGCGGTTAAAGCACTTGTCAAAGCAGACAAAACTCCCATTGGGTGAGCCGTTTTTGGAAAACCGTCAATGATGTTCTTCATTTCTTCGTTAACCAAAGTATGCTTTTTAATATCAGCATCAAATTGAGCTAATTGTTGGGCTGTTGGTAATTCACCAAAAATTAAAAGATAAGATACTTCAGGGAAACTTGCTTTTTCAGCTAAATCTTCGATTGAATATCCTCTGTAACGCAAAATCCCAAGTTCTCCATCCAAGAAAGTAATCTCACTTGTACAAGATCCTGAATTTTTATATCCTGGGTCAAGCGTAATGAAGCCAGTTAAATCACGTAATTTGTTAATATCGACAGCAGACTCATTTTCACTCCCAGTGATTACCGGAAGTTCAATTTTCTTACCATCTACTTCTAATGTAGCTGTTTTTGACATAATATATCGGAAATAAATCTTTAAAATAATAATTTACCAAATCTAAGGAATTTAAGACTAATTAAAAAAAGAATCCTGCTATGAATTTGTTAAAACTCCAAAAAAAAACCATCCGTAAAAACGGATGGTTTAAATATAGTCTATAATTGTTTACAATTATTTGATTTTGAAAGCATTTAAGCCAGGGAAATAAGCAGTACTTCCCAATTCTTCTTCAATTCTCAATAATTGATTGTATTTTGCCATACGATCAGAACGAGAAGCTGAACCTGTTTTAATCTGACCACAGTTTAAAGCCACTGCTAAATCTGCAATTGTAGTATCTTCTGTTTCTCCTGAACGGTGAGACATTACTGAAGTATACCCTGCATTTTTAGCCATATTTACAGCTGCAATAGTCTCTGTTAAAGTTCCAATTTGGTTTACTTTTACTAAGATTGAATTGGCAATACCTTTTTGAATTCCTGTAGACAAACGCTCTACATTAGTAACAAATAAATCATCACCAACTAATTGCACTTTATCACCGATTTTTTCTGTTAAGTATTTCCATCCATTCCAGTCATCTTCGTACATACCATCCTCGATAGAGATAATTGGATATTTAGCAGCAAGTTCCGCTAAATAATCCGCTTGCTCTTCAGAAGTTCTGATTTTTCCAGTCTCTCCTTCAAATTTAGTATAATCGTATTTACCGTTTACATAAAACTCAGAAGCAGCACAGTCAAGTGCAATCATAATTTCGTCTCCGAAAGAATATCCTGCATTTTCAACCGCTTTTTTGATGGTATCTAAAGCATCTTCAGTTCCACCGGCTAAGTTTGGAGCAAAACCTCCTTCATCACCAACAGCAGTACTTAAACCTCTATCATGTAATACTTTTTTCAAACTGTGAAAAATCTCAGTTCCCATTTGCATCGCATGTGTAAAAGAAGTTGCTTTTACAGGGAAAATCATAAATTCCTGAAATGCGATTGGCGCATCAGAGTGAGAACCACCGTTAATGATGTTCATCATCGGTACAGGTAATGTATTAGCAGAAACACCACCTACATATCTGTATAAAGGCAATCCAAGCTCATTAGCAGCCGCTTTTGCAGCAGCCAAAGAAACTCCTAAAATTGCATTAGCTCCTAATTTAGATTTGTTTGGAGTTCCGTCTAAATCAATCATGGTTTGATCGATCACATTTTGTTCAAAAACAGAAATTCCAACTAACTCTTCAGCAATAACAGTATTTACATTATTCACTGCATTCAAAACACCTTTTCCAAGGTAAGCTTTACCACCATCACGTAATTCAACCGCTTCGTGCTCTCCAGTTGACGCTCCAGAAGGAACAGCTGCTCTACCTAAAACTCCGTTTTCAGTTATTACATCAACTTCAATAGTAGGATTACCTCTGGAATCAAGAATTTGTCTTGCGTGAATTTTAATTATAATACTCATTATTTTTACTTTTTTATTAATAAATTATATATTTTTTTCGAAATTATAAAAATATCCAATAGAAAATACGCATTTTAACTATTAAAAACCTTTATTTATTAACTATATCGTTTTAGCAGAAGCCTCTTTGATGTTCTCTACAAATTGATCGAACAAATAAGAAGAATCATGAGGACCAGGACTTGCTTCCGGGTGATATTGTACTGAAAAACAATTTTTGTTTTTCATACGCATCCCTGCCACAGTTCCGTCATTCAAATGCAGGTGTGTAATTTCTAAATCCGGGTGGTTATCTAATTGTTCTTTATTAACAGCAAAACCATGATTTTGAGACGTAATTTCACCTTTTCCTGTAATGACATTTTTTACAGGGTGATTTATTCCTCGGTGCCCGTTAAACATTTTATAAGTCTGAACTCCATTAGCCAAAGCAATTACCTGGTGCCCTAAACAAATCCCAAATAAGGGTTTATCATTCGCCAGAATTTCTTTTGCTACTTCAATCGCCCCGAAAAGCGGATCCGGATCACCAGGCCCGTTTGACAAGAAGTATCCATCCGGATTAAACGCAGCCAAATCTTTATAAGTTGAATTGTATGGGAATACTTTTATGTAACAATCTCTCTTAGCCAGATTTCTAAGGATATTTGTTTTAATACCAAGATCTAAGGCAGAGATTTTATAAGTAGCGTTTTCATCACCAAAAAAATAAGGCTCAGTAGTGGAAACTTTCGATGCCAATTCTAAACCTTCCATGTTGGGTACATTTGCCAACTCTTTCTTTAAATCTTCCACAGCAGTACCATCTGTACAAATAACAGCATTCATAGCTCCATTATCACGAATGTAACTTACTAATGCACGTGTATCAACATCAGAAATACAAATTAGATTTTGTTTTGTAAAATAATCTTCCAAACTACCGGAAGCATCTTCTCTGGAATAATTAAAACTAAAGTTTTTACAAACTAAACCGGCAATTTTTATAGAATCTGATTCAACTTCTGAATCATTAACCCCATAATTTCCGATGTGCGTGTTAGTAGCCACCATAATTTGTCCAAAATAAGAAGGATCAGTAAAGATCTCCTGGTATCCGGTCATTCCAGTATTAAAACAAACTTCTCCAAAAGTTTTACCGCTAATTCCGATAGATTTTCCATGAAAAATAGTTCCATCACTTAGTAATAAAATGGCGCTTTGACGTGTAGTGTATTTCATTCTTTAATTGTATTGTTTTTAATCGTCCTATAAAACCGGCGAAGCCTGTTTCAATTGTAATTAGATATTTTGCAAATTTACTTCTTTAAAAGAGTGTCTCCAAGATTTTTTAAAAATTTCATTCATAAAAATGAAACCTAAAAATTCAAATAAGTTAGATTTCCTTTTAAAAAAAATCAAAAAAAAAGGATAAACTAAAAATTAGTTTATCCTTGATTTCTATAGAATCATTACTTTCATAATTATTCAGAAGCTTCAGTAGTCGATTCTGATTCAGCAGCTGGAGCTTCTGGAGTATCCTCAGCTTTTTTTGCTTTACCACCACGACGGCTTTTTGCTTTTTTAACTTCCTTTTTACCACCATTGTAAAGTTCATTGAAATCTACAAGTTCGATCATTGCCATATCAGCATTATCTCCCAAACGATTTCCAACTTTAATGATACGAGTGTATCCACCTGGACGGTCACCAACTTTAGCAGCTACGTCTCTGAACAAGTCAGTTACCGCATATTTACTACGTAGGTAAGCAAAAACAATACGACGGTTGTGAGTCGTATCTTCTTTTGATTTAGTGATTAAAGGCTCAACGAATTGTTTAAGCGCTTTAGCTTTAGCAACAGTAGTGTTAATACGTTTGTGCTCGATAAGAGAACAAGCCATATTAGCCAACATAGCTTTTCTATGTCCAGTCTGTCTGCTTAAGTGATTGAATTTTTTTCCGTGTCTCATTGCTATTTTAAATTTAATCCGCCGCAGCGGATTGAATTATTCTTTATCTAATTTGTATTTAGCTAAATCCATTCCGAAGGTTAGATTTTTAACTGCAACAAGTTCATCAAGTTCAGTTAAAGATTTTTTACCAAAATTACGGAATTTCATTAGGTCATTTTTATTGAACGATACTAAATCACCAAGTGTATCAACTTCAGCCGCTTTCAAGCAATTTAATGCTCTCACAGATAAATCCATATCAACAAGCTTAGTTTTAAGCAATTGTCTCATATGCAATGACTCTTCATCATACGATTCTGTTTGTGCAATTTCGTCAGCCTCGAGTGTAATTCTTTCGTCAGAAAATAACATGAAGTGGTGAATTAAAACTTTAGCAGCTTCAGTAAGGGCATCTTTTGGATTAATAGAACCATCAGTTTTAATTTCAAAAACTAATTTTTCGTAATCTGTTTTTTGTTCCACACGGAAGTTTTCAATAGCATATTTTACGTTTTTTACCGGAGTAAAAATAGAATCTGTAAAAATAGTACCAATTGCTGCATTCTGTTTTTTGTTCTCCTCAGCAGGAACATATCCTCTACCTTTTTCGATTGTTAAATCGAAGTTCAATTTGATCTTTGAATCTAAATTACAGATAACAAGGTCTGGATTCAGAACTTGAAAACCTGAAATAAATTTTTGAAAATCACCTGCTGTTAATTGATCTTTACCAGAAACAGAAATTGTAACTGCTTCATTATCGATATCTTCAATCTGACGTTTGAAACGTACTTGCTTTAGATTAAGGATAATTTCGGTAACGTCCTCAACAACACCTGAAATAGTAGAAAACTCATGATCTACACCTTCGATACGAACAGATGTAATTGCATAACCTTCTAATGCTGAAAGCAAAACTCTTCTAAGTGCATTACCAACAGTCAATCCATAACCAGGTTCTAAAGGTCTAAATTCGAATTTACCTTCAAAATCGGTTGAATCGATCATGATAACTTTATCGGGCTTTTGAAAATTAAATATTGCCATAAATTTCGACTAAGTCAATTATTATTTGTTGTACAACTCTACGATTAATTGTTCTTTAATGTTTTCTGGAATTTGAAGTCTCGCAGGTACAGAAACGAAAGTTCCTTCTTTAAGATCATTGTTCCAAGTAATCCATTCGTAAACATGACTTGAATTTGATAAAGAACGTTCGATAGCTTCTAAAGATTTAGATTTTTCACGAACTGCAACTTTATCACCAGGCTTAAGGTGGTAAGAAGGAATATTTACAACTTCACCATTAACAGTAACGTGTCTGTGAGATACGATTTGACGAGCACCTCTTCTAGAAGGAGCAATACCCATTCTGAAAACAACGTTATCTAATCTTGCTTCACATAATTGTAATAAAACTTCACCAGTAACTCCTTTAGTAGCTGATGCTTTTTCGAATAAATTTCTGAATTGTTTTTCTAAAATTCCGTAAGAATATTTAGCTTTTTGCTTTTCCATTAACTGAACAGCGTACTCAGATTTTTTTCCTCTTTTTTTAGCCATCCCGTGTTGTCCAGGTGGGTAATTTCTTTTCTCGAAAGATTTATCATCTCCGAAAATTGCTTCGCCAAATTTACGAGCGATTCTTGTGCTAGGACCAGTATATCTTGCCATTTTAAATTGTTTAAGATAGAGATTATGAATTCAGGTCTTATCCTTCGATAATCGTATATTCTATCTAGGTTATACTATAATTAAATTTGAGTATTAAACTCTACGTCTTTTTGGAGGACGACATCCGTTGTGAGGCATTGGAGTAACATCGATAATCTCAGTAACTTCAATTCCACCGTTATGAATAGAACGGATAGCAGACTCACGTCCGTTTCCTGGTCCTTTTACATAAACTTTTACTTTTTTAAGTCCTGCCTCAAGAGCTACTTTACTACAATCTTCTGCTGCCATTTGAGCTGCGTACGGAGTGTTCTTTTTAGAACCTCTGAAACCCATTTTACCAGCTGAAGACCAAGAAATAACTTCACCTTTCTTATTAGTCAAAGAAATGATAATGTTGTTGAAAGTGGCAGAAATATGAGCTTCACCCGTTGATTCAACGATAACTTTACGTTTTTTTGCAGTTGCTTTAGCCATATTACTTATTATTTAGTTGCTTTTTTCTTGTTCGCAACAGTTTTTCTTTTACCTTTTCTAGTTCTAGAGTTGTTTTTAGTTCTTTGTCCTCTTAATGGAAGACCAGATCTATGACGGATACCTCTATAACAACCAATATCCATTAAACGTTTGATGTTTAAAGAAACTTCAGAACGTAATTCTCCTTCAATTTTGTAAAATGAAACTGCGTCACGAATCGCTCCGATTTCATCATCATTCCAATCTTGAACTTTTTTATCTTGGCTTACTTGAGCTTTCTCTAAAATCTCAATAGCTCTACTTTTTCCTAATCCAAAGATGTAGGTAAGTGCTATAACACCTCTCTTATTTTTTGGGATATCTACCCCTGCTATTCTTGCCATAATTATCCTTGTCTTTGTTTAAATCTAGGATTCTTTTTGTTTATTACGTACAATCTCCCTTTTCTACGCACAATGATGCACTCGGGACTTCTCTTTTTTACTGATGCTCTAACTTTCATAGTGAATATCCTTTAATATCGATAAGTAATTCTTGCTTTTGACAAATCATAAGGGCTCATTTCCAGTTTCACTTTATCACCAGGTAATAATTTGATGTAATGCATACGCATCTTTCCGGAAATATGAGCAATCACGATATGTCCATTTTCTAACTCCACACGGAACATCGCATTTGATAATGCTTCAATGATTGATCCGTCTTGTTCTATTGCTGATTGTTTTGCCATAAATATATTAAGCTACCGCTTTTCTATTTTTACCAGTCTTCATTAAACCATCATAATGTTTGTTTAACAAGTACGAGTTGATTTGTTGAATAGTATCTATTGCAACACCAACCATAATTATTAATGAGGTACCTCCAAAAAACATTGCCCAAGATGGTTGTACATCCATAATACTTACAACAATAGCTGGGAACACAGCAATCAAAGCAAGGAATAAAGATCCTGGGAAAGTTATCAAAGACATCACTTTATCAAGGAAGTCTGAAGTTTCAGCTCCCGGACGAACGCCAGGAATAAAACCACCACTTCTTTTCAAATCATCAGCCATCTTGTTAGTCGGTACGGTGATCGCAGTATAAAAGAATGTAAATACAATAATTAAAGTTGCAAATACCAAGTTATACCAGAAACCAAACATATCGCTAAATGCTCCAACGATTGATTGTGATGTATCTGATTTAGACAATCCAGCTACAGCCGCAGGTATAAACATAATTGCCTGAGCAAAAATGATTGGCATAACCCCAGAAGCATTAAGCTTAAGAGGAATCCATTGTCTATTACCACCTGCTAAATCTTGCTCATAGTCACCAGTTGTCGTACGACGAGCGTATTGAACCGGGATTCTACGTACTGCCATTGTAAGCAATACACAAGAAATAATAACTAATAACCACACAATAATTTCAATAACTAACAACATTGGACCTCCATTGTTGTTGGTAACTCTCGTTGTAAACTCTTGAATAAAAGCTTGCGGTAAACGAGCTAAGATACCAACCATAATCAATAATGAAATTCCATTTCCAATACCTTTATCTGTAATTTTCTCACCAAGCCACATAGCAAAAATTGTACCTGTAACTAAAATGATAACTGATGAGAACAAAAATTCAGGAGAATTAAAGCCTAGTAAGAATGCACTACCAGGCAATGTTCTGTACAGATTATAGATATAAGTTGGACCTTGAACCAGTGTAATAGCTATAGTCAACCAACGAGTGATTTGATTAATCTTTTTTCTACCACTTTCTCCATCGTTTTGAAGTTTTTGCAAATAAGGAATAGCAATTCCCATTAACTGAACAACAATAGATGCAGAAATATAAGGCATAATACCTAAAGCAAAAACTGAAGCTTTAGAGAAAGCACCTCCTGTAAACATGTCTAGGATAGATCCTAAACCATTTTTAGTCTGTCCCGCTAAACCTGTTAATTGAGTTGCGTCAATACCAGGAAGCGTTACGTGTGCACCAAAACGATATACTAAAAGTAATCCTAATGTAATTAAGATTCTATTTTTCAGTTCTTCGATTTTCCAAACATTACTTATTGATTCAATAAATTTCTTCATCTTAGTAGATAAGTTATATAGTTACAGCTTCTCCACCAGCAGCTTCAATAGCAGCTTTTGCAGTAGCAGTAAATTTGTGGGCAGTTACTTTTAATTTTGCTTTCAATTCTCCTCTACCTAAAATCTTAACGATTTCATTTTTGGTAGCTAGACGGTTTGCTACGTAATCTGTCATGTTAACAGAATCAGTAATCACACCATTGTCTACTAATAATTGAAGCGTATCTAAATTAACACCTTCGTATTCTTTACGATTGATGTTTGTGAAACCAAACTTAGGCACACGTCTTTGAAGTGGCATTTGCCCTCCCTCAAAACCAATCTTTTTAGAATAACCAGAACGAGATTTTGCTCCTTTGTGACCTCTTGCAGAAGTACCACCTTTTCCAGAACCTTCTCCTCTACCTAATCTTTTATTTTGATTGTGTGTTGACCCTTCAGCTGGTTGTAAGTTACTTAAATTCATAACAGTATTTGTTATTTAGCTTCTTCGACAGAAACTAAGTGTTTAACTTTGTTTATCATACCAAGGATAGCAGGGTTTGAATCATGCTCTACAACTTGTCCCATTTTACGTAGACCTAAAGCTTCCAAACCTCTCTTTTGAGAAAGAGGACAGTTGATTTTGCTTCTTACTTGTTTTACTAATAATTTAGCCATAATTTCCTTGAATTAACCTTTAAAAACTTTTTCTAAAGAAACACCTCTTTGTTTTGCAACAGTGTAAGCGCTTCTCATTTGTAATAAAGCATCAAAAGTTGCTTTCACTACGTTATGAGGATTTGATGATCCTTGAGATTTAGATAATACATCGTGAATACCTACTGATTCAAGAACTGAACGAACAGCTCCACCAGCAATAACTCCTGTACCATGAGACGCAGGAATTAAGAATACACGTGCACCACCAAATTTACCTTTTTGTTCGTGAGGAACAGATTGTCCATTCAAAGGAATTTTTACTAAATTTTTCTTAGCATCTTCTACTGCTTTCGCAATTGCTTCAGAAACGTCTTTAGATTTTCCTAATCCGTGACCAACTACTCCATTTTCATCACCTACAACTACAATAGCAGAAAAACCGAAAGCTCTACCCCCTTTTGTAACTTTAGTAACACGATTAACACTTACCAGACGATCTTTAAGTTCAAGACCACTTGGTTTTACCAATTCTACATTTTTGTATTTAGACATAATATATTAGAATTTAAGTCCAGCCGCTCTTGCGCCTTCTGCTAATGATTTAATACGACCGTGATATAAATATCCACCTCTATCAAAAGTGATGGTATCAATCCCGGCTTTTAACGCTTTCTCAGCAACTAGTTTTCCAACAGCAGCAGCGATTTCAACGTTAGTACCTTTTCCTATTTCTTTTTCTCTTGAAGATGCAGCTAATATAGTAACTCCATTTACATCATCAATAAGTTGAGCGTAAATTTCTTTGTTACTTCTAAATACAGATAGTCTAGGATTAGAGGTTGTACCACTGATCGATTTTCTAATTCTGAATCTAATTCTCTGTCTTCTATCAGATTTTGTTAATGACATAATCTTATTTTTTAAGCTGATTTACCTGCTTTTCTTCTTAATACTTCACCCACAAATTTAACACCTTTTCCTTTATATGGCTCAGGCTTACGGAAACCTCTGATTTTCGCAGCTACTTGACCTAAAAGTTGTTTATCGAATGATGTTAATTTTACGATAGGGTTTTTACCTTTTTCAGATATTGTTTCTAAAGCTACTTCTGGAGCAATTTCTAAAACAATATTGTGAGAATATCCAAGAGCTAAATCTAACTTTTGACCTTGGTTTGAAGCTCTATAACCAACTCCAACTAATTCAAGTTCTTTTGTAAAACCTTCAGATACACCAATAATCATGTTATTGATTAATGATCTGTATAATCCGTGTTTTGCTCTTTGATCTTTATGATCAGACGATCTTTCTACTAAAACCTGATCGCCTTCAACTTTTACAGTTACGTCCGAAAACTCCTGAGTAAGTTGACCTTTTTTTCCTTTTACTGTAATAATACCGTCTTTAACTTCTACAGTTACACCAGCAGTGATTACAATTGGGCTTTTACCTATTCTTGACATCTTTATCTAGTGTTTAAAATTAGTATACGTAACAAATTACTTCACCACCTACATTTAATTGCTTAGCTTGTTTTCCAGTCATCAAACCTTTTGATGTAGAAACAATAGCAATTCCTAATCCGTTAAGGATTCTAGGTAATTTGGCAGCACCTGCGTACTTACGTAAACCAGGTTTACTAATTCTTTGGATATCTTTAATTACAGGCTCTTTAGTATCTTTATCATACTTCAAAGCAATTTTGATTGAACCCTGAACAGAGTTGTCCTCAAATTTGTAACTCAAGATATAACCTTGATCAAATAAGATCTTAGTTATTTCTTTTTTTAGATTAGAAGCTGGAATTTCAACAACTTTGTGGTTTGCAGCCACAGCGTTACGAACTCTAGTCAAATAATCTGCAATAGGATCTGTATACATATGTATTTGATTGCGATTATGGTTTTCAGGAAGCACTATGCCTCCTGAACCTTTAATCAATTTATAAACTTTTTATATTACCAGCTGGCTTTTTTAACACCTGGAATTAATCCATTGTTAGCCATTTCACGGAAAGTTACACGTGAAATACCGAATTGACGGATATACCCTCTTGGTCTACCTGTTAATTTACAACGATTGTGTAAACGAACTGGCGAAGCATTTTTAGGTAATTTTTGTAATCCTTCAAAATCTCCAGCTTCTTTCAAAGCTTTTCTTTTCTCAGCATACTTTGCTACCGTTTTTTCTCTTTTAACCTCGCGGGCTTTCATTGATTCTTTAGCCATGTCTTAATTCTTTTTAAAAGGTAAACCTAATTCAGCCAATAATGACTTTGCTTCTTTGTCAGTTTGAGCAGTAGTAACAAAAGTAATATCCATTCCTGAAATTTTGTTTACTTTATCAATATCAATTTCTGGGAAAATGATTTGCTCTAAAACTCCAAGGTTATAATTACCTCTACCATCAAATCCAGTAGCTTTAATACCACTAAAGTCTCTTACACGTGGTAAAGCAGAAGTGATAAGTCTATCTAAAAACTCATACATTCTTTCTCCACGCAAAGTAACTTTTGCTCCAATCGGCATCCCTTTTCTCAATTTGAATGACGCAACGTCTTTCTTTGAAATAGTAGATACTGCTTTTTGTCCAGTGATCTTTGTTAACTCATCAACTGCATAGTCAATAAGTTTTTTATCAGATACAGCTGCACCAACTCCACGGCTCAAAACGATTTTTTCCAATTTAGGAACTTGCATTACGTTTGTATATCCGAATTCCTCTTTAAGAGCAGCGATTACTCTACTCTTATATTCTTCTTTTAGTCTAGGTGTATATGCCATTACTATAGTACTTGATTAGATTTTTTTGAAAATCTTACTTTCTTATCTCCTTCTACTCTAATACCAACTCTAGTTGTTTCCTTAGTTTTAGGATCAATTAGTGAAATGTTAGATATTTGTATAGAAGCTTCTTTCTTAACGATACCACCTTGAGGGTTTTTAGCACTTGGTTTTGTATGTTTCGAAACCATGTTTACACCTTCAACTATCGCTTTATTTTTCTCACGGTAAACACGTACAACTTTACCTTCAGCACCTTTATGGTCTCCGGCAATTACTCTTACGATGTCTCCTGTTTTTATTTTTAGCTTTATCATCTTAAAACGAATTAAAGCACTTCTGGTGCTAATGATACAATTTTCATGAATTGTTTTTCACGAAGTTCTCTTGCTACCGGACCAAAAACACGAGTTCCTCTCATTTCCCCTGCAGCGTTCAAAAGAACACATGCATTGTCATCGAAACGGATATAAGAACCATCGGCTCTTCTCACTTCTTTTTTGGTACGTACAACAACTGCAGTTGAAACAGCTCCTTTTTTCACGTTTCCGTTTGGAGTTGCATCTTTGATAGAAACTACAATCTTGTCACCAACAGAGGCATACCTTCTTTTGGTACCTCCTAAAACACGGATAGTTAAAACTTCTTTTGCTCCCGTGTTATCTGCTACTTTTAGTCTTGATTCTTGTTGTACCATAATTATTTAGCTCTTTCTAAGATTTCAACTAATCTCCAACATTTTGATTTACTTAAAGGACGCGTTTCGCTAATTCTTACAGTATCTCCAATGTTACAGTCGTTTGTTTCGTCGTGTGCAACGTATTTCTTAGTTTTCAACACGAACTTACCGTATAATGGGTGTTTTACTCTTCTTACTTCAGCAATAACGATAGATTTATCCATCTTATTTGAAGTGACAACACCAATTCTTTCTTTTCTTAAATTTCTTTTTTCTTCCATCTTTCAGCAGAATACAATTATTGTAACTCTCTTTTAGTTAACTCTGTAGCCAATCTTGCAACTGTTCTTCTTACACTTCTAATTTGAAGTGGGTTCTCAATTGGAGAAATAGCGTGAGCCATTTTTAGGTCAGCATATGTTTTCTTAGTTTGACTAAGTTTTTCTTGCAACTCCGCTGCAGAAAGATCTTTTATTTCTGATTGTTTCATAATATAATATAAATTATGCTTCGAAATCTCTAGCAACGACGAACTTAGTTTTTACTGGAAGCTTTTGAGCTGCAAGACGTAACGCCTCTTTTGCAACTGACAAAGGAACTCCTCCAACTTCAAACATAATTCTTCCTGGTTTAACAACAGCAGCCCAATACTCAACTGCTCCTTTACCTTTACCCATACGTACTTCAAGAGGCTTCTTAGTTATAGGTTTGTCTGGAAATATTTTGATCCATAATTGTCCCTCTCTCTTCATGAAACGAGTTGCAGCAATACGTGCAGCTTCGATTTGACGAGAAGTTAAGAACATTCCATCTTCATGTACAGATTTAATACCAAACATTCCATTAGAAAGTTCATGCCCTCTTTGAGAGTTTCCTTTCATCTTACCTTTTTGTACCTTACGGTATTTTGTTCTTTTAGGCTGTAACATTTTTCTTTAGTTTAAAAATTTACTTTCTTTTACGAGCGTCTGGTTTACCACCTTTATTAAAGGGCTTTCTGTCTCCTCTTGGAGAATCGCCACCTTTACCACCACCAGTTCCGGATTGTTTTTTATCCATTCCTGCAAGTGGAGAAAGATCTCTCTTTCCATAAACTTCACCTTTCATGATCCACACTTTGATTCCCATTCTACCATAAGTAGTATGAGCTTCAGCAAGTGCATAATCGATGTCAGCTCTGAAAGTTGATAGAGGAATTCTACCTTCTTTGAAACCTTCTGAACGTGCCATCTCAGCACCATTCAAACGACCAGAAATCAAAACTTTGATACCTTCAGCGTTCATACGCATAGAAGCAGCAATAGCCATTTTGATTGCACGTCTGTAAGAAATACGGCTTTCGATTTGACGAGCGATGCTTGTAGCCACAAGATACGCATCTAACTCAGGTCTTTTGATTTCAAAGATGTTGATTTGAACCTCTTTGTCAGTAACTTTCTTAAGTTCTTCTTTTAACTTGTCTACCTCTTGTCCACCTTTTCCGATAATGATACCAGGTCTAGCAGTAGTGATAGTAACGGTTACAAGTTTTAAAGTTCTCTCGATGATTACTTTTGATACACTAGCTTTTGATAAACGAGCATGGATATACTTTCTGATTTTGTGATCTTCGGCAAGTTTATCACCGTAATCATTTCCACCATACCAGTTTGAGTCCCATCCTCTGATGATACCAAGTCTATTTCCAATTGGATTTGTCTTTTGTCCCATGCTGCTTAAGAATTGCTTTGTGTGTTATTGATAGCTCCAAGCACGATTGTTACGTGGTTAGAACGTTTTCTTATTCTGTGTGCGCGACCTTGTGGAGCTGGACGAAGTCTTTTCAACATCATTCCACCATCTACTCTGATCTCTTTAACAAATAATCCAGCCTCTTCTAAATTACCTTCACTATTTTTTTGCTCCCAGTTGTTGATTGCAGATAATAATAGTTTTTCTAGTTTTCTCGAAGCTTCTTTAGAACTGAATCTTAAGATGTTAAGTGCTCTTTCTACCTTCTGACCTCTTACCAAGTCCGCTACTAAGCGCATTTTTCTAGGTGAAGTAGGGCAGTTATTCAATTTTGCGAAAGCAATAGACTTATTAGCCTCTTTTCTCGCATCTGCTGTTTCTCTTTTACGAACTCCCATTGCTTCTTATTTTTTACCTTTATTTTTTGCTCCAGCATGACCTCTAAAAGATCTAGTTGGTGAAAACTCTCCTAATTTGTGACCTACCATGTTTTCTGTTACGTAAACTGGTACAAATTGACGACCGTTATGAACAGCGATAGTTTGTCCAACAAAGTCTGGAGTAATCATGGAAGCTCTAGACCAAGTCTTTACTACTCCATTTTTTCCGCTTTCAATGTTTTCTTGAACTTTCTTGTCTAACTTATAATGAACGAAAGGTCCTTTTTTTAATGAACGTGCCATATCTTATTATTTCTTTCTACGTTCTACGATATACTTGTTACTCGGGTTTTTCTTAGAACGAGTTCTATAACCTTTTGCTGGTATTCCATTTCTTGAACGTGGATGTCCACCAGAAGAACGTCCTTCTCCACCACCCATTGGGTGATCAACAGGGTTCATTGCAACAGGTCTTGTTCTAGGTCTTCTTCCTAACCATCTTGTTCTACCAGCTTTTCCTGATACAACTAATTGGTGATCTGAATTAGAAACAGCTCCAATTGTAGCCGAACAAGTTAACAAGATCAATCTTGTTTCACCAGATGGCATTTTAATTGTAGCATATTTTCCATCTCTTGCCATTAACTGAGCAAATGTACCAGCTGAACGAGCAATTACTGCTCCTTGACCTGGACGTAACTCAATACAAGAGATTACAGTTCCTAAAGGAATTCTGCTTAAAGGTAATGTATTACCAATTTCAGGTTGAGACTCTGGACCAGAAACTAATTTCTGACCAACTTTCAATCCGTTTTGAGCAATAACATAAGTTTTCTCACCATCAGCATAAGCTAATAAAGCGATAAATGCAGTACGATTTGGATCGTATTCGATTGATTTCACAGTAGCCGGAATTCCGTCCTTAGTTCTTTTGAAATCAATAATACGATATCTCTGCTTGTGACCACCACCCGTATAACGCATGGTCATCTTTCCTTGACTATTTCTACCTCCAGAGTTTTTTATCGGCGCTATCAAAGAGCGTTCCGGCTTATCAGTTGTAATGGCGTCATAACCATTCACAACTCTAAATCGCTGACCTGGGGTAATAGGTTTTAATTTTCTTACTGACATTTTTCTATCTTAGATATTGTTGTAAAAATCAATTGTTTCTCCTTCTTGTACTTGAACAATCGCTTTCTTAATTGCATTTGTCTTTCCACTGATCAAACCACTTTTAGTGTATTTTGTAGTTCTATCCGGTCTAACGTTCATCGTGTTAACACTAACAATAGTTACTCCATAAGCAGCTTCGATAGCTTTCTTAATTTGAACTTTGTTTGCTTTTTTGTCAACAACGAATCCGAAGCGGTTTAAAACTTCACTTTCTTTGGTTACTTTTTCCGTTACTATAGGTCTAATTATGATGCTCATATTCCTATTATTTGCTTAAATTTTCTTCAATTAACTCCAAAGAACCTTCTAAAAGCACTAAATTATTAGTGTTTAAAATAGCGTAAGTGCTTAATTCTGAGCTCTTTACAACATTTGAAGCCTTTAAATTGCGTGACGACAAATATACATTTTTATTCGTCTCTCCCAACACAAATAAAGATTTTTTATCTTCTAACCCTAAAGCTTTCAAAACGTTAATGAAATTTTTAGTGTTTGGTGTTTCAAAATTAAAGTCTTCAAGAACGATGATATTCGACTCTTTTGCTTTGATTGAGAAAGCTGATTTTCTAGCCAATCTCTTCAAGCTTTTATTCAATTTAAATGAATAACTTCTTGGTCTTGGTCCAAAAATTGTTCCACCACCTTTAAACAATGGATTTTTGATACTACCCGCACGAGCTGTACCAGTTCCTTTTTGTTTTTTAATCTTACGTGTACTACCAGTAACTTCAGCTCTTTCTTTAGCCTTATGAGTACCTTGTCTTTGATTAGCAAGATATTGCTTAACATCAAGATATACAGCGTGATTGTTTGGTTCAATTGCGAATACTGAATCAGAAAGTTGAACTTTTCTTCCAGTATCTTTTCCGTTGAAATCTAATACTTTTACTTCCATTACTTCTGAATGATTACATAAGAGTTTTTATGTCCAGGAACACATCCTTTAATAACAAGTAGGTTCTTTTCAGCCACTACTTTTAAAACTCTAAGGTTTTGTACTTTTACATTATCTCCTCCCATTCTTCCAGCCATACGCATTCCTTTGAATACTCTAGATGGATAAGAAGAAGCTCCCACAGAACCTGGCGCTCTTAAACGGTTATGTTGACCATGAGTTGCTTGACCAACACCACCAAAACCGTGACGTTTTACAACACCTTGAAAACCTTTACCTTTAGATACACCTTGTACATCTACAAATTCTCCTTCAGCAAAAATAGAAACATCAATAAGATCTCCTAATTTTTGTTCAGTTGCGAAATCTTGGAATTCAACGACTTTTTTCTTAGCAACAGTTCCAGCTTTTTTAAAGTGACCTAAAGCCGCTTTAGTAGAATGTTTCTCGTTTTTGTCATCGAAACCAAGTTGCAACGCTTCGTACCCGTCAACACCTTTGGTTCTGACTTGGGTAACAACACACGGCCCAGCCTCGATTACTGTACAAGGAATGTTTTTCCCGTTTTCGTCGAAAATACTAGTCATGCCGATTTTTTTACCAATTAACCCAGACATAAATATTAATTATTAATTACTAAAATTCCCTTCAATTTGAAAATAACAGAAATTTCCAAACAGGGAGTGCAAAAGTAGCTATTAAAATTGAATATACCAAACAGTTACAAAAATTAAATCGCTCATAATCAAAATCCAAGCCCGAAATCAAACTTCATCTACCGCATAATTATAGAAAAAATAAAAATATTTTCCTTAACCAAAAACAACAAAATACTTAACAATTACATCATAATTAAAAATAAAAAACGTTGCCAACAGCCTAAAATAAAGACCTTTCGCTAAAACAAACATTATTTTTACAAAAATGAAACACAACAATTCACCCGGAAGAAAAAACTTAAAAGCATAAAAAAAGCGGAACATTTCTGTTCCGCTTTTTATTTATAAAATATAATAAAAAATTATACTTTGATCTCTACTTCAACCCCACTTGGCAATTCAAGTTTCATTAAAGCATCAATTGTTTTAGATGAAGACGAGTAAATATCGATCAATCTTTTGTACGACATTACTTCGAATTGCTCTCTCGCTTTTTTGTTAACGTGCGGAGAACGTAATACGGTGAAAAGTTTTTTGTGAGTTGGCAACGGGATTGGACCTGTTACAACCGCTCCAGTAGTTTTTACTGTTTTTACGATCTTTTCAGCAGATTTATCTACCAACATGTGATCGTAAGATTTTAGTTTTATTCTGATTTTTTGACTCATTTTCTTAAGAATTAAGCGTTACCTTTTGCTTTTTTAATTACCGCTTCTGAAATATTAGAAGGCGTTTCTGCATAGTGAGAAAACTCCATTGTTGAAGTAGCTCTACCAGAAGATAATGTTCTCAATGTAGTAACATATCCAAACATCTCTGATAATGGCACATCAGCTTTAATAGTTTTAGCACCATTTCTGTCACCCATATCATTAACCTGACCTCTACGACGGTTGATATCACCTACGATATCTCCCATGTTTTCTTCAGGAGTAATAACTTCCATTTTCATGATTGGCTCAAGAACAATTGCACCAGCAGCTTTAGCTACTTCTCTATAACCCATTCTAGCAGCTAACTCAAAAGAAAGTGCATCAGAATCGACAGGGTGGAAAGATCCGTCTGTCAAAGTTACTTTCAAACTATCCACTTGATAACCAGCCAAAGGACCAGTTTTCATAGCTTCACGGAAACCTTTTTCTACAGATGGAATATATTCCTTAGGAACGTTACCACCTTTTACAGCATTAATAAACTGTAATCCTTTTGGAACTTTACCATCAACTTCATCAGCAGGCTCAAGTGTAAATACGATATCACCGAATTTACCACGACCTCCAGATTGTTTCTTGTAAGTTTCTCTGTGTGTTGCAGTTCTTGTAAACGCTTCTTTATATTCAACTTGAGGCTCACCTTGGTTCACTTCAACTTTAAATTCACGTTTCATACGATCTACTAAGATATCTAAGTGAAGCTCACCCATACCTGAGATAATTGTTTGACCAGAAGCCTCATCAGTTCTAACTGTAAACGTTGGATCCTCTTCAGCTAATTTAGCCAAAGCCATACCCATTTTATCTACGTCAGCTTTTGTTTTAGGCTCAATAGCAATACCAATTACCGGTGCAGGGAATTTCATAGACTCAAGAATAATTGGGTGTTTTTCATCACACAATGTATCTCCAGTTTTAATATCTTTAAATCCAACAGCAGCTCCAATATCTCCAGCCTCAATATATTCGATTGGATTTTGTTTGTTAGCGTGCATTTGGTAAATACGAGAAATTCTTTCTTTACTACCAGAACGTGTATTCAAAACGTAAGAACCTGCGTCCAAACGACCAGAATAAGCACGGAAGAAAGCTAAACGACCTACGAATGGGTCAGTAGCAATTTTAAATGCTAAAGCTGCGAATGGCTCTTTAACATCTGGCTTACGTAAAATTTTAACTTGATCTTCTTCTAATAATTCAGCATCATCAGGGTGAATTCCTTCGATACCTTCTTTATCCATTGGAGATGGCAAATATTTACATACTGCATCTAACATGAACTGAACACCTTTATTTTTGAAAGAAGAACCAGCGATCATAGGAATGATAGCCATGTCAATTGTAGCAGCTCTTAAAGCAACATTAATTTCTTCTTCAGTAATAGAGTTTTCATCTTCCATGAATTTCTCCAACAAGTTCTCATCGTAATCAGCAACTGCCTCGATAAGAATTGATCTGTATTCTTTTACTTCTGCAACCATATCCTCAGGGATAGGCACAATATCAAAAGTAGCTCCTTGAGTAGCATCATGCCAAACGATTGCTTGGTTTTTTACTAAATCAACAACACCTTTAAAATCATTCTCTTCACCAATAGGTAAAGTGATCGCAACAGCATTAGATTTCAACATATCACGAACTTGTTGACAAACTGCCAAAAAGTTAGATCCTTGACGGTCCATTTTATTAACAAACCCCATACGTGGAACTCTATATTGATCAGCAAGTCTCCAGTTAGTTTCTGATTGAGGCTCAACACCATCAACAGCACTAAACAAGAATACTAAACCATCAAGTACACGTAAAGAACGGTTCACCTCTACAGTAAAATCAACGTGTCCAGGAGTATCAATAATATTAAAGTGGTAAGGCAATGTTTCAGGCAACGTTTTACCTTGCTCAGTTGGAAAATTCCACTCACAAGTTGTAGCTGCTGAAGTAATTGTAATACCTCTTTCTTGCTCTTGAGCCATCCAGTCCATTGTTGCAGCACCATCGTGTACTTCACCAATTTTGTGTGACTTTCCAGTATAAAAAAGAATACGCTCAGTTGTTGTTGTTTTACCAGCATCAATGTGAGCAGCAATTCCGATATTTCTTGTATATTTTAAATCTCTAGCCATTTCTTTACGAATTAAAATCTAAAGTGAGAGAAAGCTTTATTAGCTTCTGCCATTTTGTGAGTATCCATTCTTTTCTTAACAGCAGCACCTTCTTCTTTAGCAGCAGCTAAACATTCTGACGCTAAACGTTGTGCCATAGATTTTTCATTTCTTCTTCTTGAATAAAGTATTAACCACTTCATTGCCATAGAAATTTTTCTGTCTGGTCTAATTTGCATTGGAATTTGAAATGTAGCTCCACCAACTCTACGACTACGTACTTCTACGTGAGGCATAACGTTTGTTAAAGCATCTTTCCAAATTTCTAATGAAGATTTTTCTGAATCTTGCTTTTTAGACTCAATGATGTCAATTGCATCATAAAATACTTTGAAAGCTGTAGATTTCTTACCATCCCACATTAAGTTGTTCACAAAACGCGTTACCAATTGGTCATTAAACCTTGGATCTGGTAAAAGTGGTCTTTTCTTTGCCGCTCTTTTTCTCATGTCTTTTTTTTAATAAAAAGTTATAGGTTATCCGTTAAATGTTATGTGTCATCCATTTTAGCTTACGCCTTAATTTCAAACCCTTAACTCCTAACCTCCAACTCTTAACGTTTTAAATTACTTTTTTGCTTCTTTTGGGCGTTTAGCACCGTACTTAGATCTTCTTTGCGTTCTTCCTGCAACTCCTGACGTGTCAAGCGCTCCACGAACGATATGATATCTAACACCTGGTAAATCTTTTACCCTTCCACCTCTAACTAATACTATCGAGTGCTCTTGTAAATTGTGTCCTTCTCCAGGGATGTAAGCATTCACCTCATTACCATTTGTCAAACGTACACGCGCAACTTTACGCATTGCAGAGTTTGGTTTTTTTGGTGTAGTAGTGTAAACACGCGTACAAACCCCTCTTCTTTGAGGACAAGAATCTAAAGCAACCGATTTACTCTTCTTAGTTATCTGAGTTCTTCCTGTTCTTACTAATTGTTGAATTGTTGGCATAATTAATACTAAAAATTTATTATGTATATTAAATTCCCGCTTTTTACGGGGTTGCAAATGTATAAAATATTTTTCACTATACAAACGTTAATTCATTAATTTTCAATAACATTATTTATACTTATGATTTTACAAACAAACAATAGATATTTGCAATACAATTATTAAACTTAATTTAACACTTGAAACAGCTACTAAACATATTGATTTTCATTTTTGGACTTAGCTGCCATGCCCAAAACTTTTATTTAAAAATAAATGGAACCAATCAAATTGAAAACAAAACTATCGATTCGCTAAATTACACAACAAAACACAACAACATAAAATCATTGTTTGACGAAATCAACAGCACCTCAAAAAAGCTTTCTAAAAAAGGATACCCGGACAACAAAACAGTAGAAACCAGCAAACTAAACGACAGCACTTATATATCGGTCATAAATCTTAAAAACAGAATAAAACAGGCCCGTATATATATAGGTAGAAATAATTCTTTTTTCAAAAAATCAAAAAACCAAAACGACACTATCGTCATCAACTATGTTGAGATAGAAAACTATCTGAACCAAAAAACAATTGAAGCCGAAAAGCTTGGTTACGCATTAAGCAAGATAAAACTTGAAAATATCACCAGAAAGAATTCAATAATTTACGCCGACTTAAACTTTAAATCCGAAAAAAAACGTGTCCTAAATTCAATTATTCTCAATTACACAAACAGTAATGGAAAAGATTTTTTTCCAAAAGGACACTTAAAGCAACTTAATAAAAAATACATCAACAAAACTTTTAATCAGGAAATAACAAAAGAATTATACGACGATATAAACCGTTTTGAATTCATTACCCAAACAAAATATCCTGAAATATTATTCACCAACGATTCAACCAAAATCTACACCTACATAGAAAAAAGAAAAGCAAACACTTTTGACGGATACATCGGCTTCTCTAATGACGAAAACAAAAAAATCAACCTTAACGGATACCTCGATGTTACCTTGCAAAACATTCTTCATTCCGGGGAAAAATTCTCCTTGTACTGGAAGAGCGATGGAAACCAGCAAAAAACTTTTAACACAAAACTAGAAATCCCATACATTTTCAAAACTTCATTGGGAATAAAAGCGCAACTCAACATATTTAAGCAAGACAGCACCTTTCAAAACACAAAAACAGCAATTGATTTAGGATACTACATCAACTACAATTTCAAAATATATCTGGGCTATCAATCTACCGAATCAAGCGATATTCAAAACACAAACAATTCTACTATTAGCGACTACAACAACTCCTACACTACTACAACTTTTGAATACAAAAAAGTAGATCCTATCAACAATCTCTTCCCTAAAAAAGCCTTTGCAAACTTCGTAATTGGCTATGGAAAAAGAGACACAAACAATGATCCGGATACCGCAGGATCAAGTAAACAATTTTTCATCAATCTGGACATTTCCTACAATTTTGAACTAAATGAAAAGAATTTTATTAGTATTAATTCACAGAATTTCTATTTAAAAAGCAAAAGTTATATTTCGAATGAACTATATCGTTTTGGCGGAATTAATTCCATCAGAGGTTTTTTAGAAAACAGTTTACAAGCCAATTTCAATTCGTTAATTCTTACAGAATACAGATATATCGTCTCTAAAAACTTATATCTAAATTCTATCGTCGATTATGGCTTATACCAAGACTTAACCAACACCTCAAACAAAAGCGAAATCAAAAAATTAATAGGAATCGGAATTGGAACTGCGATACAAACCAAAAATGGTTTATTAAAAATCACACTAACGAACGGAGGCGAGAATATTCAGGAAATGCAATTATATAACAGTATCATAAACATATGTTATAATGTTAAATTTTAGCGTTTATCAAAAAAAGATTTTTATTTATTAGGAAAGTTAACAAATTATTAAGAGTTTTGCGATACTAATTCAAAATATTTAAAAATGAAACTAAAGTTCAATGGATTCTTAGTACTATTGCTAGTACTAGTGGCGCAACTAACTTTCGCGCAAGAAAGAGTTGTTTCAGGAATGGTTTCTGACAATACAGGAATGCCTCTTCCAGGGGTAAGTGTATTGATCAAAGGAACAAAATCTGGAACACAAACTGATTTTGATGGTAAATTCTCTATCAAAGCATCAACAAGCCAAGTTTTGGTATTCAGCTACATTGGGATGAAAACTCAGGAAGTAGCAGCAAGCTCATCCTCACTTAATGTAAAATTAGGCGCAGATGCAAACGAACTTGAAGCAGTTGTTGTAACAACAGCTTTAGGTATTAAAAGAGAGAAAAAATCTCTTGGATACTCTGCACAACAAGTAACTGCTGAGCAAGTATCAACAGTTCCTACAGGAAACTTCGTAAACAACTTAACAGGAAAAGTTGCTGGTCTTAGTGTAACCAATGGTACTAACTTTGGAGGATCTACAAACGTAGTTCTTAGAGGTTTCAAATCACTTTTGGGAGACAACCAGGCTTTATTCGTAGTTGATGGGGTGCCAATTTTGAACAGCAACGTAAACAGTGCTGATCAAAAAAGTGGTAGAGGTGGTTACGATTATGGTAACGCTGCTTCAGATATCAACCCAAATAACATTGCAGATATTAACGTACTGAAAGGTGCAGCTGCAACAGCTCTTTACGGATCTAGAGCACAAAATGGAGCGATTATCATTACTACTAAAAAAGGAAAAGCAAGAACTGACTTAGCTGTAGAATTTTCATCTTCTTACACTATGTCTTCTGTAGACAAAAAAACTTTCCCTGAATATCAAAGTCAATACGGACAAGGATATTTAGGACAATCATTTGGAAGCTACCAAGGACAACCAAGACCTAGTACTACACATGATGCTTCTTACGGACCAAAATTTGATGGTGCACTAATTTGGCAATACGACGCCTTTATTCCTGGTTCACCGACATACGGACAAAGAACTCCATGGGAAGCTGCTAAAAATGGTCCAATCGAATTTTTTGACACTGCGACATCTACAATCAACAACATCTCGTTAAACGGTGGAACTGAAAAGGCAACTTACAGATTGACTTATGCTAACACCAACAGTGATGATATTATGCCAAATGCTTTATTAAGCAAAAACAACTTTAATGCTAGTGCTACTTACAAGTTTAACGACAAATTAAGTTCAACTTTTAACGCTACTTACGTATCGCAAAACACCAGAAACAGAAATACTACTGGTTACGGTGGAAACAACGTGGCTGGTTTCAGACAATGGTGGGCAACAAACGTTGACATTAAAGAGCAAAAATACCTTTACGAATTAGGTCACCAAAATTACACATGGAACATTAAAAGTCCAACAAACATTGCTCCTCAATACTGGGACAACCCTTATTTCACAAGATACCAAAATTACAACAATGACAGCAGAAAAAGATTTGCTGCCAATGCTAGTATTACTTATGATGTATCTAAAAGCTTAAGCTTTACTGGTAGAATGGGTACTGACGGTTTCACAATGAGAACTGAAGACAGAATAGCTGCTGGTTCAATTCCTGCAACTCTTGGATCAAACTCAAACGGTCAAAACTTACCTGTTCAACCATCTGGTTATGCATTGGACATCTATGATTTTAGTGAGCAAAACTATGACTTCTTAGCTACTTACAAAAAAGACTTAGCTGAAGAATTAAATCTTAATGTTGTTTTAGGAACAAACTATAACGTACAAAGCAGATTTATCAACCAACAAATGACATCAGGAGGATTATACATCCCAGGATTGTATACTATTTCGAATTCAGTATCAGCTCCTGCTTTACCTAGAATCATAGACACAAGAAAAGAAGTACTTGGTTTATTTGCACAGGCAACATTAGGATACAAAGGAACTTACTACTTTGAAGGTTCTGTAAGAAGAGATGAGTCATCTGCATTACCTCAAGACAACAATGCATATTGGTACTCTGCAGTATCAGCAAGTGTTGTTTTCTCAAACTGGTTAAAAGATGTTGAATTCATTAATTTTGGTAAATTCAGAGCAGCTTACGCTCAAGTAGGTTCTGACACTGATCCTAACCAATTAATGGACACTTATACAGCAAGAAATCCATTCGGAACACCTGTTTATTCGTTCAACACTACTAAGAAAAATGCAAACCTAAAACCACAACAGTTAGACAATGTCGAGTTAGGTTTAAACATGCAATTCGCAAAAAACAGACTTGGATTTGATGTTGCTTGGTTCCAAAACAAAGCATACGATCAAATTTTACCATTACCTGTATCAACAGCTACCGGATCTTCATTTAACACAGTAAATGCTGGTACATTGACAACAAAAGGATTTGAGGTTACCCTTAATGCTACTCCTTTTAAAACAGAAAACTTTGCTTGGGATGTAAACATTAACTGGTCAAACCCAAATACTAAAGTTACAAAACTAGCTCCTGGTATCGAAAACATCAATATCAACTCACTACAAGGTGGTATCAGTATCAATGCTCCTCTTAACCAAGATTACGGTCAAATTTGGGGAACAACTTATGTGTTAGATAATTCCGGAAACAGAATCATCGGAGACAATGGTGCTTATGTAGTTTCTACTACAACTGACAACAAATTAGGAACCTACCAAGCTGACTGGACTGGTGGTATCAATAATAAATTCACTTACAAAAATCTTTCTTTCAGCTTCTTAATTGACATCAAGAAAGGTGGAGAGATGTTCTCTCTTGATCAATATTATGGATACGGAACTGGTATTTACGCTAACTCAGTTGGAAACAATGACTTAGGTAATCCAATAAGAAATACATTAGCAAATGGTGGAGGTGAAATTCTAAAAGGTGTAATGGCTAACCCTGCTTACACGCCAGGAGGTAACCAACCACAATACATCACAAACACAACCAGATTAGACAGATCTCAATCTAGCCAAGTTTTAGGTACAGATCCACCTGCTGAAGCATTTATTTATGATGCTGGATTTGTAAAATTAAGAGAAGTTGTTTTTACTTATAATCTTCCAGAAAGTATAATCGGAAAATCTATAAAAGGAGCTTCATTTAGCTTAATAGGTAACAATCTTTGGATAATTGACAAAAGCTTACCATATGCTGATCCGGAAGCTGGATTATCTTCAGGTAACACACAAGGATACCAATCAGGACCTATGCCGACAACAAGAAATATTTCTTTTAATGTCAAAGTTAATTTTTAAAAAAAATGGAAATGAAAAAAATCATAGCAATATTAACCATTGGTCTGTCGATGACAGCTTGTGTTAATGAGGACATAAATACAGACCCACACAGTGCATATACCACTGTACCGGGATCACTAGTTACTTACACGCAAAAGGAATTAAGTGATTACGTAAATACACCAAGTGTAAACGAAAACAACTTTAGACTGACGATGCAGTATTGGCAGGAAACAACTTACGTAAACGAGAGTAATTATGATTTTACAAACAGAAATGTTTCTAATAACATCTTTTTGCTTAATTATGTAAACATCCTAAACAACCTTGGTAAGGCAAAAGAAATTATCAATGTATATGATCCAACACCAACCGAGGCACCAAACTGGCCTGTTAACAAACAAAATCAATTAGCAATAGTTGACTTAATGCAAGTTTACACTTATCAGCTTTTAGTAGATACTTTTGGAAACGTTCCTTATACTCAGGCAGCAAATCTTAATGCTTATCCATTACCTGTATATGATGACGGAGCTACTATCTACGTAGATTTGATTAAAAGAGTTGATGCAGCCACTGCTAAATTAGTAAACACTACATCAACCACTGACTTTGACACTTTTACTGATGGTGACAAATATTACGCTGGATCTATTCAAAAGTGGAGAATATTTGCAAATTCCTTAAAATTAAAACTAGCAATAGGAATAGCAGATTCAAATCCAACTTTAGCACAAACTACTGCAAATGCAGCTATTGCTGCTGGAGTAATGACTTCTCCTGCTGATAATGCTCAATTACCGTATTTAGCTGCATCGCCAAACTACAATCCTTTGTTTGAGAACCTTTCTGCAAGTGGAAGAGATGATTTCTTCGCTGGAAAAACATTAGTTGACTACATGAACACAACTAATGATCCAAGAATAAGCCATTATTATGATCCAATAACTGGTGGAACTTATGTTGGTCAAGTAATTGGTCAAGGTGGTGAATTTGGAACTTTTTCTAATATTGGCGAATTTGCTTACACCGCAACAACACCAGGTGTTATTTTAAACTACACAGAAGTTGCTTTTTATATTGCTGAGGCTAATGCACGTTGGACTCCAGCAGCAGCAGCAACAGCTTACACTACAGCCGTAACTGCATCTATCGTAGAATGGGGTGGTACTCCGGCACAGGCTACAGCATATCTTCTAACAAAACCATATGATGCTGCTAATTGGAAAAAATCAATTGGAGAGCAAGCTTGGGTAGCGATGTTTAATCAAGGATTAACTTCTTGGAATTTCTGGAGAAGATTAGATTTCCCTGTTTTAACAGCTCCAACTACTGCTATTATCAATGCAGGTGGTAAAGTTCCTGTGAGAATGGCTTATCCTGCTCTTGAACAACAAGTAAATAACTCAAACTGGAAAGCTGCATCTACAGCAATCGGTGGAGATTTATTGACAACAAAATTATTCTGGGATAAATTCTAATTTTATTCTCAAATAAATATATTAAACCACTCTGTTCATTCAGAGTGGTTTTTTTTTATATAAACATTATCCCTATATTTGCCCTATGGAAAAAGAACATCAAATATTTGGAATTAGAGCCATTATAGAAGCAATTCAGGCAGGTAAAGAAGTAGATAAAGTATTCATCCAAAAAGAGATTTCCGGTGAGCTAATGAAAGATTTGATGAAGGTGATGAAACGCGCCAACATAAATTTTTCCTATGTTCCTGTAGAAAAACTAAATCGACTAACACCTAACAATCACCAGGGTGCTGTAGCAACAATCTCCCCTATTGGTTTTATCGATTTAGAACATTTGGTTGAATCAACAATCGAGTCAGGCACCAAACCTTTATTTCTTATACTGGATCAGATTTCAGATGCAAGAAATTTTGGCGCTATTATTCGTACTGCTGAATGTACAGGTGTAAACGGAATCATCGTTCAGAAAGCAGGATCTGCTCCTGTGAATGGAGATACTGTTAAAACATCAGCCGGGGCCGTTTTTAATGTGCCTATCTGCAAAGTTGAACATATTAAAGATGCGATCTTTTATTTACAAGGTTCAGGAATCAAAACCGTTGCCGCTACTGAAAAAACAGAGCAAACTATTTATGATTTATCTTTAAACGAACCTGTTGCAATAATAATGGGATCTGAAGATCGCGGAATAAACCCGTCTGTACTTAAAATTGTAGATGAAAAAGCAAAACTTCCAATGTTTGGAACCATTGGTTCTTTAAATGTTTCTGTTGCTTGTGGAGCATTCTTATATGAGGCTGTACGTCAAAGAAGCTAAATAGATCAGAAGTTTAGATTTTAGATTGGTAATGAATAATTTTAACTTAAAATCGAATGCATTCATACTTGCCGTTAAAACGATCCTTACAAAAACTTTTCATACTTTTATCCATAACAGTACTTTCAGATTACTGTTATGGACAAAAGACTACCTATAATCAATTCTGGAATGAGATTCAATTTACACGTACTTTAAACGAAAAATGGTCTGCAGAATTAGATCTCGCAAACTCTTTTAGCAGTACAGAATCCTCTCCCAATCTTTTCGAAAATAATGTACAGCGCTCTTTTAGATTTTGGGGAAATTACTACCTAACTCCGAGATGGAAGACTTCAGCTTTCGTAGCTTATTACGACAATAAGGATGTACCAGAAATTGGACAATTTAAATCCCCGGAATGGAGATTTGCGCTTCAGGGCACCTACTATTTTCACAAAATAGGTTATAGTTTAACCACGAGAATGCGTTTAGAGCTGCGACACATTAGAGATGAAAATCTAGAATATGAAAACGTTTTACGGTATCGGCAACAAATTAAATACCTAAAACCATTAAATAGTAAAGTACTACGAAAAGGAGTCATTTACGCAATAGCCTCTGATGAAATATTCTTAAAATCCGGCACAAAAGTGACCGGAGAAAGTTTCTTCGATCGAAATAGATTTAATATCGGAGCCGGTTATTTATTTAATGATGACATACAGCTTGAACTTACTTATGCCAATGAATACCTCCCAAGAAACAATGGTGATCAAATAGTAAATGCAGCTTCGTTAACCCTAACTTTTAACAATCTGTACAAAAACGTTAGAAAGAAACTATCTCACAAAAATGATCCCCCAGTTACTAAAGAGGACGAGTAACACATCATTCCTCTTCTTTCAAAAAGCAATTTAACTGCTGCATTATTGCCTTTTTATGTAATTTAAAAGCATAGTTTCTCACAAACTCTGTTCCTTCCATATTTATATCAGCTGAAACTGCTTCAAAAACAGAAAAGTCTTTTAAATCTTTTTTGTCAATCAGATACAGCACCTGCATAACAGAATCATGTTTTATATAACGGGTATCGAAATGCTGTAGTTTATACTTATTAGTATTTGACAACTCAATAATCAAATCTTCTTTTATCTTTTGTCCAGTTCCCTTAGAAGGAAATGGAATCGGCTGTAAGGCAATAAAATAGCTCTCTTTATCCGTAACAATTCCAATCTTTAATGACTTTGATTTTGTAGTGTAAAAAGTTGCCGGTTCCAAAAAATAGGACATCGATCCGTCAGCCTGCACTTTATTATGAATTTCACATTGAGCAACAACCGATACAGAAAAGAAAACCGAAAGAACTACAAAGACGACACTTTTCATAATTAAACATTTAGAAATTAAATCATTAAAACAAAAGTACTCATTTTATAAAAGCAAATTTCATCATATTAAAACTATTCAATTTCGTCGATTTCATCACTTTTTCTAATGGTATAATTAACCAAAACATCAGAGCTAAAATAACTCGAAATCACCTCTTCTTCTTCGATCTCGGTATTAACAAAATTTCCATTCTCATCAAAATGCTTCATAAATGCATCGTCTTGAGGATCAAAATCCGGCTTCTGCCAATCGTAAACAATTGGTTTTGCATATTCAGACGCTTTATAAAATAAACTCAAAACAAAACCGGTGACAAATCCCGCTAAATGCCCTTCCCAGGAAATGGACTGATCTACATCCGGAAAAACATACCAAATCATACCACCATAAAGTAAAACAACAGAAAAAGAAAGAGCTACTAAACGGTAATAACGTGTCTGAATTCCTTTGAAAAAAATAAAACTAACCAAAACATAAATCAAACCACTAGCTCCGATATGATAGTTCTCCCGACCAATAACCCAGGTAATAAATCCTGAAAATAAAATCCCAAAACCAATAACACCTAAAGTCTGTTTGGGATAAAAAAATTGCAGCGCAGCCAATAACACAAACAACGGAATGGAGTTATTATACAAATGACCTAAATTTTCATGTATAAAAGGGCTAAACAAAACTCCTTGCAAACCCGAAAAATCCCGTGGATAAATACCATTTCGATAAAAATCCAAATCAAAACGAATTTGAAACCAATAGACAATCCAAAGAAAAAGGACAAAAAACAAAGGCAGACCAATTACGGTGGTTGAAAATTTAAAGTGATTGTCGTTCATAATATAATATTCCGTTCGATTGATAACCATCAAAAAACTATCCAATTACAATTTACTGTTAATTTGTCAGCTATCAAAAATATTGTTATCAGTAGCAACAAAATAGAATTGTACAACAGGAATATACTCCTAAAAATATAAAATTAAAATTGAAAATAGTAATTTTACAGAATGGAAGCACCTTTAGCCGAACGAATTCGTCCACAGAAATTAGAAGATTATATTAGTCAAGCTCACTTGGTTGGACCAAATGGTTCCTTGACACAGCAAATTTCAAGAGGAGCAATTCCTTCGTTAATCTTTTGGGGTCCACCGG
Organism: Flavobacterium sp. FlaQc-49; assembly: GCF_044005985.1. Classification (NCBI taxonomy): domain Bacteria; kingdom Pseudomonadati; phylum Bacteroidota; class Flavobacteriia; order Flavobacteriales; family Flavobacteriaceae; genus Flavobacterium; species Flavobacterium sp. FlaQc-49. Next base: position 64,529 of record NZ_JBIPCS010000004.1, on the reverse strand, counting down.
GTACAGGAAAAACAACCTTAGCCCAGATTATTGCACAAGAATCAAAACGTCCATTTTATATTTTAAGTGCCATAAACTCGGGGGTAAAAGATATTCGGGACGTCATCGAAAAAGCAAAACAAAGTGGCGGATTGTTTACGGCCAAAAATCCAATTCTTTTTATTGATGAGATTCACAGGTTTAGCAAATCACAACAGGATTCACTTTTGGCAGCTGTAGAGAAAGGCTGGATTACATTAATTGGTGCCACTACAGAAAATCCGAGTTTTGAAGTTATCCCCGCATTACTATCACGCTGTCAAGTCTACATCCTGAATGCTTTTAGCAAACATGATCTGGAAGCTTTATTACACCGTGCCATGAAAACGGACACCGAATTAGCTTCAAAAAACATAACGCTCAAGGAAACAGAAGCACTATTACGACTTTCTGGCGGAGATGGCAGGAAACTACTTAATATTTTTGAGTTAGTGATAAATGCCTCGCCAGACGGAGAAATTATCATTACAAATGATCGTGTATTTGAACTGGTACAGCAAAATACGGTTTTGTATGACAAAACGGGAGAGCAACATTATGACATTGTTTCTGCATTTATAAAATCAATTAGAGGCAGTGATCCAAATGGAGCTGTTTACTGGTTAGCACGAATGATCGAAGGTGGTGAAGATGTAAAATTTATAGCACGAAGAATGCTTATTTTATCGAGCGAAGATATTGGAAATGCCAACCCTACAGCCTTTATCATGGCAAACAGTACTTTTCAGGCTGTATCAACCATTGGGTATCCTGAAAGTCGTATCATACTAAGTCAATGCGCCATTTATCTGGCAACCTCGCCAAAAAGCAATGCCTCTTATATGGCTATCGGAACTGCACAACAATTGGTCAAGCAAACCGGAGATTTACCAGTACCTATTCACTTACGCAATGCCCCAACTAAGCTTATGAAAGAACTGGGGTATGGTGAAGATTACAAATACTCTCATGATTATGCCAATAATTTTGCCGAACAGGAATTTTTGCCGGACGCCGTAAAAGAAACGGTTCTTTACAATCCGGGAAGCAATTCTCGAGAGAATAGCAACCGCGAATTTTTAAAGAACCGTTGGAAAGACAAATATGGTTATTAAAACCAAATCTTATATTTAGAATTTAACCGTAACTTTTTCAGATACCAGTTTATCGTTTTGATAGTACTCAAAATACCATTGATTGTCTTTAGCATTTAATGTACCCTGAACAGTATCTTTTATTGCTATAAAGGAATCTGAGCGAGACGTTTTAAACAATTTCATCACTACTTTTGGAGTCTTATCAATTAACTGATATCCGTTTTCTGTTGGCTGTGCGTATAGTAAATTTGGATCTGAAACATCTGCAACCGGAGCTGCAACAGTATTTACAGCTGCAGTAGTTGCAACAGCAGCGGTAGCAACAACAGGTAAAGACGCAACAGTGTTCACCCTCGTTGCAGGAGCTGCAACCGGATTTCCACTATATTTATAATGTAAACTATTTACCGAAACAAAAGCGCCATCAAGTGCTTCTCTATACGCAATTTCATAATCCTTCTCTTTGCTTTTTCCAATCTCCGAAGTGTAAATCACTTTCCCATAACAATCTTTTAATTCAACAAAAAGCTTCGTTACTAAAAAGCCTCCCTCCTTCTTTACATCAACATATAAAAGCTGACAACGATCGTTTAATTCTGCAGGGATTTCTTCATTGATATAAAATGCATTAAAACCGGCTTTAAGCAAATTTGATTTAGTTCTAGTTGCCAATCTGTACTGATTATCTGTTTTAATAAAATCATATCGCAACGGAATAATGACAGCCTTATAATCATTAACGGATTGTGAAAATCCAATAACCGAAAATAAAAGTGCTGTCAGTAAAAATTTAATTTTCATAATTATAAATATTTTTTAAGTTCTAATAAATGATTTATTTGTTTAAAATTTGTCGGGGCTTCAATCTTTTTATCATTAAAAAAAATAGCATCTAAACCTGCATTTAAAGCACCATTAACATCTGCGTCAAGATCATCACCTATCATAATACTATTTTCCCTGGTCGTTTGAGCTAAATTGAGTGCATAATCAAAGATAATACTATTTGGCTTTTTTACACCTGCCAATTCCGAATTAGTGATCGTGCTAAAATACCCCCCAAGAGCTGCATTATTTATTTTTTTATCCTGAACCTGGGCAAAACCATTGGTAATAATGTGCAATTTGTATTTTGGCTTCAAATATTCCAATACTTCAATAGCACCATCAAAAAGGTGATTATTCTCTGTTAAGAGCTCGATATACTCATTTGCAATCAAATCGATATCTTCATCCGAAATTTCATAGTTTAATTCATCAAAAGAAAATTTCAGTCTATTATATCGCAATTCCTGATGTGTGATTTTATCATGTTGGTACAGTTTCCAGCACGCTTGGTTTATCGGCACATATTTATCAATAAAATCGGCTGTGTTTATGTTTAGAGATTTCTCTTTAAAAATACGATTAAAAGTCATCTCAGAGTTTTTATCAAAATCCCAAAGTGTATGGTCTAAATCAAAAAAGATATCGGTAATAGTAGTGTTCATATATTAAAAAATTCCTTCATCTACAAAACTATAATATTTTGTTTCAGTAATAATCAAATGGTCTAAAACTTTAACATCTAAGCTGTCTCCTGCCAATTTTAATGTCTTTGTAATTTTCTTATCTGCATCACTTGGAGATAATGCCCCCGAAGGATGATTATGACACAAAATCAAGCCTGTAGCGCCTTTTTCTAAAGCTAATTTAAAAACTAGGCGTACATCAACAATTGTACCTGCTATTCCTCCTTTACTTAGTTGTGATTTAAAAATTACTTTATTCGAATTATTTAGAAAAAGAACCCAAAATTCTTCATGTGGTAAATCGCCAATTATGGGTTGCATAATCTCAAAGACCAACTTGCTGGATGTAATTTTAATCAATTCTACAGAATCCTCACTTCTACGGCGACGCCCCAATTCTAAAGCAGCGACAATACTGATTGCTTTCGCCTCACCTATTCCTTTAAAATTCATCAATTGAGGAATCGACATTTTACCCAAAGTACTGAGATTATCAGCAGTGGTCAAGATTCTTTTACTTAAATCAACGGCCGATTCGTTTCTGTTACCGGATCCAATTAAAATTGCAATTAATTCTGAATCGCTCAAAGCACTTTTGCCTTTTAGCATTAACTTTTCACGTGGTCTGTCGTCTTCTGACCAGTTTCTTATAGGGAAATGTATCGCTTCCATCTGTAAAAATTTAGGTAAATATCTTATCCTTCAAATTTAAGTAAAAACTAAGAAAATTCATTCAAAATAAACATAAATTATCATTTAAATTATTCCTACATTTAAATAAAAAACAATGAAATACTTTTCTATTCTTTTCCTTTTAATTATATCCTATTCCTGTCAACAAAAAAAAGAGAGTAAAATAATTTCATTGACTTCAAATCAGGCGATAAAAACATTTGAAGAAAAACTATCTGATGCCGCAATTTCGATCATTGATCCCACAATAGAATATGACCCTGCTTATTTTTCTATACCCTATCCCAATGGAGATGTTCCTAAAAATAAAGGCGTCTGTACAGATGTTATCATCCGTTCCTACAGAAAACTGGGTATCGATTTACAAAAAGAAGTACACGAAGATATGATTGCAAACTTCTCTGCCTATCCCAATTTAGAAAAATGGGGAATGACAAAAACAGACCCTAATATAGATCATAGAAGGGTCCCAAATCTAGAGGTTTTCTTTGAACGAAAGGGGCAGAAACTTGCCATAAACCAAGATCCGTCTGCTTATAAAACAGGTGAAATAGTAACCTGGATGATCAATGGCAAACTTCCTCATATTGGAATTGTTACCAACAAAAAATCAAAAGACGGGAAACGAAATCTGATTGTACACAATGTTGGCGGGGGCCAGGTTTTGGAAGATTGTTTATTTGATTATGAAATTGTAGGACATTATAAATATGTAAAATAAAAAAGCCAACTAACAAACTGTCAATTGGCTCTTAAAAAATATTTGGATAAAGGCTATTCGATTAGTCCTTTAACATCATCAAAATTTAATCCTCCGTAATTCCCTGAACTCATCAAAAGCAATGCAGAATTCTCGAGATTTAAATTGAACAGGTATTCCTTAAATTCAACAGGATTAGTATAAATAATTAAATCTTTTCTATTGAATGAACTTGCAATTTGCTCATAAGTAACTTCTTCAAGCTGTTTAATCTTAACAGCATCGGGAGAATAAAACACCACTGCCACATCGGCATATTCCAATGCTCCTTCATATTCCTTTAGAAACTCAGCATTCAAGCTACTGTAGGTATGCAATTCCAAGCAGGCCACCAAAGTTCTGTTCGGATATTGTTCTTTTACCGCTTTGGTAGTTGCAGCTACCTTACTTGGCGAATGAGCAAAATCTTTGTAAGCTACCTTTCCTTTTCCTTCTGCAATTTTCTCCAGACGTTTAGACGCCCCTTTAAAACTGGCAATGGCTTCGTAGAAATCGGCTTCATCAACCCCCATATTCTGGCAAATCCATTTAGCTCCGGCAAGGTTATTTAAATTATGCGCACCAAAAACTTCAATAGGCATATCTCCTTCGGGAGTTTTTAGCAAAGTAACCCCATCACTAACGGTATATTCGGGAGTTTCATAAGCTAATTTACGAATTGGATTTGTTGCTGCTTCGGCAACACGTTTTACTTCAGGATCATTTTCGTTGTAAACTAAAATTCCACCATTTGTAATTTTACCAATGAAGATTTCAAATTGCTCCACATAATTCTCATAGGTTGGAAAAACATTAATATGATCCCATGCAATTCCAGAAATCAAAGCGATATTAGGTTGGTACAAATGAAATTTTGGTCTTCTATCGATTGGAGAGGACAAATACTCATCACCTTCTAAAACCACAAAATCATTCTCTTCAGTAAGATGCACCATGGTGTCAAAACCTTCCAATTGTGCTCCGACCATATAATCCACTTCTATATTATGATAATGCATAACATGCAAAATCATCGAAGTTATAGTCGTTTTTCCGTGCGAACCACCGATTACAACACGGGTTTTATTTTTAGATTGTTCGTATAAAAATTCCGGATAAGAATATATTTTCAAACCCAATTCCTGTGCTTTTAGCAATTCCGGATTATCTGCCTTTGCATGCATTCCTAAAATTATCGCATCAAGATCCGCCGTGATTTTTTCAGGGAACCATCCTAATTCAGCAGGAAGAATTCCTTTGTTCTCTAACCTTGATTTTGACGGTTCAAAGATAGCATCATCGCTTCCCGTCACCTGATATCCTTTGTTATGCAATGCTAATGCCAGATTATGCATGGCACTTCCGCCTATAGCGATGAAATGTGTTTTCATTTTAAATTCCAATTTTATCTTAAATTCCGAATCCTAATACTTTAAAGATCTATTTATTAGGCCTCAAATTTTTGTTTTAATTCCCGTGCTTTTTTTGGGTCTTTTAATTTGTTCAAATATAAATTATATAATTTTTGAAACGTAGTTTTTGATTTACCAATTTCATTCGCTTTCATATAATATTTTTCGGCCGAGTTATAGCGTTTAAAATATTCTTCAATCCTTCCTTTTGACAAGTATCCGTCTACCGCAGACAATTGCATTAATTCTACTGAATAAGAAATTGCCTTAGTCTCACTTCCTCCAAAAATACCGGGCAAATGCAAATAATATTCGATTAACCCCCAACGAGCCTGAAGGTGTTTTGGATTAAGTTCTATCGCTTTTTCAAATGATTCCCGCACTTCGGTTGCCATTCCTAAAGCCTTAAATTTATTTACTTCTGAAGCCCGCATTCCAAGAGCACCGCCATATTTAAAATAATAATTAGCTTCCGTTGGTTTTAACTCTTTCAGTTTTTTGTAATATCCAACTGCTTCTTCCCATGATTTATTATAAGAAGCAATGTCACCTAAATACTCTATAACTTTTGTATCTGATGGTTTACTTTTCAAAACCTCTTCGAACAGATTTTGCGCTTCATCGTATTTTTTTGCGTGAAACAATTTTTCTCCCTTTTCGAAATTAGATTGCGAGCACATTACTAATGGCGAAAGCAAAAATAGAAGTAGCAGTTGTTTCATGTTTCAAAAATAAGGAAATATAAAATGTATCATTTGCTTTTAGATATAAATTACTAATTTGTGAGAAAAATATTTTAATAGTCTCCCAACCTATTCATCAAAATCAGCATCTCTCTATTAAAACTCTCTTATGAAAAATATATTATTTGTATTCTTATTGTTTTCAACAACGCTTTTTGCACAACAAACAGAGAAAGATTGGGATGATGTGATAACTTATGAAAATGAAAGCAAAATAAAATCAGCCAATGAAAAAGTTGCTAAACTCTATAAAAAAGCGGTAGACAACAAAGATGAAGTACAAATAATAAGATGTTTCTTTTATCAATCCAAATACCTCCAGATTCTCGAAGAAAATGCGCAGACAAAGATTATAAACAATCTAAAAACAGAAATCAATCAGAGTACAGCATCTTCTAAAGCTATTCTGAATTTAGTTTATGCTAAATGTTTGATTGACTATGCTGTACGAAACGAGTATAAAATAAGACAGCGAACCACCATTAAAACACTCGATGATGATTTTCTGACTTGGACTCAGAAAAACTTTGATGATCAAATCGATAAAGCGATGAAAGAGACGCTTGAAAATGAATCTTTACTAAAAAAAGTCACTTTAACAAAATACGAATCGATTTTTGACTACTCCACGGAAGAAAATTTTAAAACCGAAAACTTGTTTACCTACGTATTAAGGGAAAACATAACATTTTACACCAAAAAAATACATACTTGGGAAATTATCAAAGATGTTTTCACCCCTTTTAAAAAAGAGCTTTTAGGCAAATCTGACCCCTTTATAAAACTGAACTTCAGCTTTGTAACCAACGAAAGCTTGCGTCTTGTACTTTCTCTGTATCAAAAACAAGAAGCGAATTATCCGACAGATGAAAATCAATTTAACCGCATCTTATTTTTCAAAAATTATATATTTGAACCGGACGCTGCTTATGCAAATGCGCTTACTGAACTTCAAAAAAGCACCAAGAATGAAAATTTAGTTCAAAAAATTCAATTAGAGAAAGCCACTAACTTACAACTAAAAGCATCTAAAAATGATAATCCGGATTATAACATCAAAGCGCTTTTGATTCTGGATAGTATCCTAAAAATTAATAATCGGTCGAATAGTTACAAGTCAGCTCTTCTTCAAAAACAAAGTATTTTATCTAAATCATTAACCATTCAACTTCAAAAATATACTTATAATAATGAAACTACCAGAGCATTTATTGAATACAAAAATGTAGAACAACTGCAAGTTTCATTTTATAAAATCAGTCAAAACCAATTGATCTATTATAACACATTTTACAAAAACAGAGATAGTTTAGTTGACGCCATTATAAAAAAATCAAAACCAGTTTCTTCGGAATTACAACCGCTAAAAAGCAAAAATGACCATTTTGAATATTCTACAGAGGTCCTTTTGAAACATTTAAAAACAGGTACTTATCTCGCTTATTTTGAAAGCGAATCTGATGTTAAAGATAAAAAAGCAATTGCTTACGAAACCATTACAGTTTCTAATCTTTCTGTTTTGGCTATTCAAAACGATTCAAAAGAAACGTTTCAGGTTCTCGATCGAAAAAGTGGAAAACCTTTAGAGAATGTAGTGATCAAATCTCCCCGATCTAGTACTAAAACAGATAAAAACGGAGTAGCCTATTTCAAGAAAAACAACAATAACTACAATGAAGATCTTACATTGTCTCTGAATAACGATACACTCCTGATTCCAAAAAATTATATCCAGCACAACAATTATTACACAGGAGTGAAGACAGAGAACTCCAAAAGAAAAGTAGAATTCTATTTGGACCGCGCCATTTATCGTCCCGGACAAACCGTCTATTTCAAAGGAATTGCGATACAAAAAAACAATACTATAACAAGTGTTATCCCTAATTCTAAATATGAAATTCTTATTGAAGATGCTAACGATACAGAATTAAAACAAATTGATGTAACAACGAATGAATTTGGTTCCTTCTCCGGAGAATTTATTTTACCAAAAAATGGAATAACCAGTAACTTTAAAATTACCGCTGAAGAACCTGATAATAAAAAGAAAACAGCTACTAACAAAACTGATAATAATTCTTTTTTAAGGAATAGTCCCGATTTTGAATATTCTCAAATCCATTTTAAAGTGGAGGAATATAAACGTCCAAAATTTGAAATAACTTTTGATTCTAAAAAAGAAACGTATCAGCTCAATCAATCCATAAAAGTAAACGGTACCGCTAAAGCTTTTGCAGGAAGTACTATTTCTGACGCTATCGTTACTTACCACATAAAGAGATATGTAAACTATAGCAATGATTCTTATGAACGTGAAGACGATGAAGAAATAGCAGATGGGGAAGTCAAAACGGATGCAACAGGTAAATTTGTTATTGATTTTATTGCTTCTCCTGCAGAAAATTCAAATAAAGAGAAATTACCCGTTTTCAATTATGAGATTTTCGTTTCTGTAACAGACATCAATGGAGAAACACGTACAGCATCAACTACCGTAAAAGTAGGATATCATGATTTAATTCTTGGCGTACAACTACCTTATCAAATAGAAACCAAAGACAAAAACGAAATTAAACTTACAAGTTCTAATTTAAATGGTGAATTTTTAGCAACAAAAGGCGAAGTCAAAATATATTATGTTCGTCCGCTTTCAAATAAATTTAAAGCAAGAGTTTGGACAAGACCGGAAATTGAAAACATCTCCGACCTGGATTTTGAACAATTGTTTCCCTATGAAATTAACACAACACAAACAGCAGAGAAATCTAAAGAAATTTTAGTTTTTTCGAAAAACATCGACACTGAAATAAATAAAAAAATTGATTTGGATTTTATTTCTGATTATAAATCCGGAGGCTATAAAATTGTCTTTGCCGCAAAAGACAGCTTTAACAACCCAATTGAAACCACAACAAATTTTGAACTTACGCAAAGTACTGATAAATTTAATCCCAGTAAATTATTTACAGCGCAACAAATTAATGAAGATCCAAAAAAAGATGGCTTTATTCAGATCAAAATAAAATCGGTAATTCCAGAACTTTATATAGTCACATCGGGGTATTATGATAACCAAATCTTTTTTGAAGAAACCAATCATCTTCTAAACAATGAAACCATTTTAAAAATTCCATTAAAAAGTGAATTTGAAAAAATACTTAAAATAAAATTCGAGAGTATTTTTGAAAATCAACCTTTCAAAGACGCACTAACGATAGTACTAAAAAACACCAAACCTAAATTGGAATGGAAAATTGAAAGTTTTAGGAATAAAATACAACCCGGAAGCACAGAAAATTGGTCCTTTCAACTAAAAACAGACAATGCCAGAAAAGAAGCTGAAATTTTAGCCTCCATGTATGACAGCTCATTAGATCAGTTTACCACCAAAGAATGGAAGGACCTGGCATTTAATGATTACTATAACTACGACAGTAATAAATCACGTTTAGGTTTTCAGACTACTACAATCAATTTCCGAAATTTAAACACCTATTTAAAAGGAATGCAACTCAATAACGAATCGATCAGCTTGATCTGGTTTGGATTTGACTTCAACAACTCTCATTCTGCCTATCTGCGTAACCAATATTATAAACAACTAGGTAAAAAAGCAAAAAAACCCGCTAACGCAAAAGTAATTTCAGGCATTATAACAGACTTCACCGAAATAGGTGTTCCAGGAGTAAATATTGTAGTAAAGGGAACAAAAAGAGGTACCGAATCTGATTTTGATGGTTATTACGAAATTGAAGCTCTTGATGGAGAAGAATTAGTTTTTTCCTATATAGGCCTGAAAACAAAAACAATTAAAATCTCAAAAGAGAAAAATATCGACATTGTTTTAGAAAATGATTCGAACCAATTAGAAGCGGTTGTGGTTACAGCTTTCGGAATGAAAACAGTAAAAAAATCATTTACAGGTTCTGTTACAAGAATTAAATCTGAAGAGATTCAAGAAAATTCAGACTCAATACTAGATACACTATCAGGAATCGTTAGCGGAATTGCCATAAGTGGGGCGCCAGGTGCTGCAGACAACTTAAGAATTCGAGGCGCTGCAGGGGATCTCAAGGAAAAAATACTATATATTCTAGATGGAGAAATAGTCTCAGAAGATATCCTGAAAAATATAAATTCATCAGAAATTCTTTCAATGGAAGTCTTAAAAGAAGATAAAGCAACAGCTCTTTATGGTACTAAAGGAACAAACGGTGCAATTATTATCACTACAAAAAAAGCACTAGAAGCCTTAACGCAAGTAAAAGCCAGAAAAAATTTATCTGAAACCGCTTTCTTTCTACCCCATTTAAAAACAGATGCTAAAGGGAATGTAAATTTCAACTTTACTTCTCCGGAAGCTTTAACAAGTTGGAAACTTCGTTTACTGGCCCATAATAAAGAGGCAGCTTCGGGGTACTTAGAAAAAATGGTAGTCACTCAAAAAGACTTGATGGTATTACCCAATTTTCCACGTTTTTTAAGAGAAAAAGATACCATTGTATTTACTGCTAAGATTTCGAATATTACGAATGAAGTCAAAACCGGAATCGCCATTTTACAGTTTTTTGACGCCACAACCATGGAACCAATAGATGCCAAAATGCTAAATGCTAAAAACGTCAAAAACTTCTCCGTTGGGGCTTTGGGGAACACGACAGCAAGTTGGACAATAACTATTCCGGAAGGATTACAAGGGGTTCAATATAAAATTTTGGCCAAATCCGGAAACTTCTCTGACGGTGAAGAAAACATTCTTCCTGTTCTGACCAACAATATGCTGGTTACAGAAAGTATTCCGATTTGGGTTCGTGAAAATTCTAAAAAAGAATACACTTTTGAAAACCTTAAAAACAATACTTCGACCACTTTAAGAAATCATCAGTTTACTTTAGAATACACTTCCAATCCCTCTTGGATTGCGATTCAGTCTCTTCCTTATTTAATGGAATACGAACATGAATGCGCCGAACAAACTTTCGCCCGATTCTATGCCAATGCTTTGGCGACAGAGATTATTTCGAGTAATCCCAAAATTGCCACCGTTTTTGAAAATTGGAGAAAAAACAGAAAACTCAATTCAAAATTAGAAGAAAATGAAGAATTAAAATCAATACTACTTGCCGAAACGCCTTGGTTTAATGATGCTCAAAGTGAAGACGAAAAGAAGAAAAATATAGCCCTGTTATTTGATTTAGAGAAAATGAAAGTGTCTCAGGAAACGACTTTCAAAAAATTAAAACAAAAACAGAAGAGCTCAGGAGGATTCCCTTGGTTTGACGGAAGTGATGAAAACAACTATATCACCAGACATATTTTGGCAGGTTTAGGCCATTTATCTAAATTGAGTAAAACAAAAGACAATTTTTCTAAAATGGATGCCATTGCAAAAACAGCAATCCCCTATTTAGACCAACAGTTTCTGGAAAATTACAAACTAAAAACCAAAAATCTAAAAGCTGCCGACAAACTGCTTTGGATTAACCCAAATGCTGATTTACACCATTTGTATGCGAGAAGTTTTTATTTAGAGAACTACCCGCTTTCAGATACTTTAAAAAAGGCTTCCAAAATGTATCTCGATACCGCCAAAAAAAACTGGCTAACCTATTCTCTATATGAAAAAGGATTAGCGGCTTTAACATTAAACCGTTTTGGAGACGAAGCAGCTGCCGAAACAATCCTCGAAAGTCTAAAAGAAACTGCCTCCAACAACGAAGATTGGGGAATGTATTGGATCGCCAATAAATCGGGCTGGTACTGGTATCAGGCACCAATAGAAACACAAGCTCTATTGATTGAAGCTTTCAGCGAAATAAACAACGATACCAAAGCTGTCGATGCCATGAAAGTCTGGTTGCTAAAAAACAAACAGACTAAAAACTGGCCCACAACAAAATCTACGACCGAAGCAATTTATGCCTTATTGTTACAAGGAACAGATTGGCTAAGTGTAAAAGACAATACTGTTATTACACTTGGGGATGAAAAAATCATGACCAAAAAATTAACTGAAAACGAAAAAGAAGCCGAAACAGGTTACCTCAAACTGAATTGGAAAGCAGACGAAGTCAAAAAAGAAATGACTACAGTAAAAATTGAAAACAAATCTAATGTTCCCGGTTTTGGTGGTATTTACTGGCAATATTTTGAAGACTTAGATAAAATCAAAACCAATACCGGAGCGGTTTTATCCGTATCAAAGGAACTGTATCATAATAAGAGTACTATAAAAGGAAATGAACTCGAAAAAATAACAGCTGAAAATCCATTACAAATTGGTGATCTGATAACCGTAAGATTGCTTATCACCTCTAAAGAAGATACCGAATTCGTACACTTAAAAGACATGCGTGCTTCTTGTTTTGAACCTGTCGATGTGCTTTCAAAATACCAATACAGAGATGGATTGGGTTACTACACCAGTACAAAAGACGCCGCAACACATTTGTTTTTTGACAAAATAAACAAAGGGACTTACGTAATAGAATATAATATCCGTGTCAATAACAGTGGTGAATTTTCTAATGGCATTACCACAATCGAGAGTATGTATGCACCGGAATTTACCAGTCACACTAAAGGGATTCGGGTGAAGGTCAAATAATAATAAGGTAACTAAAGAAACCTAACAGGTTTTGAAAACCTGTTAGGTTTAGTTTACTCTTTAGAAATTATTTCACCTATTTAAAACAAAAAACCCGACAGGTTTTAAAAACCTGTCGGGTCTATTTTATAAAAAAATCGAATTATTTAATAATCGTCATTTCGTCAATAATGTTTTTGGCACCTGCGTATTTGTCTATAATCCAAAGTACATAACGAATATCTACGTTGATGGTTCTTTGTAATTTAGAGTCAAAAATAACATCTCCGGCCATAGCTTCAATGTTTCCGTCAAAAGCAACACCAATTAATTCTCCTTTTCCGTTAAGAACCGGTGAACCTGAATTTCCACCTGTAATATCATTATCGGTTAGGAAGTTTACTGGCATGTATCCTGCTTTATCAGCATATTGTCCGTAATCTTTGGTTTTGTTTAATTCTAACAATCTTGCCGGTAAATCAAATTCCTGATCTCCTGCTTTGTACTTTTTCACCATACTTTCCATGGTAGTATAATTGTTGATTTTAGCATCGTTACGTTTGTCTTCCGGCAAAGCACGAACTTTTCCGTAAGTCAATCTCAAAGTTGAATTGGCATCAGGATACTGAATCGTATTTAATTTAGATTCTCTTAAACCTTCCACTAATTTTCTGTAAGCAATTGCAAAAGCCTCATCAGATTTTACTTGATCATCTGATTTAGCACGGTATTTTGTCAATAAATCAGTAGAGATAATATACAACGGATCGTGTACAATAGCCAATGGCTTTGGATCAGCCATAAACGCCACTATTTTTTCTTTAGAAGTAAAGTAACTTGTTTCAGTTGCTTTTGCAACGTCTGCTGTAAAATCACCATTATTCAATGATTTCATTTTAGCTACTTGTGGAGCTAAACCATATTCAGCCGCTTTAGTAGCGTATAAATTTAACTGTGCTGTTAATACCTCTTTTTCAAGTGGAGCATAAAAATCGCCATAAATGCCATCAATCATTGCGTTGATCTTAGGCAACATTTCTGCTTTCTTAGCATCATTCTCGTTGTAGTAAGCAATCAAAGCATTTCCTAAATTTGCAGGTCCATTTGCATAACTTGAAGTACGCATCAGTTGCGTTAAATAGTTATCATGAACTACTTTTACATTTGTACTTCTGTAATACTCATTAATAGTCGGAATTACATTCTCGTACTTTTCTTTATTAGCCGGCTTAGTTGCCCACTCATAAAACTTATCTTCTTGCTCTTCTTTAGTCGCTGCTGTTCCTGCTTTAGTCAAAGCATCAATCATTCCTTGACGGTTTTTCCAGTAATTAGCTGTAGAAGCATATTTAGAGGCATACTGTAAACGAACAGTTGCATCTTTATCCATATACTTTTTCATTTGGTCCATTCCCGTCTTAGCACCTTCAACCCATGCAGGGTAAGCAAATTTTACATTTTGCTCGATTCCACCTGCCGGCATCCAACGGTTTGTTCTTCCCGGATACCCCAAAATCATAGCAAAGTCATTTTCTTTAACTCCTTTAAGACTTATCGGTAAATAATGTTTAGGCTGTAAAGGCACATTATCTTTAGAATAAGTTGCCGGATTTCCGTTTTTGTCTGCGTACACTCTAAACATAGAGAAATCTCCAGTTTGACGCGGCCACTCCCAGTTGTCTGTATCTCCACCAAATTTACCAACACTTTCAGGAGGTGTACCTACTAAACGTACATCAGTATAATCTTGGTAAACGAAATAGTAATATTCATTTCCTTGAAAGAAAGGACGAACAGAAACCGTATATTTTCCACCTTCATTATTCTCCTTTTCAATCAAAGCGATCTCTTGTTGAATAATTTTGTTTCTTTCCGTTTCCGTCATTTTATCATCAACTTTAGACAATATTCTTTTCGAAACGTCATCCATACGAACGAAGAAACGAACGTATAATGATTTTGGTTTCATCTCGGCACTTTTTTCTTTTGCCCAAAAACCATCTTTCAAATAATTTTTTTCTGCAGACGAAAGTTCTGCAATAGCATTATAACCACAATGGTGATTGGTTAAAACCAAACCGCTTTTAGAAACGATTTCGGCTGTACAACCTCCGTTAAATTGTACAATAGCATCTTTCAAACTATGATTATTAATACTGTAAATCTCTTCGGCTGTTAATTGCAAGCCCATTTTTTCCATATCTCTATGGTTCAATCTTTCGATAAACATCAAAAACCACATTCCTTCATCAGCTCTTACAGGAAAAGCCATTAGGCACATGGTCAAGAATAAAATTATTTTTTTCATGTCAATTATTTTAAGTCATGCGAATATAGCTCATTTTCGCAATTATCTAATCGTTGAAGTTCTTAAAACTGTGTAGAACGAAGTATTATTGGCGTTTTTTTACGAATTTAACAGTATCAAAAACAAAAAAGGTGTTCTGTTTCCAGAACACCTTTTAAATAGTGTATTACTTTTTAGTCATTCAACATCTTCCAAAGTTTATCTTTAAGATCTGTTAAGCCTTGTTGTGCCACAGAAGAGATAAACATATAAGGAATATCTTTGAAAGCAACGTCTAATTCTGTTTTCAATTCCGCCTTAAGCTCATCATCCAGCATATCGCATTTTGAAATCACTAAAAGACGTTCTTTGTCCAACATCTCAGGATTGTATTTCGTTAATTCGTTTACCAAAATATCGTATTCCGCTTTAATGTCCGGTGTATCAACAGGAACCAAAAACAGTAATGTTGAGTTACGTTCGATATGACGCAAGAAATAATGACCTAATCCTTTTCCTTCAGCAGCACCTTCAATAATTCCCGGAATATCAGCAATTACAAAAGATTGATAATCTCTGTAGGCCACAATTCCTAAATTGGGCTTCAAAGTCGTAAACGGATAATCAGCAATTTTAGGTTTTGCAGAAGTCAGTACAGACAATAAAGTCGATTTTCCTGCATTAGGAAATCCAACTAAACCAACATCTGCCAAAACTTTAAGTTCCAGAATAACATCCATTTCTACTCCCGGTAAACCAGGTTGTGCGTATCTTGGAGTCTGATTGGTTGAACTTCTAAAGTGCCAGTTTCCTAAACCACCTTTTCCTCCTTTAGAAAGGATTCTTTTTTCTCCGTCTTCGGTAATTTCAAACAGGGTTTCTCCCGTTTCTTTATCTTTTACAACAGTTCCTAAAGGTACTTCGATAAATTTATCATCTCCGTCAGCACCGGTACTACGGTCTCCTCCTCCATCACCACCATGACCCGCTTTTACGTGTCGCGCGAACTTTAGGTGAAACAATGTCCAAAGACTTTTGTTACCCACTAAATATACGTGTCCACCACGTCCTCCGTCACCACCGTCCGGACCTCCTTTTTCAATAAATTTCTCTCTATGTAAATGTGTAGATCCTTTCCCTCCTTTTCCGGAAGAAACATATATCTTAACATAATCTACAAAATTTCCCTCTGTCATTGTTTTTAGTATTCAGTCGCAGTCGCAGTTTTCAGCACAAATGTGACTGAAAACTGAAACTGAAAACTATTTTCTTTTTGTTTATGTATAGTTTAAAGTTTAAAGTTTCAGGTTTCAAGTTGGTATATCACACTTAACTTGAAACTTGAAACAGAATAAAACCTAAAACAAATTCTCTTTACTCTTTTAGCGCTTTTACCAGCACTTTATCAATCTTTACGCCATCCATATCGATGACTTCTAAAACAAATTTTTGCCAGATTAATTTCTCCCCTTCTTTTGGAATATGAGAAAGTTCCGTCATAATCATTCCGCTTACGGTATTTACCTCGTAATCGTTTGTTAATTCGTCCAGTTCAAAATAGGTTAAGAAATCGTGTAACGAATAATGTCCGTCTACCATCCATGAACCGTCTTCTCTTTCTATCAATTGGAATTCGTCTTTATAAAAATCAGACGCATCACCAACTAAGGCTTCTAATATATCATTTAAGGTAATTATACCTTGAAAAACACCATATTCATCTGAAACCATAGCATAATGAATTCCTGTTTTTTTGAAATTCTCTAACGCCTTGTAAGCTGTTGTTTGCTCCATTAAATAAGGAGCTTCAATCATAATCGCCGCTAAATCAAAATGATCGCTTTCGATATTGGCGAATATATTTTTTAATGTAACTATCCCGACAATATCATCGTAGTTGTCACTATATACCGGGTAAACCGTGTGCAAGTCTTGCAAAACCAGCTCTTTTATTTTGGCTTTATCTGCATTTAAGGGCAACATGTCTACCGATTTACGGTGTGTCATTAACGAATTTACCTTTCGGTCACCAATATGAAAAACACGCTCCACGATATCCTGTTCAATTTCCTGAACTTCTCCGCCTTCGGTTCCTTCTTTAATAATGGCTTTAATTTCTTCTTCTGTAACTTTCCCGTCTGCTGTGGGTTTAATTTGCAAAACATTCAACAGAAAATCAGTCGATGATGTCAACAACCAAATAAATGGCGCTGTAATAATCGAGACTATTTTCATTGGCATTGCTACCATTTTCGCAATAGACTCAGGATAATTTAACCCGATTCGTTTTGGCAATAATTCCCCTAAAACTAAAGAGAAAAAAGTCAAAACAACTACTACAATACCAACTGCGACAGAATGCGCATACGGTTTTAAAACTCCAAATCCACTTACAAATATTTCAACATCCATTGTGATTTTATCACCCGAATAAATACCGGTTAAAATTCCGATTAAGGTAATTCCGATTTGAACGGTTGATAAAAATTTATTTGGAGAATTGGCCAAATCCAGTGCTATTTTGGCACTTTTATTCCCTTTTTTTGCTGCAGTCTCCAATCTGTTTTTCCTTGCTGAGATCAATGCAATCTCAGACATGGAGAAAACTCCATTTAATAGAATTAGAAAAAATATTATTAGTATTTCCAATTTGTAATTGATTCGTTATTTAATAGTCGTTAAAATAATAATTTACAGTTCACCTGTGTTACCATCCGGAAGTCAAAAGCTAAAAGCTAAAAAAAACTAATTTTTCCTCCCAAAAAACAGCAACCCGAAGAAGCTCATTTTATGGTATGGAAAAATAGTTTTTTATATCCCAATAACCCTCGGGATGTAACGACAGCCGGAAAAAGCTTCTACAAATTATCTATAACTGACGTTAATCGTTCTGTAATTTCTTCGATAGTTCCAATACCGTTTACCGCATGAAACTTATTCTGTGTTTTATAATATCCAATTAATGGAGCTGTTTTTTCATTGTATTCCTGATATCTCACGCGAATTTTCTCTTCGTCCTGATCATCCACTCTTCCGCTTGTTTTTCCTCTTTCCAACAAACGAGCTACCAAAATTTCATCATCTGCTTCTAAGGCAATTGTTGCGGTAACACTTGAACCAATTGTTGGCAAAAATTTATCTAAAGCTTCCGCCTGATCTAGCGTTCTCGGGTAACCGTCGAATAAAAATCCCGCAGTATCCGGATGTTTTTTCACTTCGTCAATTAACATTGCAGTTGTTACTTCGCAAGGTACCAACTCTCCATTATCCATAAAAACTCTTGCTTTTTTACCTAAATCTGTATCGTTTTTTAAATTAAAACGAAAAATATCTCCGGTTGAAAGATGTGTTAATTTGTATTTTTCTTTTAAAAATTCTGCCTGAGTTCCTTTTCCCGCTCCAGGCTTTCCAAATAAAACAATGTTAATCATAATAAGTGTGAGTGTTGCTTGACTTCTTATTTTCAAAGAAGTTTAAAATGAATATATAGTTGTGTGTTTGTGTTTTAAAATTTATTCGGCTAGTTTATATACTTCTGGCAGGTTTCTTCCTAAACCGTCGTAGTCTAAACCATAACCAACAATGAACTTATTCGGAATCCTTATCCCGACATAATCAATCTTAATGTCTTTTTTATAAGCTTCAGGTTTAAAAAACAAAGTGGCAATCTTAAAATGTTTTACATTTTGTGCCTTAAACAGTACCTTTAATTCTTCAATCGTGTTTCCTGTATCCACGATATCTTCGATAAGCACTACGGTTCTGCCAGTCAAATCCTGATTAATTCCTATTATTTGTTTCACAGAATTTGTTGATTCTGTCCCTTCATAAGAGGCCATTTTGATAAATGAAACTTCGCATGGGCTTTTATATTTTTTCAGAAAATCGGCCACAACCATAAATGCGCCATTCAAAACCCCAATAAAAATTGGCGTATCATCTCCAAAATCATCTTCTACTTGGGCAACTATTTTCGTTAAAGCAAAATCAATTTCTTTTGCCGAAATAAACGGAACAAATTGTTTATCGTGAAGTTGTATCATTATTTTCATATTTAAAATAATGCGCAAAGATACAGAATTACAACCAAAGGACAGTATCAAAATACACGGTGAGTTAATTTTTTTCAGATTGTTTAACATCCCCTACCAATTACAAATTTTAAGTTCGAAATATTTCGATTCCGATTAAACGATTACTCTTCAAAACCTTAAGTAAAATCTAAAACCATAACACCTCATAAAAGACCGAAACACCAAACTCAGAAACCTGTAAATTTTCTCCCGATGACGACTTGATTGCGACTAAAAAACGTGCTTCCTGACTTCAATCTAATAGTACAATAATCGATACTGCTTTGCCTTCACCTCATCAGACTGATATTCCTACAAATTTTATGAGATATTCTCACTAAATTACCTATTTTAGTTGCGTATTTAAAACCCAAACAAATGTCCTCTGAACTCCAATCAAAACTTAACTATTTAAAAGCTTACCGGGAAAACCGGCTTAAAATCGCACAGGACGTTTTAGAAAACAAGGATCAATTCAAAGAATTGCTTTCTATCTGCTTTTCTCCTCTTGACAAAAACAATCATAAAGCATGTTGGATTTTAGAGTTTGTCTCTTACGAAGAATTGATCTGGCTGCAATCCCATCTTGATTTTTTCTGTTCGAATCTTAAAATCTTAAAAGACGAAAGTGCGATTCGTCCCATTGCAAAAATCGTTCAGCTTTTAGTAAAATCGCATTATAAGAAAAACGAAAACAGCATTTTACTTTCAGAAGAAAACCTTCAGGATTGTATCGAAGCCTCTTTTGACTGGCTTATAAACGACACAAAAGTAGCCGCAAAAGCCTACTCCATCAGAACTTTATACGTTTTAGGAAACCATCACGACTGGATTCATCCGGAACTGCAAATCATTCTAAACAAGGATTATGCAGCACATTCGGCAGCATATAAAGCCGTTGCCAGAGAAGTTTTAACGAAAATAAAATAGCGTTTTCCTATTCAATCATTATAAAGTATCTTTGCGCATCACAAACACACAACAATGAATTATTTTTCTTCTGATTTTAAATTAGGAATTTTAGGTGGTGGACAATTGGGCAAGATGCTGTTATTTGATACCCGAAAATTTGACATACAAACTTATGTATTAGATCCGAGTGACGAAGCACCCAGTAAAATTGCCTGCAATCAATTTTTCAAAGGTGATTTAATGGACTATGAAACGGTGTACAATTTTGGAAAACTGGTTGATGTTTTAACTTTCGAAATTGAATTGGTTAATCTGGAAGCTTTAACACAATTAGAAAATGAAGGCCTAAAAATCTACCCTTCTCCAAAAACTTTAAAAGGAATTCAAAACAAAGGAATTCAAAAAGAATTTTACGCCGCAAACCATATTCCAACAGCTCCTTTTGAAAAATTTGAGAATCTGGAAAGTCTAAAATCAAGAATCAACGATCTGACATTACCATTTGTATGGAAATGTACTGAATTTGGATATGATGGAAATGGCGTAAAAGTGATTCGCAAAAGTACCGATCTGGATTCTTTACCAAATGTAGAATGTATTGCAGAAACGATGATTCCGTTCAAAAATGAACTGGCGGTTATTGTTTGTCGCAATCCGTCCGGTCAAATAAAAACATATCCGGTAGTTGAGATGGAATTTCATCCCGAAGCCAATCAGGTAGAATACGTAATCTGCCCTGCCCGTATTGATGAAAAAGTAGCAGAAAAAGCCAGAGCGATTGCCTTGAATGTTTCTGAAAAATTCAATCACGTTGGACTTTTAGCGGTCGAAATGTTTCAAACTAACGAAGATGAAATCCTGGTAAATGAGGTCGCACCGCGTCCGCACAATTCCGGTCATTATTCTATTGAAGCCAGTTATACTTCACAATTCGAAAATCATTTACGTGCCATTTTAGATCTTCCATTAGGAGATACAGAAAGTAAAGTTGCGGGAGTAATGGTAAATTTAGTCGGCGCTGAAGGTTTCTCCGGAGACGTTGTCTACCAAAATATCGAAACCATTTTAGGTTGGAATGGTGTTACACCGCATATTTACGGTAAAAAACAAACACGCCCGTTCAGAAAAATGGGACATGTTACGATTGTAAATCAAGACATGACCGAGGCAAGACGAATTGCAGAGGATGTTAAGAATACTATTAAGGTTATTAGTTAAGAGAGTATACAGTCGCAGTTTTCAGTCACAGTGTGAAACGTGAAACTTTAAACATAAAAACAGACACAGTTTTCAGTCGCAGTCTAAAACTTGAAACAAAAAACGGTCTCTGTTTTCAATTTAAGTTTTTAAGAATTTAAGTTTTATCAAAATATAAAAATGGATTTTTTAGACTTCTTAAGTAACCTCAGCAGCGTAAATAGTAATTCAAATTTGATTAAAGACAGTTTTAAAAGTTTTACAGATAGTACGGAATATCCAGGTGAAAGAATCAAAAGCTTTATCGCATTCCTTATTTTAGTACTATGTTATATTGCTGTCGCTTTTGGAATTCTATTTTTGATTTATAAATTCTTCAAATAACTTTAGCTAAAAAAGTTTTTATACAAAGACAAAAACCTGAACGTGAAACTTGAAACAAAAAAACAGTCGCAGTTTTCAGTTACACTCTAAAACGTGAAACATGAAACATGAAACTTTTAACTTAAAACACAACAAAAAAACAAATCACATGAGCAAAGTAGCTATCATAATGGGAAGTATCTCAGACATGCCAGTCATGCAGGATGCCATCGACATACTAAAACAATTTAATATAGAAGTAGAAGTTGATATTGTTTCGGCACACAGAACGCCGGAAAAATTATTTGATTTCAGTAAAAATGCGCACACTCGCGGTATTTCGGTGATTATTGCCGGAGCAGGTGGTGCAGCGCATTTACCGGGAATGGTTGCTTCGATGTCACCGTTACCTGTAATTGGAGTTCCTGTAAAATCAAGTAATTCTATTGACGGATGGGATAGTGTATTGTCTATTCTTCAGATGCCGGGTGGAGTTCCTGTGGCGACAGTTGCCCTAAATGGAGCAAAAAATGCCGGAATTCTGGCCGCACAAATCATCGGAAGTCACGACAAAGCGGTTCTTGAGACTATTATCTCTTACAAAGAAGAACTTAAAGCTGCCGTTAATAAAGCTGCTGAGGGTTTAAAAAAATAAATTCCGCAGAGACACGCAAAGCCAACACAGAGACACACTAAAACATTTTAAACTTATCCTAGAATCTATTTTTTGTGCATCTCTGTGTTGGCTTTGTGAATCTTTGTGTAACAAATATCAAATCGTACTATGAGTATCTTAACACAATATTTCAACACCAGACATAATACAGCCCCGTTTTCGCAAATCAAAATCGAAGATTATTTTCCTGCTTTTCAGGAAGGAATTGCTCAGGCCAAAGCCGAAATTGATGCTATCGTAGACAATCCCGAAACACCCACTTTTGAGAACACGATTCTTACATTGGAATATTCCGGTGACATTTTGGATCGTATTTCGAGTATTTTCTTCAATTTAAATTCGGCTGAAACGAATGACGAAATGCAAAAAATCGCTCAGGAAGTTTCGCCTTTATTATCGGATTTCGGAAACGACATTACGCTAAACGCCGCTTTATTTTCTAAAGTAAAAGCAGTTTATGATCAAAAAGAAAGTTTGAATCTAACTCCGGAACAAACGACACTTTTAGATAAAAAATATAAAAGTTTCTCAAGAAATGGAGCCAACTTAGCCGAAGACAAAAAAGAACAATTACGCGAAATCGACAAAGAACTATCGAGATTGAGTTTACAATTTGGCGAAAATGTTTTGGCAGAAACCAATGCCTTCGAATTGCATTTAACAAGCGAAAGTGACTTAGCCGGATTACCGGAAGGAACTATTGAAGCGGCCCGATCACTGGCTAAAAGTCAGGAGAAAGAAGGCTGGATTTTTACTTTAGACCACCCAAGTTATATCCCGTTTTTGACTTATGCCGACAATCGCGAATTGCGTAAAAAAATGGCCATTGCCTTTGGCGCAAAAGCATTTCAGGGTAACGAATTTGACAATCAGGAGAATGTTTTAAAAATAGCCAAATTACGTTTCGAAAGAGCCAATTTGTTAGGCTATAAAACACACGCCCATTTTGTTCTGGAAGAAAGAATGGCAGAAAGCCCGGAAAAAGTTTTTACTTTCTTAAACGATTTATTAGCGAAAGCAAAGCCTGCCGCTCAAAAAGAGTTTGCAGAATTAACGGCTTTTGCAAAAGAACTGGACGGAATTGAAGAATTGGAGAAATGGGATGGCTCTTATTACTCTGAGAAATTAAAACAACAACTTTTCAACTTAGATGATGAAAAGCTAAAACCTTATTTCCAGTTAGAAAAAGTATTAAACGGAGCTTTCATCGTTGCCGAAAAACTATACGGATTAACCTTTACAGAAGTCTTTGATATTGACAAATACCATGAAGAAGTTACCACTTATGAAGTAACAGACGCTGAAAACAAATTAGTTTCGATTTTCTATGCGGATTTTTTTCCAAGAAAAGGAAAACGAAACGGTGCTTGGATGACCTCCTTCAAATCGCAATATGTAAAAGACAGCGTAAATGAGAGACCACACATTTCTAATGTTTGTAATTTCACTAAACCAACAGAAACTAAACCTTCTTTACTTACTTTTAATGAAGTAACGACTTTATTCCACGAATTTGGTCACGGGTTACACGGGATGTTGGCCAATACCACCTACCCAAGTCTATCCGGAACTTCCGTTTTTTGGGACTTTGTAGAATTACCAAGTCAGATTATGGAGAATTGGTGTTACGAACCGGAAGCTTTGGCTTTGTTTGCGAATCATTATGAAACGGGTGAAATTATCCCGATTGAATATGTTCAAAAAATAAAAGAAAGTGCCAGTTTTCAGGAAGGACTAGCGACTTTACGTCAGTTGAGTTTTGGATTATTGGACATGGCTTGGCACGGACAAGACCCGACCAACATTACGGATCTGAAAGCTTTTGAAACGGAACAATTTGCCGATACCAAATTGTATCCTGAAGTAAAAGAAAATGCAATGAGTACCGCTTTTTCACATATTTTCCAAGGTGGTTATTCTTCCGGATATTACAGTTACAAATGGGCCGAAGTATTAGATGCAGATGCTTTTGAATATTTTCAGGAAAAAGGAATCTTTAATACTGAAGTAGCTTCAAAGTTCAAAGAAAACGTACTTTCAAAAGGAGGAACAGAGCACCCGATGCTTTTATACAAACGTTTCAGAGGTCAGGAACCAAAACCTGAAGCTTTATTGAAACGTGCGGGATTACTTTAAAAAGTTCTCCGTTTTCAGTCGCAGTTTAAGGCTGTGACTGGAATTTTAATATTAAAAAATAGCTACTCTTGAAAAAGTATTTTAAATTATTCCTTTGCCTTTCTGTTATAGGATTGGTTGCGATTGTTTCTGTTAATTACTATGTAAAATCAACTACAGAAGAACTTATTTACCACTCTTTAGAAAAATTACCAAAAAACGACATTGGAATTGTTTTTGGTGCCGGGATTAATGGTGATCAGCCAAGTAAATATTTAAAGGACAGACTTGATGCCGGAATTCTACTGTACAAAACCAAAAGAATTAGCAAAATTTTACTTTCGGGTGACAATGGACGTGACGAATATGATGAATTAACGGTCATGAAAAAGTACTGTTATAGAAACGGTGTTGATACAACTAAAATTTTTGTTGATTATGCCGGTTTCGATACGTATTCGACGATGTATAGAGCGAAGCATATTTTTAAAGTTGAAAAAGCGACTTTAATCTCTCAGGAATACCATTTGAACAGAGCCATTTACATTGGAAACAAACTTGGCGTAAAATCAATTGGTTTCTCTGCAAACAAAGGGGAATATAGCGGCTATAAATATGTCCGATTTAGAGAATGTATTTCTATAGTGAAATCCTTTTTTGATGTTCTGAGAAATCGCGAACCTCATTTTTTAGGAAATCCTATCCCTCTTGATGGAGAATCTAATTATTCCAAGGAAGACAAAAGATAACTAAAAAACCGAAGCAATTGCTTCGGTTTTTTAGTTATACTACTATAAATGGAGCTGTTTGCTATTGCGAATAGCTCCATTTTTTTATGCTTTTACTGAAGCTTATTAATGATTTCAACTTGCTCCGGAAATTTAATTTTAAGCATTTCAATTTGTTCGGGAGTAGGAAGAAAACTATCACTTTTATCCCAAGCAGGAGCAAGACTACAGCTTGATAAGGCATAACCCGGGCCTACTAATTCGGCACCAAACCAATGGTTATGCGGTGCAGCTCCCATTAGAAGTTGTCCCTGATCGAGATCACTGCCAAAAGTTACCGTAGAATAAACGCCCTCTTCTGAGAATATATGCAGTTTGATCGCGCTTCCCTGATGGAAAAACCATTGCTCATCTTGATTCAAGGCATGAATTTTAAGCACCTCACCTTCTTTTAAAAGATAATAATTGGTAGAATAAGCTCTACGATCACCATCAAAACGTTTCGGTAAAGCTGCTTCCGGGAGGATGATATCACTTTCGGGTCCATGGGCTAAATATCCTCCGATTCCTGTGGGAACCATATTTAACTTTCGAATCAATCGATCGGCCTCGATATTGGCGTTAGGAAATCGTTTAGAAAAACACACGGTGATTCCTATAATTTCGTCGCCACCTTTCTTCCGTAAAAGCCCTTTTTGAGTAACGATTTCTAAGTCGGCAACTGATCCGTCTGGCTCGGTTATTTCAATGGTCTCGTAGTAATTCAACAATGGAATACCACTTTCCATAACTTCTTTATCATGGGCCACATGTGCGGCACGACTATCTCTGGTCCCGATAAGGTCTTCTTGCTTTTGCCCTAATAAATCTGCAAAATCTTTATTGACCCACAAAAAGACAGCATCGTGATTCTTGATACAAAAATATACACCATCTGTTTTATCGAGTACATCTCCCACTGTCATGGCAGGAATAGTATCTAATGGTATATTATTTATATCGGTATCGAGTTCGTTTAAGGTTTGATTTTCCATGATTAATTTGAAACAAAAGTTTTAGATTCACTTTTAACCTTGATATGGGACTCCTGGTGCAAATTATCTGCCAAATCCTGAGCCAGTGCAACCATAGTCATTGTTGGATTCCACGAACCACTTGCAGGCCAAAGTGCTCCTCCTGTCACATAGACATTCTCAACACCGTTTGGACGATAATCCAAACCAACAACTCCTTCGTCTCCTTTGCCAATCCAAAGACTTGAACCTTCATGAACCAATCCGCCCACTCTGCGTTGTTTAACCGGTGGGTGCTCACTCATCCAGACCCCTTCATCTGCATTACCGTGCCAATATTCTACAGCAGTATGCCCTTTTGGTGATAAAGCCTCTTCTAACATTTGAAAAGTCCCATGATCCATGGTATCCCAAGTCTGCAAATCTGTTTCACCGGCTACCGCCTGCAACGTTACATTTGTTGTAGGATCAGATTGCCCGTTAAGACGCAAGTAATTCTCCGGATTTCTGAAATCCATTTCGCCCAGTACTGCACATACAAATACCAAATAATCCTCAGAACTTGTAAGCTGTGCCATAGAGGCAGTAGCGACAACATCCGGCATATAACGAGCTGCTTTCTGAGCATTCTTAAGCGGATTTTTATCTGAAAGAACCGAAAGTTGTACGTGATATTGCATACCACTTTCTTTATTTACGCCTGCCATATAGATCGCCGCTAATTCCAATTCACTTAATTGATTCGCAAAATCATAATCTTTACGCGGGATACGTGCTACTACAGAGGTAATAAAATGGGCCGTAAAACGTTCTCCTGCTCTTTTTACCTGAGGAAAAGAATTTAAGATCAATGTAGCCGGAGGAAGTGTTCCCATTGCCAAAATCACTTTAGCATTACCTACGTTTACCATTCCTCTGGAAGTTTCTAAAGCAGTGGCAACGCCGTCTTGCTGATGAATGCGGTTTACAATACAATTACCTACCATTTGCAGCGGACTTCCCTCTCCTTTTTTACTTAAATCAGATTGTTTTATCGCAAGATCCAACATTACAGATGGGGTAGAAAATTTAGCAAAATCTAAACCTTCCTGTACCCCTGACCCCGCTGCCAAAGGAGCTGCTATACTTCTGGTTGCTGAAGTCACTTTCCCTAAATTAGCAGCCAACATTTCCTGAAGCTCGGTTTGTAATAGTCCGTACACAGGGCGTTGCAAGGCAACATGTTTTAAAACGGCAGGATCTAAATCACTATCGATCTGATCGGCCGGCACTACATTTAATAAAATTTCTGCCGATTTAAAATGCGCTTTTGCAGCATCTATAGTTTCTTGCGGCCAATATTGCATTTCTTCCTGTGTAGGTCTTGGACACCAGGCACTCCACATAATACTTCTTCCTCCAAAAAAAGGAATCATTCCGTGTTGAAACTGGATATTCCCTGCAGGTTGTGTTGCCGTTTTACTCGAAAGTGTCCACGGAAATGTTTCTGACAATCCACCTAACACATGTTGATAAGGAATAGGTAAATTTTGAAAATGTTCCGGCAGGAAAAAAGGCCCTCTTTCTACAATCAAAATTTTAGACATTGGGTTTTGAGCTAAAGTTCGCTCAGCAAAAGCCAAAGAACAAAAACCACTACCAATTATAATAAAATCAAAATGCTCTTGTTCTCTAGCTATTTTCCAATCTGTTTCTGAAAGAAAAAAAATATGATCGAAAACTTTTTGGGGTGTCGGATCTTGCGGTCCCGGTGTCGGGTAACCATTCGCAAAATTCGGACTTGATGAAAATGTTGTCATAATACTTCTTTTTTAGGTTAATTGTTGGTGTTTGAGATTTATTATTTAGAAAGACAAAAACAGCAAAAAAACCGAAACTGTTGCTTCGCTTTTTTTGCCATTCTTATTTTAGGTGATCAATCGCTTTTTGACGACAATACCATTTTTATTTCACTTATATTTTTTTCTTACTAGAGGACGATAACGGTATAATTTCACCGAAAACATGACTCAGGATTTTGGGTTGCAGACTAGGACTAGTATTATTACTATGACAAGAAAAACAAGAGATTGCAGTGCTGTCTGTCGAAGCCGTTGATGGAGATTGAACAAACGTTTCCATGGTACTATTAGACAACTGTCCGGTACCAATTGCATCTCCATTAGGAATTGAGTCAGCTGTCCCTCCGTAGGGGTAAACATTCCCGTTTGGTGCCGTACCTCCAAAAGTCCATGTTGCTCCTATTAACAGATAATTTTTTCTGATATCTTTACCTACCAACATCTTACGAACGGCATTATTTATGGAAATGATCTCACTGTTGGAATCAGCCGGTGTTTGATCTTCTCCGTTAGGAACGGTATTAGAAGCCACTCCCCAAGCCATAATTCTTCTTACATTAGGAGTCTTAATCGTTGTATCTTTTACCTGAATCGTATTACCTGAAACAGTCATACTTTGAAAGTTTTGATTTCCTGTTGTATCATTGGCATTGACATTAAAAAGCCATCCTTTACCGGTATCGGCTCGCACCTGTTTTATATTATTTTGTTTGTCGCGATACGCATATGCATCATTTGGTGAATTTTTCTCATGTTCAAAAGTGGCCCAAACCATTTCAGGATGTCCGGCTACACTTCCTACAACATGCATTCCTACCAATGCTAATGTTGTTGTTTTTTGTCCCTTTTCAACCCATACCTTTGGATTGGACTTATCATAAGTAGGGATTACCGCTTTTATCGTAACATAAGTATCCGCGTTTGGTAAATCTTTGACTTCTACCCATGACGTTTTTAATTCCATTGCCAAGGCATCCGGATCAGGAGGTGCGGCCCAGCCTTTTGTTTTTGCATAGGCCAGAATACTGTCTCTCGCACTGGCTGTGGTTGGAAATTGATTTCCGTTTAATTTACCCTCGTTAACTCCGGTTAAAAAATAAGCGTAAACATCATTAACCATAGTGATATAATATACTAATGATTTATTTTCTCCCATTAAAGCGCCATGAGAACCTGCTTGTCCTTGTTCGGACTGCACTTCTCTACCTTTAGAATCAAGAAAAATTGATTTTGCCCCTATTTTAAATTCCTGTACCACCGCAGACGGGTTAATTTTACTGTCGATAACAGGTTTTGGATTTTTGATGACTTTCCCTTTTGTATCAATAAAAGAGTGTAATCCTGAGGCATTGGTCGAAATATGATCGAACTGGATTAATTTGTTAACGTCGTTTTTAACTTTTTCATCCTTTTTCGCTGCTTCAATTTCAAACCTTCTTCCATTTTTATCGATTAAAATAGGCAATCTGTTTGGTCCGCTTTGATTAATGTTACTTACCGCACGAAGCGCTTCATTGGCTTTGTGTTGTGTCAGCGTACGTTTGTTTAAGGAATCAGGAGGTGAAACATTGTAGAATACGGAAGATTCTAAAACAGTTCCTTTTCCGTTATATCCTCCTGAAGCCGGAGACGTTAGCCATAAGAACATCTGCTCCGACCATTTATAAAAATCACAATTGTTTTTACTCGGAAACAATACACTGTTTGCCGGTTTGACTAATCCGTTTTCAGTTACGGTACCTGAAGCAAACCAAGACTTAAACTCGGATTCAGACACCGTACAAGTTTCTTTTACATCTTGTGGTAAATACTCATAATCATTAGAAGCCAAAAGGCCTTTCTCTTTTTTACATCCTAAAAACAGGATTACTATTGCCGTAAACGCTACAGCAATAATTTTTGTGGTTGTTTTTTTCATCTTTTTCACAGTTTAGATTTGGTTTATTTAGGGATATAATTAAGCAGCAAAACATTTATTTAAATTCACATTACACGCAGTAAAATGATCAGGCGCATCTTTTTTAATTGATACCAAATTCCTCTTTCAAATTTTCCGCCAAAGCAACAGGTTCATTTTCGATCTGGTGATTATGGCACGAAAAACCTCCCGTTCCGTCCCAGCAGTTATTAATCGCAAAATAGGCATCAAAATCAGCCAAAAAAGAGTCATTCTCCGATTTCTCCAGCGACTGTCTGTACTTTCCTTGCAGGCTGACTACTTTTGTGAATTGCCCTAATCGCGTAACATTGATTTTTCCTTTAACCTCAACGGCTATATCATTTTCAGCATCATCTACGGTTTGTTTAATGATAACGGTACCCGTCACAGAATTCTTCAATGGCTTTACTATCAAACTAAACGTAGCAATGGGAGCACCCGGCATCCCAACATTTCCTATAGTTCCTTCTGCTAAATAATCTTCTGTTACTAAATTTTCCATTTTGGTTTGGTTTTTGGTTTTTGTCATGTTTAATTAGAACTTTTCAGAATGGAGCTGGTTTCTTTCGAGTGACTGCTCTTCTCTTTATTGAAAAGTAAACGGGCATAAAAATGGAACGCTATTCTGTACTCCATCTCTTAAATTCCCTATCAAAGCTATAACAGCAGTCGTTCTTTGTGTAAAAAAATGTCATGGGGCAAATTTTTTTTGTCATGAAAGAGCTAAAAAATGCCCCAAGAGTCCTTTTAAATGTCATGAAAGCCCTTCTTACCTATATGAGATAAATAGTTTAGTAAATGAATTCAAAGCAAACACTCCTAACTTAATCGCAGAATAGCAGTGCTTTTAAAACTTTAAAAAGGCAGTTAGGATACCATTGTAAGAGGCAATGCTATTCTATTTTTAAATTATCTTTCAATTATTTTTGAAAGTTTAAAAACTTTTGCTTACATTTGATCTATGGAATTCAAAGAAGCAAAAAATAAATTCGTACAGACCTGGGGAGCTTTAGGTTCTCAATGGGGCATCAATAAAACCATGGCACAGATTCATGCTTTACTGATGGTTTCTAATGAACCGGTTTCTATGGAAGATATTATGGATGAATTGCAGATTTCCCGCGGTAATGCAAGTATGAACTTAAGAGGTTTAATGGATTGGGGAATTGTATATAAAGAATACAAAGCCGGAGAAAGAAGGGAATTTTTTACTGCTGAAAAAGATCTGGACGAATTGGCCGTAAAAATTGCCAGAGAAAGAAGTAAAAGAGAAATTAAACCCGCTCTTAAAATCCTAAAAGAAGTTTCCTCAATAGAAGCAAAAGACACTGCCGAAGAAAAACACTTTATCGATCAAACCAACAAATTGTATGATTTTGTGCTAAAGGCCGATAATATGCTGGATAAAATAACAGAGTTTAACGAAAACTGGCTGGGTCGTCTGGTCTTAAAAATCATGAAATAAAAAAATTTCATTAAAAGTTTCATTTTTTTCTGAAAGTTTAAAACAATCAATAACTATAAACAAACAGACCATGAATCTCAACATTACTGGCTATCTGATTTACCTCAGCATCACGATTTTCATCATTTTCAGAGTTGGGAAAATCTGTTACAAGAATGGGAACATTTATGTCCGCGAACTGATTCCGAATCATGTTGAAATCTGTCAAAAAATCAATCAGGTATTGTTACTGGCGTATTATCTTTTGAATAGTGGTTATTGTGCCATGACTTTAGTTTCCTGGCAGAAAATCACATCATCGACACAACTTATTGAAACCATCGGAATAAAAACGGCGATCATTATTTTCATCATTTCAATTTTACATTATCTCAATATTATAATTCTTACCAAATACATTCAAAAACTAATCAAATAACACCTTAAATTTAACTCTCATGGAAACTACAAAAATCTTAATCGGTTACAGTATTTATTTGCCAATTGCATTATTCCTTACCTACTATGTTTCTAAAACACTTTTTAAAAATGGGAAAATCTTTATGCTTGATATTTTTAAAGGAAGAGAAGATATCGCTCAGGCTACCAATAAACTTTTTGAAACCGGTTTTTATCTTTTAAATGTTGGATTCGCTTTAATGATCTTACAACTTGAATTGAGTAGAGACAGTTACCAGGAATTAATTGAAAATTTAAGTTATAAAATTGGCGGATTTTCTATTTACTTAGGTATAATGTTATTCATCAATTTGTACTTTTTCTTCAGAGGGAAAAGAAAAGCAAAAGAAACAAGAGAAGAACGATTAGTATTTAAAGCTTAAGTCAACCCTTACATCTGGCGGGACCTATAACACCCGTCAGATTTACTAAAAACTAACTGTCATGAAAACACTGGAAAACCAAACTTTACTGTATGACGAAGATTGTCCGTTATGTCAAGTTTACACTACGGGTTTTATAAAAGCAAAAATGCTGGACGAAAATGGTCGTAAATCGTATTGTCAATTAGATGAAAACGAACAAACTTTTGTTGACATAAACCGTGCTTCTAATGAGATTGCGTTAATAGACAACAAAAATCAAACGGTGCTTTATGGAATTGACAGTCTACTGAAAGTCCTTGGATTCTCTTTTCCTTTAATTGAAAAAATCGGAAATATAAAACCTGTTAAATTCTTTTTGAAGAAACTGTATTCGTTTGTTTCTTATAATCGAAAAGTCATTATTCCGAGTAAAATCAATGCAGCCGCGAAGTTACAATGTGTACCGAATTTCAATTATAAGTACCGATTTTTATTTATTGGTTTTGCTACTGTTATGACCACAATCATATTGTACAACTATACTTTTCTGATTCCGAATTTGCCAAAAGCAAGTATCACAAGAGAGTTTATGATAGCGATAGGACAACTCTTTTTTCAATCTTTGTTTCTTTTGAAATCAGACCGAAAAACAATCCTCAATTATAGCGGGAATCTAATTACGGTTTCTTTAATGGGATCTTTATTGCTACTTCCAATACTGGCATTGCAGACTGTTGTCACTATTTCAGTAAATACCGCTTTAATTTGGTTTGTTCTTACTGCTTTTATTATGTTTATGGAACATTACAGAAGGATTAAAATACTACAACTACCGACTTACTTGTGTATCACGTGGGTTGTCTACAGACTTATTGTTTTACTATTAATTTTAAATTTCTAATGATCCGAAATAAATTAATCATCGCAGCAGGAACCAGCTTTTTAGGTCAGAGTTTACTAAATCATTTTAAAGACAGATTCGGAGAAATCGTAATCTTAACCCGAGGGAAATCAAAAACGATTGACGGAATTAAATATGTCAATTGGAATGCCAAGACATTCTCCGGCTGGGAAAAAGAACTCGAAAACGCAGCCGTTTTGATAAACCTTGCGGGAAAATCGGTTGATTGCCGGTACACCAAAGAAAATAAAAAAGAGATACTATTATCCCGAATTGAAAGCACCAAGATTTTAAATAAAGCGGTCTTAAATTGCAAAAACGCACCGAAACACTGGCTGAATTCCTCAACCTCCACCATATATCGTTTCTCTTTAGACAAGGAAATGGACGAAAGGAACGGCGAAATTGGCAATGATTTCTCGATGAATGTGGCGCAATCCTGGGAAAAAGCTTTTTTTAAAACCGAAACTCCAAGTACCTTAAAAACGGCTTTGAGAACTTCTATCGTTTTAGGAAAAAAGGGAGGTGCATTAGTGCCGCTAAAAACCCTTGCCCAATTTGGCTTTGGCGGAAAACAAGGAAATGGGAACCAAATGGTAAGCTGGATTCACGAAACAGATTTTGCCAGAGCAATAGATTTTATAATCGACAAAGAAATAACCGGAGTACTGAATATTGTTGCTCCAAAACCCGTGACAAATAAAAATTTCATGTCCTTATTACGAAAAGCAGTCAATGCTCCATTTGGCATTCCAATAACGGAATCGCTATTAAAATTGGGCTCTCTGCTTATCCGAACAGAACCGGAATTGGTTTTAAAAAGCAGGAATGTGATTCCGAAACGATTGCTTGAAGAAGGTTTTCAATTTGAATTTGAAACTTTAGAAAAAGCATTAAAAAATCTAATACAATGACAACAATAAACTTAGTCACCAAAATAAAAGCCCCAAAACAAATTGTTTTTGATACCGCGAGAGATATTGATTTGCATCAGAAATCAACAGCAACTTCAAACGAAAAAGCCATTGCCGGCGTTACATCGGGCTTAATTAATTTCAATGAAACCGTTACCTGGAGAGGAAAACATTTCGGGTTTTATCTGACGCACAAAAGCCGAATCACAAAAATGGATCCTTATGACTATTTTCTGGATGAAATGGAGGAAGGCAAATTCAAATCATTCAAACACCAACATTTTTTTGAAGAACAAAACGAGGTTACCATCATGAAAGACTATTTACAATATGAAACACCCTATGGAATTTTCGGGGAATTATTTGATATTATATGTCTCGAAAAGCATCTGACTAATTTTCTTTTAGCCAGAAATAAAATCCTGAAAGAGACCGCAGAAAACAGGTTCCTGTAACAAAAAGAACGTACACGTCAGAAGATTTTTTGACACGAATTTCACGAATTGGCACGAATTATTTTAATCATTATAATCCCTTAATCTGTGGCTAAAGACTCGCCGCGAATTTCACGAATTGGCACGAATTATTTTTGCCACAGATTAAAAAGATTAGCACGGATTTTTTTAATCATTTTAATCCTTCAATCTGTGGCTAAAAGCTCGCCACGAACTACACGAATTGGCATGAATTATTTTTACCACAGATTACACGGATTTTTTCAATCATTTAATCCTTTAATCTGCGGCTAAAATTCCCCGCCAAGAATCTCATTAATTAATTAGTGATAATTTGTGTAATTCGTGTTAAAAAAAACTACTGAAGCTTATAGCAGAACCAACATCAGCCACCAAAAAATCGGCACACTTTCTACCCAAAAAGAAGTATAATACTTAGATCTATTGGTGTTTGCGAATACAATGAACAAACACAACATTGTGATCATGATAATATTAATAAAAAGATCTTGATAATTAAAGGTTGAAATCAAAAACTCCAATAAACAAAACGGTATCAGCAATAACAGCCCTAAAATTTTGGTTTTTTTCACACCTATCGTTTGTGGCACAGTTTGCAGATGCGGATCATCATTGGCTAAATCAAGAATTTCGAAAACCAAGATCAAAACAAAAACCAGAATAAAACGCTGAATGCATTTGATAAAAAAATCAGAAGTAAAAGGAATTTCAGCATTGATTAAGGGCAAAACCAAAGTCGCTCCCACCCAACAAATGGCAACCATATAAATTTTTACGCCAGCCCAGTTTCGCGCATTTCTTCTGTTCGGAAAAAACGGAAGGGTGTATAAAGCGGTAATCGCAAAAATTCCAAACGAAACAACTTGCGTAATTCGCTTTAATTGAAAAAAATAATAACCAACCAAAACCACCGAAACAAGACTCAAAAGTGCAATAATTTTCAACTGACTTCCTATCGGATTTTTTTTCACCCGAACCAAAGCATCGTATTTAACAAAATTATACCCCACTATTGTTCCGAAAAAAACAAACAAAGCCATCGGCTCATCGTACTGAATATGAAAGACATGGAATGTAATATGCACCAATGCAAAACACGATAAAGCTACATGAATGCTGCTGTTTAAATAAAAATCTAATATCTGTTTGATAAGTTTCATGACTCAAATCTAATCAATTATTAAGAAATCAACCCATTAGTTATAAATTTCACAAAATTTGAAGTTAAAAATACCGAATAAATTATTATTAATACTTAATTTTGCACCACAAAAAAACAACACTTTTACAACTATATGAAAACAGATGCTTTTGCTTTAAGACACATTGGTCCAAGAGAAACAGATCTTCAACACATGTTACAGACAATTGGAGTTGAATCGATCGAACAACTTGTTTACGAAACCCTTCCAGATGACATTCGTTTAAAAGCACCTTTAGACTTAGACCCTGCGATGACTGAATATGAGTTCTCTAACCATATTCAACAATTAGGTAACAAAAATAAAATCTTTAAAACTTATATTGGTTTAGGATATAATCAGGCGATTGTTCCTGCTGTAATCCAAAGAAATGTTTTTGAAAACCCGGGATGGTATACGGCTTACACACCGTACCAGGCTGAAATCGCACAAGGTCGTTTAGAAGCCATTTTAAACTTTCAAACTACTGTTATCGAATTGACCGGAATGGAAATCGCTAATGCTTCTTTACTGGATGAAGCAACAGCAGCAGCAGAAGCTATGGCACTGTTGTTAGATGTACGTTCACGTGACCAAAAGAAAAACAATGTAAATAAATTTTTCGTTTCAGAAGAAATTTTACCTCAAACACTTTCTGTTTTAGAAACTCGTGCAACTCCAATTGGTGTTGAACTAGTAATTGGAAACCACGAAACTTTTGACTTTTCTACTGAATTCTTCGGAGCTATTTTACAATACCCTGGAAAATACGGACAAGTAAATGATTATACTGCTTTTATTGAGAAAGCTGCTGCAAGCGAAATTAAGGTTGCCGTTGCTGCTGACATTTTAAGCTTAGTAAAATTAACTCCTCCGGGAGAAATGGGAGCTGCTGTTGTAGTTGGTACTACACAACGTTTCGGAATTCCGTTAGGATACGGAGGACCACACGCTGCTTATTTTGCAACTAAAGAAGAATACAAACGCAGTATGCCGGGTCGTATCATTGGGGTAACCATTGACACAAACGGAAATCGTGCATTGCGTATGGCGTTGCAAACCCGCGAGCAACACATCAAACGTGATAAGGCAACTTCTAACATCTGTACTGCACAAGTATTATTGTCAGTTATGGCTGGAATGTATGCGGTTTACCACGGACCAAAAGGATTACAATATATCGCTGACAAAGTACATGCTGCGGCAGCTACTTTGGCAAACGAATTACAAAAAATAGGCGTACAACAACTGAACTCTGCTTTCTTTGATACGATCTTAGTACAAGCAGATGCTAAAAAAGTAAAAGCGGTTGCTGAAGCTAAAGAAGTAAACTTCTACTACGCTGATGAAAATACAATTTCAATTTCATTAAACGAAACGACAAGTATTTCTGATGTAAATGACATCATTGCCATTTTTGCAGAAGCGCTTTCTTTACAAGCTACCACTATTTCTGAATTAACAGAAATCAATCATTTCCCGGATTCAGTAAACAGAACTTCTGCTTTCTTAGAGCACGATGTTTTCAACAAATACCATTCAGAAACTGCTTTGATGCGTTACATCAAAATGTTAGAGCGTAAAGATTTAGCGTTAAATCACTCGATGATTTCGTTAGGTTCTTGTACGATGAAATTGAATGCTGCTGCTGAAATGTTGCCATTAAGTAATCCAAACTGGAATAATGTTCACCCTTTTGCACCACTTAACCAAGCACAAGGATACCAGGAAATGTTGAAAAAACTGGAGCAACAATTAAACGTTATTACAGGTTTTGCCGGTACTACTTTACAACCAAACTCTGGTGCACAAGGAGAATATGCAGGACTTATGGTAATTCGTGCGTACCACCAATCACGTGGAGACGATCACAGAAATATCGCTTTGATTCCTTCCTCTGCTCACGGAACAAATCCTGCTTCTGCAGCAATGGCCGGAATGAAAGTAGTGGTTACTAAAACATTAGAAAACGGAAATATCGACGTAGAAGATTTACGTGAGAAAGCCATTCTTCATAAAGACAATTTATCTTGTTTAATGGTAACTTACCCATCTACACATGGTGTATTTGAAAGTGCTATTCAGGAAATTACAAAAATCATTCACGATAACGGCGGACAAGTTTATATGGACGGTGCGAACATGAATGCTCAGGTTGGATTAACAAATCCTGCTACAATTGGAGCTGACGTTTGTCACTTAAACTTACACAAAACTTTCGCTATCCCTCACGGAGGTGGAGGTCCTGGAGTTGGTCCTATTTGTGTAGCACCACAATTGGTTCCTTTCTTACCTGGAAACCCGGTAATCCCAACAGGAGGAGAAACGGCTATTACAGCTATTTCTGCTGCACCATGGGGATCTGCACTAGTTTGTTTGATTTCTTACGGATACATTTCGATGTTAGGAGCTGAAGGTTTAAAAAGCGCTACAGAGCATGCGATTTTAAATGCCAACTACATCAAAGAAAAATTAAACGGACATTACGACACTTTATATTCTGGAGAAATGGGTCGTGCAGCGCACGAAATGATCTTAGAATGTCGTCCATTCAAACAAAAAGGAATCGAAGTTACCGATATCGCAAAACGTTTAATGGATTATGGTTTCCACGCACCAACAGTATCTTTCCCAGTTGCAGGAACTTTAATGATCGAACCAACTGAAAGTGAAAACTTAGAAGAATTAGATCGTTTTTGTGAAGCTATGATTTCTATCAGAAAAGAAATTGAAGCAGCAACAATCGAAGACAGCAATAATGTATTGAAAAATTCTCCTCACACTTTAGCGATGCTAACAACAGAGACTTGGGATTTCCCTTATACAAGAGAACAAGCTGCTTTCCCATTAGAATATATCGCTGAAAACAAATTCTGGCCTTCTGTTCGAAGAGCAGATGATGCCTTCGGAGACAGAAACCTAATCTGTAGCTGTGCTCCTATTGAAGCATATATGGAAAATTAAAAAAAATAATTTTTCGGCATATCAATAAACCCGATAACTTCAAAATTATCGGGTTTATTATTTTTATAACATTATACAAAGAACTTGTTATTTTACTACACAAATAAGAATGTTTTTACAAAATAAAAATACGCCCAAAAAACAATCGCAAACGTTTGAAATCTCATATAAAGCTAAAATTCATTATAAAATAACCAATAACTAGAGCTAAAAATTCTTATTTCATAATTATATGCACGCATAGTATGTTTTATGATAGTTATCATCATTTTATTTATAATTTAGCAATAAATTTACCGGCTAATAAAGGAATAATGAAAATTAAAATAATAGGTATCGGAAGTTACATTCCGAATAAAGAAGTAAGCAATACAGACTTTGACAAACATGTTTTTTTGAATGAAGACGGAACTCCTTTTGCTTATCCAAATGAAGTAGTAATTAAAAAATTTAAAGGAATAACGGGAATCGAAAACCGCCGTTATGCTGAAGATCAACATACCTCATCAGATTTAGCGTTTTTTGCTGCTGAAAGAGCCATTGAAAATGCTAAGATCGATCCTGAAACTTTAGACTATATCATCTTTGCGCATAATTTTGGTGACGTAAAATCCGGAACACACCAAACGGATATTTTACCAAGTTTAGCGACACGTGTAAAAAATAAATTAGGAATTAAAAACTCAAAATGTGTTGCCTACGATATTCTTTTTGGATGTCCGGGCTGGATTGAAGGCGTACTTCAAGCCAATGCTTTTATCAAATCCGGTATGGCAAAACGCGTAATGGTAATTGGTGCAGAAACTTTATCAAGAGTGGTTGACGATCATGACCGTGACTCGATGATTTACTCTGACGGTGCAGGAGTTTCAATCCTGGAAGCTTCTGATGATGAAACGGGATTGCTATCTTACGAAAGTGCTACTTTTGCTAACGATGAAGCCAATTTTTTATACTTTGGAAAATCATACAATGCTGATTTAGATCCGGACATTAAATACATTAAAATGTATGGCCGTAAAATTTATGAATTTGCTCTAAGTCAGGTACCCTGTGCCATGAAAAGCTGTTTAGATAAAAGCGGTATTGCCATTGATGACGTTAAAAAAATCCTGATTCACCAAGCAAACGAAAAAATGGACGAAGCGATTATAGATCGTTTTTACAAATTATACGACAAAACAGCTCCCAAAGACATCATGCCAATGAGCATACATGATCTTGGAAACAGCAGTGTGGCAACTGTACCTACACTCTATGATCTTTTGATACAAGGAAAAATAGAAAATCATGAAATAAACAAAGGCGACGTGGTAATCTTTGCTTCAGTTGGAGCAGGAATGAACGTTAATGCATTTGTGTATCGATATTAATTATATCCAAAAATTATCAGAAGCCCGTTTCACTTTTCTTAGTTTAACGGGCTCTTTTATATCGAATACTGAGATATAGCTAACCCGGATTAATCACACTCCTGATTCGCTCTTTTAACTAACTGTTTTGCAAATCAATAAAACAAAACTTTAATCGCGAAGAGTAAAGAAATTATACTTAAGACACAAATAACGATCCCCACAAAAGTTAGTTTATTGGGTATTTTACCGAAAATATCATTTTCCTCTTTTTTCATCACTCTCCTAATTCTAATTGGTTTTGTATCAATTCAAAGTATTTCCCTCTATTTTTAATCAATTCATTATGAGTCCCGATTTCAATCATTTTTCCGTTGTCTAATACGACTATTTGATCTGCATTTTTTACAGTAGATAACCTGTGTGCGACTACAATCATTGTTTTATTTTTAAAAAAAGAGTCTATATTTTCAACAATTATTCTTTCGTTTTTTGCATCTAATGAATTCGTTGCTTCGTCAAAAAACAAATAATCCGGATTTTTATAAATCGCTCTGGCAATTAATATACGCTGGCGTTGCCCATGACTAATACCAACCCCCTCTGTCCCGATAAGCGTATTTAATTTAAGAGGTAGTTTGTCTATAAAGTCTTCTATATTTGAAAGTTTAACCGCATTTACTAGTTTTTCGTGATTTGGATTTTCTTCTAAAGAAATATTATACGAAATAGTGTCCGAAAAGATAAAACTATCCTGCAGGATTACGCCACATTTATTTCGCCATAATTTGTTATCAACTTCTTCGAGTGCTGTTTCATGCAAAAACAAATCACCTTGTTGTGGTTTATAAAATTTAAGAAGTAATTTTAACAGGGTAGTCTTTCCACTGCCACTTACACCAACAATGGCGGTCGTTTTTCCTTTTGGAATTTTTAAGGTAATATCTCTCAGAATGTAATTCGAATTATCATAAGAAAAACTCACGTTTTTTATATTGATATCCTCTATTCCATCAAGCTTTACAATGCCGCTTTTATTCTCCTCATCCGGTTTGTTGTGAATCTCATTGAGTCTTTCAAAACTTACTTTCACTAATTGATACTGCATCACAAAATTTATCAATTGGCTTATAGGCGTATTCAACCCTCCTATTACATACATAACGGCCAACATACTTCCAATAGTCAGAGTTCCGTCCATAACTGCGATTGCAGACACAAACACAACTAATATCGTCTGAAGAAAACTAATAAACCTATAACTCTCGTATTGCTGATTGATCTTAAGTTTATCAATATTATTTAAATAAATATTCGTTTGTATCTTCTGCCACTCGTTTCGTTTTTTTTCCTCCAGATTATTCAATTTAATTTCGTGCATTGAATTAATAAGCTCATAAATCTTATTCTGGTCTTTAGAATCCAATGAAAATCTTTTTTTATCCAGAATTTTAATTTTCTTAAAAAAACTAAATATCCATAACAACTCAACTGTTGTGCAGGCGCAAATAATTATAAAAAGGTTTAAATTGAAATAAAGCAATACAAAAGAATAAATGACAATCGTAAAAATGGAGAAGACCGTCTGTATAAGATCTTTCGACAGAAAAGCTTCAATCCGCTTATGATCGTTAATTCGTTGTACCAGATCACCAATGTTTTTACTGTTAAAAAACTTTAGTGGCAACTTCATTAATTTGACAAGGAAGTCAGAAATGATAGACAAACTTATTCTACTGCTTATATGAATAAAAAGCCAAGATCTGTAAAACTCCAAACCCACTCTACTAATGAATAAGACTATTTGAGCAATCAGAATTAAATAAATGAGATCTATTTTTTTTTGCCCTACTCCCTTATCAATAATTTTTTGAGAAAAAAACGGAAAAACAAGTTCAATGCAGGAAGATATAAATAAAGTTATAGCAATTAAAAACAACTCTTTTTTATGCTTTTTTAAATATTGAGTGACGTATTGTAAATTGCCTCTTGTATTCTTTTTTTTCTTTTTTAATTGGTCATCATTTTCTTGAGCCTCCAACAACAAGACAACACCTTCATCCTGATTTTGCGACCAGCCTTTTAAAAATTCGTCTTTGGAATAAGTGGTTTTACCAAATGCCGGGTCAGCCACTTTAACTTTGTCAGAAGCAATGTCTGATACTACTATAAAATGATTCTGATTCCAAAACGCTATAAAAGGAACGGGAGCCTTATCCACCAAAGAGACATAATCCGTTTTGGCAACCAGAGTACCAAAACCAAGAGACGAAGCAAAAAGCTCTAATTTACTTAATGAAACTCCATTGTATTGGACTTCATCGTTAAAATTTTCATTCGTATAAGCCTTACCATAGTACTCACTAATCATTCGCATACAGGCGAGTCCACAATCTGTACTTGATAATTGAAAATAAAAGGGGATTTTTTTTAAGCGAAACCATTTTTTATTAAGCATAATTCTGCAAATGTTTTTTCATTTAAAATTCCTTTATACGGATTAAGATCTAACAACAAGAAACCTTTGCTGATTAATTTTAATCGATCATTTCTATAGGTTTCAGATATCTGAACTCCATATTTATCCCAAAAATGATACAAACCATACCAAACGTAAATAGCCTGCACTAAATTTCGGATTGTTATTGAATTATTGGACCATGGCGAAATTACTGTCCTTCCTATTTCACTCGAGATTTCCCGACTTGGCTGCCAAACATTGAGCTCATCGATCATGTATAATAACCCATGAATTGCTTCATGAACCAGTGCATCTACAATTACGCTGTCTTCAACGGTATGACCATTACAGACCACTATTCGTCCTACATACTCCCCATCTGATCCCGACGTAAAGAGATTCTCTTTTTCCGGTATTTTCCTTAACAATAGGGCATATACATGCTTTTGAATTAAACATTTTACTATTGGATCAAAACCATTATAGATCTGCGTTAGATTGTCTGTCAGACTTTCTGCCTCTTCATAATCATAGGTCGTCGATAACCACTCTTTTGGCATATGTTCCTCATTCATCCTGTTGTACACGCTAAAACAATCAATCGGGATTTTGGTGTCTGCTAAATAAGGAGTAGAGAACGTTTCGAAATTATCATTTCCTGTGTGGCTGATAAAGAATGATCCGTCTAACGTCCAAGAGCTATCAGAGTACTCCGCGTAGTCGAATTTCTTCTTTAACTTTGCGCCTTCCATTTCTATGGCATAAGAAAAAAACACTTTTAGCTGGTTCTGATCAAAATTACTTTGCCACAACAGTTTACTTATTACCTCAGGAGTTCTTAACAAATTCTTTTTTTCTTCTGCATTTAACTCCTTATAATTTTCTTCTAAATCATTCTCTTTAATGAATTTAAGAAAACCCTTTTCTAAAAAATGATTAAACTTATTTTCTACCGTTGTAAAAATACCACAGCTTTCGTCAGAAAATAATAACGCATGGCGTGCAAGCGATATGTCTATAAATTGCTCTTCCATCTTAATTAGCTTATACTTGTTACATTATTATATTCCAATTTTGTAATCATCGTATCTTGTATTACATCCTCAGGCAGATTTGATATAATACTGTTTTGAATGTGAACGATTAGTTTCATAAGGCTGTCGCAGTAAATACTAGGATTATCGAAACCTTTATCATGAGAGAAACGATGCGGTAAATAACCTCCTCCGCATATTTCTTTAACTTTACATTTTTTACATACCGGAGATAAAATCTTATGACTTAACTGGTATATCTTTGCCAAGGGTGTCTGTAAAGCCTCATCAAAGCTGGTAAGACTTACATTCGCATCTCCTTTTGTAAAACCGTCTCCACATATTTTTAAGACATCTAAAGATTCTATATCACCGTTTGTCTCAATAACAAGAACATCTGTATTTTTATTCCCCATACTATCCGCTGACACATCATAACCTAAAATACTCAGCATAATTCTTTCAAAGTAACCAATCTTCAAATCATTTGTAGTATCGTTAAACCATAAATCAAAGATTTTTATCATCCAGTCAGCATGTAAAGTACTGTTGTTTTCTAAGTCGATAGCAAGCTTCTCCGGTATATTTTCATAATTGCCATCCGGTAATAAAATATCGACAGACGATACATTTAAAGAAATATACATATCATATAGCATTTCTGGTTCAATGTCTATATTAATAACCGAAAGTACCCCAACAG
This sequence comes from Flavobacterium sp. FlaQc-49, assembly GCF_044005985.1. Lineage (NCBI taxonomy): Bacteria > Pseudomonadati > Bacteroidota > Flavobacteriia > Flavobacteriales > Flavobacteriaceae > Flavobacterium > Flavobacterium sp. FlaQc-49. The sequence goes on along the minus strand of NZ_JBIPCS010000004.1, from coordinate 20,329 downwards.
GCCTTTCTAAGTGTACATTGGCCAATTCAATTCCCTTAACAATATCTTTATAAGACCCTTTGCCGGAATGATAAATACGAAACATATCATTATATATTTCCGGGCCATCTATACTTATTCCGATAGAAATGTTCAGTCTGTTAAACAAATCACACCATTCTTTTGTGAGAAGAACACCGTTTGTCTGCATAGAAAATCTCAATTTAATATCTGTATCCTTAAGGATTTGCTCCGATACGGTAATTAAATTTTCATAAAAACTTTGAGGAGCTAACAATGGTTCTCCTCCATGAATTATAAATGTAAATTTTTTTATGCCATGTTGTAAACAATGCTCTTTTATCCTGTAAATAAGATCCTTAACAACATTGGGGCTCATCACTTTTGGCTGAGTCAGGTAGGTTTTATCCCCTTGATTGTAAACATAGCAATAGGTACAATTCAAATTACATCTGCTTGCAACTTTAACTACTGCAAAACGACATTTTAGATTTTCAGTGGTATTTGCCATAATTTTTTTATTTGGGAAGGAGGGAGTTAAACGAACTCCCTCCAAAAAATTAAATTGAGTCTCTATTCACTTGATCTTTCCCAAGTTGATCTGGAAAATCCAACAGCAGGTCCTACTGCTCCTGATAAATCAACTATATCTTTCAATCTGTTATTCTTAAATAACGATAAAGATTTAGTAAGCACTTCTTTGTCCTTTTTTGAAAATTTTGTCTTTTTCATGATTAGAAGTATTTAAGTTTTTAACTAAGAACCGGCTCTTGTGGTTCTCTAACTCTTTCCCAAGTTGATCTTGAAAATCCTACACCAGGTGCTACCGCTCCTGATAAATCAACGATGTCTTTTAATCTGTTATTTTGAAATAACGATAAAGATTTAGTAAGCACTTCTTGGTCTTTTTTTGAAAATTTTGTCTTTTTCATGGTTAAAATTATTAAAGTTTTAATTAATCAAAGTTTTAACACATTAGATTCGATTTGGTGTATCCTTGCAAGTATATTTTTATATTTTTCTGCATTACCAATTACAAAATGTTTATTGTTTAAATTCAAAAATTAATTTGTTCTCTTTTTTTCTTCGTCATTACTAAATTTTTTCTTTTGTGCTTTAATCGACTTCCCAAAATTCCATACCAGCGAAAATCTTATTCTTTGTGAATCCCGATAATCAAAATTCTTTTGTGCTATACCATTTACCGTTTGTTCAAATATTCGTTTTTGCGTTCTGAATACATCCATGAAATTAACTGCAGTTTGCAGCTTCTTTTTAAAAAATAAAAAACTAAAACCCGTATCAAAATAATAAAACCCTGAAGCCTTATAACTCCCAACAACAGCAGGAGATTTGCAAACAAAATTTAATTCAGATTTAATCGTTTTCGATTTATTTAAAACAAAAACATTGGTGGAATTAAAAGAGCACGTCCAATTTTCGATATTAGAAACAATGTCCGGAATCTCAGAAGTCGTTTTGGAATAATAAACATTCAGCTGATTGTTGCTCTCCCACCATTTCCATTTAGTAAACGTATAACTCTCCACCAGTCCAATACTCTTTTCTGAATAAAAATTAACCGGACGAACAACTTGCGTAACAGAACCCGGCGAAACATAAGCAAATTCGTCAAAACCGTTTTTCAGATAATACGCATAAACAGAAGTATACAGATTTTTATAGGTATGCGATAGTTCTATATTATCAGTAAAATAAGGCTGTAAAAAAGGATTACCTTCCGTATAATTAAAAGAAGAAGTATAAAATCTAAATGGATTTAACTTCGAGTACCCTGGCCGGTCGATCCTGCGATTGTAGTTAAATCCAAACGTATTCTCTTCAGCCAATTTATACGTTACATATAAGGTTGGGAAAAGCTTTAGATAATCGTTAGTATTGGCTTGGCTTAACGTTTCAGAAAATCCTTTTGTTTGTGTATTTTCTAATCTGAAACCCAGCTGCAGCTCCCATTTCTTAGTTAAGGTTTTATTTCCTGAAATATAAATCGCTTGTGTATTTTCCTTATAGTCGAAAAGATTACTTTTTGACAAATCTAAAATGGGATGTAAATCGGTTGTATTAAAATAAGAAACTTTACTATCACTATTGATAAAAGAAAGTTTTCCGCCAAAAGAAAGATTCACCCATTTCAAGGGTAACTCATAATCTATTTTACCAGAATAGATGTCAATATTTTGATTACTTAAATTATTTGCGGCAATATACCTTCCGGCAATTTCTGTTCCATCAGATAAAAAAGTATTAGTATTAAAACTATTGTTTAAATCCGAAGTGTATTTAAAATAATCTATATCAGCAGAAAGTTGCGTCCCGCTACTGTCGATTTTTGTTATGGTATGAAAATTTACTGAATGCATTTTCCGCTCCACTTCTAAACGGGAAGGAGTAATGATTAAAGAATCTAAAACAAAGTTATTATTGGTAATCGAAGAGTTATTTACTCCTTTGCGAATAGGCTTGCTTAATACTCCCGAATATTGTACTCCCATAACGGTCTTTGAGCTAATTTGGTAATCTACTGTAAATCCTCCACTCAAACTGTTTTGAAGGCTTCTTACTTTGTTGGTTTCAAACCAGGTATAATTGGGGTAAAATATTGTATATTCCTGATATGGGGCGGTGCTGCCATTGCTGTAATTAACATTCGAAGTAATTGTTACTTTATCCTTTTGATAATTTAATCCTCCTCCAAAATTTCCTAAAGGATACTTGGCTTGCGAATAGGACGTTTTTAAATTACCGCTCACGCTATTTCCTTTTGCCTTTTTTAGTTTGATATTTACAATTCCACTATTGCCCTCTGCATCGTATTTCGCAGGTGGATTAGAAATAACTTCTATACTTTTGATGTTATCCGAAGGAATTGATTTTAAAAACACAATCAAATCTTCTCCCGAGAGTTTTATGAACCTATCATCGATCATTACAGACATTCCGCTTTTGCCAATCATAGCAATTTGATCCTCTTCTACTCTTAGCCCGGGAGTTATTTTCAAAGCGTCAATCGCATCACCTCCACTGGCAGAGACAGAATTCTCTACATTAAAAACCAACCTGTCTACTTTTCGCACTATAAGTTTTTTCTTTGAAGTAACGGTAACTTCCTGAAGTCGTTGCTGATTTTCAACTATTCTAATTACACCTATATTTAAATCGTGATCAAGGTTAAGTTTCTGTTTGTGTACCATTTTACCAAATTCTTTTATAAGCATTAGATATTCTCCTTTAGCTATCGTAACTGTAAAATCCCCATCAATCCCCGTTAACTCACTTTTTACTAGTACAGAGTCCTTATCTTGAAATTGGATTTCTAATAATTCGACCGGTTTGTTATTCTGATTTTTAATTTTTCCACTTATCTTTATCTGCGCCATTATTTTGAATGGCAGGAAAACAATTAAAAAGAGTATTAAAAAACATCTTTTATTCATTCCTTTTATTATACTTTTAATAAATAATTTGAAATCGTAACACTACACAAAGAACAAATATTGTATTTCACATTTTTTTAAAACAATGTTAAATAAAATCATAAGTATTAACTTAATTTTATATAAATATCTATAGCTTTTAACTTACTTAGAAACAAATTAACACAATATAATCTTACAGAATTATGTTAAAAAGTTAATTAAATGTTAATATTTTAGGTAATTACACACAAATCCCCCTCACCCCTTATAAAACCTTGCAAATTCATTTTTGTACTAAAACAATTACAGCCTATTTTTCTCAAAATTTGAGGTAATTTAAGCTTAAAAATCTCAAAATTTGAATTTTAAGACAATTTAAACAACTCAAAAACAACCACATATATAAAAAATTATCAAATAAACGATTCAAACTTGCTTTAGAAATTTCACAAAAACAGATCAAAAAACACTTCAAATTATTCCGAATTTCGGAGCTAAAAATCCGCTTTAAAAAATCATAAAAGAAACAAAAGCAACGCCGTAATTTTTACTTCAATTACAACACGAATAAACAGCAATGCATTTGTGCAACAACATCAATTTTTTGATCCCTTTTTACTCCATATACTTTTTTCAAAATAGCAAACAAAAAACATTTTAAGACCTATCGTATACCTCTTAACAGGCAATTTTTCGCATAACCCTCCAATTCTTTTGTTATATTTGAAAAAAGAACCACAGCTTATTACAGATCTAAATTCATTAAAATGCTGTGAGAAGACTTTACAAATAGTAACCATTAGAAAAAATGGACAACAATAACGATACTAAACGACTTTCCAGACTAACTGCAATTCTCTTACAATTGCAAACGAAACGACTTATAGCAGCATCAGAATTGGCTTCCAGATTTTCAGTAAGTACCAGAACCATTTATCGTGACATAAAAGCATTAGAACAGGCCGGTGTTCCCATAGTGACAGAAGAAGGAAAAGGATATACTTTAATGGAAGGTTACAGAATTCCGCCCGTAATGTTTACCGAAAGCGAGGCCAACGCTTTAATCACAGCCGAACAATTGATTCTGAAAAACAAAGACGCTTCCTTTGTCAAAGAATACTCCGGAGCTATCAATAAGATAAAAGCGGTTTTACGAAACGACACCAAAGACAAAGCTAATTTACTTTCCAACCGGGTGCTGTTCAGGCAAAATATTGGCAACGACCGCACGAGCAATTATCTATCGACCCTTCAATTGACATTGACCAATTTTAACCTGGTCAACATAAGCTATTTTTCGCCCGACAATAACCAAACCACCCAAAGAATCATTGAACCTTTTGCAATTTACTCCACTCAGGAAAATTGGTTGCTCATTGCATTTTGCAGATTAAGAAAGGAATTCAGATCCTTTCGTCTAGACCGAATCGAAAGTTTGTTTGTGACGGATCAAACATTTGAACCCCACAAAATCACCTTTGAAGAATACATTCAATCGTGCAGAAAAAGCATTCCCACACCCTTGACATAAGGTTGTCACGACTACATTCTAAATTTACATTGTTATTAATTGTAACCCCTTGGACTCAATTGATTTTAACACATAGAAACATAATTAAAACCGATTTTACCATTCACGGAAAAAAATAGTATGACGGTGATGCTGCCGAGGTAGAAACTTTTATATCGGTAAAAGAATAAAAACAGCAAATCAAAAAACACTCCATGCCCTCCTTTTTAGATGCGGGCATTTCATTTTCGTATCAGCTAAAAACGCAAAAGAAGAAGATATCTTTGTATATTTGCACCTTTGCCGATAAAAAATAAAAAATGTACGAAAAAACGTTTCCAAATAAAAGATTCAAACTTACTTTAGAATTTTTACAAAAACACATTACTACAGCTGAAACAATTTTGGATTTAGGAGTAGAAAATCCTTTTTCTAAAATCATGAAAGAGGCTGGATTTGCAGTCAAAAACACTACCGGAGAAGATTTAGATTTAGACCAAACTGTTTTAAAAAACGAAAAAACGGATGTTGTAACGGCATTCGAAATCTTCGAACATTTATTGAATCCGTTTACTATTTTAAACGAAATAAAATCAGACAAACTGCTAATTTCTATCCCAATGCGTTTGTGGTTTTCCCCGGCATACCGTAGCAAAACCGATATGTGGGACAGACACTACCACGAGTTCGAAGACTGGCAGCTGGACTGGTTACTGGAAAAAGCAGGCTGGAAAATTATCGACAGACAAAAATGGACTAATCCTGTAAAGAAATTTGGTATACGACCACTACTTCGCAGTTTTACCAATAGATATTATATTGTTTATGCTGAAAGAGCATAGATAATAAATTCCAAATTTTTAAAATTCCAAATTCCAATTCTCACTCACTTCAGTTGGAATTTGGAATTTAAATTTTGAAATTTTATAAAAAGTATATGAATTATTACATCGTCATTCCCGCGCATAACGAACAAGAACTTATTGGTCTGACTTTGCAGTCTTTGATTTCGCAAACCGTTTTACCTAAAAAGGTGGTGGTTGTAAATGACAATTCTACCGATAAAACAGAAGAGATTGTTTTAGAATTTTCGAAAGAAAACCCGTTTATTTCTGTTGTGAATAAAACTTCAGATGCCATACATATGCCCGGAAGTAAAGTAATTCAAGCTTTTCAAAAGGGTTTTGAGACTTTAGATTCCGATTACGATATTATTGTAAAAATAGATGGTGATTTGATTTTTCCTCCTAATTATTTTGAAACTGTTATAACGCACTTTCAATCGGATGCAAGAATCGGAATGGCAGGAGGATTTTGTTACATCGAAAAAAATGGCGATTGGGTACTTGAAAACCTAACCGACAAAGATCATATTCGTGGTGCCTTGAAAGCGTATCGAAAAGAAACTTTCCAACAAATCGGTGGATTAAAACCTGCCATGGGCTGGGACACCGTAGACGAATTGTTATGTAAATTCTATAATTGGAAAGTTGTAACAGATACGTCGCTACACGTAAAACACCTTAAACCAACCGGGGCAAATTATAACAAAACAGCGCGCTACAAACAAGGCGAAGCTTTTTTTACCCTTGGATACGGTTTTTGGATCACCGCAATTGCATCGGCTAAACTGTCGATGATGAAGAAAAAACCACTTTTATTTTTTGATTATATTAAAGGGTATTGGAAAGCTAAAACTGCCAAAACACCTTTATTGGTCACTCCCGAACAAGCTAAATTTATTAGAAATTACCGTTTACAGAAAATGAAAGAAAAGCTTTTTTAAGCCAAACCTTAAAAAACTCTAAACTGAAACTCTAAACTGTAAACTAATCCTTAATTTAGCCAATATTTGTAAAAACTATGATGCTCATTCGTTATTTATCCCAAATAGGAAAATATTTTTTAATGCTGAAAGAAATTTTCAACAAACAGACCAAATGGCCTGTAATGAAAAAATTAATCTTCAAAGAAATAGACGATCTAATTATTGACTCTCTCGGAATTGTATGTTTTATCTCTTTCTTTATTGGAGGAGTTGTTGCCATTCAGACCGCATTAAATTTAACTAATCCGTTAATTCCAAAATATTTAATTGGTTTTGCTACACGTCAATCCGTAATTCTGGAGTTTGCTCCTACTTTCATTTCTGTTATTATGGCAGGAAAAATGGGATCTTACATCACTTCCAGTATTGGCACAATGCGTGTTACAGAACAAATCGATGCGTTGGAAGTTATGGGGGTTAATTCCTTAAACTATCTTGTTTTCCCTAAAATAGTAGCCTTATTAATGTATCCTTTCGTAATCGGAATTAGTATGTTTTTGGGTGTTTTTGGCGGATGGCTTGCTTGTGCTTATGGAGGATTTTCGACCAGTCAGGATTTTATTCAAGGTGCTCAAATGGAATTTATTCCTTTTCATATTACTTATGCTTTTATCAAAACTTTGATTTTTGCCATGTTACTAGCTACAATCCCTTCTTTTCATGGTTACTATATGAAAGGTGGCGCACTTGAAGTTGGTAAAGCTAGTACGGTATCGTTTGTATGGACATCGGTTTGTATTATTCTTTTTAATTACATATTAACTCAATTATTATTAGGATAATGATAGAAGTAAAAAACATAGAAAAATCATTTGGTGACAGTAAAGTTTTAAAAGGGGTTTCGACCGTTTTTGAAACCGGAAAAACCAACTTAATCATTGGACAAAGTGGATCCGGAAAAACGGTTTTATTAAAAACATTATTAGGAATTCATACTCCGGACTCCGGAACTATCGAATTTGACGGACGTGTTTATTCGGCATTAGATCCGGATGAAAAAAGAGAATTAAGAACTGAAATTGGAATGGTTTTTCAAGGAAGTGCTTTATTCGATTCGATGACCGTTGCAGAAAATGTGGCATTCCCTTTAAGAATGTTCACCAATGACAATAAAATAAAAATTAAAGAACGTGTTGACTTTGTTCTGGAAAGAGTAAACTTGGTTGATGCGCATCAAAAACTTCCTTCTGAAATTTCGGGTGGAATGCAGAAGCGTGTGGCCATCGCCCGTGCGATTGTAAACAATCCTAAATACTTGTTTTGTGACGAACCAAACTCCGGTTTGGACCCGAACACCTCAACTTTGATTGACAACCTGATTAAAGAAATTACCGAAGAATACAATATCACAACCGTAATCAATACGCATGATATGAACTCGGTAATGGAAATTGGAGAGAACATCGTTTTCCTCAAAAAAGGACTAAAAGCATGGCAGGGAACAAAAGAAGAAATCTTCAGAACAGACAATAAAGACATCGTAAAATTTGTTTACTCGTCTAATCTGTTCAAAAAAGTAAGAGAAGCTTATTTAAAAGGGTAAACTCTTTTAAATTCCAAAAAACATAAATCCCAAATTCCAATCTTAAAAACTGGAATTTGGGATTTATGTTTTTTGGAATTTAATACTTCTAGTATTTTTTTTACCACAATCTTTTATTAAAGGTTAAATCATATTAACAAAATAACAATACAAAAATCCCAAATTCCAATCTTAAAAGTTGGAATTTGGGATTTAAATTATTGGGATTTAATTGCCACCCGGCAATAACTCTACCTCAGCGTTTGGATTAAACAGATACGTTTTTCCGGAACTTAATTCGATGCATTCAAAACGTTTGGTTCGTACGGCAAGTTTTTTAAATACCTTTCCGTTTTTAATTCTGAAAACACTTCCGTATGGGATCTCAAAAACATAGTTTTTATCATCTTTGGCATCGTATTGCTTCAAAGCCAGTGACAAAGTAGTATCGGTATCACTACTGGCACTAGGGTTCTTAAAATGCCTTGCTAAGAGCGGTAACAAATGCCCCGGAAATATCTCGGGACGAATGAAGGGCACCATTAAACGTTGAAAAGAATATTTCCACTCATTTCCATGAGGTTTTATATTTCGTCCAAACTTTTCAAAGGCGACCAAATGCGCAATTTCATGAACCAGCGTAATCAAAAAACGATACTTATTCAGACTTGCATTTACCGTGATTTCATGTTTACCACTCAGTCCTCGTCTGTAATCTCCATGACGCGTTTGACGCTCATTTACGATTTTCAGATGAACCTGATTGGCAACAATCAATTCAAAAACAGGCTTTACAGCATGTTCCGGTATATATCTGGCTAAAGTTTCGTTCAAGGCTATAATAAGTTATAAATTCCAGCTACACTAAAATTTGGAATTTGAATTTTGTTTATTAAATCTAAGGATTCGTTGAAGAAACTTCTAAAACTTTTCCGTTAAAGTATTTATTTCCATTTAGGGCAAAATCATAAATATAAGTGGCCATTCCTTCTGCCGAAATTGGTGCCTGATATCCTGGGAAAGCTTCTTGTAACATTTCGGTCTGAACAGAGCCTAGTGCTAATACGTTAAATGAAATCCCCTGTTCTTTATATTCTTCCGCCAATAACTCTGTCAACGTAATTACCGCACCTTTACTGGAACTATAAGCAGCCAGACCTGCGAATTTCAAACTACCACGAACACCACCAATCGAACTAATGGTTACGACGTGGCTTCCCTTCCCAAGAAAAGGCAAACAAATTCGGGTAAGATTTGCTACTGCAAAAACATTCACCTTATAGATACTTTCAAAATCTGCTTGTGTGGTTTCTGCGAAAGGCTTAAGCAATAAAGCACCTGCGTTATGTACCAAAGCATCCACTTTCTTCCAGGTTGATGAAAGAAAATCTTCCACTTTATATAATTCTGACTCGTTTGATAAATCGACTGATAAACACGTTACATTTTCATGCTCCAGAAGTGCCTTGGGTACTTTTCTGGAAATAGCCAATACCTTGTTACCGGCATTTGCAAACTGCAAAGCCAATTCATAACCGATACCTCTACTCGTTCCTGTTATAATAATATTTTTCATGAAGCAAAAATAAGCAAAACCCTTAAAAAGAAGGGTTATTTAGTCATGGTAATTTCTTGTGTTTTAGAATCGGTAATTTTAGTTACGGCAGGAAGAAATTCTTGTATGAAGGCAGTCATGTGTGGAATATCCATCGCTTTGAATTCATCTGAAGGGTGGTGATAGAACTCAAAATTCTCAAAATCGAAAGTACTTATGGACTGACAAGGCTTCTTGAAAACGTCATAAAACGAATAGTTATCAGATCTGTAAAACAACTCATATTCTGCTTCTTTTGGAAGGAAACCAATTGTTTTTTTGCCTGTATACTCATTTATTTTTTGAGCCATATTCGATTTATCAAAACCGGTGATGTAAGCCAAATAATCTCTTTTCATTGGCACACCGATCATCTCGATATTTAACTGGGCATACAAATTGAAGTTTTGCACTTTTAGTTTCTGCACCAAACTTTTAGACCCTAACAATCCTTTTTCTTCTCCGGCAAAAAACACGATAAGAATACTGCGTTTATTAGATTTCGTTTTACTGAAATATTTTGCCATTTCGGCCACAGCAGTTACTCCCGAAGCATCATCGTTTGCTCCATTATTTATATTGTCTCCTTGTTTGCTTTTATCGATACCGATGTGATCATAATGAGCACTCAAAACCACAAACTCTTTTTTAAGTTCAGGATCAGTACCTTCCAGAACTCCAACAATATTAAAAGCCGGTGAATCAAAATTCGTCAATGTATCCCGATAGGTTTTGAAATAAGGCTTTACATTGTTTTTCTTTAAAAAGTCTTCCAGAAAAACAGCTGCTTTGTTAATTCCTTCTGTTCCGGTATCACGACCTTCTAATTCGTCAGAAGAAAGATATTTCAAGAAATCCGAAACATCGGTCTGATTGACCTTATAGGCAGTCTCTGTTGATTTTGAAGCTGTATTGGCTACAGTTGTATTAGTAGATTTACAAGAAAGCAAAACAAATGGAAGAAGAAGAAAATACAGTTTTTTCATGAATAGAATTTTAGCTTTAGAAGCTAGAATTCCAAAGCGGTTGATTTAAAATATTTTTTGTACACTTTAAATACCTGAATACCTCCCAGAACAATAAAAAACAACGGAATAAAAACAGGCATTACATACTTTGAAAATGGATTTCCTTTTTGAAAAACAGTCTGCAAAATTAAAATCAAACTTAACATTCCTAAAAACACACCTACCAAAGTTCCTGCAATATAATAATATTTTAACTTCTTTTCCGTAGTGATAAATTTTGCATTCACTAAATACAAATTCCAACTAGTCCAGAAGGGTAACTGCAAAAAATTAAAGCAATTTAAAATAACTCCAATTACAAATGGGGAGTACATTAAGTATTGATTCAGATTATCATTGACTCCTGTAGTTTGATTTGAATTGGCGTAAAACAAATAAGCCAGTACAAACATAAAACCAACTGCAAAAAAATCAATAATTTTCATCAATTTTCTGTTTTCTACCAATCGTTTTGCGAAAAGCAGTGTAAAATAAATCACAAAAGTTTCTACAAAAACGACACCGAACAAAAACAAAATTAGATTATCAAGCCCTGATTTGGAATAGATTTCCAAACCAGCCAAATTGAGGTAGCCCAATGGAATTGACCCGATAAAACTTACCAGAAATCCGACAGCCATATTTTGCGCCCTCTTTAACATCCTTAAAAATTTAGAATTTTACTGTTTTGAACCTGATGCAAACGGTATTGTTCCATACCGTCTTTATGGGGCAAATAGTCAAAACCTCTTTTATGATTAGCAGCACTTATCTCATACATATAGGTAATGTGACGTGCGAGTTCTTTCCAGGCAAACCAAATAGAATGTTTCGGGTCATAAATATGGGTTGGCTCACTTGCCGCACCATTTAATTCGACAATCTGAAAATTCTCACCTCGTTCCAGCTCTTCAAAAGTGTTGTACATAATATCAAATCTTCCAAAATAAAACTCCGGAATCTCCGCACAGATTTTATTCATGGTCTCCGTTAATTGGGGTGTAATCCAATGACTTCCATCTAAAAATTTGGCTCCGCGGGCATGATTCCCAAATGGAACTAAATTTAAGGATTCACCATTTGCCAAAGTATGTTGCAACAAATCACCATATTCTTCCTGCAAAGCTTCCAATTGCAATTCAAACCTTGGCGTTTGGCGAATTAAATCTTCGATGGTTGAAACTCCATCTCCAATTACAATTAAAAATTCTTTAGAAACAATTCCGGTAATTTTACCTTCTTTTTCGTCCGGATGACGAACATAAAAGATTCCTACTTCATTTTCAAACAAAATCAAATCTTGCAGTAAAAAGTCGAAATTGGCTTTTTCTACATACTTTTTCAACTCCGAAACAGTGTATATTTTTTTTACCCCCGAACCACGTAAACCAATATCCGGCTTCGCTATAAAGGGAAAGTAAATTCCTTTTTCGACAACCTCAGCAACAATTTTCTCCAAATCGGTATTCTCTTTTACCAGCATCGTTTTAGGATAATACCTATTGGGAATCAAATCGTAAATCTGTTTTTTACTGTCCATAATAAATCCTCCATTTCTAATATTTGGATTTGATGCACTAAAGAAAAAAACAGATCGTGCCTTGATTGCATAGAAGCCCCAAAGAAAATAAATGGGGATGTATAACACCTGAAATGGCCAATACTCCCAATTTGTGATTTTATGATAGAATAATTTCATATTAGACATCTTTAAATACTAATAAATGTGTTAGAAAATTGCTTATCGTCGACTAAGTCATGATACGCTATAACGCCTTTGTTCTGCTCTATAAGAACTTGAGTAATACTTAATGTTTTTAAAGTATTCTCTCTATTTATCACCAAACCATTTTCAGAATCATCGTCTTCTGTATTCCGGTGAAATTCGAGCATATCTGCGGTTGAAATTTCTTCTCTTCCTCTTAAAAAATCAAAAAACCAACCCGATCGTTTCTGCCGGATCGAATCAGAATACAAGGTTACGGACGACCAAATGTGATTTTGATTTTCATCTAATTGGGTTCTTCTTTTGGTCACCCCATCCCAGATCAATTCGTATAGTTTTTTTTCCTGATACAACACCAAGGTAAAGGGCTCTATATCCTCCAGATTGATCTCTTGCCAAAAATCCTTGGGAGAATCACTGCAAATAACATCCAATGCAATTAACCCTCGGCTCTTTCGATATAAAAACTGCTTTTTATGCTTGGTGATTCCTCCGTTTAAAAGCACTAAAACAGTTCCCTTGGCATCTACTACAAACCAAGTTCCACCGGCTTTTGGGTCTTTCGGGTACATCACATTTTTGCCGTTACAGGTATAAGTTCTGGGTGGAATTGCACTTGGCCGAATCACTTGCTCATCCCGATTAGATGTTATAATAACCGTTCCGTTATGAGATACAAAACTTACTGTACACATTGATTTCTATAAGCTATGGTAGAACGCGCTACACCAAAATTTTCATCCAGTAAAATATCCTCAATTGGTAAAACGGCCACTTTAATCAAAGCCTGATGGTGAATACAATGTTCTAAATTGTAGAGCAATTCTCTGTAATAATTACTTTGAATTCGGAACACCAATCCATCAATCATTTGTTCTAAGTAGAGTATTTTGTTCTCTTTTCTTAAACCGGATTTAACATCCAAAATAGACTGTTTTGCAAATTCTATTTCGGTTTGGATTCTTTTATTTCGTTCTCGATTATCATAATTCAAAATCCCGGAATCGTAGCTGTTTTCAAGACATTGAAACATTTCGAGTATATGACGGGTATGCTCACCTATACTCGAGTTGCTTAGCGCCTCGCAAGGTTTGGAGTAGGATTGATCTGATAATTGAGTCAACAAATTTGTCAACTCTTCTAAACTGTGGTTGATTGATTTTAGTAGCATAATTATTTCGTTTTTAAAAGGTTAATAATTATATTTCTATTTTGATAAAGCAATATCAGGCAACATACTAATGTAATCAGAGCAAGAGAAAAAAGAAAACCTCCATCTCCTTTTACTTCAATTCCTAAAACAAATAAATGCGAAAAAACAGCACCTGTCATAACGCCAAATCCGCCTAAAGCTCCAAGCCACGTTGTTTTAGGAATTAAAATTAAGATTGCAACGATCAGTTCGGCAATTCCGGATCCGATTCTTCCGTAAGGTTCAATTCCCAAAGTCGAAAAAATATACACACTTTCGGGCGCAGCAGTAAACTTAAAATATAAGGTTTGCAATAAAATAGCCGAAGCAATTATTCGTAAAATCCAGGCAATTTGTTCCGTTTTCATGAGCTTTCTATTTATATACTTTTTTCCAGTTAACTTCAGCCTTAGCTTTCAAATTGACCTCGTCTTTGTTCCAACTTTTTAGTGTATTGTTAAAATAAGCATTGTAAAACAAATACAATTTTCCGTTTGAGATTTTAAAAGTTTCAGGATTTATATCCACTTTATCTCCATCACTTCCCATTGCATAAGCACACCAACCACCAAACTGAGGCTCATAAACAGCAGGGTTTTTTATAAAAAGATCTTTATTCGCTGCCGAGATAAATTTATACACAACTCCCATATATGAAGTTACGAAATCATTGTTACCCTTTAACGCTTTTTTTTGCACAAAGTAAGCTACAGGATCATAGCCTTGAATCGCTACTTTTTTTTCTAAATTATACTGAGAAACTCGTTTTGCTTCTTCTTGTGAAAAAGAGGAAATCGAAGTAAAAACTAATAGTAATACAATTAACTTTTTCATCTTATTTTATTTTAGGTTTTTTAAAACTGAAAGTAATAATTCCGATGATATCCTGTTTTTGTAGTCCGGAGAGATGTATTCGAATAAAATAACACCTTCAGTATCTACAACAAAAACAGATGGAACAGGCAAAAAGTCCTTGTTCACCCCATTAGAATGTACGTTAATAACTGATTTATAGTTTTGCGGAGCTTTGTAAGAAATTCCAAATGCACTACTTAATTCTCCTTTTGAGTCGGACAGCAAAGTATATTTTACTTTATCTTTTCCTTCGGTAATTTTCAGATTTTCGGCAGAATCAGGACTTACTGCAATAACCTGATATCCTTCGGCTAAAACTTGATCTTCTATCTGAGCCAGATTAGCTAAATGCAGATTACAGTAAGGGCACCAGCCTCCACGGTAAAAAACCAAAACGGTTTTCTTTTTTCCAACTAAATCAGAAAGACGAACGTCTTTGTTTTCTGCTGATTTTAAAGTTTGGTTTGGAATTTTCTCTCCAATCAATAAGGGCGAAATATCGGTTGCTGTGTTTGCAACTGTATTTTGTGCATTAGCGATAGTACTAAACGTTACGAATAGAATAAAAAGTGTTTTCTTCATTAGTTCCATAGTTTTTCATCTTTTATGATGATGTAAAACTACTTAAGAATGAAAAAGCAAAATGTCAGCTAATTTACACTTGAGGTAAAATAATCTATAATTGTGTAATATCCTGTATAATAATCTCTTTTCGGGTATAACTTAAAAGATGATTGGTTTCCATCTCATTGAGTAATTGCGTGGCAGTTTGTCTTGAAGTACAGATAATCTGAGCAATATCACTTTGGGTCAGATAATTTTCGATCGCGACCGATTTACCGTCAACAACACCTTCTTTTTCTGCCCAGTCTTTTAAAAACTGATACAGTCTTGTTTTGGCATCTTTCGAAATTAAATTGGCATAACTGTTTTTGATGCGTTTCATTTTTAAACCAACAAACTTAGTATAGGAAAGTGCCAAGTTTGGATTCCTCAATAATAAATCTTCGAAATCCGAAAGCAGGAAACTGCAAATGGCAACATCATCAGAAAGTACTTTTGCATATTCGTTGTCTTTATCATCTGTTTCTAAAGTCAACTCACCAAACAAATCTCCTTTCTGGATAATGTCTTTTATCGTTTCGTTTCCTTCTTCATCAACCGCAACAATTTTGATAGTTCCTTTTTTAAGTAAAAAAATACGGGGTACTTCTGATGAAGAGAAATAAATAATTTCTCCCTTGGAAGCTTTTTTAAAACCGGTGATAATACACAATTGTTTGATCTGTCCAAAGCTCAAAGTTCGGAACAATTTATGATCGCGCAAATACCAATATTTTAATTCTTCATACATAATCAACAAATTCTAGTATTGTAAATGTAGTTAAATTTTTTCCTCAAAAACAAAACCCTTTTGAAGCCTGAACTTCAAAAGGGTTTTTTATATGAATTAATTTACGAAAAATTATCCTGCGATAACGGCTCTCGAAATTACTATTTTCTGAATTTCTGAAGTTCCTTCATAGATCTGAGTAATCTTAGCATCACGCATAAAACGTTCTACGTGATATTCTTTCACATAACCGTTTCCACCATGAATCTGAACGGCTTCAACAGCGGTATCCATTGCCACTTGCGAAGCAAAAAGTTTAGCCATAGCACCACTTACATCATAGTTTTTATGTTGATCTTTGTCCCAGGCTGCTTTCATACACAAATGACGAGCCGCTTCAATATTCACCGCCATATCTGCCAATTTAAAAGCAATTGCCTGATGGTTACAGATTTCTGTTCCGAAAGCTTTACGTTCTTTTGAATATTTCAAAGCCAGTTCGTAAGCACCTGAAGCAATACCCAAAGCCTGAGAAGCAATACCGATACGACCACCGGCTAACGTTTTCATAGCAAATTTAAATCCGAAACCATCTTCACCAATTCTGTTCTCTTTAGGAACTTTTACATCACTAAACATTAATGAGTGTGTATCAGAACCACGGATTCCCATTTTTTGTTCTTTTGGACCAATTGAAAACCCCGGCATGTCTTTGGTCATAATCAAAGCGTTGATTCCTTTGTGTTTCAACTCAGTATTTGTCTGAGCAATTACCAAATATACAGAAGCAGTGTTTCCGTTTGTGATCCAGTTTTTTGTACCGTTTACCAGATAATGGTCCCCCATATCAATAGCTGTAGTTTTTTGCGAAGTTGCATCACTACCGGCTTCCGGCTCACTTAAACAAAAAGCACCGTGAATTTCACCTGAGGCTAAACCCGGTAAATATTTTTGTTTTTGCTCTTCAGTACCAAACTCCTGCAATCCCCAGCAAACTAATGAATTGTTTACTGACATTACTACTGAAGCGGATGCATCAACTTTAGAAATCTCTTCCATCGCGATTACATAAGAAATAGCATCTAAACCACTTCCTCCGTATTTCGGATCAACCATCATCCCCATGAAACCCAATTGTCCCATTTTTTTTATTTGCTCTGTCGGAAAAATTTGTTTTTCGTCACGTTCGATAACACCCGGCAACAATTCGTTCTGAGCAAAATCTCTTGCAGCTTGTTGAATCATTAAGTGTTCTTCGGTAAGATTGAAATCCATAGTCTTGTTTTTTTGTTTTTTTCTTATTCTTTTTACTAAACCAAATTCAAATCATCAGTTTAGGCGGTATTGTTTGTGTTTTTATTTAATTGCTTTTTTCTCAAAGAAAGGCTTCCAAAGATAATTTTTAAATACGAATTAACAATGCATGCATATCTTTTTAAGATATTATCGCAATTCACGATAACGATTTCGTAAAAATATTAAATTTTAAACCTCCTTATCCCATTTTTTCAACATTTTCTTCAAAATTTAAGAATTAAAGTATGGATCAAAAAAGGCATTTTCCAAAAATCTTAAATTATTATAATCTCAAAAACACAAACCCAGTAAAAACGCCTATCTCAACGTAAAACAAGTCTTACTATTTTGATTTTGAATCCCCTACAAATACAGTAAAATAAATTTCCTTAAAAAAAATATTCGTCATAAATAGCCAAAAATTATAAATTACGTTATTTTTGCCCTCAAAAATTAAATTATTGATAGCGTATGAAAAAGATTTTACTAGCATTAACATTACTTTTAAGTTTACAATTTTCTACTGTTTCTGCCCAGTCTCAGTTAGATGTTAATGGTGTTACAGTACCGAGAAAAATAGACTTTCAAAATAAATCTTTGCAACTTAATGGTGCAGGCGGGAGATCAAAAATGTGGACGGAAGTTTACGTACAAGCCTTATATTTATCTCAATTGAGTCAGGACCCCAAATTCATTATTGACAGTGATACCGAAATGGCGATCCGAATAGAAATTACTTCTTCATTGGTTTCTTCCAACAAACTTACTAAAGCAATGAATGCCGGTTTTGAAAAATCAGCAGGGAACAATTTCGAAGAATTACGACCAAGAATTGAGGATTTCAAAAAACTTTTAAGCGATGTTATTACAGAAAAAGATGTTTTTATATTGGCTTACAATCCATTTGACCAGACCATAAATGTTTACAAAAATGAAGTCTTGAAAGGAAAAATCCCTGGATTTGATTTCAAAAAAGCATTCTTCGGAATCTGGCTTTCAGACAAACCAGTTGATGAAACCTTAAAGAACAACTTACTTGGGAAATAAAAATTTCTAAGTTTTTATACCATTTTAAAGCCGGAAACTACATCGTTTTCGGCTTTCTTGTTTTGTTTAAATAAAATTGCCTCCAAATACATTATTCGCATTATTCTATTTTATACTTTTACGCAAAATAAACATACGACAACAAAATGAAAGATTTATTACAACAATTTGAAAATAAAGAACCTGAAATTGTTTTTAACTGGAAAGATTCTGAAACAGAGGCAGAAGGTTGGACAGTAATTAATTCACTTCGTGGAGGAGCCGCAGGTGGAGGAACAAGAATGAGAAAGGGCTTAGACATGAATGAAGTTTTATCATTAGCCAAAACCATGGAAGTTAAATTCTCCGTTTCGGGCCCTGCAATTGGTGGTGCTAAATCCGGAATTAACTTTGATCCTAACGATCCTCGCAAAAAAGGAGTTTTACAACGTTGGTACAAAGCCGTTTCGCCTTTATTAAAAAGTTACTACGGTACTGGTGGAGATCTAAATGTTGATGAAATCCATGAAGTAATCCCAATGACAGAAGAATGTGGTGTATGGCATCCGCAGGAAGGTGTTTTCAACGGGCACTTCAAACCAACCGAAGCTGATAAAATTAACAGAATTGGTCAATTACGTCAAGGAGTTATCAAAGTAATTGAGAATCCTAAATTCTCACCTGATGTTACTCGTAAATATACTGTTGCTGACATGATCACCGGTTATGGTGTTGCTGAAGCAGTTCGCCATTTTTACACTACATACGGTGGTGATGTAAAAGGCAAAAAAGCAATCGTTCAAGGATTTGGAAATGTGGGTTCTGCAGCTGCTTTTTACTTAGCAGAAATGGGAGCTAAAGTAATCGGAATTATTGATCGCGATGGAGGATTAATCAAAGAAGAAGGTTTTTCTTTTGAAGAAATCAGAGGTTTGTTCTTAAACAAAGACGGAAACAAACTGGTAGCCGAAAATATGATTCCTTTTGAAGAAATCAACTCTAAGATATGGACAATTGGTGCGGAAATCTTCACTCCTTGTGCTGCTTCGAGATTGGTAACTCAAGCTCAGATTGACGGTTTAATTGCAAATGGATTAGAAGTTATTTCTTGTGGAGCGAATGTACCTTTTGCAGACAAAGAAATTTTCTTCGGTTCAATTATGGAGCAAGTAGACAGCAAAGTAAGTTTGATTCCTGATTTTATTTCAAACTGTGGAATGGCAAGAGTTTTTGCTTACTTCATGGAGAAAAAAGTTCAAATGACAGATGAGGCGATCTTCAATGATACTTCAGATATTATAAAAAATGCGATTGTAAAAGCGCATGCTTTAAGTCAATCTAAAACAAATATCAGTGCAACTGCTTTTGAAATTGCATTGAAACAGTTAGTATAATTTTTCTATACTTCATTCTAAACGAATCAAACGAGATTTTCTAATCTGTTTGATTCGTTTTTTTTTATGTTTTTTTGGTTCACGCAGATTTGGCAGATTAAGCGGATTCTTTTTATCCTTTTCAATCCGAAATCAAATAAAATCTGCTCAATCTGCCAAATCTGCGTGCTAAAACATTATGCTAGAACTTCCTTTCTTATTATTTAATTCTAAACAAATCAAACTTTTCCGGATCCGGTTGGCTCGCATTTTTTGGCTCACGCAGATTGAGCAGATTAAGCGGATTATTTTTATCCTTTCAATCCGAAATCAAATAAAATCTGCTCCATCTGCCAAATCTGCGTGCTAAAACATTATACGAAAATCGCCTGTTATACCTTTTAATCCAAAACGAATCAAACGTCTTTAAATCTGTTTGGTTCGCTTTTTTATGTTCTTTTGGCTCACGCAGAATCGGCAGATGGAGCGTACAATTTTTATCTTTTTCAATCCGAAATCAAATAAAATCTGCTCAATCTGCCAAATCTGCGTGCTAAAACATTATGCTAGAACTTCCTTTCTTATTATTTAATTCTAAACAAATCAAACTTTTCCGGATCCGGTTGGCTC